>DYJN01000124.1 GCA_020723085.1 Arcobacter sp.
ATGGCCACCTGCCCGATGCGGTGAATCCCCGCCAGATCCAGCGCCTCCAGCGCCTCGCGGCTCAAGCCCGGCAGCGCCGCCACCGGCAGAGGCGCCAGAAAGGCGCGCTCCCGCCCCTGCGGCACGACGGTGCGCCCGCCCGGCTTGCCCGCCCGCGCCGCCAGCCGCGACACGAGCTTGTTCGCCGCGATCCCCGCCGAAATCGACACATGCAGCCACTGCCGCACCGTCTGTTGGATCCGTTCCATCACCGCGCGCGCATCCCGCGCGTTTACCCGCTCCGTGCCCGTCAGGTCGAGCCACGCCGCGCCCACCGCCGCCGGCTCCACCAACGGCGTCGTCTCCCGGCACAGCCACAGGATCTCGTCAAAGAACCGCTCATACAGCTCGAAATGCGCCGGGACCACCACCAGATCCGGCACCGCGCGGCGCGCGCGCCCAACCGGCCACCCCGGGCGGATTCCGAGCCGCCGCGCCTCCGGGCTCGCCGACAGCACCACCCCCCGCCGCTCCCCGCCCACCACCACGGCGCGCCCGCGCAGACGCCGGTCCGCCGCCTGTTCGATCGAGGCGAAGAAGCGGTCGCCGTCCCAGTGCGCTACGACCCTGGCCTCCACGCTTATAGTGTAAATAATTACACTAAAAAGCGCCAGCCCCCGAGAACACAGATCCCCGCCGGGAAACGCCCCCCGGCGCGCCCGGAAGGAAGATGCGGCGCAGGCGGGGGCGGTTCGAACGGCATGGCGGTTCCCGGGTGTTCAGCCGGAAGCGCCACCGGGGGCGGCAGCCGCCGGAGGGTTCCCTGTTCTCAGCCTCCAGCCGCGCTGAAAGCGGCGCCGCCTGCCGTTCCGGCTTCTATTCCATCCCCGGCAGCGGCGGCAGGTTCGCCGCCTCGTCCTCCAGAATCAGCACCCAGTCCTGCCCGCGCCCCCGGGTTGGCGGCGCGTAAGTCTGGAAACCCTGATTATCCGAGTGGTGCACCAGATGCGCCACCCCGTAACGCGGGTCGTACCAGATCTCCTTCAGCCGCCGCATGGGCAGCCGGCTCTTCTCGATCGTGAACGGCTCGCCGAACGGGCTGTAGACGATCACAAACGACCCATCCGCGGCGCGCGCCGCGCGCAACTTCGCGCCGCCTGCCTGTGGCGCGTTCAGGACAAGCGTCTGGTCCGGCACAAGCTTCGCGAAAGACCGCGCCTCGAACAGCCGGCGCAGCCAGCCCATCTGAAACGCCCCCGGATGATCCAGCGCCTCCCGCCATGGCGACGAAGCCCACAGGACCGGCTTGCGCCCCGGCTGCCACATCTGCCACACGCTGTTATGCCCGTAGGTGTGGCCGCACGCGCCCGCCAGTACAGCCCAGTACGCCGCCTGCCGCACGTCGAAATCGTCGAAGCGGTCCAGCCGGCTGTAGTTCGCCATGTAGAAGCCCACCGGAATCGTCTCATAGCGCGGCTCGCCGTCCAGCGTGGGCCGCACCGGCTGCAGCCGCAAGTCGTGCTCGATGAACAGCCCCGTGTCGTGATCGCGCGCGCCGTGCGACGTCTGGTTCATGTGGAAGTCGAGCCATGCAGCGTCCTGCAACGCCAGCGAAGACTGCCCCGGTCCGCGCGGGTGGAATGTGATCAGGTGAGCGCCGCCGTCGCCCTCGCGCAGCCCGCGCGCCATCGCGTCGATGATGGCCCGCTCTTCGGGTGTCTCCACATTCTGGTCCCCGCCGAGAATCCAGATGATCGACGCTTCGCGGTAGCGCCTGCCCAGCCACAGCCCGTAGCGGTGCGCTTTCCGGGCGTCGAAGATCCGCGCCGGCCCCTGCTTCCAGTAACTGCCCCACGCCGGCAGCACGCCCATCACCAGGCCGAGTTCGTTGGCGCGTTTCACAATCCAGTCGGCGTGACGGAAGTACGCCTCATTCGGGCGGTCCGGATCCCTGCCTTCCAGCGCCAGGCCGCCGTTGGCGTTGGGCGCGTCCAGCCCGCCGAGTTCGGCCAGCAGAACAGCCTGAATCACGGTGAAGCCTTTGGCGGCGCGGTTGCGCAGATAGACATCCGCCTCCTCGCGGTTCAGGCGGTGGAACAGTTGCCACGCCGTGTCGCCGAGATAGAAAAACGGCTTGCCCGTCGAGTCCTCCAGAAACCGGTGGTTCCCGGAAACCCGCAGCCGCGCGGGCGCCTGCGCCCCGGCGATGCCGGGAAGAAACGTGACGAGAAAGAATGCGGCGAACCGGGAGCGGACCTGCATGCCTCACATGATAGGCTGCCCCAGCGGCTCAAGGCGGAGGCTCAGTGTCCCCGCACTGAGGGCGCTGCGGTCAGCGACTCCGCCTTGCTGAACCTTGGCCACTGGAAGCCGTACCACGCCACAAAGGCGAAGCAGAACATCGGCACGATGAAGCCGCGGGACATGTTCGAAAGGTCGGCGATGAATCCCATCAGCTTCGGCAGCAGCGCGCCTCCCATGATCGCCATCACGATGAACGACGACGCCTTCTTCGCCCGCGCGCCCAGCCCGTGGATGCCGAGCGCGAAGATCGTGGGGAACATGATCGACATGAAGAAGTAGCTCAGGAACAGGCACGCCACCGAGAACCATCCCAGCTTGAAGAACACGAGCAGCGTCGCCAGAACATTCATCGCGCCATAGGTTCCGAGCACGCGGTGTGCGGCGAAGCGCCGCAGAATCGCCGCGCCCGAAAACCGCCCGGTGAGGAAGAACAGGAACGCCACGCTCGCCAGGTTCGCCGCGCCCTTCTCCGTGATCCGGCAGGCGGCGCCGCCGTCCACGGGCTCCAGCCAGCCTCTCAGCCAGTCGCTCAGGATGCCTGCATGCGCGGCGAAGCTCTCCATCCCCGCGTGCCACGACGCGGGCATCGAAGGCGGCTCCTCCACCATGTAGTTGATGAAGAAACTGAAGATGCCCGCCTGAGCCGCCACGTACAGGAACTGCGCCAGCACCGCCAGCGAGAAGTGCGGGTGCGACCAGATGGAGTGCGGCGCGCCCGGCGTGCCGTTGTCCATGTGGTACTCGTCCGCCGTCTTGATGTCCGGCATCTTCGTCAGGTAGAAGATCAGCGCCAGCACCAGCACGCCGATGGCGCTGGTCACATAGGGGATGTACAGCGTCTCGCTCCCCGTGTTCCGTCCCGCCGCGTCTTTCGAGTAGAAATACACGCTGCCCACCATCGGGCCGAAGATCCACCCGAAGCCGTTCATCGACTGCGCCAGGTTGATCCGCGTTGCGGCGAACTGCGGATGGCCGAGCACCGTCGTATAGGGGTTCGCAACCGTCTCCAGAAACGTGAGCCCCCCGGCGATCGTGCACACACCCAACAGGAACGCGGCGAAGGCGATGTTCGGCCCGACCTTGCCCTCTTTCACCAGGAAGTGGACTTCCGTAGCCGGCAGGAACCAGAACCCGCCGATCGCCACCATCAGCAACCCTGCCACAATGCCCGCCTTGTAGCCGTGCTTCGACGCCAGCCACCCCGCCGGCACGGCCATCAGAAAATAGCCGAGATAGTGAGCGAACTGCACCCACGCCGATTGCGCCTTCGTCAGACCCAGCTCATTCTGGAAGTGCTTGTCCATCACGTCGATCATTCCGTTCAGGAATCCCCACAACAGAAAGAGCGAGCTGACCAGCGCAAAAATCAGCGCCACATTGCGCCCGTCTTCGGTGACAAACATCCGTTCCCGCGGTTGGCTCATGGCTTTGCGTCTCTCACCCTGCCGCCCGCGGCCGCGCCGCCAGCGGCGCGGCCCGCGCGCAATTCAAGCTCTCTAGACTATCAGGAACTCACGCCCCGCCGTCGGGGGTGATCGTGGACACGGGGCTTTGAGAAGGACCCTGCTGCGGCTTCTGTTTGTCCCGATCCTTGCCGCCGCGCAGCCGCAGGATGGCATCACGATCGACTGCCCGCTGCCGGACACGCCGTTCCCCCCGGATTTCGCGCCGCCCACGTTCCTGTTCCGTGATTCCGTGGCGTCGAACACCGCCTGGCGCGCCGAGGTGCGTTTCACCGGTGGCGGCGCGCCCTGCGCCTCGAGACGGAGGCGCGCCGGCTCGAGCCCGGC
>DYJN01000052.1:0-16272 GCA_020723085.1 Arcobacter sp.
GCGCGGCGGCGGCGCGTTCATTCTCCTCTTTATAGGCGTCTTGCGCCTTGTCGTCCTTGCCGATCGCGAGCGTGTAGACCAGCGCCACCTGCGGCGTGGAAGCGACGGCCTTGAAGAGGGCGTGAACGAACGCTGTGAACTGGCGGCTGGCATTGGGAAAGGCGCGCTCGACCTTGCGGAGGTAGACCGAGATTTCATCGAGCATGATCAGCGTGGGCTGATCGCCGAACAGCTCGCGCAGGATGTCCGCGCCCGGGGCGATGTGTTTCTCGTCGGAATTGCGGAGGCGTTCATAGGCTGCTGCCCCGCCGAGTTGATAGGCCAGTTCTCCCCAAAGGCTGAAGGCGCGCAAGCCGGACTCGAGCTGGCGGCCGTTGGCTGGGTCCGTGTTCTCGCCGTCAAGCGCGGCAATGCGCACGTCGCCAGCGGGCAACAGGAGGGGATCGACGAGGTCGGCGATGTTGGCCACGCCTTTCATGCCGCGCGCCGCGTGCGTGATGGCGATCAGGCCGTGCGTCTTGCCGCCGCCGTATTGCGTGCCCAGGCGGATGATGGGCGACACCTCGCCGCCTTTGCCCGACAGGCGCAGGCAGACGGCCTTCATCAGCTCGCGCAGGCCGCGGGTGGGGTAGGTGTTGCGGAAAAAGAGGACAGGATCGAGGTAATCCGGTAGCGCCGTGCCGTTGACCACCTGGGACAGGTCGGCCATGAACTGCTCGTCGCGTGTGGCGCCGCTGAGCACATCCGGGCGCGGCTGGCAGGTGGCGAAAATGGTTGGCAAGTTCATGTTTCAGGCCCTCCAGAGAAACCTCCAGTTTATGCAATCGCATGACCTGCGGGGGATGAATGCGAGGCGTTGCCGACGCAGCTGTTGCGCGTGACTTGGATGGCCCCTGCGGGGGCGTCGGTTGCGCCGAAGCGTATGTTGCGGACGCGGCCGTTGATGCTCGTGGACTCGATCCACAGTGCGCGGATGCCAGTCAAACAGCTGCACTTCACCGCGCTGTTCCGCTGAGCGTGCAGACGTGGAAATCAAAGCGGGGACTTGGCAGGCGAAGCTGTCCACGAAGCAGAGGCACGGGTTGCAGGCGCGGAATGTGACGCCGGATGCGGCGCAAATACGAATGTGAGACCCAGCACAGTGTAGGGGCGACGTTGCCGCCGCGGGGCTATGGTCAGGGTCGACGTGAGAAGAAGCGGGTTTGGGGGAGATAAGAATGGTCGCGCGATGGAGAAAGCTGGGATGGAGGAAGTACGAAGGCGTGGGATACACGGTGACACTGGCAGCGGGAGCCCACGGTCTGGTGCGGAGGAGAAATCTGCTCTTTGGCGAATGTGTGAGCAAGGTCGACAGCGGGGAGAGAGCGCAAGGGAATGACCCGTAAGGGCCGGGACGGGGATAGCAAGAGACCACGCCGGGCGGTTTCGGGACAGATAAACCAAATCACAGAACCTCCAAGAGGGACTCCCTCGAAGAATTTAAGAGGCCTGCTGAAGCTGCAGCATCTCGCGGTGAGACCGCCAGCGATGGCGTGGGATTCCAAACAAGGCTCAGGCGCTGCCCGCGAGACGTGCGGCCTGTGATTTACCCGAGTCAAACGGGACGGAGGCTGCTGGGAGGCGATCCCGAGCAGAAAGTCTGGTTCGCCGAAACCGCCCAGCAGGGATTCGATCGGTGTTCATTGTGCGAAGCGGTCGCGAGCGGAATGCTCACTTCGCGGTTCAGAAACCACCGCTTGCATCAGGCCGAGGCTCTTGCCAAGAGCTCGAAGGGTCTTCCAGCGACCGCGGCAGCCAGTAGCGCACCGCCGAACCAAACCGGCGGTAGCGCGGCTTGTCCCCGGCAGGTTCGTCGCGGCCGCACTTGCGGTCCTGATGCCGCCAGTTGGCCAGCGTCCCCAGCGGAATTCCCGTGATGCGGGAATAATCCCGGGCCGCCACCCACCGCCCAGGCCTGCCTTCGGCGTCCCGGCGCCAGGATTCGGGCCCCCAGGCCATATTCTGTTCTGCCCGTTCCTGATCCAGTCCACCTGACGCCGCAGTGTCGGCTCCGGCGCCTGTACCGGAAGCCTCCCGTGCGCCGCCCGGCGCCGCCGACGATGCCCTCCGCGGTGTCCCTCTGCCAGACTCCGGAATCCAACCACCCTGCGTCGCCGCCCTGCGCCGCGACCTCCTCTCCTCCTGCTGCGCCTCCACATGCTCCCGAATCCCCGCAACGGCGCGCTCCAGCGCTTCCCTCGTTGCACGCACTCCAGCGGCATGCAGAGCTCGGCCAATGCGCTCTGTATCGGACGCGCCCAGCAAGGCCCCTACATCCTCCAGCCGTGCCTTGGCAGCGTCGACCACCTGCCCGAATGCCGCATAGAACGCATCCACGCTTCTCCGGCTGTCTTCCCACTCCTCGAACAAGGCCGAGCCTGCCTTGCCCCAGACCTCCGCCTCCAGCTGGCGGCGGCGCTCAGCCAACCGCCGCACCTCTTCCAGCTTCGCCTCGAACTCCCGGGCACGGGCCGCCAGCTGCTCAAACTCCATCAACAGCTCTCTCGAATCCGCCGCTGTCATGCCTCACCATCCAAGGATCTCCGCGTAGCGCTCCGCCACGGCATCGGCCAGCAGCCGCAGACTCTCCACCACCAGATGCGCCGTGATGTAGCCGCGGCTGACGTCACCGCCGAGCGAATGCCCCAGCAGCAGCCGTGCCTGGTCCGGCGTCGCTCCCAGCTCGGCCAGCGTCGTGCGGTAGGTGTGCCGCAAATGATGGGCGCTGGCCACGCCGCGCTTGTCGTCCCGCACACCCGCCAGGTGCGACCCCGGCCTCTGCGGGCTGGGAAACACCCAGCCGCTCTCCGTCGGCGGACACTCTTCCTGCCAGGCGTAAAGCAACCCGACCAGCCTCCTGCAAGCGGGAATCGTGTACGTCCTCCCCGCCTTGGCCGTCGAGAAGTGGATCACGCCCCGGTCCAGATCCAGGTCCTGCCAACGCAGCGCCTCGACGCTTCCCCGGCGCGCGCCCGTCAGCAGCAATGTAAGCCAAAAGGTTCGCTTCAGCGGATTGAGCTTCTCCACCGCCGCCCACCACTGCCGCAGCTGATCGGCCGGCAGCGCCCAGTCGCGCGGCCGCAGCGCGCGCATGTCGACGGCCACCGTCGGCGTCTCCGGCAGTTCGGGCTGCGCCCGCCGGTAGTAGGAATAGACCGCACGAAAGATCCGCAACATCTGGTTGGCGACCGCAAGGCCGTGCCGCCGCAGCACGCGCTGATACAGCGAGCGCACCCCCTGCCGGTCCGAGCCCACCTCCTCGAGCGAGCGCGGCGCCCACTCGCGCAGGTAGTGCCGCAGGTGGTACTCATACAGCGCCCGCGTGCTCGGCGCCAGCGGCTTGTCTTCCAGATACCGCTCCCACGCCTCGGCCAGCGTGGTGCGGCCCTCCGGCGGCCGTGGCTTCAGCACCGACCACGCCTTGATCGCCTCCCGGCGTGCGGCCGCGGCAGTCATCTCGCCCAGGACCCGCCGCACGAGCACACCCTTGACGCGCCGCTGGACGCGGAAGACCTTCGACTTGGCGCCGCAGCGGACGAACAGGCCCGGGACCCCTTCCACAACCCAGTCGCCCGAGCCGGGCGGCAGAGCGTCGATGGCGTCCTGGCGGCAGGGGACGGACTTCTTGCCGGAACCCGAGTTGTCGGCCGGCGATTTGACGGGAAGAACGACGACTCCTGAGTTGCTGCTGATGGAAACTTTCATTTTTTCATCAACCCGCGTCCATGTGAATTTCAGGCAAACGTCCCTGGTTTTCCACTCGAGGGATACTGCAAGGGATACTTCTGAGGCGATTATACGGGATGAACGGCAGGGAGGGCAAGAGCCCGTTAAGACACTGTCCAGAAATATCTTGAGGATACAGACCGTGAAGCGAAACAGCGAGAATACATTAGACTTGTAATCAGGGGGTCGCGGGTTCAATTCCCGCCGCCGGCTCCAGTTTTCAGCGGCCCGTTCGGGCGGCTGCTTAACGCCCGCCGGCCGCGCCCGCACGCCTCAGCGCCGCATCGATCTCCCGCGCCGCGCGCATCCCTTCGGCCACTGCCTGCACGACCGTGGCGCCGCCGTTGACGAGATCGCCCGCGGCCCAGACGCGATCCCTGCCCGTTTCCAGCGATCCCGGCCGCGCCGCCACCGTGCCGTTCCGCGTGAATTCGACGCCCGGCAGCGCGGCGCGGACCGCCTCATCCACGGATTGCCCGATCGCTTCGACCGCGAGATCGCACGGCAGCACATGCTCGGTTCCGGCGATCACTACCGGCCGCCGCCGCCCGCTTTCATCCGGCGCTCCGAGCCGGGTCCGCGCCACCTTCACCCCCGCCAGGCGGCCCGCCTCGTCCGAAACATAATCGAGCGGTTGTGTCAGGACCAGAAAGTGCACGCCGGCGCGCATCGCCGCATCGCGCTCCTCGGGCCATGCCGGCATCTCGGCGAACGACCTGCGGTAGAGGATGCAAACGTCCCGGGCGCCTGCGCGCAGTGCGGAAAGCGCCGCGTCGATCGCCGTATTGCCGCCGCCGAGCACCGCCACCGCGCCCTCCGCGCGCGCGCCTTCGTGCTTCACGCGCCGCAGGAACTCGAGCGCTCCGAATACGCCGGTTTTCGGCCTCGCCGCGCCCGGCAGCGGGATCGAGCGCGTGAGCCCTGCCGCCAGCAGCACGGCGTCGAATCCCTCCGCCAGCAGCGAGTCCACCGGGTTTGCAGCGTTCAGTTCGAACTGCCGCCGCTCCACAGCGCCCGAAGCCGCCAGCGCGTCTTCCAGTTCCCGCCGGAGAATCTCCCCGGGCAGACGTTCCGGAGGGATCGTCTCGCGCGCCACCCCTCCCGGTGAAGGACGCCGGTCCAGCAGCGTCACGGCGTGCCCCTGGGACGCCAGCGTCACGGCTGCCGCCACGCCTGCCGCGCCCGCGCCCACCACCGCCACGCGGAAGCCCGTGGCCGCAGGCCTGGGCCGCGCCTCCCGGCTCCAGCCCTCCTCGAGCGCCATCCGCGACACCCAGCGTTGCAGATGCCGGATGGGCACCGGCCCGGAGTAGTGCTCGTTGATGCAGGCCGATTCGCAAAGCGTCTCCGCGGGGCAGAGGTAACCGCAGACGGCGGCCAGAACATTCGCCTCGCGGATTGTTTCGTAAGCGTCCCGGTACCGCCCGTCCGCGATCGCCTGAATGAACTTCGGCACGTTGACGCCCGCCGGGCACGCGGGCACGCACGCCGGATCATTGCACTGCCGGCAGGCGGCGGCCTCTTTCCTGATGGTGTCGAGCGCCTCGGCGCGGCCAGCCTTGTAAATCGGCTCGTAGATCGCCGCGTCGCGCGGCACGCATCCCGAGCGTCCCCCGTCGCGCATGATCTGCGTGCACGCCGAGCAAGCCACGCACACCCTCTGCGGATCCAGCGGACGCCCCGCAAGCACGTCGCGCGGGAAATCCGGATAGGCGAACGCCATCCGTCCGCCGCCCACCAGAGACACCCAGCCGCGTTCCACCGCCGCTGCCGCGACGTGCGGCAGAAACTGCCGCAGCCAGGAGTAGCCGCCACCCACCACCGGCAACTGCGGATACGCCTGCTGCACCTGGCGCACGATGTGCAGGAACCGCGCCACGCCTTCCAGCGGATGCTCGGGAGGCAATGGAGCGCCCGCGATGGGCAGGTCGAACGGGCGGTTCACATACGGGTTGTAATATGGATTGCCGATCGTGATGTTGACCAGCGGCGCGCCGCTCTCCATCAGGAACCCTACGAGCCGGAGCGGCTCGCTCAGGTCCGGGCGCTCGCTGCCGTCCAGGGCCATGCCCCAGCCGTAAGGATGCGGCATGGCGTCGTAGGCATTCATCCGCGACGTGACCGCGATGCCCGGAACGCGGCTGCGGATCTTGCCCACGACGTTGCGGAAGAACCGGGTCCGGTTCTCGAACTCCGGCCCTCCATAGCGCGAGCCTTCCCGCGTGAAGGAAGCATGTAGCTCGCTCACCAGATATCGGTGGCACGCCTTCACGTCCACCGCGTCGAAGCCGGCTTCCAGCGCGCAGCGCGCCGCCTCCACGTAGAAGTCCTCCAGCCGCTCCAGCTCCCCGTCGGTGATCAGCGGATAGTCCGGCGGCAGCCCCATCACGGGATCGAGGAATTTCGAGTGGTGGGCGATGATGGGCGCGGGCTTCTTCCCGGGCTTCGAGTAGCGTCCGGAATGCGTCAGCTGCAGCACGAACACCGGGCGGTGGGAAGCGCCCATCGTCTCCGCGGCTGCGCGCCTCGCCTCGTCAAGCATGCGCGCAAACGCAGCGGTGTTGCCGGCATGGATCCAGAGCTGCCGGGGATTGGCGCGCCCCTCGGGGACGACGGCGCACGCCTCCACCCACAACAAACCCGCGCCGCCCGCGGCGAAGCGGCGGTAGCGGCGGCGCGTCAGCTCATCCGGCGCGCCGTCGCCCGTGCCATCGCAGCCTTCCATCGGCAACACGACGAAGCGGTTCGGCAACCGGAACCGCCGGCAATCGAGCGGCGCGCAGAGCGCGGAAAAATCCGAAGTGAGAGGAATGCTCAGCCCGAGCCGTTCAATGTCCTGTGCAAGCTCCTCGGGCGAATGGTAGTGGAATGGCTGGTGCGTCAACATGTGGGCAGCCGCCGCGCGGAGGCGGCTTGCGCATGCCGCGCGGCTTCTACAAACCTATCAGATGAAAAAGTCGGAAATCAGCGGATGCCGGACCGTCCGCAGCCGCGCGGCTCACTCCTCGACGGTCTCCGCCTCCCAACGCCCGCAGTTCTGCAACTGCCGCGCTTCGAGCTCGGCGAGTTCCCGAAGCCGCAACGTGTCCACCTTGGCCACGCGGTTCAACGGCATCTGGCCAGGCTCGACGATGACGTAATGAAGCGGGCGCTTGTAGGAGGTGAGCGAACGCGCGTGCTTGCGCAGCTCCGCTTCGGTCAGCTCTACGCCCGGGCGCTTCTCGACGAAAGCCACGATCGCCTCCACCCAGACCGGATGCGGGACGCCCACCACGCTGCAGGAGGCCACTTTGTCCGAGAGCGCGCAGATCTGCTCCTCCACGTCGTCCGGGAACACCTGGTAGCCCGCCGGCTTGATCACCCACTTGGCGCGGCCGCTGAAGTGCAGCCCCTCGCCATCCAGGCTGCCCATGTCGCCTGTGTACAGCCAGCCGTCGGTAGAGATTGTTTCCCGTGTGGCTTCTTCATCATGGACGTAGCCGGCGAACGTCTGGGGTCCGCGGAAGCAGACGTGGCCGATCTCGCCGGAGGGCAGTTCCCCGCCGGCGCTGCCGCCGGCGCGCATCGGCTCGCGGATCGACATCGGGTAGATGGGCGCCGCATGGCCGAGGCTCGCCGCTATGCGGCCGGCATCCTCCGTCAACGGGGTGTATGTGCAGAAGCCGGACGTCTCGGTCAGCCCGAGCCCCGTGCCGATGCGCGGCGCCATCGTGCGGAGCTTTTCGAGAAACGGCCGCGGCACGCTCTGCCCGCCGTAGACCGCGCCCCGGATCGATGTCAGGTCCCGCTTCCCGAACTCGGAGTGCCGCCACATCATATGGAACATCGCCGGGATCTGCCCGACGAGCGCGATCCGGTGCCGTTCGATCGCCTCCAGGCTCTTGCCGGGATCGAAAGTCTCCAGAGTCACGGCGGTGCTGCCCCAGAACAGCGTCGTCATCAACAGTTCGCTCTGGCAGCCCACGTGCGACGGGGGGAGATTGACCAGGATGCGATGTCCGGCGAACTCGAACGCGGCGCCGAGGCAGTAGTTCTGCACGGTGATGCCCAAGTGCGTGAGCAGCGCAGCTTTGGGACGCCCCGTCGAGCCCGTGGTGAAGATCACCTGCGCGCCGTCCTCCGGACGGATTTCGGGTAATTCAACAGCCGGCTGTTCCGCCGCCTTCGCGATGAACTCGCCCAGCATCGCGGCGTCCCAGACGCGCTCAAGCCCCTCCACGTCCCCGGCGACGTTGTGCGGCAGAGCCGTGGCGTAGCCGCGCGGGCCCACCAGGCGCAGGCTCCGCAACAGCTCATCGCGCGAAAGCCGGAGATCCAGCGGCACGTGGATCACGCCCGCCCGGAAACAGCCGTATTCGAGGACGATGTGATCGTCGGTCAGGGGCAGGGAAGTGGCAAGGAAATCGCCTTTGCGGAAGCCGAGCCGCAGGAGGGCATGCGCCACGTTCTGCGATTTTTCCCGAAGCTCGGCGTAGGTGAGCGAGGTTTCCCGCGACGCATTCCGCACGGCTTCCGCCTGCGGCGTGCGCCGCGCCCATTCGTCGATCACCCCGTGCAGCGTCTGCCGCGCGCGGAAGCGGCTCTGAAAATCGTCCCACGTGCAATCCGTAAAGGTCACTTTCGATATCATCTACAATCAGTGCAGCGCCTCGCAATCGCTTTCGTCCTGTGCGCGCCCGCGTGGTCCCAGCCGTGGCTGTTTACGTCATTCCGCGGCAACGGCGAATCCGGGGTGCATTTCGCCCTTTCCGAGGACGGTTACCGCTGGACGCCGGTTCGTGGCGATCAGCCCGTGATCCTCCCGCAATTGCCCGGGATGCTCATGCGCGACCCGTTCCTGGCGCGAGGGCCGGACCGCCGCTGGCACATGCTGTGGACCACCGGGTGGACGCGTTCCCAGGAGGACGGCTCGCTCACGATCGGCTACGCGAGCTCGGCGGACCTCGTCTCCTGGTCCCGGCAGAAGCTCATCCCCGTTCCACTGGAAGGCGCCCGCAACGCCTGGGCCCCGGAGGCCGTGTGGCATCCGAAACAAAAAGAGTGGATTGTGTTCTGGGCCGGCACGGTCCCCGGACGGTTTCCTGGAGGCGGGCAGACCGGCGATTCCGGCTACAATCACCGCATCTGGGCGATGCGCACCCGCGATTTCGAATCATTCTCAAAGCCTGAACTGTTCTTTGATCCCGGCTTCAATGCGATCGACTCCACCATCCTCAGGGCGGGCCGCCGCTGGCTGATGGTCTTCAAGGACGAGCGCCGCGAGCCTCTCCGGAAGAACCTCCGCCTGGCGTGGGCCGGCGATCCCGCCGGACCATGGCAGGCCGAAGCCGCGTCATTCACGACACCGTGGATCGAAGGGCCCTCGGTCATGAAGGCTGGCCGCGGCTGGCTCGTGTTCTTCGATCACTACGGCAAGCCGCAGCACTACGGCGCCTATCGCACGCGCGACTGGAAGCGCTTCGAGGACGTGACGGAAAGGCTCTGCTTCCCTCCCGGGCACCGGCATGGAACGGTGGTCCGCATTACCCGCGCGGAGGCGGAGCGCCTGCGGGCGCTCAGATAGAGCGGGGTCAGGGCCGCAGCAATGAGACTCCTGTCATTGTGCGCCGTCATATACAGCGGCCGGCTTCAGATGCACAGGGCCGAGGCTGGCCTCGATGACGACTTTCAAGGCTGAAGTCTCCACAGGTTCGAAAACCAGAATGCGCCTGTTGCCGATGGTGGAGCCCCGTGCCACCTCCTTCCACTCCTGTCCGGCTCGCGCTTCCACCCGGAACCGGCGCACCATCTGGCCGTGTGCGAGGTCCTCCTGCAGCACAATACGGTCCACGCGCCTGCTTCTGCCCAGGCTCACGAAGCCGGGGTCCGCCGGGCGGCCGACGGCTGCGGGCTTGCCATAGAGCCGCCGCACTTCCCCGCCAAACTCTTCCAGGCGCTTCGCGTCCGCTTCCGGCAGCAGCCCGCGGTTGTCTGGGGCGATGCCGAGCACAAGCTGCGCCCCCCGGCCGGCGGTCTTGTGGTAGATCTCCATCAGCTCTTCAAGGGATTTCAGGCGTTGCTCTGAATTTGGATGCCAGAACCAGTGCCCGTGCCGCAGCGGCGTGTCCGCCTCCGCGGGGCGCCAGCGCAGGATGCCGTAGTTGTCCACCACGTTCCAGTTTTCCTCCTGCGCGAAGCCGCTCTCGTTGCCCACCCAGCGGATGTCGCCATAGGGCATGAAATCGAGGCTGGCGAACAGGAGCGCGTTGGGCTGGTAAGTGCGCATGGTGCGCACGTAGCGCACGAAGTCGTAGACGTGGCCTTCGCTGCCCGCGCCGTCGAGCCAGAACTCCACCAGCGGTCCGTAGCGCGTCGCCAGCTCCGTCATCTGGGCTGCATAGTAATCGTCGTATTTCCTGTTGTCGGCGTACCGGGGATCATGGCGGTCCCACGGCGACAAGTAGATGCCGAACTGGAGCCCATGCTTGCGGCACGCCTGTTCCACTTCGCCGACCACATCCCCCTTGCCCTGCTTCCACGGGCTGCGCTTCACGCTGTAATCGGTGTGCCGCGAGGGCCAGAGGCAGAATCCGTCATGGTGTTTGGCCACCATGATGAGATACTTTGCTCCGGCTGCCTTCGCCGCGCGCACCCATTGTTCGGCGTCGAGCTGCTTCGGATCGAACACCGCCGGATCCGCCTTCCCGTCGCCCCACTCGCGGTCCATGAACGTGTTGGGGCCGAAATGCACCAGAACGCCGATTTCGAGCTCCTGCCAGCCAATCTGCTGCGGACTCGGGCGGAGGTCAGCGAAGTTCTGCGCCTGAAGCGCGGACAACCAAAACAGGCAAGCAACGAGAGTCCTCATGCAGCGAGGCTATCACGGGAAAGCGCGGGGGAAGGCGCGCCGCCGGGGGGTTCTATGCGGTGGCGCGCCTCCGCCCGAATCGCATCCCCACATCAGCTTCGCGCCGATCTGGAGGTACCGCGGCGCGCCCACGCCGGACACCTGCCCGAAGGCGCGGTTGCCGAGCTGCGTGTTGATGCTTTCCAGGTTCATGTGATTCAGCGCGTTGAACGTCTCCAGGCGCAGCTGCACGCGGACCTTTTCGAGCAGCCGCACCTCCTTCAGCGCGAACGCGCTCAGATCGTACGAACCGGGTCCCCGGATGATCCACTTGCCCGCGTTGCCATACGTCCAGTCCGGCGGACGCTGGAACGCCTCCGTGCGGAAGTACCGGAACAGCGAGCGCTGCTCCGGCGGCAGATACCAGTCGCCAACAACGTTGGGACGCGTGGCCACTCCGCGAGCGACGCCCGTCAGGCTCGGTGCGAACAACCGCCCCGTGGAGATGGTCCAGACGCCGGAAACGCTCCAGCCGCCGGCGATGCGCCCCAGCCAGCCACGCTGGTTCCTGTACCACGGCAGATCCCACGTGTGGCTGATTACCAGCCAGTGGCGGCGGCTCTCTTCGAGCTCCGAGCGCTCCGCCCGCAGGTTGAGCGGATTCTGCATGCCGCCGGCGACGCCCTCGTTGCCGAAGCCGATGATCTTGCCCAGCGTGTAAGAGACGGCGTAGGTCAGCTGGCCGGTCCGGCGCCGCGCCGCCAGTTGCAGCGAGTTATAACTTGACGTCACCGAAGGTTCCACGATCGAGATCGCGCCAAGGCCGCGGTACGGGTAGAACCGGCGCAGGTCTGTGCCCTGGTTGGCCGCCTGCTGTTCCGGCGTCAGGAAGTTCAGCGGGCGCGAAAACGACAGGTGCCGCCCCGAATTTCCCACATAACTGATGTCGAGCTGCGTCTGCCAGGGCGCCACGGTCTGGATGCCGAAGCTGTAGTTGTACATCGTCGGCATTTCGTACTCCCCCGGCAGCGCGCCGGCGTTGATCGGGAACTGTGTCGTGTTCAGAATGCCGCTGCCGGGATTATCGGCGAAACCGTTGGTGACGGTCGAAGCCAGCGTCAGCGGCGCCCGCGCTCCCAGATACCACCCGGAGTAGGCGATGCCGGTGACGGAATGGAAGATGCCGGCGCCGCCGCGCACGGCCAGCTTTCCGTTGCCCAGCACGTCCCAGGCGAAGCTGAACCGCGGTTGCAGGTTGTTCCTCCTCAGCGGATGAAACTTTGACGGAACGCCGCGGAACAGCGCCCGTACGGCCGCATCGTCATACACCGCCACGCGCCCTCTGGCCGATTCCGGGAACCCGCTGCCCGGCAGCACCAGCCCGTTGTATGGATCGCCCGTGCCCGGAACGATCGAGCCGTTCGCCGCCACCTGCGGCGCTTTCGCCGGATCCCGGTAGACCGCCAGGAAGGCCACGACGTTGTTTCACTCCACGCCCCACGGAGAGCTGCGTGAACGTGCAGCAAACTTTGCTGCGCGAGGTCTGCACCATCGGCGCCTGGTCTTCCACATCCGCCTTCCCCGACGACCGCCCGATTTGAAGCTGAAGCGTCAGGTTCAACACTGCGTCCGCATTCAGCCGGACACTGGACCTCGTCAACGGCTTGAAGCCCGCGCTTCCACCACCATGTCAGGGTTGCCGGTGGGACAGGGCCCATTCGGCCAGGGCCCGCACCAGCCCCTCCACCGTATATTCGGCGGCCTCCACCGCAACCTCCAGGCCGGCTTCCCGCGCCGTCCGCGACGTGACGGGTCCGATGGAGGCCATCTGGACGCGGCCGAGCAGCTCTCGCGGCACCGCGCGCACCAGGTGGCGCACGGTTGAGGAACTGGTCAAGGTCACCCAATCGGGCCGGACTGTTTCAAACACTTCCCGGGCTTTTTGTTCGATTCCGGCCGGCGCGGCGGTCCGGTACACAGCCAGCACATCGACGCGCGCGCCCATCCTTGCCAGCTCGGCGGGGATCACGTCGCGCGCCTCCTCGGCGCGGGCGAGCAGGGCGCGGCTGCCGGAGATGCCGGCTTGCCGGAGAGTCTCCACGACGCTCTCCGCGACAAATTCGGGCGGGATCACATCCGGCTCGAGCCCCCGCGCGCGCAGCGCCGACGCCGTCGCGGGACCGATGGCGCAGAGCTTCGGCCCCGGGCGCGGCTCTACACGCTCGAAGAAGAACTCGACTCCATTGGCCGAAGTGAAGATGGCCCAGTCGTAGGACATCCACTCGGGAGGCTCAAACGCAAGAGGCTGGAATTCGATGAGCGGCAGCTCGATCACCTCCGCGCCCAAGGCGCGCAGGCGCCGGGAAAGCGCCCCAGCCTGCTTCTGCGCCCGCGTCACGACGATGGTCTGCCCGAGAAGCGGCAGCGCGTGCGGGTTGACAGCGGCGATGATGCGGCGCGCTCCCGCGGCAAGCAGCTTCTCCGCCGCGCGCCAACCCAGCGCCTCCGGCTCGCCTGCCGGTCCGTCTTCGACGCACGCGAACACGTCCGCACTTGCGGGGTCAGCCACCACCGCCCGCAGCACGAGCCGGCCCTCGCGGAGTTCGGCATAGGCTCCCAGCGGCACCTGGCAACCGCCGCCGAGAGCGCCCAGCAGCGCCCGCTCCGCCTCTACAGCCGCACGGGCGGCTTTGTCGTCCAGCTGGGCGCAGACCGCGAAAGCGCGGTCAGGCGCCGAGCGCGTCTCCACCGCCAGGGCGCCCTGTCCCACTGCCGGGCACATCCGCTCCGGCTCGAGCAGCTCGGCGATGCGAGCCGCCCAGCCCAGCCGCCGCAGTCCTGCCGATGCCAGCAGGATGGCATCATACCGGCCCTCATCGAGCTTGCGCAGGCGGGTGTCGAGGTTGCCGCGGATGTCCTCGATCTGGAGATCCGGCCGCAGCCGCCGCAACTGCGCGGCGCGGCGCAGGCTGGAGGTGCCCACGCAGGCGCCCTGGGGCAGCTCGTCCAGCCGCTTTCCCACGACGGCGTCCAGCGGCGAGTCGCGCTCGGGGACGGCAGCCAGCGCCAGGCCGGCCGGCAGTTCCACCGGCAGGTCCTTGAGCGAATGCACGGCCAGATCGATGCGGCCCTCGAGCAGCGCCTCCTCAATCTCTTTGGTGAAAAGACCCTTCGAGCCGAGCCGCGCCAGCCCCACATCGGTAATCTTGTCCCCGGTTGTCCGGATGATCTCGATCTCCGTCTCGACGCCGAGCGCCGCGAGCCGCTCGGCGATGCGCCGCGCCTGCCACAGCGCCAGTTGAGAACCGCGGCTGCCGATGCGGAGCTTCACGATTCCTCCAGCCGGAACATGCGCCGGATCACGGCGAGAATGCGGTCGCCCTCAGGCAGCGCGGCGGAGCGGCGGATTTCGACGATGGGGCCGTGCGCCAGCTTGTTCAGCAGCGAGCGGGTGTAAGCCTCGAGAGCTTCGGCGCGTTCGCCGTCGGCGCCGAGCTTGCCGCGCCAGCGCTCCATCTCTTCCCGCGCCAGTTCGTCCAGCCTCTGCTGGAGGCTGACGATCACCGGCGCCACCTCGCGCGTCCGGAAGCGCTCCAGCAGCCGCTGCACCTCTTCCTGGATGATCTGCTCGGCCTCCTCCGCCTCGCGCCGGCGCGCCTGCCGGTTGGCCTCCACCTCCCTGCCGAGGTCGTCGATGTCGTAAAGATACGCGTTTTCCAGCTCGTCCACCGCCGGGTCGATGTTGCGCGGCACGGCGATGTCGATCAGGAACACAGGCCGGTTCTGCCGCTTGCGCAGCACTGCCTTGAGGTCGTCCTTCCGCAAGATGTAATCGGGAGCGCCGGAGGAGGCCAGCACGATGTCCATCTCGTGGAGGCGCGCGCCGAAGGTCTCGTAATCGATCACGGAGCCTTCGACCAGCGCAGCCATCTGCTCGGCGCGCGCGCGCGTGCGGTTGGTGACGTGGATGCGGCCGCAGCCGGCCCGCCGCAGGTGCTTCGCCGCCAGCTCGGCCATCTTGCCCGCGCCGATCAGCAGCGCCTGGCGGGGGCGCAGGTCGCCGAAGATTTGCCTGGCCAAGTCGACAGCGGCATAGGAAACGCTGACGGCGTTCCGCCCGATCGCCGTTTCATTGCGGACCCGCTTGGCCACGGCGAAGGCGCGCGCCAGCACCGGCTCCAGGGCTGTCTGAATGGCGCCATGCTGCCGGGCGGCGGCGTGGGCCTCCTTGAGCTGGCCCAGGATCTGCGGCTCGCCGAGCACCATCGAGTCGAGGCTGGAAGCCACGCGGAACAGATGGCGCAGCGCCTCCTCGCCGCGGTACGTGTAGATGTGGGGCAGCAGGGCGGCGGCATCGAGGCCGCGCAGGCGGCACAGGGCCTCCACGAGGGGCCGTTGCTCCAGCGGGGTGTCCGAGCCGCTCTGCGCCAGCACTTCGACGCGGTTGCACGTGGACAGCAGCATCACCTCGTCCACGCCAGGGCAGGCGCGCAGCGCGCCGAGCGCGCGGGGGAGCTGATCGGCGCTCACCGCCAGCCGCTCGCGCACTTCGACCGGCGCCGTCCTGTGGTTGAGCCCGGTGAGCAGCAGATTCAGCATGGCGTCGGGTCAGTGCTCCAGCAGCGGCCTCAGGCCGATGTGCGCGGCCCAGCTCAGCGCCGCGAATCCCAGCACCGCCAGCGACAGGAGTGCCGCCCGCCGTCCGCGCCAGCCAGCCCAGGTGCGCAACACCACCATCAGCAGATAGAAGCCCCAGGTGGCCAGGGAAATCAGGATGGCCGGCTTGCCGATCCAGCGCGTGCCGAATTCCATGGAGGCCCAAACCGTGGCCACTGCCACCGAGAGCGTCAGGGCAATGAATCCGAAATTCATGGCCCGCGTGGTCAGACCGTCGAGCGTCTCCAGCGGAGGCAGCTTCGATGGAGTCAGGCGCGAGAGCCAGCCCGCCTGCTCGTGCCGCCGTTTCAGCCTCCTCTCCTGCAACAGGTAAAATGCGGCCCCCGTTGCCGACACCAGCAGCCCGCTGATGCCAAGCAGCACCAGAAAGATGTGGCCGGCCAGCAGCGCGCCACGCAGGTTCTGCTGCTGCCAGGAACTCGATGGAACTCCGGCGGCGGCGATCCATGCCAGCACCGCCACCAGCGGGTAGAAGAAAACGCACAGCCCGTCGAAGTGGTAGCGCCAGTCGATGAACAGGTAGGCCCAGGCGAGAATCAGCGCGCACAGCGAGGCGGTCTCGAAGAAATTGTTCGCGGCGAGCTGCCCCAGCGCAACGCTCTGTTCGACCACCGCCACGAAATGCAGAACCGCCGCCACGCGGAACGCGGCCGCCGACAGGCCCGCAGGCCTGTCCATGCGGCGCATCAGCATGAGCACCGGGTGGAAAAACGCTGCCGTATACAGCAGGGCGGCCGCGCGCAGCCAGAGCAGGCTCAATTCGGGCATGGGACGGATGAAAGAAAGAGCCGGCACCGGGCCGGCATGCTTTGAGTATAGCGCCCGGCCTGCACCCGATAGGAGCCCCTAGTGTGCCGCGTAGAGTGCCGCGCCTGAAGGCCGCATCAGCGGCCGGAAGAAGCGGCCCGCGGCTGCCTGCCGCGCAGTGTGCCGCATCGTGTGCCGCATCGTGTGCCGCATCGTGTGCCGGATCGTGTGCCGCGCCTGAAGGCCGCGTCAGCGGC
>DYJN01000052.1:16372-17746 GCA_020723085.1 Arcobacter sp.
TCAGCGGCCGGAAGAAGCGGCCCATGAAGACACGCCGCTCCGAGTGCTCGTTGCCGGGCGCCCCGCGCCCATCGCTCGCCGCACTCTGCTGTCTTCTGCACCGCTTCGCCGGCGGCTCAGTCGGCTCCAGGAAGCCTCAGCCACCGACCGTTGTGCCTGCAAAAATCACAGAAACCTTCTCCAGAAAATGCGATTCAATCCCGTCGTGATCCAGCGGCGGCAGCGGAGAGCCGCCAAACTCTCTGTGGTAGCGGCGGATCACCGCCTCATCGGCTGCCGTGATAGCCCAGGAAAAGCCCGCTGAATTCTCCCCTGTCGTCTGCATCCAGGCACGCAACAGCCCGCCATGCAAGGTTTCTGGTTGTCGGTCCGTCTCATCCCGGAACACGAGCAGCCGCACGGTCTCCTGCACGGAGCACAGCACCGCCCAGCTTTCGTGCTCCGCGTCATGCCCCCACTGTGGCTGCCTTCGGTTGCGCAGCAAGGGCAGCTGCGACCGCGCTCTGCACCACGAGGACTGGGGACTGCGCCATGTGGTGATCGAACTCGAGGCCCGCAAATTCCAGTGCCGTGAGTGCGGCCGGACTCTCCGCCGGCGCTTTCCCGGCATCCAGCCCTGGCAGCGCGCTTCCTCAAGGCCGTGCATCAGTTGCGCGAGTCCGGCCTGGCGCAACTGATGCAACTCGGAGAAACGTTGTACAACTGGAAGAACGAAATCGCACTCATGTGGCGCTTCACCCGCAACAACAGCATGACCGAAGGCTTCCACACCAAGATGGAACCGATCAACCGCCAAGCTTACGGCTTCCGTAACTTCAACAACTACAGAATGCGGGTGAAGGTCTTATGCGCGCAAACTGTCTTGGGAGCCGGGGTGTGCCCCGTTTTTGGCGTAGAACCCGGGAACTGAACAAGCACGGGCGGGAAGATCCGGGGAGGGTCTTTCGGGCAACCCGCCAGGGAGAGCCAGCCTCTCTGGGGCTTGGTAGCGCTAACGGGATTCGAACCCGTATTTGAGCCTTGAGAGGGCTCCGTCCTAACCCTTAGACGATAGCGCCGTGCTTTTTTCACTATACCAGACGAGCCAATTCTGCTCCAAGCAATCGCTCTGAAGTCACTCCGCGAATGTCGGCAGCCAGAATGACGGGCACGCCACGCTCACCTTCTCGCCACGAGCGTCCAGACCCTGCTTTTGCGTGCATGGCTGACGCGAAGCCTCGACGCGGGAAGGCCGCAAAAAAACGACGGCCCGAAAACGTCGCCGTTTCCGGGCCATCCACGTTGAGTTGGAGTTTTCTCAGTGAGCCTATCCACTCGTCAGCCCAGCGGATCCGGCGGCGGACCGGGACGGATGGCCGGGTCGAAGCCCAGCGG
>DYJN01000052.1:17846-24775 GCA_020723085.1 Arcobacter sp.
GACGGATGGCCGGGTCGAAGCCCAGCGGATCCGGCGGCGGACCGGGACGGATGGCCGGGTCGAAGCCCAGCGGATCCGGCGGCGGACCGGGACGGATGGCTGGGTCGAAGCCCAGCGGATCCGGCGGCGGACCGGGACGGATGGCCGGGTCGAAGCCCAGCGGATCCGGCGGCGGACCGGGACGGATGGCCGGGTCGAAGCCCAGCGGATCCGGCGGCGGACCGGGACGGATGGCCGGGTCGAAGCCCAGCGGATCCGGCGGCGGACCGGGACGGATGGCTGGGTCGAAGCCCAGCGGATCCGGCGGCGGACCGGGACGGATGGCCACTGTGCTGCCCGAGGGCAAAACAACGGCAGAAGCCGTCAGCATGAACACACAAGCAAGGGCAACCACGAAAATTGTTGTCCTCATGTCGATGCACCTTCCGAATGACTCAACCTTGGTGAACACAAGTGTTCCCCTTAGTCAAGCCTAAGATTTACAACTAAGGTTATGGCTTGGGCGCCCCACCTACGTCTAGGAAAAATCCGACCCTCTGAGTCAGGGAAATATATCGGTCCTATCTCAGGCTTCCACCTGAACTCGACGACTGCCCTGCGCGTCTGGTCCGGGCGCGCCGGTGGCGGGAGGGGCGGCCGGCTTGGGGAGAACTGTGGAGCACGGGCCGGCGCGGAGGCTGCCTGTCGGGAGACGGGTCAGCCTTCGGAGGGAGGGCCCCAGGCGGGTTCCTGAGAGGGAGTGATCTTGGCCCGGAAATGACGCGGCATGCCGGGCCATGAGAGGCGCATATCAAGACAAACTTCGTCCAGCATCTCGACGCTGGTCACTTTGGTCTCGAGAGCGAACGCGGTCAGCAGCAGGTTGTCACAGAGCGAATTGACGATGCGGGGGATCCCCTGGCTGCGGAGATGAATTTCCCGCAGCACCTCGGGCGGGAATACTTTCATCTCCGTCATGCCCGCCCGGTGCAGGCGGGTGCGGATGTACTCCGTCGTCTCCGCCAGCGTGAGCGGCGCCAGCGTGCACCGCAGCACGATGCGCTGCTTGAGCTGCCGCAATTCGGGCGCCTCCAGCTTGCGGTCGAGTTCCGGCTGCCCGGAAAGAATGATCTGGAGAAGCTTGCCGAGCTTCGGGTTCTCCAGGTTGGTCAGCAGCCGGATTTCCTCGAGCACGTCCCATTCGAGATTGTGCGCCTCATCGACAATCAAAACCGTCGTGCGGCCGGCGTTGGCTTCCTCGATCAGCATGTGGTTCAGCGCGAACAGCACCTCCGTCTTCGACCTGCGGTCGCACTGCAGGTTGAGATCGTAGGCGATCATCTCGAAGAACTGCTGCGGATTGATGCGGGAGTTGAACAGATACGCGAACTCGATGCCGTGCGCGTCCAGTTCGTCGCGGAGGCACTCGAGCAGCGTCGTCTTGCCGGTGCCCACCTCGCCGGTGAGCACGATGAATCCCTTGCGGCCGTGAACGCCGTAAATCAGATTTGCGAGGGCCTCTTCATGCTGCGGGCTTCGGTAGAGAAACGAAGGATCCGGGCTTAAATTGAAGGGATTTTCCCGAAATCCGAAAAACGCGTTGTACATGCTCCTCCGGCAGATCCGGGTCCAAGCCGGAGAACCGCGTCCGGCCCGATGCTGCCATTCTAGCACCGTCCCGGCGAAAGCCGTTTCAGCCGTGCAGTTCCAGCTCGGCCCAGCCAGCCAGTGTGGCCGGCTGGTCCTGGAGGAAAACCACCTGCCTCGTTTTGGGGAAGGGCAGTCCCGTCCGCAACTGCTCCCGGTACACCGGCAGCAGCCGGAGCAGCTCATGATAGGGGCCCCGTCCGGTTTCCAGGCTCGCCGACTTGGCCAGGAGTCCCGTACCCCAGCCCAGGCACAGCAGGCAGCTCCTGCCTTCTTCCCGGATCTGATGCAGCCGCTGTTCCAGCCGCGCCATTGACTCGGCTACGCCCCGCAGCCCAGTGGCCTCGGCGTACCGCCGCTGCAAAGCCAGCAACTGCGCGGCTGCCTCATTGGCCGCAGCGAGCAGCTGGCGCCAGTCGAAACCGCCGCCGCTCCACCGAAGCGCGCGCCGCGCTTTCCCCTGGCTGGAAATCACAGCCGCGCCCGCGCTGCCCTCGAACACGGCGCCCGGCGACGCCATTTCGGCGAAGTGCGGCGTCGAGTCCATCGGCCGCCGGAATTCCACCGCCCCGCGCGGGCTCATCTTCCAGCCGAGTTCGGCGCGCCCGGCGCGCTGCACCAGCGTAGCCGTGCGCAGCAGGTAGATGCGCGTGCGGCCGCCCGGCGCCAGCGGGGCTGAGTCGGAGAGCATCAGGCCGCGCAGCCAATCCTGGCTCGGACCGCCCAGCAGCAGCTGTTCGAGGATGGCCCCCGGACGGCGCGGCGCGCGGTCGCTTGCCGCGAGCGCCTCTCCCAGCGTGCGCCAGGACGCTTCGCCGGCCATGCCCAGCACCACCGCCCGCCGCAGCGCTCCCTTGATGGCGCTGCCCGGCACATAGATTTCGCCTGCGCTGGAAGCGGCAAAGGTGGGGATGAACAGGTGCTCGGCCGAGGCGCGGGCATAATAGGCCGCAGACGACGGGTGCTCGAAAGGGATCCGCCGGCTGGCGTAGTTCTGCGCGTACCCGCCCCAGGAGGCGAAATCCAGCTTCTCAGCCCGCCGGATCTGCGACAGATATGTCTCCAGCCGCGGCCCGCGCGCGAGCAGGCGGAAAATGCGCCGCTGATCGAGCACATTCACCTGGTCCTTCCAGACCATGTAGTCGATGGGCGCCAGCCTTTGGCCGTCGCCTGCCAGCAGCGGAGTCAGGATGGTGAGGCGGTATCGAGTCATGCGTTCCCCGGCCATGGAATCGAAATCGCCACAGCGCAGCCGGAGCGGATCACCGGATGCGGACAGCCCTCCGGCGCCACGTTCGCGACCGTTCCTCGAGGCGCCCTTGGGCTGACGATCACGGATCCTTCCGCCAGCATCCGGCTGACGCGCTTGCGCGCGCCGCCGCCGGTCAGGCTGCCGACCCGCCCGCCTCGCTGCACCAATTGATAATCGCCCTCATCCCACAGGATCGGATCTTCGGGCGCCGGCGACGCCACCGACAGCAGCCACCAGCCTCGCCCCCGGCGCGGCGCGCCTGCCGGACCGAACAGAAGGTCCTCCAGCAGCCCTGCCTGGAAGTCCACATGCCTCGCCCGGCCGAATCCGCGCGACCGCAGCCCGCCAATGCCCGAATCGGCCAGCAGCCGGAACGCCGCCTGGATCCGCGGTCCCCACACCGCATAGGCGGTCTGCGTAGCGAACTGCGCCGCGCACCACAATCCCGAAGCCGGCGCGAACTGCACGCATGCAGTCGTATACGGCAGCGCCTGCCCGCCCGTCGCCCGGTCCACAGCCGCGCACGAGCGGGTCAAGAACCGGAACGGGCCTGTCGCGGCGCGGCCGTTGGCGGGGATCAGGCACCCACACCAGCCATCCACCTCCCAGGCTTGTTCGTCGAACCGCTCGCCCCGCAGCAACGCTCCGGCCAGTTGCGTGGGGATCATCTCCGCGCCTTTCCACCGCGCCCGCCCGGAGACGCCCTCCGGCGGCCAAATCCCGCGCGGCGGCGGCGCATAGAGCAGGCTCCGCTGCCAGGGGAAGGCCGAGGTGAACCGCACGGCCGGTTCGCGGAACGGATCGGCAGTCGCCTCCAGCCACTCTTCCATCCAGCCGAGCGGCTCCAACGCCGTTGTCACGGCCGAGTACACCGCGTCGCTGTGCAGAACGGCCGCGGCCTCGGACGGCAATCCCGTTTCCGGGCCCAGGCGCCACGGAGTGGATGGCCGGATGCGGACTAGCAGCGCAGGGTTCATGCGGCGGTCCCGGTCAGCTCAGCTTCTCTGCAAATTCTCGGCTTGCGGCCTGCAGATCCGCGGTCGTTTCCGCTCTCTCCACGAGGACCTCTTCGCCTGCCGCGCCGGCGTAATAGCCGCGGCTGCGCCAGCAGACTTTCCAGTTGCCGAACCGCACCCGCCCGCTGCCCCGCGAGCCGCCTCCGCCCAGCGCGTCGTCTTCCAGCAGGCGCAGCCCCTCCAGCAGCTTCGCCACCAGCTCGCGGTCCTCGGGGCAGAGGATGTCGAGCACCATCCGCACGCGGAACCTCGCTCCCGCTGGAACACGCTCCAGCGTGCGCGCATTCGACTGCGCCGTCACGCGGTCGATCGCGTTCTCGCTCTTCACTTCGGTCAGCTCGTCATCCAGGTTTTCGCGCATCTGCGGCGTGATCGAGTCGAGCTCCAGCATCGCGTCATAGACCGTCAGCCGCGCCGGCGTGGCCGCCGACGGCTCCAGCGCCTCTCCTGAGACGCGCTCCATCCTGCCCGGATTGCGCCCGAACAGCAGGCAGATCTCGTCGCCCGGATCGTCGCTCTGATGGATCCGCACTTCCTGGCCGCGCCTCCGCGACAGGTACACCAGATCCTCCGGACCCACGAGCCCCGCCGCCTGCTCCAGCAGGCTGCGAATGCGGCCGCGCAGCGAACTGCCCGGCACATAGGGCCGGCCGAAGGCGTCTTTCACCACCGGATTGTCCGCGCCGCCGAGGTCCAGCGAGCCCTTGCCCGCGCCGATATGGAGCCCCGTCTCGCAGATCATCTCCCCGTCGAACAGCAGCTTGCCGATCAGGCCCAGCTTGGTGGAAGCGGTGTGTGAACTCATGGGTCTCTCCGCGATCTCCGGTCGATATTCGTTATTCGTTGTAGGCGACGATGGCTTCAAACAGGTCGCGGAAGCGCTCGTAGCCCCGGGCGTCGTTCTTCCGCGTCACCTGGAGCAGCAGTTTCTCCAGCGGATCCAGGCTCCGCAGCTGATGACGCGCGATCGTATAGGCCAGCCGCGCCCGCAGCATCACGAACGCGTGCTGCCGGTCAGCCTCTTCCGTCCGGCACGCCCGCCGCACAGCGCTGAACAGCCGGCGCAACTGGCTGCGCGTGCCCGAGTCCATATCGCGCATCCGCGCCACAATCGCGTGCGCCTGGTTGTCCAGATACAGGCTGTCGGCGATCAGCTTGTCGATCTCGATTTCAAGCGGCCCTTCCGGCCCGCCGCGCCTCTCGGCGCGGCCCGCTTCACGCGGCCCTTTGCGTTCGGCGCGGTCGTTGCGTTCCGGCCCCGCCTTGCGCTGGCCCTTTTCCGGGGGCGCCTGCCGGGGACCCCGGGCAGGGCGGCCCTCCTGCGGCGGCCGCGGGGCGGGCGGGGCGCCTTTGGCGCGCGGGGCCGCTTCCGCCGCGGGTTTGACTGCTTCCGGGGCTAGCGCCGGCGCCTCCTGTTCCACGGCAACCGGAGCTTCTTCAGGCACGGCGGCCTCCGCCATGGCCGGCTGCGCCGACGCCGTGGCTTCCGCTGCCTGCGGAGCCTTCGCCTCTGCCGCAGCCGCGGCGCTTTCCGCGGCTTCCTGCGGGGTCTGTCGTGTTTCCTGTTCGTTCATGCTGATTCGGCCTCTTCCGTCATCCGGGCCCATTCGAGCGCCACCCGGCCGGAGGGTTTCAGTTTCAGCTGCGCCTGGCCGCGCGTCAGGAACGCCGCCAGCACCGTCTGCCGGGCCTTCTCGAATTCCCGGTTGCGCTCGGGCCCGTCCAGAACACGGTTCAGCCGCCGGTGAAGCCGCCACGGCCGCTGCTGCGTCTCCAGCAGCCGCCGCGCGTTCTTGGCCGGCAGCACTCTGTCGGTCTCCCGGTAAAATGCGCCGAGCTCGCCCAGGAATTGCGGCGAGCAATGATATCGGTCCACCATCCGCACCATCACATCCTTCAGTTCGGCTGCCTCGGAAAGCTGCTTCCAGTCGAGCACCTTCCCGAAAACCGCCACCGAATCCCGCCCCAGGCACTTTGCCGCCTCCATCTGCCGGCCCGCTTCGCGGTACACGGCCAGCGGCTCCGTTTCCGGAGCGGGCGCCAGCGCGATCCCCATCGAAAGAGTCTTGCCTTCGACGCCTGGAAAATCCTTCAGCAGTTCCTCGCTCGAACGCCGGAACACGCGCTCGATTGCCTGGGCAAACGGCAGCAGCGCGTCCCAACTGCCCGCGATGGCGAATTCATCGCCGCCCGTGTACAGCACCGTGGTCTTGTCCCGGAATTCCGGCTGCCCGCACAGCGTCTGCACTTCGCCCAGGAAGAACTGCTTGTAGAAGACCGAAAGCTGGATGAACTCTTCCACGGTCTCGGCCTTCTGGAGCCGCGCCTGGAACTGATCGGCGTCGCCGCGCAGCACGCCCCACGTCTTGCGCCCCCGCGCCCGCGCCGCCAGCTCTTCCACGCCCGCCGGCCAGCCGCCTGGCATCTGCGCGCAATGCGTGGCCAGCCAGTGCGGCTCGCCTTCCTGCTTCAGCATGCCTTCGGACTCTGGATCCCAGACCGCCGCAGCCGTGCCCGGCAGCCCCAGGTACAGGCGCTCGTAATACGCGTCGTCGGCCGAGTCCTCGAACGGTTCGAACAAGCCCGCCGGCTCAAGCGCGTTCAGCCCGCGCCACTTCCTGAATCCCGTGTCCAGGCGCTTGCGGATGTCGCTCCATGCCCCCAGGTTCTCCGTGCTCGACCACGCCAGCCGCAGCTCGCCGCACGAGAACGCCGACAACCGCCGCGTGGCATCCACCAGAAACGCATTGGCCTCATCCAGGCTCTCCTGCGGCAGCACGGTGAGGAACTGCCCCCCGCCGCACGAACCCAGCAGCTCATGCGCCAGCCCCAGCCGGTCCAGCAGCACCCGCGGCAGCGCTTCCATCAGCAGGGAAACATACAGGCACCGTCCTGCGAGCGCGGCAAACCCGCCGCGCGTGCCGTGGAGGAACGGTTCAATCCCCAGCAGCTTGCCCTGAAGAAAGACCTGCACGCGGACTACCTCAAGCGAGAGCCTAACCTTTCAAATCTAGCATACGGCTTCGCAGGCGGCG
>DYJN01000125.1 GCA_020723085.1 Arcobacter sp.
CCGCGCCATCGGTTCAACTGTTCGAGGAGCAGGTCGCCGTCTTTCCCGATTCCCCCGTCGTCTTCTCCCAGGGACTCCTCCCCGTCGAGCCTGCCTTGCTTCTTCACAGGCGTGATCTGAAGATGCGGATTCTCCTTGTTCCAATCTTCGACGTTCGCCTCGGCGATCCTCGGCCCGCCAAGAGCGTGATAGCAGTGCGAGTGCAACGTGCCGACCCGCGCCGGATCGACAGGAAGATCCCGGCCGGCGAGTTCCGCCGCGGCCGCGCGCGAAAAACTGGTGATGAGGACCGAATCCGGGCCGAATCGCTCCACCGCGCGCCGGATCTGGCGCGTGAGATTCGTTGTCTTGCCCGCGCCCGGCGGCCCGAAGATGCGGTACTCGGCAGTGACGGAATGATCCTGCTCGCCAATGCCCTCGATTGCGCCCGTCGCCGCGTCATTCGCCAGCATGGCTCTCCCCCTGGCCGCGCGCCGCGTACTCACTCGGGTCAAACTCATCGAGCGGCAGCAGCCACCGGCTTTGCTCGCGGAATCGTTGGCCGCGCACGCGCATCTGCTTGCCGCCCATGACAGAAAGCATGGAAGCGATGGCCTTGACCGAAAGGTTCTGGAACGTTGTCTTGTTGACGTAGATCTGGAGGTCGCTGGCGTTGATGGCGATTTGGCCGTCGATGACCATCGGCTTCCTCTGGTTCTGAACCGTCTGGCCATCGATGGACTCGATGAAGGCAGTCTCGGCGAGGTACTGTGCGACGTAGGTGCGGGCGGCGCCTTCCCACTCCATCTCGACGCTGCCCTGCTCGACGATGCAGGCGTCGAGCATAATTTGAGCAAGCTGCTCCCAGTGCTTGGGCTTGATTCTCGGGATAAGTTTTCCCACAGCCGCCGCAATGGCGACGCGCACGGCCTCCTGCGAGATGAGCTTGCCGACGTTCGGGAACTCGATCTTCGCGTCTTCGAGCTCCATGTGATAGGCCGGCTCCTTGCCGGTGATCTTCAACAGGCGCACGATGCGGACGCCGAGCACGCGCGAGATCTGTTCGCAGCGAAGAGCCTTGCTGAGTTCAGGACCGGGCATGGCGTTGCCGCCGCCGGCGGGACGATCCTCTGGCGCGTCCGGAGCAGCCTGGGGCGTCTCTGTGGTGGGGCCCTGACGGTACGCCTTTGCAATGGTTCTCTGGAAGTAATCGATGCGGGTGCGCTGCTTCTGCGCGTAAAGGCTGCGGTGGTGGACGATCAAGTCCACGATCTGCTGTTCGGTCAGCCCCGCCTCCACGCCGAAGTCCGCAAGCGCCAGGTCGTAACCGCTCTGGCTCTGGTCTTTGAGATCGTGTCTCTGCCGGAGCCATGTGTTTCGAAACCGCATGTCCTGCGCCATCCAGCCATCGAGCATCTCTTGAGGGATCCGCGCCGCCGGATCGATGACCAGCGGTTTGTCCTCGAAGCGCTCCGCCCACTCCCGCGCAGCTCGTTCCGCTGTCTCCGGATCGGGGACCGCGGCTTCATCGAGCACCTCTTCGAAATCGGAGAAGTTGTAGCGCCGGTCCGTGAAGCGGTCGACGGTCACCTCTTTTGGGTTGGCTGAATCTTTGCCGTTGATCGTGCCCGGGATGCGGAGCACGCGCGCGAGGTCGGAAAGGCGGTCAAAGGCCCAACCACGCGCAGCGGCGTTGAGCCGGAGCAGAGTATGCCAGCGCGTGATGAGGCGCGCAGCGTCCCTGCGCTCTTGATCGTTCTCAAAGACGAAGGGTTCCTTGAAGAGCCACCAGGCATGGGCGCCATTGCCGGTGGCGACGACGATGGTTGGTGGCATCCCCGCGGGAATGATCGAGAGCGCGTCCGGAATCGTCGCGGGCAGTGCCTTCTTGTGAGCTTCCGATTGGAGATCGAAGTCCGCCCAAAGGCCGGCGATGCAGGCGATCTCCTCCGATGGGCAGCGGCGTGACGGACCGTAGTCGCGGGGGGAGAGGCCGACGCCGACGTAGACATCCTTAGGTGTCTGCGCCACGGCGGCGGCCGCCTCCTCGATGTTCCGGAACCACCGTGAGCGTTTGTCCTGAAGAGTCCAAATGAGGAGGTAGAGGTCGGAGGGCTTGTCGGACCAGAGAAGAGAGAGGAATTCGTGCGGCGTCATCATTCACGCTCCACTTGCCAGCCGCCTGCGGGCGGCCCGTACCAGGCCTCGGCCGTGCGCACAGCGTGCGCGAGATACGGCGAGGCGAAGTCTCTGCGCCTTGAGTGGCGCGAGCCTGCGTACATCAGCCAGCGGTCGCCGTCGCGGGCGAGCCAGACGCGCGTGTTGCCGCAGACGGCCGTCACCAGGCGTGCATCTTCGGGCAAGGCAGGGGCTGATTCGGTCCGGATGATCGGCGCCGTGGCGACCCAGTTCTCCCAGGACACGAACCGCTCGCCGTTCCAGAAGCCGATGAAGATCCCTTCGTCCATCTCGGCATCTGCGGGGACGTCGGCGAGCGTTACTTCCCTCGGCGACGCCTGCTTGGGCTGCGCTTGCTCCTCGCGATACTTGCGCCAGGCCGCAAGGCTGTAGGTGGGCGTCGTCATCCCTACGTGCCGTCCTCGATTCCGAGCGCCGCCAGCGCCTCATCCACGCTGCGCACCACGGCCGTTATGGATCCCGCCCGCGACCACTCGGCCAGGCGCGCTTTCTGAAGGCGGGTGAGCGCGCCCGCTGGCGTCTTGACTTCGAGTTCGAAGTGACGGCCGCGGTAGCAGCCGGTCAGGTCGGGATCGCCCGCAACGCCCCACGCCGTGCCGTGCCGCTTGCGGACGATCAAGCCCGGCACGGCACGGAGCGCTTCTACGATCGCACCCACCAGAGCCGACTCGCGTGCCGCCGGTTTCTTGCACTTCGTACTGCGCGGCGTCATCGGCCCGCCTCCGTGAGCGAGGGAAACTTCTCGGGCGAAGGCCCATCGGTCTTCCAGAACAGCCTGCGAAGGGGGCGCCCATCGCGGTCCGCGCCCTTCATGACCGCGCATCCAGGTCGAGGAAAATCTGTTGGCGGACCCGCTGGCTATGCAAGAATCCGTACTCGAGGCCTTCGCCTGCAGCCCAGAGCCAGCGGCCCGCGCGCCGGAGCAGGCGGGCCGCCATGAGGGTGAGCGAGCGGCGCTCCGGGTTCGTCACCCAGTGCACGAACCAGAGCGTGAATGCGATGAGAAGCAGTGCGCCGATCAACATGGCGTCCCCCGCTTTAGAACGGCGCCTGTTCAGCGCCTTGGTCGCGCACTTCGGGATCGAGGCCGGTGGGCACGCGCTCGGCGAGGGTCCGGCAAAGCTGGTGGTACTGCTGCGCGCGGGCGGCTTCGTCGGGCGTGAGCTTCCGGACGAACTTGAGATGCGCCTTGCCGTACTGGATGCCGGCGGCGTTCTGAGCCTTCTCGAGCTCGATGCCCACCAAAGCCTGGTAGTAGGGGATGCCCTGCGTGGTGAGCTTCAGGAAGAACTGCCGCGCGCCCTTGAGGCTGGTCGGCGGAAGCGAGACAACTTCCGGCAGGAGCAGGTCGCCGCGCAGGATGAAGAGCTGCTTCACCTGCTTGCAGGCCTGCCCCGAGCCCTCCTCCGCACTGCCATATTCGGCCAGCGGGCACCTGGAGCAATCCCCTCCCGGCTTGCCCTGGCCCGTGATGCCGTCCGAGGACGAGCAATCGGGCGGCTGCTTGCCGCTCGACTTGCCGAAGGCAAGCTTGTAGTAGACGCGCGTGTCACGCGAGTAGACGATGACGCCGTCCAGGCGCGCCAGCGTCTCTTCGCCCTCCAGCGTCGGCACGATCCAGCGCGGGCTCGTCCCGCCCGAGATCTTCACTCGGGGCAGATCGAAATCCGAGATGCCGCCGCCCGAGATGTTGGTGGCGATGGCCTCGTGGATCGAATCCAGGCTGCCGTCCAGCGCCGCCAGGGCGCGCGGCGTCTCGATGTGAACAAGTTCAGTCGACATTGTTTTCTCTCCTTGTCAGGCTTTCCTGCTGCGCAGGGAATGAACGAACGAAATCTTCAGGG
>DYJN01000126.1 GCA_020723085.1 Arcobacter sp.
CGTCTCGGAACGTCCCGTCTCCCTGAAAGCCGCGCACCGCCGCCACGCCCATTCGCGATACGAGGTACGGATCCTCGCCGAAGGTCTCTTCGACGCGCCCCCAGCGCGGATCGCGCACCACATCGAGCACCGGCGTCAGCGCCTGATGCGCGCCACGCAGCCGCGTCTCCCGCGCCGTCATGGCGTAGAGCGACTCCACCAGCGGGGGATCGAACGTCGCCGCCAGCCCGATCGGCTGCGGGAAGCTCGTCCCCCCGATCGCCGCGTGCCCGTGCAGGCACTCCTCGTGGAAGATCACCGGGATGCCCAGCCGCGAGTTTTCGACAAAGAATTTCTGGATGGCGTTCGTCAGTTCCGCCATCGCCCGCGGACCGAGCCCGCCTCCGGCGTCACTCGGGCGCCCGACCTGCCCCAGCCCGTCTCTACGGAAGAAAGCGGCGCGGGCTTTTCTCTCATCGAACCGCCCATCGCCGTCGACGAGAAGCTCCGCCTTCCGGCGCCACACGCACATCATCTGCGCCGCTTTCTCCCGGAGCGTCATGCGCGACAGCAGATCCCTGGCGCGCCGTTCCGGCGCAAGCTGCGGATTCTGGCAGGGAAGCGGTGCGGACCTCTTCTTTCTCATGGACGGCAGGCCTCCTGATGGCATGAAATTGCCGCGGTTGCCGCACGTTGACCGTGCGGCGCGGCGAGACGCAAGCGGCTGCACCCAAGCCGGAGCCGGGATGGCGAACTGTGCGCCGCCGGACTCGGCGACGCGGCGGACAGGGAGCGGCAGTGGAGGATTTGAGCTGCGTCGGCTCCGCCGCGCCCGGGCGCGTCCGTTTCTGTGAGCGCTTGCATGCAATCCTCCATGCCAACCGGAGTCGGCATGATGGGAATCCCGTGCTGCCTCTGGTCTCGACGGGGTGAGTTCAGCTGGCGGCGGCGCCTGCTGGTTACGCCGGATCCAGAGCTCCGGCAATCAGGCTTATCTTACAGAATCTGGCCCCGCCTTGCGGCATCCACCCGATTCCGTCCGCAGGACGGCGCCTCGCCGCAGCACCTGTCAAACCAGGTCTTCGCTGCTCCTTTTTGGGGAATGGCGGACTTCCCGGAGTGGTGTCCCCCATTCTGGCGCCAGGCGCCTTTCTGCTGATCCCGGCCTCAATCCTTGCACAAGGACACATGAGGTCCACGCAGCCGCAGAAACTCCCGCGTGCCACGCCGCGGGCTCGCAAAGGCTTTCGCTTTCAGGCATGGCGCGCCGGCTGTGGCTGTCAACAGAAGCTCAACCGAGTTCGAAAATGTCCGACCGGCGTGTCTGCAAAACGGGGCCTGTCAACGGAGAAAACGGAGAGGTTGACGGGTTCAGAGAGGGCAATGAACCGAACCATGATGGTTCAGCGCGTGGCCCGCCCGGAGGCATTCCCAACCGGAGAACCGGGCCGAAACGGAAATCCTGGCGAATGTTTGGGTGATCGCGCGGCGCCAGACAGCGATGGCGTCGGAACAGGGGGTGGCTGGAAGCCGCCGTTAGGGACAGTGGCTTCCTGGCAAACACGATTCGAGTTCCCGCGCAATGGCCGCCGCCGGAAGTCCGGCGGGTCTTCGGACAGACTCACGCCCGCACGTGCCCTCGATTCCCTGATGGGATTTGCTGTGGAAGCCCCCGTCCGGACGGAGATACCGGAGCATTACGCCAGACGCGGTCACTGCCAGCCCTGCGCCGGCAACGCGGACGTACACGGTCGCCTCATGCAAGAACACCGGCCGGCGCCGGGGCTGCCGGGCCTTCAGCGGTAGCCGAACAAGGGCGGGAAGAAAACGACCACCAATGCCGCCCATGCCGAGTACACCGGCAAATAGGCGACCTGCCAACGTTCCAACGCGGCAAACGAGCCGCGGTTCCGCAAGAAGCGCGCATAGAGCCACGCCGACCACACCAGATTGACGAGCAGAATGAGGTTCTCGGCGAGGGCCGCCACTCGATTGGGGGTGAAGCCGAACTCGGAGATGCGGGCTGTGATCGCCGCCAGGGCCACTCCGTCGACCGCGAGCGCGCTGGCCACAAGCAGCAGTTGCAGGGCGTCGAAAAAGTTTGGCGGCGCCTGCGGATCGCGCGCGGAGACCGCATAGAGCACCAGGCCGACGACCAGGACCAGGAGCAGGTCGAACCCGATGAGCACTTCCCGCTTCACGTTGATGGGGTTGCCGGTCCAGATCATGGTGGCCAGGAACGCCAGCAGCAGGACCGTGAACAGCGGCGTAAACAGCCTGGTCAGCACCGGCGCCATGTTCTCGATGACACTCTGCTTCGCCTCCACGAGCCACGAAGCGACGATGACCGCTCCCGCCGCGCCGCACGGGAGCAGCCAGCCGGCAACGAACCACGCGGCGTTCATCCCGATGGCCTGGAACATCATGATCGTGAAGCCGGTGAAAACGGCCCCTCCGAGCGCCACGAGCACGTAATAGATGACCAGTTCTCCCGAAAACCGGACGAAATCCATTCGTCCGCCGTTGCCGAACCAGCGGCCGCGCACGTACGCGAAGCCGACGGCCAACCAGAGCGCGATCGGCAGGTGCAGGATGGTCAGCACTTCGGTGTCGCTGCCCTTGGGCGCGTTATCGACGGCGGCGGCGCCCCACGGATACACGTTGGCGAACACGGCCGCGGCCACAAAGGGCAGCGCGAGCCAGAGGCTCCTGCCAGCCTCCCATCCGCGCTTCCACAGAAAGTAAATCGCAAGGAGCGGAAAAACGAAAAGAGCGGCGTTGCGGAAGTAGAACGGCGGGACCTCCGTGTCCGGGAGGAGCTGGATTCCGAACAGCGCCGGCACCTTCACGGCGATCGCCGCAGCCGCGGCCAAGCAAAGGACAACGTAAATCTCCCTGCGTCCACTGCTGGCCGACTTCTCAGCTTCGGGCGTCATCACCAGCTGCTTCCACAGCCGCTCGGAGTGCACCTGCGCGTACTCCCGTGACAGCGCGTCGAGGCTGCCCATGCGCCGGACGGCGACGAGGAACGCCTCTTCGGCTGTCAGACCGGCCTCACTGAGCGCCGCCAACTGGTCCCGCAGATGTGCCTCGAGCTCTTCGACGTCGGCGCCATGCAGGACCCGGCGGCGCCGCAGGTACGCCCGCCACTGTGCGATCTGCTCCTCGAGCGGTTGATCCGGGAAGCTGGTCATGCCGTGCACCCCCTCATCCAGACCATCCGCAAAGTGCCGTCCACCAGCTGCCACTGCTTCCGCTGGGCTTCCAGCTGTGCCCGGCCCTTTTGCGTGATCCGGTAGTATTTGCGCCTGCGGCCGTTCTCGGACATGGACCACTTCGACGCCACAAGGCCCTGACGCTCCAGCCGGTGCAGCACCGGATAGAGCATTCCATCGGTCCATTTGAGTTGCCCTCCAGACAACTCGACCACCCGCTTGATGATCGCGTAGCCGTAGCTTTCTCCTTCGGCAAGGATGCCGAGCACGAGCGGCGTGGCGGAAGCCGCAACCAGGTCTTTATTGACGTCCATACATCGAAGCATCATACATTGCGCCTCTATGTAAGTCAAACATGCAAAGTCCAGCTCTCGATGCCAGCGGAGGCTCAACAGAAGCGCCGCGTTTGTGGCTGGCGCCCCCGCCACGGAGGCGGCAGGCTTGCCGCCGGAAGGCTGGCAGCCAGACAACCTCGGCGACACTGTCGCAGGTGGAGACGTCTCAGGGATCCACAGGCGCCAGTCCCTTCTGTCCACAACGGCTTCCGCTTCGCGGCTTGCCGCGCCGGGGGCGTGGGCATGGAGGCTGAGCCAGATGGTGGATTTCCTGGAGACGGAACCGGCGGTGGGTGGGGACAGGATCGCGGTGGCGGGGCACTCGCGGCTGGGCAAGGCGGCGCTGTGGGCGGGGCGCAGGACAAGCGGTTTGCGACCGTTTTCTCGAACAACTCGGGGGAGGGCGGCGCGGCGCTGGCGCGGCTGATGTTGACGGCGGTTTAAAAGAGCAGCAGATTCGGCGGTTTTGACGCCGCAAAAG
>DYJN01000053.1 GCA_020723085.1 Arcobacter sp.
GAGCGCCCGGCTTCTCCCTGGCGGCTGCCGGAGCAGCGGGAGCGGGGGGCGGCAAAGGGATGACGGGTGGCCGCGGGATGGGAGGCGCCGCGCGCTTTTCTATCGGCGGATGCGCCGGCTGAACGGTTTTCGGGGGAACTGGAATAGGAGGCACGTGCGGCGTGGGGGCAATTGCGGGACGGGCCGGAGCGCCCTTCACCGGAGGAACGGGGATGCTGGGAACGGCGGCTCGCCGGGCCGTGGCGGATGGAGGAGCCGGAGGGGCGGCCGGCTGGGGCTGCCCGGCTGGCGGCTTCGCGGCCGCCGGCGGAGGCTGGGTGTTCGCCGCAGGCTCAGCCGGCGGCGCAGGCGCCTCCGCCGCGAGGACCGGAACCGGCTCGGCTGGAGGCGGCGGCGGAGGAACCTCGGCAGAGGACTCAGGCTGAGCGGGCGCGGATGCCGCCGGTGCGGCGCCAAGAACGAGCTCCCTGACCTTGTTGGCGGCTTCTTCATCGATCGAGCTGGAGTGGGTCTTCTTCTCGGTGATGCCGATCCGCGGCAGCAGTTCGAGGATGACGCCGGGCTTGACTTCCAGCTCGCGGGCCAGCTCGTTGATGCGAATCTTACTCATACTCAGTGCGCCGCCCCGCCGCGCAGGACTGGCAATCGGCTCCTTACGTACCCTGGCTTCGTCACTGTCCGGCTGGTTCTTCTTCCGCTAGACCCGTGGATTTTATCGTATCAGATTCACCGGCGGGAATTTCTTCCGCGGCGGCGTCTTGCCCGGCGGACTCAGCCGGCTGCGCGCCGGCGGCGGAGGAATCCGGGGCGCGGCCGCCGGAGGGGAGATCCTGCGCCTGCGCGGCCTGCGGCTCCGGCGCAGGCGCGGCGGGCGTCTGAGCGGCTTCGAGATGCTGGTAATAAGCGTTGACGGAATTGCCGATTTCCTGGATAAATTCTTCGGTAATTCCGTCGATTTCCAGCAGCTCTTCCGGCGTCATGGAGCCCAATTTTTCCACTGAGCCGACGCCGCCGGCCAGCAGCTTTCCAATCACCTGGTCCTGCAGGCCGTAATCGAGCAGCACGCTGAGGGGCGTGCCGATGGCCATGGCGGCCATGCCGGCTTCGACCTCGCGGCGCTTTTCCTCTTCGGTCTTGATGTCGATGCGCCAGCCGAGAAGCTTGGCGGCGAGGCGGACATTCTGGCCCTTCTTGCCGATGGCGAGCGAGAGCTGGGTGTCATCGACGATGACTTCCATATACTTCTCGTTGGAGTCGAGGACCGAGACGCGGGAGATGCGGGCCGGGCTGAGGGCGTGGGTGGCGAACTGGACAGGGTCGTCGCTGTACTCGATGATGTCGATCTTCTCGCCGCGGAGTTCGCGGATGATGGACTGCACGCGCATGCCTTTCATGCCGACGCAGGCGCCGACGCAGTCGACGTCGCGGTCGTGGCTGAGCACAGCGATCTTGGTGCGCTCGCCAGCCTCGCGGGCGCAGGCGCGGATGACCACGGTGCCGTCGTAGATTTCCGGCACCTCCTGCTCGAACAGGCGCATGACGAGTTCGGGGGCGGCGCGGGAGACGATGACGCCGGCGTTCTTGCCGGTCTTCTCGACGCTTTTGATGACGCAGCGGATGCGCTCGCCGACGCTGAAGCTTTCCAGGCGGCTCTGCTCCTTTTTCGGCAGGCGGGCCTCGGCTTTGCCGATCTCGACGACGAGGTCCGGGCCTTCCATGCGTTTCACGGTGCAGTTGACGAGTTCGCCGACGCGGTCGGTGAATTCCGCGCAGATATTGTCGCGCTCGGCCTCGCGGACTTTCTGCAGGATGACCTGCTTGGCGGTCTGGGCCGAGATGCGGCCGAGAGCCTCGGTGGGCTTGGGCACGCGCACCTGGGCGCCGACAGCGGCTTCAGGGTCGAGCTTTTTCGCCTCCGCCAGCCCGATTTCCAGCGCCGGGTTGGAGACGCTTTCCACGACCGTCTTCAGCGCATAGAGCACGATGTTGCCGGTGCGCTCGTCGAGATCGGCTGCCAGCTCCTCGCCGCCTTTGAACTGCTTCCGGGCAGCCACCAGCATGGCGTCTTTCACCGCATCCAGCACGATCCGCGGATCGATGCCCTTCTCCTTGCTCAGGATCTCGATCGACTCTTTGATGGAAGCCAAGCGTTTCGCTCCTCTTGCTCCGCAATCCCGGGCGAACCTCGCGGTTCACCACTCGAACTGCAAATTCGCCTTTTCGATGAGTTCCATCCGGATCCGGATGGTGTTACCGGTCATGGCCTCGAGGACGACGCAGTCCTCCTCGATGCCCCGAAGCACACCCTCCCAGCGGCGCTGTCCGCCGACGGGCTCCTTCAGTTGCAGGCGGGCTTTCCGGCCAAGGCAGTGGAGGAAGTGGGAGGGCTTGCTCAGCCTGCGCTCGACGCCAGGCGAACTGACCTCAAGCTGATAGCTTTCGCCGGGCACGACGTCCTCGGCGTCCAGCACAGCGCCCACCTGCTGGGAGATGCGCTCACAGTCTTCCAGCGTCACGCCTCCCGCCTTGTCGATATAGATGCGCAGCACGCGCCGCCGCCCGCTGCCGGCAAGCTCGACGTCCCACACGAGGATCCCTTCGCGCCGGGCGGCGCGCTCCGCAATCCCGGCGACCCTCTGGACGATGCTTTCCCTGGTGGCGGACGGCATTTTTCTTCCGGGGCCTGCCCCAACAAAAAAGTGGGCTTTCGCCCACCGTCAGGGTTCCATTTCCAGTATACATCAATCCCCTTGAACTCCCGCATGCATGGCCCAACAATAAAGGCGGAAGCCGAGCTGGAAGAAAGGAGGCCCAGGATGAGAAAGCTCCCTTACGCCCTGGTCATCGCCGGCGGTTTCATCATTCTCTTCGCCGTCGGGCAGGCGTGGCGGCTGAAGCCGGAGTCGAAGGCGAGCCGGATTCTCCACAAGGGGGACGCGGCGGTTCTGGCGACGACGGTGGGAGGGCAGGTATGGCTGGCCCGCAACAGGAACGACTGCTACAAGATCCAGACGGCGGTGGCGGACAAGGAAGAGGATTTTCTTAAAGCCTGCGCGGACAATGGGACAGCCTTCGCCGTGGAGGCTGGCACACGGGTCAAGGTCCTGGCGGAGTCCGTCAGCCGCCGGCAGGTGCAGGTGCTGGAAGGGCCGCGGGAAGGACAGACAGGCTGGGTGGAGCATGAATTTCTCCAGCCCGATCCGTCGCCGCGGCAATAGCGGCTACCGCCTGCGGTGCTGCTGCTGCAGCACGGCGGGGTCGTCCATGCGGGGCGGCGGCTCGGGATCGGCGGGATCTTTGGCGTTCTCCGGATCGAAGATTTCCGGATCCGGGCGGATGGCCTCGAAGGGGGCGTAATCGGGGATGCTGGAAAGACAGTCTGAAAGGTCGGCGGCGGCGGCGTCGAACAGGTTCAGGGGCGGCAGGCCGAAGATGCGGAAGATAAGCTTGAGCAGCGCAGGAAAGCTGGCGTTGGTGCGCGAAGCATAATTCCTGCGGGCGAAGGGCCCTGCGGCGATGAACAGCGTGCGGTGGCTGTCGACGTGGTCGACGCCGCCCTGAGCGTCATCCTCCGTGATGAGGACAGCCATGTTCCGCCACCATTTCGTCTTCGACAGGAACTCGACGATGCGGCCGAGGGCATAGTCGTTATCGGCCATGAAAGAGGCCTGGAACGGATAGCCGTCGCCCGGGCGCGGGCGGGCGAGGTGGTCGTTGGGCAGGTGGATATAAATGAAGCGGGGCAGTTCCCTGCCCGGCTTGATGTACATTTCTTCGATTTCGCGGATGAAGGCATCAGCGCGGTACTGGTCGGGGATATTCGTGTTGTATTGGGGATAATTGCGGGAGGTATTCTTCCATAGCGGGAGCGGCATGGGAACGTTGGTGAGGAAGCGGGCGCCGGTGGGCTTCTCGCCGGGCTCCTCGACGACGCCGGCGAGCTCGAATCCTTCGCCGAAGTTGCGGAATGAGATGCCATGGCGCTCGAGGTGGTGCCACAGCGCGCCGGCTTCGAGCTGCTCCTCGGGATGGAGGCTCGAATTGCTCTGGGCGAATTGGAGGCGCCCGGGCGCGGTGGTGGGAAAGCGGAAGTCCTTCTGGCCGCCATAGGAAGCCATCAGGGAGGACTCGGTCCAGGCGTTGGGGTAGGAGCCGGCGAGCCAGTGGTGGCCATCGACGCTGACCTCGCTGTCGGCGTAGAAGTTGTCGCTGAAGGCGCCGCGCTGGAGGAGGGCGTGGTGGTTGGGAGTGATGTTGTAGAACTGCTTTTCCAGGCGGGTGCGGAGGGAGTCTTTGTCGGGCTGCACCCAGCCGCGGCGGCCGAAGCGCGCCAGTTCGGGCGCGGAGCGCAAGGGACCGGCAGAGTCCTGCGTGACATCGCCGAAGACTTCATCGTACGTGCGGTTTTCCTTGACGATGAGCACGACGTAGCGCAAGTCAATCGGCAAGGGGCGGGGGGATTCCGGCAGGCGGACGAAGCCGTTGTTGTTCATCACAGCCTGGGTGTGGAAGGGGAGCATCCGGTTCAGGGGCGCGTCATAGACGCTGAGCAGGCCCTGGCGGAGCTCGCCCTGGAAGCTGCGCTCCAGCGGAGCGGTGAGGGTGGCGTTGGGGCCGACGCCAAGCCCCTTGGCGCTGGCGACAAAGATGCGCCCTCCGGCGGCGGCGACGGCCGTGGGGAACCAGCCGGCGGGCAGATGCCCGGCGAGGCGGTTCGACGCGAGGTCGATGACGCCGACGGCGTTGATGCCCGCTTCCGCCACCAGCAGCCGTCCGTTCGGCAGATCGAGGGCCAGCCCGACAGGGAGAATGCCGCGCCAGGATTCCAGACCCGGGATGCGGAGTTCAATGGAGGCGCGGACGCGCAGGGTGAGGGCGTCGATCACGGTCACCGTGTCCTGGTTGCCGTTGCTGACGTAGATGGAGCCGGCGGTGGCGGCGACGCCGGAGGGGCTCGAGCCGCCGAGGCTCTCAGGGCCGAAGGGCGTGCCCGTGCGAATGAAGCGGACGACGCGGGGCGCGGCAGGATCGGCGACGTCGATGACGCAGAGCGAGTTGGACTCCTCCACGTTGGGATCGCCCAGCCCCGGCACATCGACGAAGCCGCGCGCCGTTTCGCGCCGCGCGCCGGACTCGGCTTCGCGGGAGGGGAATCCGAAGGCGGGGAACGGGAGGCCCGTTTCGCGGGCGTTTTCCGCATCCGCCCCGGGAACGGGCTTGTACTCGAACATGCCGATGTTGGTCACATAGAGGCGCCGGGCGTCCGGCGACAGCGCCGCCTGGAAAGGGAGCCTGCCGGTGCGGACGCTCGAGATCATGCGGCCCGAGCGCGCATCGAAGACCGCCACGCGGAAGTTGGCCTGATCGACGACATAAAGGATGCGGCGCTGCGCATCGAAGGCGAGGTCGCCCGAGTACGAATCGCGCCACTGGCCCTGGTTCAGTTCGAACACGCGGCGCACCTCTCCGCCGGGCAAGCTGATCTCGCGGACGCGGCCGGAGTTGCCTTCGGATGCGAAGAGGCGCCGGTCGCCCGAAAAGGACAGGCCCATGAAGACGCTGCGCCAGTCGTCTTCGCCCGGGGCGGCCTTCTCATCGCGGGGCCGGGCGCGGAGTTCGCGGGTGCGCCAGGGCTCGCCGGACATGTCGAGCACGGTGAGGGAAAAGCGGTTGGGGCCGCCGTTGGCCGTCACGGCCATTTTGCCGCCGGGACTGACGGCGAGGCCGAAGGCGCCGGGCCCGGTGTTGAACTGCCGGCCCAGGGGCGTGACGATGCGGCCGCCCGGAAGAATGGTCTCCGCGCCGGGCCTGCGCGCGGCGCTGCGCGTGCCGGCTGGAGGCCGGAAATCGGCCGCCGTGAGGGCGGCGCAGAGGAGTATGGGCCACGGAGCCCGCCAATACCAGCTCACTTCTGATACTCTTTCAAAGCGGACCGAGCCAATGCAACGCAGGCAGTTTCTCGCCGTAACCGGAGCCACGATGATGGAAGGCATGACCCAGGACAAGAGCGCGCCGCGGGCGCCGCGCTATTTCGTGCTGGAGCAGTATCTGCTGAAGAACGGGAGCCAGCCGGGCCGCGTTCACGCCTTTTTCGAGAAGGGCGTGTTGCCGGCGCGGCGGCGGCTGGGCCTGCCCGCCCCCGCGGTGGTGATGGAGGCGCTGGTGGCCGTGCATATGCCGCAGGTGGCGTGCGTGACGCCGTACGCGTCGGCCGGACAATGGATGGAGTCGTGGGCGCGGCTGGCGGCCGATGGGGGCTACCGCGAGGCGCTGGCCGCGATGGAGGCGGGCGAGGAGGCGCCGTACGAGCAGTATTCGGAAGTGCTGCTGGAGGCCGCGCCCTACACGCCGCCCCTGCCCGCGAGCCTGCCGGCGCAGGCGCAGCCGCGGGTGTTCGAACTGCGCCTGTACCACTCGCCGACGGAGCGGCAGCTGAAGGCGCTGCATGAGCGGTTCGCCGGACCGGAGATCCAGATCTTCCACCGCTGCGGCATCCACCCGGTGGTGTACGGCTCGACGCTGGCGGGTCCCCACAAGCCGAACCTCGTGTATCTGACGCCGTTCGATTCGCTGGCGGCGCGGGAGAAGGCGTGGGCGGCGTTCTCAGCCGATCCGGAGTGGGCGAAGGTGCGAGCGGAGTCGATTGCGCGGCACGGGCAGGTTTCCAGCGTGATCCAGATTTCGCTGTACCGCGCGGCGGCGTACTCGCCGCTGCGGTGAGAGAGCCGGCGTCAGCCGGGCAGCAGTTTGGTGATGTCGTTGTAGAGAACGAACACAACGACCATCATCAGGAAGACGAAGCCGAGCTTGAAGACCGCTTCCTTGAAGCTGAGGCTGAGGTCGCGCCGGATCAGCATCTCGATCAGGAGAAGAAGGATCACGCCGCCATCGAGGATGGGGATCGGCAGCAGGTTGAAGATGGCGAGGTTCAGGCTGACGGTGGCCATCAGGTTGAGGAAGGAGGGCGCGCCTTCGCGCGCCGCCTCGCCGGACAGCTGCGCGATGCGGATGGGGCCTTCCAGAGAGCGGGCCGACGAGCGGCGCTCGATGATGGACTGAAGGAACTGGTAGATGAGCGTTGCGCCGCGGGCGTTCTGGCGGAGCGACTCGGTGAAGGCGCTGACAGGCCCGAGGCGGGTGAAGGTGACGCGCGGGGCGAGCTCGACGCCGATCATCCAGCGCGGGCCGGCGGCGCCCTGATCGGAGAGGGTGGGCTGAAGCTGAACGATGTACTGCCTGCCGGCGCGCTGATAGGTGAGCTGGACGGGTTTGCCTTCGCATTGGCGCAGCACTTCATGGATCTTGTAAACCGCGCGTATGGGCTGTCCGTTGATGGCCACAAGGAGGTCGCCGCGGCGGAGCCCCTTGCGCTCGGCGTCGAGGCCGGGGACCAGACCGCCCACCTCGATCTGCGCCTGTTCAGCCCAGCCGGCGAGTCCGACGCCGCTGGCCTGATCCAGTTCCGGCATCACCGCGAGGGAGATCTTCTCGCCGCCGCGCTGAATGACGAGAGGCAGCGGGCGGCCGGCGCTGACGACCTCGCGCATCATGACTTCTTCCCAGGTGGGATTGGTGCGGTTTTCGAGCTGGACGATGACGTCGCCTTCGCGCAGGCCTGATTTGGCGGCGGGCGTGCCCGGCTTGACATAGCCGATGACGGCGGGGCCGCCGGCGCTGGCCAGCTTCGGGTAACGGACCATGTACAGGCCGGTCAGCAGGGCCACGGCGAGCACGACGTTCATGGCTGGCCCGGCCAACACGACGATCAGGCGCTGCCAGCGGGGCTTCGAAGCGAAGCCGTTGGGATCGGGCTCGTCGTTGGGCTGCTCGCCCGCCATGCGGACGTAGCCGCCCAAGGGGATCCACGCGATGCGGTATTCGGTTTCGCCGCGCCGGAAGGCGATCAGCCTGGGGCCGAAGCCGATGCTGAAGGCGGAGACCCGGATGTTGAAGAAGCGCGCCGCCCAGAAGTGTCCCAATTCGTGGATGACGATCATCACCCCGATGAGCACCAGCAGCCACCAGATGTTATGTAGCAGAGCCATGCCGAAGTTCCTGTCCCGGGCTTCAGACCATCACGCGGGCGCCCGCCCTCTCCCGCGCGATCCTGACGGCCGCCTCGCGCGACTGCCGGTCGATGTCGAGCAATTCTTCCACGCTGGCCGCGTCCCGCGAAGGAACGCGGGCAAGCGTCTCCTCCACGACCTCAGCGATGGCGGGGAATGAGATCTCATTGCGGAGGAACGCCTCCACCGCCACCTCATCGGCCGCATTCAGCGCGCACCCGGCCGAACCTCCGGCCCGCTGAGCTTCATAGGCCATGCGCAACAGCGGGAAGCGGGCGAAATCCGGCGCATGGAAGTCCCACGTGCGCGGTTCCTTCCAGTCCAGACGCGGCACGGGCGCTTCCCAGCGCTCGGGCCATGTGAGCGCGTACTGAATGGGCATCCGCATATCGGTGGCGCACACCTGCGCGATCACGCTGCCGTCGTTGTATTCGACCATGGCATGCACCGTCGACTGCGGATGCACCACGACCTCGACGTGATCCGGATCCAGACCGAACAGCCAGCAGGCCTCGATCACTTCGAAACCCTTGTTCATCAGGGTGGCCGAATCGATGGTGATGCGCGGGCCCATCTTCCATGTTGGATGATTCAGCGCCTGCCGGGGAGTCACTTTCGCCAGGTCTTCTTTCGGCGTGTTGCGGAAAGGGCCGCCGGAAGCGGTGAGGATCAGCTTGCGGACGTCGGTTCGCGCTCCCGCGCGCAGGCACTGGTGAGCGCCGTTGTGCTCGCTGTCGATGGGGATCAACTCCGCGCCGTGGCGGCGCACGGCATCCATCACGAGGCGGCCGCCAGCCACCAGCGTCTCCTTGTTGGCCAGACCGACGCGCTTGCCCGCGCGCACGGCTTCATAGGTGGCTTCCAGCCCGGCGATGCCGACGATGGCTGAAACCACGATGCCGGTTTCCGCCGCTGTGGCCACGCGGACGTAGGCTTCTCCGCCAGCCAGCAATTCCGGGCTTGCGGCGCCGCGCTCTTTCAACTCCGCCCGCAGCCGCTCCAAAGCGGGCTCATCGGCGACGACCGCCACCTCGGGCTGGAACTCGGCGATCTGCGAGGCCAGTTCGGCGGTGTTCCGTCCGGCCACCAGCGCGAAGACGCCGAAACGCCCCTTATTGCGCCGGATCACGTCCAAGGTGCTCCGCCCGATGCTGCCCGTCGAACCCAGGAGCGTCACTCGCTGCATAACCGCGCGTCCGCCATCATATCATCCGGAGTCTCACTCTGTTTCGATGATTTCACACCACGGGAGGGAAGCGAAAGCCATTTCATGAAGCCATCGAAACGGCAGAGGCGGACAAAGATCCTCCACGCTCTATCAATCTGTCCTGCTGTTGGGAGGTTTGACCCAGAGGGCGCCGGGGAGGAGAATGCTTCAGGGGTCTTTTTTTGAGGTTAGTCTCGCTTTGGTGGGAGTTGCCTCCCCGGCTTACTTCTAATCTTAGAATACCGAATTCCGAATTGCAAGCATTTTTTTCTATTTTTTGGAGGACGGAACGACCTCGACCTTGGCAATTCTCTCTAAGACCTTGATTGTACTGCAGATATCTTCATCCGCGTAGCCCTCGGCCATGGCGGCGCGGAAGACCTGCTGGGTGAGGGCGGTGAGGGGGAGGGGAACCTGCATCTCGGCACCGGTTTCGAGCATGAGACCTATGTCCTTGTGCATCCAACGCACTGAAAAATTAGTAGAAAAGTCACGGCGGAAGACAAAGGGAGCCTTGAAGGCGGCGATGCCGCTCTTGGCAGCGGAGTTGTCGAGGATGTCGAGCATGAGTTCGGGGTCGACGCCCGCTTTGGCGGCAAGTACCATGCCCTCGTTGAAAGCCTGTAACATATTCGAAAGAATCAGGTTCTGGGTCAACTTGGCGTGCAGTCCCATGCCTGGCCCGCCGCAATAGTAGAACCTCTTGCCCATGATTTCCATGAGGGGCTTCAGTTTTTCATAGACCGCCTGGTCTCCGCCCACCATAAAAGTGAGCGTGGCGTTCTCGGCGCCGGGTTTGGAGCCGGTGACGGGCGCGTCGAGGAAGTGGGCGCCCTTTTCGCGGAACGCCTGGTAGGCGCGGCGGGCGTAGGACGGAGCCACAGTGCTGCAATCGGCCACAGCGGCGCCGGGCTGGATGCCGGCGATGATGCCCTCTGCGCCGAGCGTCACCTGCTCGCTCATGGCGGTGTCGCCGACGCACAGGAAGATGGCCTCGGCCCGTTGAGCCGCCTCCTTCGGGGTTGCGCAAGCCGTGCCCCTGCCCTCGCGCGCCAATTGTTCCGCTTTGGCTGCGGTGTGAGACCACAGCGCGACCTCGTGGCCGGCGGCGAGCAGATGCCGGGCCATCGGGTAGCCCATGATGCCGAGACCGAGGAAACCCAAACGTGCCATACGAACCTCCGTATGAAGCGTCCATGCGGCGTCCGGACCGGGACGGCGCGCGGAACCCTTGATTGTATGCTCTCGCGCGCCTGTGCGACAATCGCGGGTTCAGGCCATGTCCGCCCCCCTCCGCATCCTTGTCACGAAGCGCGTCTTTCCCGAAGCCGTGGAATTTCTCCGCCGCCAGGGCTTCGAGGTCGACTACAACGGCACGGACCGCGTGCTCGACCGCGAAGAACTGATCCGCCGCGCGCGGGGGTGCGCGGCGGTGGTGAGCCAGCTCACCGACCGGCTGAGCGCGGAGGTGATCGCCGAACTCGAGGGCGCGCGCATCATCGCCAATGTGGCCGTGGGCTATGACAACATCGACGTGGCGGCGGCGACGGCGCGCTCGATCGCCGTCACCAACACGCCCGGCGTGCTGACGGAGACGACTGCGGACTTCGCTTTCGCCCTGCTGATGGCGGCGGCGCGGCGCGTGGTGGAGGCTCACGCGTTCGTGCATTCGGGCCGGTGGAGCACTTGGATCATCGACCTGCTGGCCGGGCAGGACATCCATGGGGCGACGCTGGGCATCTTCGGGCTGGGGCGCATTGGCGCGGCGGTGGCGCGGCGCGGGCGGGGCTTTGGCATGCGCATCCTGTATTGCGACGGCCGGGCGGCGCCGCCGGAACTGGAACGCGAGCTTGATGCGCGCCGCGTGTCCAGGGAAGAGCTGCTGCGGGAGTCCGACTTCGTGAGCCTGCATGTGCCGCTGACGCCGGCGACGCGCCACCTGATTGGAGCGGCGGAGCTGGCGATGATGAAGCCGACGGCAATCCTGATCAACACGGCGCGCGGGCCGGTGGTGGATGAGGCGGCGCTGGCCGAGGCGCTGGAGAAGCGGACGATCTGGGCGGCGGGGCTCGACGTGTTCGAGCAGGAGCCGGAGGTGCATGCAAAGCTGCTCGAGCTGCCCAACGTGGTGCTGGCGCCGCACATCGCGAGCGCAAGTTTCGCCACGCGGCGCCGGATGTCGATGATGGCGGCCGAGAATGCCGCCGCCGCGCTGGGCGGGCAGCGGCCGCCGAATCTGCTCAACCCGGAAGTCTGGCGCTGAGCGCCGCAGGAGGTCCGATTCCCATGATGAACCGCAGGAAGTTTATCCCGGCGCTGGCCGCGGCGCCGCTGGCCGCAGCCGCCGCGGACGGCAGGAAGCATCTGATCGTGCATGCCGACGATGCGGGCATGTGCCACTCGGCCAACGCCGCGACGATGGAGGCGATGGAGAAGGGGCTGGTGAGTTCAGCCTCGGTGATGATGCCGTGCCCGTGGGTGCAGGAGTTCACCGAGTGGGCGCGCGCGCATCCGGAGAAAGACATCGGGCTGCACCTGACGCTGACGAGCGAATGGCGCTGCTACCGCTGGCGGCCTGTGGCGCCGCAGGACAGGGTGCGCGGGCTGATCGACCGGGAGGGCTACATGTGGCGCGACGTGCGTTCCACGGCCACGAACGCGAAGGCGGAGGAGATCGAGACAGAGCTGCGCGCGCAGATCGAGCGCGCGAGGCAGTATGGCGTGCGCTTCACGCATCTCGATTCGCACATGGGCACGGTGTTCGCGCGGCCGGACTACTTCGAGATCTATGTGAAATTGGCCGAGGAATACGGAGTTCCCTGCATGCTGCCACGGCCGAACGAGACCAACGCGGCGAACCTGAAGGGGTATCCGGTCACGCCGGAGATGCTCAGAGAGAAAGAAAAGGCTGGGCTGAAAATGCTGGACCGCCTGGTGACGGGCGTTCCGGGGCGGAAGCCGGAGGAGCGGCGCGAAAGCTATCTGAAGCTGATCGCCGGGCTGAAGCCGGGCGTGACGAAGCTGATCATCCACCTGGCCAAGGACGATCCGGAAATCCGCGCCATCACGAACAACTGGGAGCAGCGCTGGAGCGACTTCCTGTTCTGGACGAGCGATGATGCGCGGCGCGCCCTGGAAAAGCACGGGGTGGAGCTTTACACATACCGCCGTCTTGCCGGATCATGAGAGGCATGCGGCGGCGGGAATTTTTGGCCACATTGCCTGCGGCGGCAGCCGCGGCTGCGCCCGCGGGCGTAAACCTGGGCGTCGACCTGTTCAGCCTGCGCTCGCAGAAGTGGACGGCGTTCGAGCATCTGGACTACTGCGCGAAGTTCGGCGCGCGCACGGTGCATTTCTCCGAGATCCGCTTCCTGGGCTCGCTGGACGACGGGCACGTGCGCGAGACGGGCGAGCATGCGCGGCGGCTCGGCATCGAGCTGGAGATCGGCATGCGGTCGATCTGCCCCACGTCGACGGCTTTCGACAGGAACGCCGGCACGGCGGAGGAGCAGCTGCTGCGGGTGATGCGGGCGGCGAAGATCGCCGGATCGAAACTGGTGCGCGCGTTTCTCGGAACCTTCAACGACAGGCGCACGCCGGGCGGGATCGAGGCGCGCATTCAGGACACGGTGAAAGTGCTGAAAAGCGTGCGCGCGCAGGCGCTCGACATGGGGCTGAAGATCGCGGTGGAGAACCACGCCGGCGACATGCAGTCGCGGGAACTGAAGACCCTGATCGAAGCGGCGGGTCCGGAGTTCGCGGGCGCCTGCTATGACTCGGGCAATCCGTGCTGGGTGCTGGAAGACCCGCACGCGGCTCTGGAGACGCTGGCGCCATACGTGCTCACGTCGCACATCCGCGATTCGTACCTGTGGAACGACGCCGCGGGGACCCAGGTGAACTGGACGCGCTCGGGCGAAGGCAACGTCGATATCGGACGCCTGATGAAGCGGTTCCTGCAGCTTTGCCCCCGCAAGGCGATGTCGCTCGAGGTGATCGTGATGGGACCGCGCGCATATCCCTGGCGCAGACCGGAGTTCTGGCAAGGGTATGAAAATGTGCGCGCGGCTGATTTCGCGCGCTTCCTCGACATCGCCGCGCGCGGCACGCCGCCCGCGCCGCGTCCCGCGCCGCCGAAAGAGCGCGCTGCGGAGATCGAGCGCGAGGATTTCGAAGCGTCGATGCGCTGGACGCGAAGCTTTCTCGGGCTGGGTGGCGTCTAACGGAGCGTGACGCGGCTCTGGATGCTGATGGGGCTGGCGGTGCTGGGAATGCCGCCGGGCGCGGCGGCGCAATCGCTGGTGCGCGAGGTGCGCGGAGCGGTGGCGCGCGGAGAATTCGATGCGGCGCGGCGCGCGCTCGACGAGGCGCGCGGCGCGGCAGCGGCGGCGCCGCAGTGGCTGGAGGCGCATAGCTGGCTGGCGCGCGGGTATCTGAATGCGAAGCGTTACGAGGAAGCGGAGCGCGAGGCTGGCTTGACGCGCGCGATGGCGCTGGAGCTGCTGAAGACGCGCGGGCTGGATGACGAGCGGGCGCTGCCCATCGCACTGGGCGCCGCGATCGAAGTGCAGGCGCAGGCGCTGAACGCGCGGGGGCAGAAATCGGAGGCGGTGGCGTTTCTCGAAGATGAGCTGCGCCGGTGGCGGGGCGCGAGCATCGTGACGCGGCTGCGCAAGAACCTGAATCTGATCTCGCTGGCAGGCAAGCCGGCGCCGGCGCTGATCGTGAAAGAGACGCTGGGCGGCGCCGTGCCGGAGCTGTCCGCGCTGCGGGGCAGGCGGGTGCTCGTGTTTTTCTGGGCGCACTGGTGCGGCGACTGCAAGGCGATGGTTCCTGTCCTTGAACGGGTCATGCGCGAGCATCCGGAAACCGTTCTGATCGCGCCGACGCAGCCCTACGGTTACGTAGCGGGAGGCGAGGAGGCGCCGCGCGCGGAAGAGATCCGCTACATGGACGCGGTGCGGCGGAAGTTTTACGGGCAGGCGCCGCGGATGCGGGTTCCGGTGAGCGAAGAGAACTTCGTGACGTGGGGGGCTTCAACGACGCCGACGCTGGCGGTGGTGGACGAGCGCGGCGTGGTGCGTCTGTATCATCCGGGCAGGATGAGCTACGAGGAGCTGGCGGCGGCGCTGCGGCGGTGAGCGCATCGCGGGTCAGTCGCCCGCGTCCGCCCGGGATTGGGGCTCGCCGAGCGTGCCGGTTTCGTTCAGAACGACGATGTCGACGCGGCGGTTGCGGGCGCGCCCCTGCTCATCGTCATTGGAGGCGACGGGAGCGGTGTCGGCGTAGCCGGCGATGGCCATGCGTTCGCGGGGGATGGAGAAGCGGGTGGCGAACAGCTCGAGCATGGCGATGCCGCGGGCGGCGGAGAGCTCCCAATTGCTGCGGAAGCGCGAGTTATGGATGGGGGTGGAGTCGGTGTGGCCTTCGAGGCGGATGGGATTGGGGATGCGGCGGAGTTCGACGGCGATGTTTTCGATGACGGGAATGGCCTGAGGCTGGATGGCGTCGCCGCCGGGCGGGAAGAAGCTGGCTTCCTTGAGGCTGATGACGAGCCCGCGGCGTTCCATGCGGACTTCCACCTTCCCTGTATGGATCTCGTCCTTGAGCTTCTCCTGCAGCTCCTGGAGCGAAGGCAGCAGTTCGATCGTCCCCCGGGGGTCTGGCGGCAGGGCTGGCAGGGAGGCGGGCATCGAGGCGCGGGGCTTGGGCGGCGGCGCGTTTTTCAGCAGCCTGGACAGGACGTGGGTGAGGCGGCCTTCCTCCATCGCTTCGCGGAAAGCCTGGGAGATGCGGGCTGCCTGCGCGCGGTCCATCTGCGAGTGCGAGTAGAGCATGACGAAGAAGGCGAACAGGAGAGTGATGAAGTCGGCGTAGGAGACGAGCCAGCGCTCGTGGTTGGCGTGCTCGTGCTTGGTGCGGCGGGCCATGGCGGAAATCAGGCGGCGGCGCGGGCGCCCGCCGGCGGAGCGGTTTTCCCTTTGGAGGCTTTGGCCAGGTAGGCCTCCAGTTTGGCGCGGATCATCTTCGGGTTCATGCCTTCGACGATGCCGCAGACGCCTTCCAGGATCAGCTCCTCGCGAAAGCGCTGCTGCGCGGCGCGCGCCTTGATCTTGTGGGCGGCGGGCAGGAAGAGCAGGTTGGCCGAGCCGACGCCGTAGATGGTGGCGACGAAGGCGGCGGCGATTCCCTTGCCGACCTTGTCCATGTCCTTGAGGTCGCCCATGACGATGATGAGGCCGAGCACGGCGCCGATGATGCCGATGGTGGGGGCGAAGCCGCCGGCCGATTCGAAGACCCTGGCTTCGGCTTCCGCGCGGTGTTCGGCGGCGTCCATGGCCAGGCCCATGATGCCGCGGATCTCCTGCAGGTCCATGCCGTCGACGGCGAGCAGCAGGCTTTTGTGCAGGAAAGGATCCTCGATGGCCATGACGTCCTGCTCGAGCGAGACGATGCCCTGCTTGCGCGCCGATTGAGAAAAGGCCACCAGCTGTTCGATGAGCTCCGCCTTGTCGTCGGGCGGTTCGTAAAGCAGATCGCGGGCGCGCGCGAAGGCGGCTTTCACGAACGGCACCGGGTTGGCGACGAGGGTTGCGCCAAGGCAGCCTCCGAAGACAATCAGGGCCGCCGATTCGCCCAGCACGTCGCCCGCCTTGCCGCCTTCCAGCAAGTATCCGCCGAGGATGCCCGCCACCGCCACCACCAGACCCGCCATTGTGCCAGCGTCGATCCGCCTGCGTAGCCGCCTGGCTGCCATGCCGTCTCCCTGCCGCTAGTCTTTCCCCGTCCGCACAAGCGCCGGACCGGCGGCGCTTTCCGCCGCCGCGGCGAGGCGCCGCCGGTATTCGACGACGCGCTCGACCACCTCCTCGGCGCACTCGCGGACACGGATTTTCTCCCCCGTCGTCAGCGTAAGCACGGTGTCCGGCGTCACGTCGATGAACGCGATCAACTCGGCGTTGACATAAAACGTGGCTTCGTTGATGCGCGTCAGGCGGATCATGCCGCGCCCCGCTCCTCGGGCTCTTTCGCCTTATCGGATGCCGGGCGCAGTTCTTGAATCCAAGCTGCGCCCGCGCGGCGCTCAGATCTTGAGGAACAGCCTGCGGCGGTGCATCCAGTACAGGATCAGCCAGTAGCAGGCGAGGATCGCCAGCCCTTCCACCAGCGGCTCGAGCCCCGCGCCGAACATCCGCGCCCAGTCCTGTCCGAGATGGATACGGAAGCTGGAACGGAAAAAGTCCTCAAACAGGTGCGCGATCATATAGGCCGCGATCGAGTTCATCCCCACCACGATGAGCGGCTGCGCCCAGCGCCTCCAGCCGCGCACGTCGATCATCCAGGCCAAGCCGGCGAGGATGGCGAAACACATGCCGCCGCTGAACAGCGTCCAGGCGGGCGTCCAGATCCGTTTCACCACCGGACAGATGCCCAGCCCGTGCAGCGCCAGGCCCGAGACCACGCCCGCCACGGCGGCGATGAGAAAGCGCCGGAGCGGCACGCGCGGCGCGGAGGCGCGGAACCAGCGGCCGGCCACGAGGCCCAGGATCATGGTGCCCAGAGTGGGGATGAAACTCAGCGTCAGATAGCCCCCGCGGTTGGCCACGAACGGCTCCGGGCGCGGGAACAGGTTGAGGAACCATTGATCAAAGGCCGCTCCGAGATTGCTGTTCTTGTTCCAGTGGGCCAGCAACCCGGTGAAATGGTGAGGCCAGCCGGGCGGCACGCCCACGGCGCTCCAGTCGAAGCCCGCCCCGGGCAGCGGATACAGCGCCCATGCCAGCCAGTAGCCGAAGAGAATCGCGCCGAAGGCGGACCACTGCGCCAGCGGACGCGCGAAGCCCAGCAGGAACAGAAACGGATAGCCGAGCCCGATCTGCGTCAGCGTGTCTTCAAAGGTGAAGTTCGTCTGCGGGCTGTGCAGGGAGCGCAGGAAGATGCCGAGCACGACGAGCACAAGCGACCGCCAGAGCGCGTGGGCGAACATCGGCCCGAACGTTGCGCCCCGCGCCAGACGGCTCGCGATCGAATAGGGCAGCGCCGCGCCGACCAGGAAGGAAAAGCCCGGCTGGATCAGATCGTGCAGCGAGCAGCCCGCCCACTCGACATGCGTCTGATGAAAGGCGAGGAAGCGCCAGAAGGCGCTGTCCGGATACGCGCGCGCCACGCTGGACAGCCGCAGCACCTCGGCCATCATGAGGATCATCACCAAGCCGCGGAAGGCATCGAGCGAGAGGTTGCGCTGGGGCGCGGCCGGAGCAGAAGTGGCCATGTGTGGCATCATGACACAGTCCGCGCCGGAGGCGAGCACGGGCCGTGCGCTCCCGCTTGCGCCGGCCGCGATTCAAGGTATGATGTAAGCGATTTCCCGCTACGCTGGCGCGGCGCGCCGCGCGGCTCCAAGTCTTACCTGAAGTGAACTCTCATGAGACCCATCCTGCTTTTCGCCCTGATGCTGGCCGCCCCCGTTGCGGAGGCAGCGGTGAATGACGCCACCGTGGAAACCGGCAGGCTGCGCGGCGTGGTTTCCGGCGCCGTGGCCGCCTTCAAAGGCATTCCGTACGCCGCGCCGCCCGTCGGTCCGAACCGGTGGCGCCCGCCGCAGCCCGCGGCGAAGTGGACCGGCGTGCGCGACGCGTCAAAATACGGCGCCGACTGCATGCAGCTTCCCTTCCCCGGCGACGCCGCGCCGCTCGGCGTGACGCCCGCCGAGGACTGCCTCTATCTCAACGTCTGGAAGCCCGCCCGCGGCGGCAGGCGGCTGCCCGTGATGGTGTGGATCTACGGGGGCGGCTTCGTCAATGGCGGCAGCTCGCCCGAGGTATACGACGGCAGCCGGTTCGCCGAAGACGGCATCGTGTTCGTCAGCTTCAACTACCGCGTGGGCCGTTTCGGCTTCTTCGCGCATCCGGCTTTGACGAAGGAAAGCGCCGGCGGCATGGTGGGCAATTACGCCTTCATGGATCAGATCGCCGCGCTGAAGTGGGTCAAGCGCAACATCGCCGCCTTCGGCGGCGATCCCAACAATGTGACCATCTTCGGCGAATCGGCCGGCGGAATGTCGGTGCTGACGCTGATGACTTCGCCCGAGGCGCGGGGGCTCTTCCACAAGGCCATCGTCGAGTCCGGCGGCGGGCGGAACCTGCTGGGGCCGATGCGCAAGGTGAGCCAGGCGCAGGGCGCGCTCGGCTCGGCCGAAAGCGTGGGCCTCGCGTTCGCGAAGAAGATGGGCATCGAAGGCACGGACGCCAGAGCGATGGAGGCGCTGCGCGCGCTGCCCGCCGAAAAGATCGTCGACGGGCTGAACATGGCCTCGATGAACACGCCCACCTACAGCGGCCCGATGATCGACGGCAAGATCGTGGTTGAGACCGCCGAGCAGGCGTTTCTCGGCGGCAGGCAGGCGAAGGTTCCCTTTATCGCCGGAGCCAACAACATGGACATCGGCTTCAGCTTCGCGCGGACGCTCGAGGACGTCTTCAAGCCCTTCGGCGAGCTGCGCGCGCGCGCCGAAGCCGCCTACAACCCGGACGGCAAGGGCGACGCGCGCACGGTGGGCTATCAGGCGGCGATGGACCGCATGATGATCGAGCCGGCGCGCTTCACGGTGCGGAAGATGGCGGAAGCGGGGCAGAAGGCCTGCCACTACCGCTTCTCCTACGTGGCCGAGCCGCTGCGCAAGGAGTGGCCGGGCGCGCCCCACGCGACCGAAATTCCGTACGTGTTCAACACGGTAAAGGTGAAATACGGAGAGAAACTCACGCCGGCGGATCAGAAAATGGCGGACATGGTTCACGCCTATTGGGTGGATTTCGTGAAAAAAGGCGATCCCAATGGCGCCGGCCGCCCGGTCTGGCCGGCGTGCAGGGCGGCATGCGATGAAATTCTGGAGTTCGGCCCCGCGGAAGTCTCCGCCAAGACGGATCCCTGGAAGGCGCGGCTCGACGTGACCGAAGCCCTGGCCATGAAGGACAAGTGACGCGCGGCGGCAGGCGCCGCTTTATTTGGCCGCGGAGGCCAGCAGCGTCTCGAAGTGCGGCGCCTGCTCCTCGCGGTGCACCACGGCTGTCTCGATCTGCCGGAAGCCGGCGGCGCGCAGGAAGCGCCGCATTTCGGCCTCGGTGAAGCCGAGCCATTCGTCGGCGTAGAGTTCGCGCGCCTCCTCATGGCGATGGCGGGCCAGATCGAGAATCACCACCCGCCCGCCGCTTCTGAGGATGCGGTGCGCCTCCTTGACCGCGCGTTCCGGGTGCTGAGCGTGGTGCAGGGATTGGGAGAAGAACGCCACGTCCACGGAGGCGTCCTCGAGCGGCAGGCTCTCCAGGTCGCCGAGCCGGTATTCCACGTTCCTGACGCCGCGCTCGGCGGCGAGCCGCCGCCCGTACTCTACCATCTGCGGGGAGCTGTCCACGGCGTAGACCTTCTTCGCCCGCCGCGAGAGCAGGAAAGCCACCGCGCCCTCGCCGGCGCCGAGATCGGCAGCCTCCACCGGCCCGACCAGGGCCAGCAGCGCCTCGGCCATCGCCTTCCACGACTTTCCGGGCATGTAATGACGCCCGAATTTTCCCGCCATCTCGTCGAAAAACGCCCGTGTTCTTTCCCGCCGCTTTTCGAGCACAACGGCCAGCGCCTCTTCGTCGCGGCGGATTTCATCCAGCTCCCGCGCCGCTTCTTCCACGGCTTTCAGGAGCGTCTTCGACGCTGCGCGGCGGAGGCTGTAGCGGACGCTTTTCCCCGCCTTGCGGTCCTCGACGAGCCCCGCCTGCCGCAACTGCGCCAAGTGCGAGCTGACCGTGCTTTGCCCGGTGGCGAGAATCTCCTGCAATTCGGCCACGGCGAGCTCTTCGCGGCTGAGCAGATGCAGGATGCGGATCCGCGTCGGGTCGCCCAGCACTTTCAGTGCCCGCAGGATTGACGCCATGGTGTGCCCTCTGGCATTATATCAATGTATCGTGATGAGTCGATACTAATCCAGCAAGGAGCCGATGTCCATGAGCAGTGGCGTGATGAAGCCCGAGACGCTTCCTTACAAGGTGGCGGACCTGTCGCTGGCCGACTGGGGCCGCAAGGAGATCACGATCGCCGAATCCGAGATGCCCGGCCTGATGGCGCTGCGCCGGAAGTATGCCGGCGAGAAGCCGCTCGCCGGGGTGCGGATCAGCGGCTCGCTGCACATGACGATCCAGACGGCGGTGCTGATCGAGACCCTGGTGGATCTGGGCGCGAGCGTCCGCTGGGCCTCGTGCAACATCTTCTCGACGCAGGACCACGCCGCCGCCGTGATCGCCGCGGCAGGCGTGCCGGTCTTCGCCTGGAAGGGCGAATCGCTCGAGGACTACTGGTGGTGCACCTACATGGCGCTGTCGCACCCCGGCGGCAAGGGACCGCAACTGGTGGTCGACGACGGCGGCGACGCGACGCTGCTCATTCACAAAGGATATGAGCTGGAGGAGGGCTCCGGCTGGGTCCACCAACCCTCCGAGTCGCGCGAAGAGCAGATCATCAAGGACCTGCTGAAGCGGATCCACTCAGAAAATCCGCGCCGCTGGCATGAAATCGTCGCCGAGTGGAGGGGCGTCAGCGAAGAGACCACGACGGGCGTGAACCGGCTGTACAAGATGCATCAGGAGGGCAAGCTCCTGGTGCCGGCGATCAACGTAAACGACTCGGTGACGAAGTCGAAGTTCGACAACCTGTACGGGTGCCGCGAGTCGCTTGCCGACGGGCTGAAGCGGGCCATGGACGTGATGCTGGCGGGCAAGGTGGCGGTGGTGTGCGGCTACGGCGAGGTGGGCAAGGGCTCGGCGCAGTCGCTGCGCGGCTTTGGGGCGCGCGTCATCGTGACCGAAATCGACCCGATCACCGCGCTGCAGGCGGCGATGGAGGGCTACGAAGTCACGACGGTCGAGGAGACGCTGGGCAAGGCCGACATCTATGTGACCGCCACGGGCAACTGCGAAGTGATCCGGCTCGAGCACATGGAGAAGATGAAGGATCAGGCGATTGTGTGCAACATCGGCCACTTCGACAACGAGATCCAGGTGGACCGGCTCAACGCCTCCCCCGGCGTAATCAAGAAGAACATCAAGCCGCAGGTGGACTGCTACACCTTCCCCGACGGGCATCAGATCTACCTGCTGGCGGAAGGGCGGCTGGTGAACCTCGGCTGCGCCACAGGCCATCCGAGCTTCGTGATGTCCACGTCGTTCAGCAACCAGGTGCTGGCGCAGATGGACCTGTGGAAGAACCGCGACTCGTACAAGCCGGGCGTCTACATGCTGCCCAAGAAGCTGGATGAGGAGGTGGCGCGGCTGCACCTCGACAAGATCGGCGTGAAGCTGACGCGGCTGACCGAGAAGCAGGCCAACTACATCGGCGTGCCCGTGGAAGGGCCTTACAAGCCGGAGCACTACCGTTACTAAGCCGCCACAGGGCAACTGGCAACAGAGCGGGCGCCACAGGCAGGCTGTGGCGCCCGCAGTTTTTCCGGATTGCCGTCAGAAACCCGCGGGCGGCTACCTGGCGGGCTCGAGGACCTCGATTTCCTTGAACCAGACCTCGGTAGGCCGCTTCGCGCCGTGCGCCTGAAGGCCGATGACGCCCTCCAGCCGCCCGGCGGTGTCGCCGGGCAGCTCAAGGGTCTTCACCCCGTTGATGTGGAACACGATCCGGTGGCCGTGCAGGGAAGCCGTCATCTCGTTCCATTCGCCGGCATGGACGGCGGCGTTGTCCTCGGGCCCCGCGACCCACTTGCGGCCGTTGGGGCCTGTCTCCCAGAATCCGCCGGTGCGGGCTTCGGCATCGACTTCGACCTCATAGGCGGCGTAATTGGCCGGGTCTGTGCGGACAAATACGCCGGAATTTCCCTTGAGGATTTTGAATTTCAGCCGGAGAGTCAGATCCCGGAACGATCGTTCGCTCAGCACCATGGCGATGCGCGGATCGTCGTTTTTCGACCGCAGCCGGAAGGCGCCGTCCACGATTTCCGCCAGCCCGGCGCCGTTGTGCTTCCAGCCCGACCAGGCTTTTCCGTCCCAGATGCGGCGCCACTGGTGGCGTCCGAGATCCTGGATGCGGATGTTGCGCCAGCGCACCTGCGCGGGCTTTTCGCCCTTGTAGGCGTGCACCTGCAAGGCGATGAAGCCGCTGAGATCGGCGGCGTCGGTGAGATGGGCGCAAGGCACGCCGTTGACCCACACGCGGATCGTGTCGCCGCGCGCCTCGATGCGGTAGCGGTTCCACTGGTTGTCCCGGAAAGCCTTCGACGCCACGGGATCGGAGGCGATGTTGTGCAGCCAGGCGCGGCGCGCTTCGTCATAGATGCCGCCGGAGGCGCCGGACTTCTCGTTGGCGATCTCGACCTGATAGCCGTAGACGCGCCCCTTGGGGACCTTGCGCTCGACCCACTTGCCCTTCTCGAAGACGCGGATGGGACCCTCGTCCGGGTAACGGTGAGAGCGGATCTGGATGCCGGAGTTCAGCGCGGGGTCGGTCTTCGTCTCCAGTTCAAGGATGAAGTCGCCGTACTCGCGCTTTGTGCACAGGAAGCTGTTGGGGCTGCCTTCCGCCGTTGTGCCGACGATGGCGCCGTCCTCCACTTTGTAGGCGGCGTAGCCGTTGCAGACTTCCCATCCGTCGAGCGTCTTGCCGTCGAACAGCGGCGTCCAGGTTTGCGCGCCGAGCAGGGCGCAGAAAAGGGTGAGGAGGGCTGCGGGTTTCATGGCTCCGGCCAACATCCTACACGATTGCGGCGGCCGCAGGCGCTTCAGGCGCCGGGGCGGTTCTCTTCGACTGCCGGAGCGGGCGCCGGGGTCTTTTCCGGGATGAGCCAGCTCAGCAGCACGGAGAGGGTGAGCACGGCGAGGATGAGCGACAGCGAGAGCACGATGGGGATTTCGTAGAACCCCTCGATGACCATCTTGATGCCTACAAATACGAGCACGACGGCAAGCCCCACGCGCAGGTAGCGAAACTTGGGGATGATGCCGGCAAGCAGGAAATACAGCGCGCGGAGTCCGAGGATGGCGAAGATGTTGGAGGTGTAGACGATGAAGGGATCGCGCGTGATGGCGAAGATGGCGGGGATGGAATCGAGCGCGAAGACGACGTCGGTGGCTTCGATGCAGACCAGCACCAGCAGCAGCGGCGTGGCGCAACGGATCCCGTTCTCTTTGACGAAGAAGTGCGCGCCGCGGTAGCCGTCCACGCTGCGGACGAACTTCCGGAAGAGGCGCAGCACGGGGTTCTTTTCCGGGTGCACTTCCGAACCGCGTTCGAGAAAGAGCTTCGCACCGGTGAAAATCAGGAACACGCCGAAGATGTAGATCACCCAGTGGAAGGTCTGGATGAGCGCCGCGCCCGCCAGAATGAACGCCGCACGGAGCACCAGCGCCCCGGCGATGCCCCAGAACAGCACGCGGTGATGGAGCTCGCGGGGGACGGCGAAGTACGTGAAGATGACGACGAAAACGAAAATATTGTCGACCGAGAGCGCCTTCTCGATGACGTAGCCAGTGAAGAACTCGAGTGCGTGCGTCCTGCCGAACCAAAAATAAACGCCAATGTTGAAGAGAAGCGCCAGGCAGATCCAGAACATGGACCACAGCAGCGCCTCGCGTGTGCGGATGATATGCACGCGGCGGTGAAACACGCCGAGGTCGAGGGCGAGCAGGGCCAGCACAAGCAGCGTGAATCCCGCCCACAGCAGCGGCGTGCCGATGGTGGCGCCCATCAGCGCGCGGCTCCTCCGGCGCTGAGAACCATGCGCGCTTCAGGGGCGGGTCGGGAGGCTCGAGTGGCGGCGTTGATCACGGATTCCTCTTCAGGATAGCCCAGCCGGTCATCCCGCCTGCGCCGGCGCCCCCTCCAGCGCCGCCAGGATCTCGAGCGCCGCCTCCTTGGCCCGCGCGCCGGTTTCGCCGGCGGG
>DYJN01000009.1:0-22959 GCA_020723085.1 Arcobacter sp.
CAGGCTGGATGGGGCGCTGGCCGCCAATGGCCTGAGCCGCCGGACATGCACTGGGCGTTGGTAATGCTGCTCTCGATTGTCACCTGCGGCATTTTCGGGCTCATCTGGTTTTACAGGCAGGCGGCGTTCGTCAAGAGGCTGGATCCGAAAAACCAGGCTATTCAGTTATTTTTCGGCTATATTGCTGTGATTTTACTCAGCACATTTCTCTCTTTGATGGTACGCATGCAAGTTCTGCTCTTGATCAATATTCTTCTTCCCTGGGCAGCGCTCGCCCTGCTCCTGACCGCCATATTCTCCATGCGCAGCGTTCTGTTAAGGCATTACAACACGGTGGAGAATATTGGCTTGCGCCTGGGGCCGGTGATGACATTTTTCTTCAGCATGCTCTATTTTCAGTATCATTTTTCCCGGATCTCCCGGTGGAAGCGCACCGGGCAGCTCGTCTGAAATGAAACGGGCGGCGGCGGCAATGGCAGCGGCGGGCGCGGCGGTCTTCCTGTATCTGGTGGATCCCGCCGGCTCCCCGCTGTATCCGCCCTGCCTGATCCGTCTCTATACAGGACATAGCTGCCCCGGTTGCGGCGCCACACGGGCCTTGCACGCGCTGCTGCACCTGCGCGTCCTGGATGCGTGGCGCCTGAACCCGCTTTGGACCGCCGCCGCGCCGGTGCTGCTGCTCTGGCTGGCATGGCGGTGGCTGAACGCGGCTGTGAAAGGGACGCGGAGTTGAGAGGCACTGCCAGGATGGGGCAGGTGGCTGTCCCGGGGCGGGTGAACCTGATCGGCGAGCACATTGATTATCACGATCTGCCCGTGCTGCCGATGGCGCTGGGCAGGCGGATTGAAGTTGACTGGACGGCGCGGGAGGACGCCTGGGTCAACGCAGCTAGCGTTGGGTTCGAAGCCCGGGCATTCCGGCTGGAGGCGGGCATCGAACCGTGGGAGGCAGGCGACTGGGGCAACTACGTGAAGGCAGGCGCCGTAGCGGCGATGCAGCAGTGGCGGCTCACAAGGGGGGCGGAGCTGCGCGTGCGCTCCACTTTGCCGGCGGCGGCAGGGCTCTCCTCCTCGACTGCGCTGATGACGGCGTGCACGCTGGCGCTGCTCGAAGCGAACGGAATCCAGGCGCGTTTTGAAGAGCTGATGGCGGTGCTGCCCGAGGGCGAGTACTTTGTGGGGACGCGAGGCGGAGGGATGGATCATGCAGCGGTGCTGGCGTCCCGGGAGGGATGCGCGCTGAGGGTGGAGTTTGCGCCGATCCGCGTCGAGCCGGTTCCGGTTCCCTCCGGATGGGCCTTCTTTGTAGCCGACAGCGGTGTGAAGGCGGAGAAATCGGCAGCCGTGAAGGCGCAGTACAACGAACGGCGCTTTGCCGGGCAGCGGGCGGCGGCGCGGCTGGGATTCGCGGGGATCCGTCAGGCGCTGGAAAAGGCGGACGTGGATGAATTGCGCCGAATGGCGGAGTCGCGGTTGGAAGCGATGGAGCGAGGCTGTTTCCTGCACGTGATCGGCGAGGCTCAAAGGGTGCGGGATGCCGTGCGGGCGATGCAGGAGGGCGATGCGCAACGTTTCGGCGAGCGGCTGAACGAATCGCACGATAGCCTGCGGAATCTGTTGCGGGTGAGCTGCGCGGAACTCGACCGGCTGGTGGAAGCGGCGGTCGAATCCGGCGCGCTGGGGGCGCGCCTGACAGGCGCAGGGTTCGGCGGCGCGGCGGTGGTCTTCTGCCTGGAGGAGAAGGCGGAGCGCGTGGCGGAGGGGATCGAACGCCGGTTTTACGGCGGCGCCGCAGGCACAAGGCTGTTCCGCGCTTTTCCGTCGGCGGGTGCGCTGGAGCTTACTGCCAGAGCCGGCGCGTGACGCGGATGAGCGCGGCGCCGCTGATGGCGAACACAATCCCGAGCAGCAGTGCGTAATGCCAGCGCCCGTACAGGACGTTGCCCACCGTGAACAGCCCGGACCAGATCACTACGCTGCCCGAAAGCCAGCCGAGCAGTGAAAGCGGGATGTTGTCCGCCTGCGACCACTGGGCGGCCTCCTGCTCGGAGATCCCCGCCATCTCGCGGATCTTCCGCCAACCGGGGCCGGCGGGATGAACCTGGCGGTAGAAGCGGACCAGCGTCTCCGGATCCGTCTTCGGCCCGGCATAGGCGACGATCAGCCAACAGACGGTCGTGCAGAGCACGGTGAGGAACAGCTCCTGGTGGGTGCCGATGCTGATGCCGTTCTTCCGGAGGATGAGGAAGAGGATGGAGACGCCGAAGGAGCTGATCATGGCGGCGATTTCGCACCATGCGGTGATGCGCCACCAGAACCATCGCAGCAGATAGAGCAGACCCGTGCCGGCGCCTACCTGGAGCATGATGTTGAACGTGTCCTGAGCCGTCTCCAGGAAAAAGACCAGGCAGGAGGAGACGACGAACAGAATCACCGTGGAGATCCTGCCGGCCAGCACGTAGTGCTTCTCGTCCCGGCCGGGTCTCAGGAAGCGGCGGTAGAAGTCATGCACCATGTAGGAGGCGCCCCAGTTCAGGTGCGTGAGGATGGTGGAGGAGTTGGCGGCGATCAGGCCGCCGAGCATCAGGCCCATCCAGCCCGCCGGGAGGAATTTCAGCATGGCCGGGAAGGCGATGTCGTGCCCGATGAGCGAGGGATCGACGTGCGGGAAGGCCCGCTGGATGTCGGCGAGCGTGGGGAACACGATGATCGAAGCCAGGCCGGTGAGCATCCATGGCCACGGCCGCAACACGTAATGAGCAAGGTTGAAGAAGAGAGTGCCTCCCAGGGCGTCTTTTTCCGTACGAGAGGCCAGCATGCGCTGGGCGATGTAGGAGCCGCCGCCGGGCTCAGCCCCGGGATACCAGACGGCCCACCACTGGATGGCGATCGGCATGATGAAAACGGCGGTGGCGAGCTCCCAGTTGTTGGTGAAGTCCGGCAGCATGGCGAGGTAGTCGACGCCTCCGGGACCGCGAAGCGCGCCCAGCTTCTCAACCAAGCCGGAGAGCCCGCCGACTTGCGGCAGCGTGACCGCGAAGTAGGCGGCGGCGATCACAGCCGCCATTTTCAGGAAAAACTGAACCATGTCGATCACAAGAACGCCCCACAGGCCCGAGTGCGCGGCAAAGACGACGTTCAGCAGGCCGACAAACAGCAGGGTCTGCCAGCGCTCGAAGCCGAACAGGACCCCTGCGATCTTGCACGCGGCGAGGTTGACGCTGGCCATGATGATGCAATTGAAAAAGAAGCCGAGGTACACGGCGCGGAATCCGCGCACGGCGCTGGCGGCCTTGCCGGCGTAGCGGAGTTCGTAGAACTCGAGATCGGTGAGGACGCCGGAACGGCGCCAAAGCCTCGCATAGAAGAACACGGTGGCGACGCCGGTCAGTGTGAACGCCCACCACTGCCAGTTGCCGGCCACTCCCTGGGTGCGCACGAAGTTCGTGACGAGGTTGGGGGTGTCGCTGGAGAATGTGGTCGCGACCATGGAGAGGCCTGCGAGCCACCAGGGAACGGAGCGGCCAGAAGCGAAAAACTCCGTGGTGTTCCTGCCGGAGCGTTTGCCGAAAAAGAGGGCGGGGGCGAAGCAGATGAGCAGGGATCCGATGGCGATGAACCAGTCCAGGGCAGTGAGAGTCATGCGAGTACTCGAACGTTGAGCATAACGCAAAAGCCGGGACGGTTGATCCACCGCCCCGGGGCAGGCGGGGAAAAACCGGAAGACGGCTGTCAGTCAGCTGAGCCGCAGCGGAGCGGCGGGACGGCGCCCCGGAACCGCACGATGAGCAGGATCCGGCCGTCGGGGTTTCCCGCCGCGGCGGGCCATAGGGCCCGCCGCGCGGCTCGCACTCAGGCGCCGTGGATCTTGCGGAAGTTCGCGAGGCACTTCTCGACCGCCTCATATGGCGGCAGATCGTGGCCCTCCTGCTCGATCAGGTAGAACTCGACGCCGCCGACCGATTCCGCAGCCTTGAAGATCTCTTTCCAGGGAGAGTCGCCCTCGCCGAACAGGACGCGGTAGCCTTTCTGCTTCGACCAATCCTTGCAGTGGATGGACTTCAGGCGGCCGGGGTTGGAGCGGATCCAGGCGGCGGGGTCGTTGCCGGTCTCGACGCACGTGCCGACATCCAGTTGCAGCACGACGGATTTTGGCGTGTTTTTCGCCAAAATTTCCAGCGGCTTTTGGCCCTCGACGGGCCGCCACTCCAACTGGTGATTGTGGAAGCCCACAGCGCAGCCGGACTTGCGCGCGATTTCGTCAGCTTTCGCCAGGACTTCCGCAACTTTCTTCCAGCCATCGACCGTCGGCTCGACCTTGCCGGCGCTGGCCATGATGATGTACTTGCTGCCGAGAGCGTGGTTGTAATCGAGCGTCTTCTGCATATTCTCGGGCAGCAGGTTGTTGGCTCCGTTGTGGGTAGAGAGGCACTTGACGTGCAACTCGTCGAGGAGCCTGCGCATCTGCTTGACCTGGTCCATGCTCCAGCCGATATATGGCCCGTAAAACTCCACGCACTGGTATCCCATTTTTGCGACGGTTCTTACCGGTGTGAAGATGTCTTTGGCCATCTCCTGGCGCACCGAATACATTTCGATGCCGACGAGGGGTTTCGCCGCGCCCAGAGCGGGCACGGCAGCCGCAGCACCTGCCGCGGCAAGGAAGGAACGGCGAGTGAGGTTCAGGGACTGCATGACGTAGACGACGATATCACAGCTCCAGCAGTCAGGGAGAGAACCGGAAGTTGCATCAATCCAGAACCGGGGAGCCGCCGGGCACCCGCCCAAGGCTTCAGACGGGCGCCGCCGTCGCCCATTCATCCCTGTTTCGGGAGCAGAGACAGGACGGCTTCCGTCGGGCTGGGAATGACGTGGGCGGCGATGAGCTTGCCCAAGCCGTCCACCTTCGCCTTGCCGGCCTCGATGGCGGCGCGGACGGCGGCGACGTCGCCCTTGATCAGCACGGTGATGTAGCCGCCGCCGAGCTTCTCGCGCGCCAGCACCTCGACATCGGCGGTCTTGCACGCCGTGTCGATGGCCTCGAAGACGGCGGTGAACCCCTGTGTTTCGATCAGTCCCACGGCGAACGGCGCTTGCCCCTTCACGAGTGCCTCCCTGTAATGCTCACTTGGCGTATGCACGACGTCCTGTTCGATGAGCGGATTGTATTCCGCGCCCCCCTGCCACCCGCGGCGTCCCCGCGGCTCGGGGTTCGGGATGATGCTGGTGATGCAGGTCACCTGCATCGATTCGGCGAGGTTGCGTCCTGCTTCGATGGCGGCGCGCACGGCGCCGAGCGGCCCGGTGATCTTCATCATCGCCCCGGCGAGGTCGTTCAGCTCGACCTGATACAGCTCGACGCCGGCGGTCTTTTCCATCGTGTCGAGGACCAACATCGACGGGCTCCAGCCCGCCACCTCGATGAGGCCGAGCGCGCTCATTCCAGCATGCCCCTGCGGCGCAGGGTCTCCATGACCTCGATCACCACCTGCTCAATGCGGTCGTGTGCAGCCTCGCCGGCGCGCACGGCGCAGCCGGACTCAGGCGGTTCCACGATGCCCGTGTCAGCCAGCAGGCATTGGAGCACGCGCTTCAGCGACGCCCGGTCGGCCTTCTGGGACGCGCTCTGCGGCTGGCGTCCCCTGCCGAACTGAAAGCCCCGCATTTCGGCGCCGGCGCGGAAGCCATCCGGAAATTCAAAGCTGTTCAGCATCAGGTCGAACAGCTCCAGGATGCGGAACTGAAGCCGCATGGCCTCCTCGAGCTGCCCGGCGCGGACCAGATCATAAAGCTTCCGCATCAGTTCGGGCACGACGTTGGACGCCGCGTTGGTGCCGCCGTCGGCGCCCGCCAGCATCATGGGCACGAGCACGCAGTCCCATCCGGTGAGAAACGTGAAGTCCGGCCGGTGCGGGCCGATGGCGGCGATCATGCGCATCATGAAAGCCACGTCGCCCGAGGAATCCTTGATTCCCACAATCCGTTCGAGCTCGCTCAGCCGCCGGATCGTGTTCAGGTCGATGGGGCTGGCGAAGAGCGGGATGTTGTACAGCGTGACGTCGACGGGCGAGTGCAGCGCGATCTCGCGGAAGTACATGTAGACCGATTCCGGGCTCAGCCGGTAGTAGATGGGCGAGACGATGGCAACGGCGCGCGCCCCGTAGCTGTGGTACAGCTCGCAAGCGGCGATCGTTTCACGCGCGTTGGCCTCTGCCGCCCCGGCGAGCACCGGCACCCTCCCGGCGGCCTCTTCGCACGTGATCCTGACGATCAGGCGGCGCTCTTCCACCGTCAGCCGCGTGAACTCGCCCGTCGACCCGTTCGGATACAGGCCGTGCACGCCCTTCTCGATAAGCCAGCGGATGAAGCGGCGCAGCTCGGCTTCGTGGATCCGGTCGCGCTCGTCCAGCGGCACGAGCATGGGCGTGAAGATGCCCTGTAGCCGCTCAGCCATGCGTGTACCATCGTTTCACTTCGCCGCCGCCCCGGGCAAGCGCTCAGGCAAGGCCCAACGGTCCGGCGGCATAGGCCAGGCATTCATCCAGAATGCGGCCTTCCAGAGCGAGAGCCTGTTCGCGCGGCAGACCCGTGACGCGCGGCAAAGGCTCGCGGGGCGGATGGGCGCGCACCAGCCGCAGCATCCTCGCCAGCCGCCGGGCATCCGGCTGCTCGAACGTCACCCAATACTGTTCCGTAAGGCAGGGAATCCTGAGCGGGTCCCGCACGAGCGTATCCATGGAGAAGCGCACGCGCGGGCGCTTCGAACGCAGCAGCGAGACGGCCCTCTTCAGATCCACGATGCCCTTCCCCAGCGGCGCCTCAGACAGCAGGAACCCCTCCGCGTACTCCTGGACAGCCATGTCCTTGACGTGCGTGTTGATCACCCACGGCGCCAGCGCCTCGATCAGCTCCATCGGTTCGTCGAGCAGAGACACGTTGTTGCCGAAATCGATGCAGGCGCCGAAATACTCACTGGAATATTTCCGGAACAGCTCCGGCATTTCCTGCGCGGTCCAGTCTTTGTGGTTCTCGATTCCGAGCGGCAGCCGGTGCTTTTCCGCCACCGGCACAGCCAGCGCGAGCCGCCGGTGCGAGCGGCGGACAAATTCCCGCCACTCTTCCATCGAACGGAAAGTCTCATACCGCCTGCCCACGAGGCAGACGGAACGGATGCACTCCGCGCCCGCCTCTTTGCCAGCCTTCACCAGCCGCTCGAACGTCCCGGCGTCCTCGCCGGGCAACGGCGCCAGAAGCTCCCAGTAAGCTCCTGTCCTAGAGCAGAATTCCCGGACTTTTTTCAGGTATTCCGCCGTGAAATCCGCCGGCAGCGCCGCCTGCACGCCGCCGAATCCGCGCGCATGGGCGAACTGCAGGAACTCGAGAGCCGTCCGCGCCGGGCGCCGCACGGCAAATGAGTCGGGCGACACGCCCATGGATGTCCGCTGCGCCGGCGGCTGCCCGGCCGCCGCGGCGGCGCTCAGAAACTCCCGCCGGTTCATGCCAGCAGACTCCTTAGCACGCCGTCCCAGGGTTTGCGGTACGGACGCTCGAGCAGGGCGCTCGCCTCACGGTCTCCTATGACGTCTTCCGTGCGGGCATCCCAGACGAGCTTGCGCCCCAGCTTCATGGAGAGATTCGCCAAGTGGCACGAGACCGAGACTTCATGCCCGTCCTCGACGCCGGCCACCGGGCGGCGCCGTGCCTTCACGCAGTCGATGAAGTGGCTGGCGTGAAGATCGATCGGTTCCGGCGAGCCGCTCTTCCCGGAACGCGGCTCCGCATAAGGCTTCGGCTCGATTTTGCCCGCCTGCGGATGGCCCGCCGGGTTCGACCATGGCGGAATGGCGCTCTCGGGAACGATCCTCAGATCGGGGACGAAATCATATGCGCCCCGCGAGACCACGAGCACCCCTTGCGTGCCGATGAACTGCACGCCCGCCAGGCTCGACGCCGTGCTTGCAGTGGCTCTGCGCGAGCCGCCCGCCTCGCGGAAGGAGCCTTCCACGAGAACGCCGTCATATTCCCAGATCGCATCCTGCGTGTCCGGCGTTTCGCCGTCGTCCTGGAGCGCGTACCTCCCGCCGGCGGAAAACACGGTGCGCGGCGCGTGCAGCCCGAGGATGTAATGCGCCAGATCGAGGTCATGCGCGCCGAGATTGGTCATCTGCCCGCCCGAGTAATCCCAGAACCAGCGGAAATGGTAGAGGCAACGGTGCGGGTTGTAGGGCCGTTTGGGCGCAGGTCCGAGCCAGAGATCGTAATCGAGCCCCGGCGGCGGATCCGTGTCCGCGGGGCGTCCAAAGCCGGGCATGATATTGCGGTAGGCGCTGAACCGCACGGAGTGGATCTTGCCCGCAGCGCCGGAGCGCAGCAACTCGAAGACCTCCGGCAGGCGCGTATTGTTGCGCCCCTGCGTGCCCACGCAGACGATGCGTTTGTGGCGGCGCGCGGCGTTCACCATCCACCGTCCTTCCCGGACGAACAGCGTCATGGGCTTCTCGACATAAACGTCCTTCCCGGCGGCGCAAGCCATGATGGTCTGCAAAGCGTGCCAGTGATCGGGCGTCGAGATGACGACGGCGTCGACGTCTTTGTCCTCGAGGAGCTTCCGGAAATCCGCATACGGCTTCGCCGCGCCGCCGCACAACTGGCGCGCCTGATCCACGCGGGGCTGGTAGACATCGCTGACCGCGACAAGCGCCGCATCAGGCAGCTTGCGGAAATCCGCGATATGCCGCAGCCCGATCAGCCCGCAGCCGATGAAGCCCACGCCCACACGGTCGTTGGCTCCCGCAACGCGGTTCCATGAAGCCGCGGTCATCGCCCCCAGAAAAGTTCGCCGGCTCTCCGACATAATCGGAGAGTCTATCACCGCCTGCGGCGCGCGTCAGGACTTCCGATCGTAACCGCGGATGCGCCGCGCCCAGATGTTGCGGTAGCGCACTTTGGTGTCGTGGTCCTGCAGCACGAGCGGCTCTTCCGGCCCGTGCGGCTCGTACGGACGGACGGTGCGGTGCGCCATCTGGCCGATGATCTCCTGATGATGGTGCACGAGCACGCCGTTGAAGACGAGGGTGACAAACGCCGGCTTGGTCACTTTGCCGCCCTCGAAACGAGGAGCTTCGAAGAAAATGTCGTAGACGTTCCACTCGCCCGGCGCGCGGCACGGATTCACCATCGGCGGCCACTGGCCGTAGATGGAGCCCGCCTGCCCGTCGGCGTAGGTCGGGTTGCTCCAGGAGTCCAGCACCTGCATCTCGTACCGGCCCATGATGACGATGCCCGAATTGCCCCGCCACTGCGAGTCGCCGTCGATCTCGACGGGCGAAGCCCATTCAACATGGAACTGCGCGTCTCCGAATTTTTCCCGGCTGATCAGGTCGCCGGCGCCGCCCACGCACTCCATGGCGCCCTGCTCCACTTTCCACCGCGCCGGCAGTTCCTTGCCGCGGCTGGCGCCGCGCCCGCGCTGATACCACTGCGAGAGGCTGCGCCCGTCGAACAGGACAATGGCATCCGAGGGCGGGTCTCCGGGACGCGCCCCCGGCGTGATCACGGGCGGGCGCGGACGCTCGATGTCATGCACCTTCCAGGTTTGTCCCGGCAGTTGCGGCGTGTCCGAGTAGCCCAGCGGCGCCGTGCGCCACCGCTTGGCGCCGTTCTGTTGCGCGGCGGCAGGCGCGGCTGCCGCGGCGGCGAGAAAGAATCTTCTGTCCATGGTTGTCCTGAGAACGCGAGTTTATCAGAAGCCGGGCGTCAATCGCGCCAGTCCGCCGTCCAGATGTTGAACTCGTAACGGCTCTTCGCCTGCCAATCGGAAGAGAAGACCAGCTTCTTGCCGTCAGGCGAAAACTCCGGGAAGGAGGCGAAGCCATCGAAATACGTCAGCCGCTCGAGCCCCGTGCCGTCCGTCCGGATCCAGTACAGCTCGAACTTGCGCCCGTCGCAGTTGTGCAGGTTGGAAGAGAACACGATGCGCTGTCCGTCGGGCGTGAATGTCGGGGCGAACGCCGCGCATCCGGTGCGCGTGAGCTGCCGGATGTTGCGCCCGTCCGCATCGCTGATGAACAGCTCCATGCGCATGGGCTCGGTCAAGTTCTCCCTGAGTAGCTCCGTGTAGCGCCGCATCGCCTGCTGATTGTCCGGCGTCGTGGCGCGCCAGACGAGCTGCTTCCCGTCGCGGCTGTACACCGCGCCGCCATCGTAGCCGGCGCGCCGGGTGATCTGCCGCTTGTCCGATCCGTCCACCTTCATGCGCCACAGTTCCAGATCGCCCGAGTGAAGCGAAGTGAAAATGATGTTGCCGGTGCGGAAGTTCACCGTGGCTTCAGCGTCATAGCCCGGCGAATCGGTCAGCTTCTTGACGATTTTCCCCTCGTCCGTAGCCAGGTAAATGTCATAGCCGGGAAAGACGCCCCACACATAGCCTTTGCTGCGGTCCGGGGGCGGCGGGCAAGCGTCGCCGGCTTCGTGCGTCGACGCGTAGACGATGCGGCGGTTGTCCGGCAGGAAGTAGCCGCACGTGGTTCTCCCCTTCCCCGTCGAGACGAGCCGCTGGCCGGAGCCGTCGGCATTTATGATGAAAATCTGATCGCACGCATATGGCGGCCGCGTGGACTGGAATATCAGCCTCCTGCCGTCGGGCGACCAGTAGGCTTCGGCGTTCTGTCCGCCATCGGTCAGCTTCCGGAGATTGGCCAGATGCTTCCCTTCCGGAGGCTGTTGCGCAAACGCCGCTGCGCACACACACAGAAACTGCACGATTTTTCTCATCAGGAATTTCCGGTCTCCCGCTTCGTATTTCGCCTCAGGCGCGCCCCTCAAACAGGTTGCGCCCCTCCACCAGAGCGCGCATCTTTCGATCCGCCACGTTCCGCTGCAGCATCCAGAAGCCGCAATCGGGGTGGATGTAGCGGATGCGCCCCGCGCCCAGGACCTTCACCGCATGCTCGATCCGTCGAGCGATCAGCGATGGCGATTCCACCTCGTTGTCCTTGATATCCACGACGCCCAGCCCAAGACCGATTGCCGGGTTGAGATCCCGGAACACCTCCAGCTCCCCGTAGCCGCGGCGGGCGAACTCCAGGACGAAATGGTCCACATGCAGGCCGTTCAGGAAGGGCAGCAGGTCGCGCCAGAAGCCCTTCTGGATTGTCTGCCCGCCGTAATTGCCGAAACAGATGTGCATAGCGCGCGTGACCGGGATTGCGTCGAGCACGCGGTTCAGCGCCGGCAGCGCCCACTCGGCGTCTTCGGGATGCCCGCTGATGTTGGCTTCGTCGAGCTGAATGACGTCCGCCCGGATCGAGGCGAGCTGCTGCGCCAGCACGTCCGCCACCGCCATGCACAGTTCGGCGCGCGAGCCGTAATGGCGGTCGGTGAGCACCTTGGCCAGCATGTGCGGTCCCGTGCAGGTGAATTTCATGGGCTTCTGCGTCAGACGGCGGGTGAATTCGAAGTCGCGGGGCAGATTCAGGACGCCCGGTCCGACGGGACCGATGACGATGCCCGCCGGATCGGTCCGGTAGGCAAGGCCCGCATCGCGCCGGAACGTCTCGATGTCTTCCAGCGAGAACCGGGTGCGGATCCCGTCCATGCGCGAGATGAAGTAATCGATCATCCCGTTGGTCTCGGGATGGCTCGGGTCGAAGCGGTTCAGCTCGCCATCGGCCACCACATCGATTCCTGCCAGTTCCTGCGTCTTCAGCACGACCATCACGGCGTCGCGAAGAGTGGTCCTCGAGGTGTCGCCCAGCAGCCAGTGAGGCACGGGGTAGCTGCCTACAACCGTGGTGAGAATGCCCATGCGGTGTATTGTAGCCGAGCCGGCGGAAATGAGGCTCCGCTACAATGGCAATTTGCGGCCAAGCGTCACGGTCGTGGTACCGTCTCTGCACTGCGATGCGAACCTTCGGCAATGCGTGGCCTCGCTCATGCGGCAGAGCTGGGACAATCTCGCCGTCGTGATCGTGGACAATAGCGGAGAGGGCCGGGCGCGCCGCATGCTGCAAGACTTCCCCGAAGTGCGCATCCTGGAAAACCCGCGCAATCTCGGCTTCGGAGCGGCCGTGAACCGCGGATTCCGCGAGTTTCCCTCCGAGTATTTGGCCACGTTGAACGATGACGCCGCGGCTTCGCCGGATTGGATCGCGCATCTGGCATCGGCTCTGGAGAATGATCCTGCGGCCGGGATGGCCGCATCGAAGGTGGTCATGGCAGGCACGGACAGGCTGGACTCGGCGGGCATGAACATCGCCCGCGACGGCAGCAGCCGCCAGCGTGGCCACGGCGAACCCGAGCGGTTCCACGGCATCCCGTGCGAGGTGCTTCTGCCCAGCGGCTCGGCGGCGATGTACCGGCGTGCGATGCTGGAGCAGACCGGATTGTTCGAAGAGGACTTCTTCCTCTATTGCGAGGACACCGACCTTGGCCTGCGTTGCCGCTGGGCAGGATGGAAGTGCCTGTACGTTCCGCAGGCGCGGGTGGCGCACCGGTATTCGGCCAGCGCCGGCGTGGCCTCCGCGCTGAAGGCGTGGCTGGTGGAACGCAACCGCCTCAGACTGGTCGTCCGGAATTTCCCCTTTTTTCTGATTTTCGCCAGCCCGTTCTGGGCCGCAGCCCGGTATTTCTGGCATGTGGTGGACCTCTTTTCTGGCCACGGCAAGGCCTCCGAGTTCCGCCGGCGGGAGGGGAGCGTCTGGCGGCTGCCATGGCTCGTGCTGAAGGCTCATGCGGATCTCATCCGGCATCTCCCCTCGCTGCTCGAGCACAGGCGCGCCATCGCGCGGCGCCGCCGCATCAGCTCCCGCGAGTTCCGGGCATTGCTGAAGCGGTTTTCGATGCCCGTCCGGCAGGTGGCGTCATGGTGAACGGCGGCCGCACGCTGATCTTGATTCCCGCCTTCAACGAAGAAGCGGCCATCGGCGCCGTGGTCCGCGAAGTCCGGCAGGTCCTGCCCGGCTGGCCCGTTCTGGTCGCCGACGACGGTTCGGCGGACGGCACCGCCGTCGCCGCCCGCGCGGCGGGCGCGCACGTGCTCTCCCTGCCCTGTCATCTCGGGCTCGGGGGATGCGTGCAGGCAGGGTACAAGCTTGCCTTCGAACTCGGCTTTCAGGAGGTGGTGCGGATCGACGGAGACGGGCAGCACGATCCGCGCTTCATCCCGCAAGTGCTTGGCGCGCTCCGCGGCTCGGGCTGCGAGATGGCCATCGGAGTCCGCGACGGCGATGCTCTGCGCGGCGCAACGCTGCCCAGACGGATCGGAATCCGGTGTTTCCGCCTGTTGCTGAGGCCGATCCTCGGCCGCCCGGTCGCGGATCCCACGTCGGGATTCGTGGCCGTCAACCGGCGCGCCCTCGAGGTTTTCGCGCGCAGCTTCCCGCTGGAATATCCGGAAATCGAGACGCTGGTCGTCCTGCAACGGCGCAGATTCCGGTTCGTCGAAACGCCCGTGCCCGCCCGGCAGCGCCTCGCCGGCAAGAGCACCATCACGCCGTTGCGCTCGCTCTACTACGTCGTCCATGTCCTGCTGGGCGTATTCGTCAACATCCTGCGACTGGACGCGCGCCGCGCCGCGCGCGCCGTGGGAGAAACCTTCGATGATTAGCCTCCTCGACGTCCTGACCATCCTCGGCGCCGTGCTGCTGCTGGTGGTGCTGCGCGCCATCCGCCGCGAGCACATCCGCGTGGAGCACTCGGTGAGCTGGCTGGCCGCGGCCGCCGTGCTGATCCTTCTTTCGCGCAGCGGCGCGATGCTCGAAAAGGCAGCCGCAGCGCTGAAAATCCAGGAGCCTCTGCTGGTGCTCCTGGTCCTGATTCTGATCGTGTTTCTTGGGGTATTCTATCGTTTTTCCCGCATAGTTTCCGAGTTGAAAGACATGAATATCACGCTGACACAGCGCGTGGCAATTCTGGAATTTCTGCTGAGGGAGAAGAATGGGCAGGCGTAGCCGGAGCCCCAGCCGGGAAGCGGCGCAGGCAGCGCCACGGCCCTCCTCCGGCTCCCGGGCTTTTCCCTGGGGATGGATCACCGCCGCCCTCTGCGTGGCTGCGTGCGCGGCCTATTTCCCCGCCCTCGACGGCCCTTTCCTCTTTGACGACCAGAGCCTCGAACTGTTCCTCCAATCGCCGCCGCCGGTGGGCAATCTCGTTCATCGCTTCGCCCGGCTGGTCACCAATCTCAGCTTCCTCGCCGAAGGAAGCCTCGCGGGAGTGAACCCCAGGAGCTTCCACGCCACCAACCTCCTCCTGCATCTTCTCAACGGCCTGCTCGTCTGGCGCATACTGGAGGCGCTGCTGGCCCGCCGCGGCGCTCTGAACGTTTCCGGCCGCCTGGCAGCCGCCGCCGGCGCCGGGCTGTTCCTGCTGCATCCGCTGGCCACGGAATCGGTGGCCTACATCTCCAGCCGTTCGGAGCTGCTCTGCGCGCTGTTCGCCTATCTGTCCTTCCTGCTGTTCCTCCGCGCTCCCGCGGGGGAGGAGATGTCCTGGGGCCGGGCGCTCGCGGTGACCGTCCTGCTGGCTCTGGGCGCCGTCAGCAAGGAACCCGCCGTGGCAATGGCCGGCGTATTCGTGGCATTCGACCTTCTGGGCGAGGAGACTCTCTCGATCCGTCCGTTGCGGCGCCGGTGGAAGCTCTATGCGCCGATGCTTGCCGCGGCGGCTCTGGTAGGCTTCCGTCTCTACTCGATTCTCTCGCGCGAAGGCACGGCCGGCGCTTCCGCCCGGCACGCGCCGCTCGATTATCTGCTCACGGAGTTTGAGGTCGTCTGGCGCTACTTCCTGCTCATCCTCTGGCCTGCCGGCCAGAACCTGGACCACGCCTATCCGGTTGTGAAGGCGCCGGGAGGCATAGGAGTTTGGGTGGGACTCGCGGCTTTGGCGGCCTTGCTTGGGCTCGCCTGGCGCTACCGGCGGCAGTACCCGCTGGCACTGTTCGGGCTGCTGTTCCTCCTGATCCTTCTTGCACCGACCTCGTCGATCATCCCGATCGACGACGCCATGGCGGAGAGGCGCCTCTACCTGGGGTTCCCAGGAGTGGCGATGATCGCGGCCGAATTTCTGCGGCGCCTGCGCCCTTCTCTCTCGACCTTCGCTGCAACCGGCGCCGTGCTGCTGGTGCTGGCGGGCCTGACCTGGCGCAGGGCCCAGCTGTACACCGCGGCAATTCCCATGTGGGAGGATTCAGTCGCCGCAAATCCGCGCAATTCCCGCGCCTGGTTCCATCTCGGCTTCGCCTATTACGCCGAAGGGCGCTGCGCGGATGCGGCGCGCGCTTATGAAAAAGGCGCCGCCCTGAATCCGGAGCCCGATTACACGTTGCTGGTGGACTGGGCCACGGCGCTGGAATGCGAGGGGCGGCTTGGCGAGGCGGAGGCCAAACTGCGCCAAGCCGGCAAGCTCGAACGCAACTCGCACGGAACTGCGATTCTCGGCCGGGTTCTCGCCAGGAAGGGCGATCTCGACGGCGCCCTGGCGGCGCTGAACGAAGCGGTTCAGATCGCCCCCGACAATGCCGACGCCCTCGTCTACCGCGGCAACGTCCGCCTGCTCCGCAACGAACCCGCCGAAGCGCTGGCCGACTACGAGGCGGCGCTGAGGCTGCAGCCCGGCGATTCGGCGGCGCTGAAAGGGAGGCAGTCGGCGCTCCGCGCCCTGGGCCGCAGCCGGTGATCCCATGCGCATCGGTGTCAACGCGCTGTATCTGATTCCCGGCGGCGTCGGCGGCACCGAAACATATTTGCGCTGTCTTGTAGCGGCCATGGAGAAGGCCGCCGCCGGCCACGAGATCCTCGTCTTCACCAACCGCGAAACCGGCGCTCTCGGCGCGCGCAGCCTCGTGCAGCCCGTGCGGGCGCAGGTCCGGCCCTGGCGCATCCTGTATGAACAGTCCGCCCTGCCATTCGTGCTGGCGCGGCACAAGGCCGACGTGCTGCTGAATCCCGGCTTCACCGCGCCGCTGGCAGCCCGCATTCCTCAGGTCACGGTCTTCCACGATCTCCAGCACATGCGCCATCCGGAGTATTTCCGCTGGTTCGATCTGCCCTTCTGGCGGCTGCTGCTGCGGGCTTCGGCGAGCCGCTCCACCCGGCTCATCGCTGTGAGCGAGGCCACGCGGCAGGATCTGCTCCATTTCTATGGGCGCGAGTCCATGGTGATCCCTCACGGCGTCGAAGAAGGCTTCTTCGCCGCCGCCGCGTGCCGCGAGCCGGCCGATTTCCTCCTCTACCCCTCCACCACGCACCCGCACAAGAACCACGAGCGGCTGCTGCGCGTCTTCGCCCGCCTCCGCCGCGAGCATCCACGGCTGCGGCTCGTACTCACGGGCGTGCAGGGCTTCTCCGAAGACCGCGTGCGGAGCGCCATCCGGGAATTGCAGCTTGAAGACGCGGTCGAACGGCGCGGCTGGATTCCGCGCGCGGAACTTCTGGAGTTGTACCGCCGCGCCCTCGGTTTCGTGTACCCGTCGTTGTTCGAGGGGTTCGGAATGCCTGTTCTGGAGGCCCTTGCCGCTGGCGTACCCGCAGCCTGCAGCGCCATTGAGCCGTTGCGGAGCCTTGCCGCAGGCCATGCGCTGCTGTTCGATCCCTGTGACGAACAGTCGATGCTCGACGCACTGCGCCGTCTTTTGGCAGGCGAGGCGCCGCGGACCGGAGCGGAATATGCGCGGCGATTCACGTGGGGGCGCGCAGCCGCGCTCACCCTCGAGGTGCTCGAGGACGCCTACCGCAGGAAGTCTTCGAGCTGAAGCCTCGCGTCGGTCTTCTCGTCGCGGTATTTCACGATCACCGGGGTGTACAGCGACAGCCCCCAGTCTTTGCCCGCGCCGTGCGCCACCGCGCGCGAACCCGCCACGACCACGGCTTCCTCAGGCACCACCAGCGGCGTGTCGCCGCCGGCTGAATGGATCACGCCGCGGACCAAGTCGTACAGAGGAGTCGAGCGCGTGAGGATCACGCCGGCGGCGAGCACGGCGCGGCGCTTCACTACGGTTCCCTCATAGACGCCGCAGTTGCCGCCCACCAGCACGTCATCCTCGATGATCACCGGCATCGCACCCACCGGCTCCAGCACGCCTCCGATCTGCGCCGCCGCCGAAATGTGGCACCGCGCGCCCACCTGCGCGCAGGAGCCCACCAGGGCGTGCGAATCCACCATCGTGCCGTCGCCCACCCACGCACCCACGTTGATGTACATGGGCGGCATGCAGGTGACGCCTTTGCCCAGGAACACTCCGTCGCGGATCGACGATCCGCCCGGCACAACGCGCACGCCGCTGTCCGGCGCAAGCCGCCGCACCGGGTATGTGGACTTGTCGAACCATGGCTGCCGCGCCGCATCGATCGACATGTCGACAACCGCACCCATCCGGAAGCCCAGCAGGATGCCCTTCTTGACCCAGGCATTGACGCGCCAGCCGGCGGGAGCGGCGGCGTCCGGCTCGGCGGCGCGGATGCGTCCGGCGTTCAAAGCTTCCTTGAAGGAAGCGAACAGGGCGTGATGCGCCGCCGTGTATTGATCCGGGGGGTTGTCGAACAACGCTTCAATCTGCTGCTGCATGGCCATTTCAGATCAAACCCGCCTGCGAAAGCACCCGCTCGATGCGGCCCATGTTAGCCGACGAAGGCGGCACGAGAGGCAGCCGCCACACAGGCTCCAGCAGCCCCATGCGCGCCATGGCCGCTTTCACGGGAATCGGATTGGATTCGACGAAATTCACCTCCATCAGCGCCAGCCACTGCTTTTGCAGCCGCCGCGCCGCAGCGAAGTCGCCGTCGAGGCATGCCTGCGCCAGCGCCCTCATGGGACCGGGAATTTCGTTCGACGCCACGGAAATGATGCCGCGGCCGCCCAGCGCCGCCAGCGCCACCGTGATGGAGTCGTCGCCGCTCAGCACGTCGAAGCCTTCAGGCACAGTGGCGCAAATTTGCGCCATCTGGGCAATGTTGCCGCTGGCTTCTTTGACCCCCACGATGTTGTCGATCTCCGCCAGCCGCCGCAGCGTCGCCGGTTCAACGTTGACGCCCGTGCGCCCCATGACGCTGTACACGACAATGGGCAGCCGGGCCGCCGCCGCGATGGCGCGGTAATGCTGGTAGAGCCCTTCCTGCGTGGGCTTGTTGTAGTAGGGCGTCACGCTCAGCAGGCCATCCACGCCCATCGCTTCCAGCTCGCGCGCCAGCCCGATCACTTCCGCCGTGTTGTACCCGCCGCAGCCGGCCAGCACGGGACATTTGCCCTTTGCCTCATCGAGCGTGATCTCCACCACGCGGAGACGCTCCTGCCGCGTCAGCGTCGGGCTCTCGCCGGTGGTGCCGCAGGGCACAAGAAAGTGGATGCCCGCCTCGATCTGCCGGCGCACCAGCCGCCGCAGCGCGTCCTCATCCAGCGAAAGATCCCGCCGGAACGGGGTCACCAGCGCCGTTCCGCATCCGATGAACCGGCTCATGCCGCCCTCCCTTCCTTCTTCATGCCTTCGCCTCGCCGAACAGAATCCGGCTGAATTCGTGACATCCCTCGAGTCCCTCCGCCAGCCGTTTGGCCGCCCACAAGGCGCCGCGGGCAAAGCCTTCCCGGCTGCGCGCGGCGTGCCGCAGCGTGATGGTGTCGGCGGAGGAGTCGAAGCCGATTTCGTGGATGCCGGGGATGGCGCCCGCACGGTTGCTCGCGGTGTCGATGCGGCGCTCGTAGCCGGCCCGCCGCATCGCCTCCACGAGTTTCAGCAGCGTCCCCGACGGAGCGTCCTTCTTCGCGCTGTGGTGGATCTCCCATGCCCAGGCTTCGTAGTCGGGCTGCGCGCGCAGCAGTCCCGCCGCGGCTGCGACAATGCGCTCGAACACATTGACGCCGATGGAAAAGTTCGGCCCGTAGATGAAGCCCGTTCCGCTTCGGGCAAAAGCCTCGCTCACTTCATCGAGCCTCGCATACCAGCCGGTGGCGCCGCACACCGTCGGCACCCGCAAGGCAGCCAGCCTCAACAGGTTCTCCGGCGCCGAATCGGGCCCGGTAAATTCGATGGCCGCTGCAATGCCGCGGAAATTGTCCGCCGTAAGCCCCCTGCCGCCAGCGTTGTTGTCGAGGTCGAGTATCAGCCCCGTTTCGAAGCTATACTGCGGAGCGAGCTGCTCGATGAGCCGCCCCATCTTTCCGTAGCCGACCAGAGCCAGCTTCACTCGAACACCTCCGGATCCGCCTCGCGGAAGAACTCCTCGTGCAGCGCCGCCACCGCCGCCACGGCGTCCTCGTCGCGCACCACCAGGCTGACGTTGTTGAACGAAGCGCCGTGGCTGATCATGCGCACGTTGATCGCACGCAGCGCCCCGAAGATCCGCGCCCCGATGCCGGCAGTCTCGCGCAGCGCGTCGCCGACCAGGCAGAGAATCGCCTGGTTGGGCAGCACGCGCACATCCGAGATGCGCGCCAGCTCCCGTTCGATTTCGGCGATCTGCCGCGGCTGGTCGATCGTCACCGCCACGCACACCTCGCTGGTCGTCACCAGATCGACGGGCGTCTGGTACCGGTCGAACACCTCGAAGATCCGCCGCAGAAAGCCGTGCGCCATCAGCATCCGCAGGCTGCGGATCTCCACCACGGTGATCCCCCGCTTGCAGGCGATCGACTTGATCGGATTCCGGCACCTCACCGTGCCGGCCACGATCAGCGTGCCTTCCACATCCGGACGGCGGGAATTCAGGATCCGGACGGGGATGTTCTTCTCAATCGCCGGCTGCACGGTGGCCGGGTGCAGCACCTTGGCCCCGAAATACGCCAGTTCGGCGGCTTCCTCGAACGAGATCTTCCGCACGCGCCTGCCGCCGGGCAGCACGCGGGGATCGCAGGTCAGCATGCCGTCGACATCGGTCCAGATCTGGATTTCCTCCGCGCCGATGCCCGCGCCTGCGATGGCGGCGGAGAAATCGCTGCCCCCGCGGCCAAGCGTCGTCGTGGTCCCGTCGGCGGCGGCGCCGATGAAGCCGCCCATCACGGCCACGCGGTCTTCCAGCAGCGGCGCCACTTTCTCCTTGAACCGCGCGTACGTGCGGCTGTACAGCGGCAGCGCCTGCGTATGGCGGCTGTCGGTGATCAGCACCGTCCGGGCGTCGACATGCACCGCCGGGACGCCGAGCGCCGGGAACACAAGCGCCGCCAGAGCCGAGGAGAGTCTTTCGCCGTAACTGGCCGTTTCGTCCCACATCGCGGGCGACAGTTGCCCCGCGGCGGCGATCTGCTCGAGCGTCGATTCCAGCTGTTCGAAATGGCTGTCGAGCAGCGCGTCCATCGCGGCGCGGTCTTCTCCCCGCGCCAGCGCTCCGGCTTCGCGCCTGTGATACGCCAGCAGCTCCTCGGCGTCGCGCAGTGCGTCGCCGAGGTTGCCGGCGGCGGCCTTTTCCGCGGCGGCCAGAAGCCGGTTGGTGGTCTTGCCCATCGCAGAAACCACCACCAGCGGTTTGCGGTGCATCCGCGCGCGCACGATGCCCGCCACGCGCTCGATGGCGGCGGCGCTCTCCACGGAGGTGCCGCCGAACTTCATGACGATCATGGCCGGCCTACTACTTCAGATATCCCTGGGCGACCATCAGCTCCGCGTTCAGAACGGCCGCGCCCGCCGCGCCGCGGATCGTATTGTGGGCCATGCAGACAAACTTGTAATCCAGCACGGCGCAAGTGCGCAGCCGTCCGACGGTCACGGTCATGCCCTTGTCCCGCCACGCGTCGCGCCGCGGCTGCGGGCGGTTTTCCGCGTGGAGGTAGAGCACCGGCTTCGGCGGTGCGCTCGGCAGCTTCAGCTTCTGCGGTTCGGCGGTGAAGGCGTCGTAGGCCTCGATCAACTCCTGAAGCGTGGCCTTGCGGCTCAGGCTGACGCTCGCCGTCACCGTGTGGCCGTCGAGCACCGGTACGCGGTTGCAGTGGGAACTGACGCGCGCGGGCAGAAATTCGATATGATCCCCGGCGAACTCGCCCAGGATCTTCAGCGTCTCGGACTCCATCTTGGCCTCTTCGCCGCCGATGAAGGGGATGACGTTGCCGACGATGTCGAACGATGCGACGCCGGGATAGCCCGCGCCCGAGACCGCCTGCATCGTGGTGGCGATCACCTGCGTGATGCCGAACGGCTTCAGCGGCGCCAGCCCCATTGTCAGAGCCACGGTCGAGCAGTTCGGGTTGGTGACGATGGCGCCCTTCCAGCCGCGCTTGTGCTGGTGCTCCAACAGCTTCAAGTGCGCGGCGTTGATCTCCGGAACGAGCAGCGGAACATCGGGTTCCATGCGGTGGTTGCGCGAGTTGGACACGACGTAGTGGCCAGCCTCGGCGAAGGCGCGTTCGATCTCGGTGGCCACGGAGGCGTCCATGGCGGAGAAAACAAGCTTGGGAGCTTTTGTTTCCGGCTTGCACTCCTGCACAGTCAGCCGCGCCACCGCCTCCGGCATGTCGCCCTCCAGCCTCCACGCGGCCGCCTCATGGTAGGGCTTGCCGACCGAGCGGTCGCTGGCGCCCAGCCAGGTCACTTCGAACCACGGATGGCCGTCGAGAAAGCGGATGAAATTCTGGCCCACCATGCCGGTGGCGCCCAATACGCCGACTTCGATCTTCTTCATTTCTGCCTCTTCCCTTCCTGCGGCCGGCGGCGGCGCCTGTGCAGCGCCCCCCGCCGTTGCGAATCTGCCCCGGGGTCATGCGGCCAGCAGCCGCTTCACCATGGTCTGGTAAATGGCGACCGCTTCGGCGAGCTGAGCCTTGGGCACGCGCTCTTCGCTCGTATGAGCCACATGAATCGAGCCGGGACCGATCAGGAACGGCTCGCCCCAGGCGCCGCCGAACGCCGGGATATCGGTGGTGAAAGCCACCACCGTGGTTTCCATGCCATCCAACGCGCCCAGTCTCAGCGCGGGGATGCAGAGAATCTCGCGGGCTTCCGCCAGCCCTTCTACGGCGCGCGCCACGGCTGCGCGCAGCGGCGCTGGATCACCCACCAGGCGGAACATCAGCGCCGCTTCCGCCTGATCGGGAATCACATTAGGCGCCCTGCCGCCGCTGATCTGGCCGATGTTCAGCGTGCAGGCGCCGAGCACGGGGTCGCGGGGCAAAGGAATGGCCCGTACTCGGGCCAAGGCGTCCAGCAGCTTCTCGATGGCGGATTCGCCCAGCTCCGGATAGGCCGAGTGCGCCATGCGCCCGCTGGCGCGAAGCTCATAGCGCAAAGCCCCTTTGCTGCCGACCGCCAGGCGGTTCTCGGTAGGCTCGCCGTTGATCAGATACCGGCTGCCGCGCCCGTGCCGCGCCGCGTGAAACGCGCCGGCGCTGTTCTTCTCTTCGCCCACCACGAACAGCAGCGCGAAGCCGCGCACGCCTTCTTCCAGCAGCCGCTCCGCGGCGCAGACCATCGCCGCAAGGATGCCCTTCACGTCGCAGGCGCCGCGGCCCCAAATGAATTCGCTGTCTTCCCGGGAGGGGAAGAACGGCGGCACGGTATCCAGGTGCGTGGACAGCGTCACGACGGGCTGGCCGAAGACCGCCAGCACATTGTTCCGCCGGGGTTCGACCTCCATTTTCTCCACCTGCCCGCCGAAGCGCGAGGCGAGCCCCTCGAGCAGCTTGAACAGATAGTCGCCGATCCGTTCCTCGCCGCCGGTGATGGATTCCACGTCCACAAGCGCGCGTGTCAATGAGAAGACGTCCATGAATGGGAAGGAACTATGAGGATATCGAATCCCGAAACGCCGATTCAAGCTGCGGCGCCGCCGGGGCTTCCACGTGCAGACGGCAGCCGGCGGCAGGCGCTCTTCCGTCGCGGCAGTTCCACCGTTCTGCACCGACGTCATGCGCCGGCCGATAGGCAAAACCTATGCGAGTGAAAGGCGACTGTTTTCGGGGTTCCGCCTTACACTGGGGAAAACTGTAACCGCTACGACAAGCGGTAGCGCATTCGAAATAACAAGGAGAAAGCCGATGACGACAACA
>DYJN01000009.1:23059-31385 GCA_020723085.1 Arcobacter sp.
TTCTGGTGGCCCGACCAGCTGGATCTCTCGCCCCTGCGGGCGCAGAGCGCGGAATCGAACCCTTACGGCAGGGAGTTCGATTACGCGAAGGAATTCGCGACGCTCGATCTCAAGGCCGTCAAGCAGGACATCCAGAAGGCGCTGACGACTTCGCAGGACTGGTGGCCCGCCGATTACGGCCACTACGGCCCGCTGATCATCCGCATGGCATGGCACAGCGCCGGCACCTACCGCACGCTCGATGGCCGCGGCGGCGCCGACGGCGGCCAGCAGCGCTTCGATCCCCTGAACAGCTGGCCCGACAACGCCAACCTCGACAAGGCCCGCCGCCTCCTGTGGCCCGTCAAACAGAAGTACGGCCGCAAGATCTCCTGGGCCGACCTGATGGTGCTGGCGGGCAACGTCGCGCTGGAGTCCATGGGCTTCAAGACCATCGGTTTCGCCGGCGGCCGCATCGACGCTTGGGAGCCCGACAAGGTCTACTGGGGGCCCGAGCAGAAGATGCTCGACGACAAGCGGTACAGCGGCGAGCGGAACCTCGCCAGGCCCCTGGCCGCCGTCCAGATGGGCCTGATTTACGTCAACCCGGAAGGTCCCAATGGCAAGCCCGACCCGCTGGCCGCCGCCAAGGACGTCCGCGACACCTTCGGCCGCATGGCGATGAACGACGAGGAGACCGTGGCCCTGATCGCCGGTGGCCACACGTTCGGCAAGGCGCACGGCGCGCATGATCCCGGCAAGTGCCTCGGTCCCGAGCCAGCCGCCGCTCCGGCCGAACTCCAGGGTCTCGGCTGGGAAAACCGGTGCGGCAAGGGGAACGCCGGCGACACGATCACCAGCGGCCTGGAAGGCGCCTGGAGCGCGAACCCCATTCAGTGGACCCATCAGTACCTCGACAACCTTTTCCGCTTCGAATGGGTGCAGACCAAGAGTCCGGCCGGCGCCATTCAGTGGGTGCCCGCCGCCAATCAGGGTGCCAATCTCGTTCCCGACGCCCATGACCCCAAGAAGCGCCACGCGCCCATCATGTTCACCACGGACCTGGCGCTGAAATTCGATCCCGTCTACCGGGAAATCGCCATGCGTTTCTGGCGGAACCCCGAGGAATTCCGCCTCGCTTTCGCCAAGGCCTGGTTCAAGCTCACCCACCGCGACATGGGACCCCGCAGCCGCTATCTCGGCCCGGAAGTCCCGGCCGAAGAATTCCTCTGGCAGGATCCGCTGCCCAAGGCGGGTTCCGCCCCGATCGACGCCAAACAGGCCGCGCAGCTCAAGGCGAAGATTCTCGCTTCCGGACTGACAGTTCCAGAGCTGGTGCGGACCGCATGGGCCTCTGCCGCCTCATTCCGCGCCGGCGACATGCGCGGCGGCGCCAACGGCGCCCGCATCCGCCTGGCGCCGATGAAGGACTGGGAGGCGAACAACCCGGCCGAGCTCGCCAAAGTCCTGCCGAAGCTTGAGGCCATCCAGCGCGAGTTCAACCAGTCCCAGAAGGGCGGCAGGAAGGTCTCTCTCGCCGACCTGATCGTGCTGGGCGGCGCGGCAGCCATTGAGAAGGCAGCCAAAGATGCCGGCGTTGCCGTTCAGGTTCCCTTTACTCCAGGCCGCGTTGACGCGACGCAGGAGCAGACTGATGTGGCCTCCTTCGCCGTCCTGGAGCCGACAGCCGACGGCTTCCGCAACTACTACCGCAAGGGCCATTTCTTCCCGCCTGCCGAGGCGCTGGTCGACAAGGCCAACCAGCTCAAGCTGACTGTGCCCGAGATGACCGTCCTCGTTGGAGGCTTGCGCGCGCTCAACGCCAATGCCGGCGGATCGCCCCACGGCGTGCTCACCAGCCGTCCCGGCGTGCTCGCCAATGACTTCTTCGCGAACCTGCTTGACATGTCCACCAAGTGGACCAAGTCAGCGGCCGAGGAAGGTGTTTACGAAGGTGTGGACCGCAAGACAGGCCAGAAAAAGTGGACCGCCACGACCGTCGACCTGATCTTCGGCTCGAACTCCGAACTGCGGGCGGTTGCGGAAGTGTACGCAGCCGCCGACGCGAAGGAGAAGTTCGTGCGGGATTTCGTCGCGGCGTGGGCCAAGGTGATGGATCTGGACCGCTTCGATCTGCGCCGGCCCAGCGCCGGCGCCTCCCCCCGCTCGACAGACTGAGCCCGGCAACCCTTGCGGCCCGGACTGAGCCGCCTCCGTCTGGAGGCGCCCAGTCCGGGCTCATGCTTTTGGATCCCGCCGCGGCCCCGATGCGGGTCAAAACAGAGCCGGGATGATTTGTTTCCTCCCTCCCATAGCCCCCGCGCCATGACGGTCCCGTTCCATTCACAATAGACAAAGACCCTGCGATGAGTTCCTTTCTCGAACTCCTGAAGACCTGGGGCCCTCTGGGCGCCTTCCTGATTGCTTTCGTCGACGGCATCGGGCTGCCTAACCCCGGGGGGCCGGATTATCTCGTGCTGTTCCTGGCCTGGACGCATCCGCAGTCAGCGTGGCTGAGCGCCGGGCTGGCAGCGGCGGGCGCGCTGGCGGGCAGTCTGGGCCTCTTCTGGATCGCCCGCAAGGGCGGCGAGAAATATCTCGACAAGCACGCCAGCGGGCCGAGGGCGATGAAGTTCCGCGGCTGGTTCCAGCGCTACGGGCTGGTGACGGTTTTCATTCCCGCGCTGGTGCCCGTGATTCCGCTGCCGATGAAAGTGTTCGTGATCAGCGCCGGCGCGCTCGGCGTGCAGCCGCTGACGTTTCTGGCCGTGATGGCCGCAGGCAAGATCCCGCGATTTTTGTTCTTCGCCTGGCTCGGCAAAGAGCTGGGAGAGAATTCGGCCCAATGGCTGAAGGATCACCGCTGGCACTTCCTGTTCGGCGCGCTGCTGCTGGCGGCGGCGTTGTTCTTGCTGGTGAAGCTCTCCGACCGAAGGAGGAGGGAAGGGGCGGAATCGCCCACTTCGGCCTGCTGATTCCCCTCCCGCGCGCAGCGGGAAGCCTCAGGCTGCGCCTCCTTGCTCTCTCCGCTTCTTATACACTGCACGAGGGAGTCTCCCGCCATGCTGACCCGCCGCGAATTTCAGGCCGCTCTGCTCGCCGCGCCGCAGGCGCTGATCACGAACCCGCTCGATATGCGCATCGAGTCGGTCGAGACCTCGGAGGAGAGTTACACCTACCGCACGCCGATCAAGTTCGGCGGCTCGGTGGTGGACCGCGTCACGCTGCTCAATGTGCGGATCCGCGCCCGCAACCGTGCGGGGCGCGAGGCGGAAGGCTTCGGCTCCATGCCGCTCGGCAACATCTGGAGCTGGCCAAGCCGCAGGCTGGGCTACGACGGCACACTGGCGGTGATGCAGCGGCTCGCCGCGCGGCTGCGCGAAATCACCGCACAGATGCGCGACTACGGGCATCCCATCGAGCTGAACCACCACCTCGAACCGGCGTGGCTGCGCACCGGCGCGGAGATGGATTCGCCCGAACCGGTCCCGAAGCTCGCCGTGCTGGTCACGGCGAGCCCGTTCGACGCGGCGCTGCACGACGCTTACGGCAAGCTGTGCGGTGAGAGCGTCTACCATTGCTACACGCGCCGGCATCTGCGCGAAGATCTGGGGCGCTATCTCGGGCCCGAATTCCGGGGGCTGCATCTCGAACGCTTCGTCCTGCGAGACCCAAAGCCCCGCATGCCGCTGTACCATCTGGTGGGCGCCCTCGATCCGATCTTCGACTCCGACATCCGGAAGCGGCTGAATGACGGGCTGCCGGAAACCCTGGCCGAATGGATCGACTACAACGGGCTCACGCATCTGAAGATCAAACTGAACGGCGACGACCTGGCGTGGGACCGGGACCGGATCCTCGCCGTCGACCGGTGCGCATCGGAAACCATGCGCCGCCGGGGCACGCGGCAGTGGTTCTACTCGCTGGATTTCAACGAGCGCTGCCCGAACGTGGACTATCTGCTTGGCGTTCTCCGGCAGGTGCGCGAGAAATCGCCCGCCGGCTTCCAGCGAATTCAGTATGTCGAGCAGCCCACGCACCGCGACCTGCGCGCGCACCGGGAAAACGTGATGCACGAGGCGGCGAAGCTCCGGCCCGTGGTGATCGACGAATCGCTGACGGACCTGGAGAGCCTCCGGCTGGCGCGCGAGATGGGCTATACGGGCGCGGCGCTGAAGGCATGCAAGGGACAGGCGCAGGCTCTGCTGATGGCCGCCGCTGCGCAGCAGTGGAAGATGTTCCTGTGCGTGCAGGACCTCACCTGCCCGGGCGCCTCTCTGATTCACTCCGCGGGGCTGGCCGCGCATGTGCCGGGCGTCGCCGCCATCGAAGCCAACGCCCGCCAGTATGTGCCCGCCGCGAACAAGGATTGGGAAGCGAAATTCCCCGGGATTTTCCGCATCCGGGATGGAAATATGCGGACCGGAGAAATCACGGGGCCGGGTCTTGGAGCCGTCTGAACCGCGCGTCTTGCCGCGGCCGCAGCCGTTGGGGAAACCCCTTGAAACGCGGCCCGGCTCGTGATGAGATTGTCGGAGACTCATGACCTCCCGCCGCGCTCGAGCCGGCCGCACCTACCGCGCCCGCATCCTCTGTTGCGGCCGCATGGACTGGGGCGACGATGCGGTGGGGCCGCTCTGCGCCGCCGCTCTGGCTGAGCGCAAGATTCCCGCGGCGACTCTGGGCGGCAGCGCCAGCGAACTGCTGGAGGCCTGGCGCGAAGCGCAGCATGTGATCGTCGTCGACGCCATCACCAGCGGCGCCAAACCGGGCACGCTGCTCCGCATGCGGTACGGCGAGCCAGGCTTCCAGCCCGAGCGCGCCCGCTCCTGCGCCCGCGGACCGGGCCTTGCCCAAGCCGTGCGTCTTGGCGCATCGCTTCACTGCCTGCCGGAATCGCTGGCGCTGATCGGCCTGGAAGGCGCGGACTTCGAATGGGCCTCCACGCCCTCGCCGGAGGTGGCCGCGGCAATGCCCGCTTTGGTTGAAATGGTGTTGCAGGAGTGGCAGTCGCTGATCTCCGCCACTCAGGCCATTCGGAAGCGGAGCTCGGCGGGGCGGTCCTGAAGGATCGGCGGCTGCCCGAAATCACCGAAGTCCCCAGCGCGTTCAGCCTCCACGTCTTTTCCGCATTGTCCGCCGGCGAAACCGCGGAGCGCAGGAAGCCGAAACGATGCGAAACGCGATAATTCTTACGCGGCAGGTTCGAGCACAGCCGTCATCGAGCCCTTGGAACGCGGCAGGCGCGGATCGGCGCCGTATGAGTGGATCTGGTCGCGGGCGAATTCCGCCGCACTGCGCTCGCAGGTCATCACGATGGTCCGCCCGGTCGTGTCCACCTCGATCGCATGCCGCAACGCTTCCTCCACGGTCTTGAAGAACAGCTTGCACAGCATTTCGATGACATAGTCGTAGGTGTGATCGTCGTCGTCGAGCAGAACGACGTGCCAAAGAGGCTCCAGCGCCTCCTGGCCTTTCTTCTCGATTTCCGTGCCCGGAGTAGGAAGCGCCATGGGAAATCCGAAATACCAGTGTAATCATGGCGCGGCCCGGCGTCAGGAGGCGCGGCTGCACGCGGCCTCCGCCGCGGAACGGATATCATCATAGCCATGCGCTACCTGATCGTTCTCCTGATGCTCGCTGCCGCGCCAGTTGCCGCGCCGGCGCAAAAGAAGCCCGTCGTGCCTGAAGGCGCCTCCACCGCCGGTCCCTACACGCCCGGCATCCAGGCAGGAAACTTCCTCTTCGTTGCAGGGCAGGTGGGCCGCAACAAAGACGGCAAGTATCCGGAAGCATTCGAAGACGAAGTGAAGCAGACGCTGGAAAACGTGAAAGCCGTGCTCGACAAGGCCGGCTACACGTTCGCTGACGCCGTCTCCGTGCAGGTCCACCTGGCCGACATTTCGCTGTTCGAGCGAATGAACAAGGTTTACATGACCTACTTCCCCGAGCCCCGCCCGGCGCGCACGACGGTCGGCGGCGTGAAGCTCGTGGGCCCGGCGCGCATCGAAATCACCGTCACCTGCTGGAAGAAGTAGCGGTTCAGCCTTCTTCGGCGAACTTCCAGCCGAGCAGCGCGGCAGTATGCTGGACCCGCGTCTTCCAGTCGCCGTAGACGGTGACGCGATGCCAGCCGAAGTCCCAGCCTTCCGCCAACCGCCGCGCGTCGCGCACCTCGGCCACCAGCTTGGTGCGGCAGGCCCGGTCCTCATCCAGATTGTCGATGGTGCGGCTCTGGTGGAAGACGACGGTCTTCGCGTAAGAGACGAACTCCATCGTGGAGACCGTCTCGTTCAGCGGCAGCAGCGAGCGGATGGCCGCGCCCTTGCGGTCTTCGCTGTGGGAGCGGATCTCATAGGCGCACTCGGGGCCCTCCGGGCCGTAGGGCTTCGACGGCGCCACGCAGTGGGCGTAAATGATCTGGTTTTTCGCCGTATCCAGCACGGGGTCGGAGATGTAGCCGGGCCGGCCCGTGAGATACCGGATCAGCAGCATCGTCGAGGCGCTGGTCAGATCCGCCTCGCAGGCGCCTACCAGCCCGTCGTTGTTCAACTGGAAGAAGCCCAGGCAGGGATACGCGAACATCATGTGCTTGTAGAACAGCTCCAGGCAGTCCACGGCGATGGCCTGCGCCTTCTTCTGCTCAAGCAACGACGCCATGGCGAGATACATGGCTGCGCTGTTGCGGATCTCCGCGGGCTTCGGCTCCACCACGCGGTCCGCGCGGCGGATCCATGCGCCGGCCTGTTCGGCCGCAGCCTTGCGGTCAGCCGCTTTCCAGGCGGCGTTCAACTCGCTGGCCGGCACATTCACGATTTCGGGGCCGAGGTTGGAGCGGATGGCGTCGATGTTCTTCTGCATGTCGCGCGGCGTGACGACGAGGACCCTGGACGCTTTCAGCTTGCGGATCACGGCGAAGGCATTGATCGCTTCGCAGACATCTTCGATCCGCGTGGAGGATACGCCGGTCACCGGCCTGCCCGCTTTTCGGGCGGCCGGATAATGGCCCAGAAACGCGCCCGTGCCGCCGTACAGGTCATCGATTAACACGGCCGGCCGGCCGCTCATTGCAATGGCGCGCGAAGCGTTGGACGGGATGCCCAGGATGTAGACCGCATAGCCGTCGATTCCCTGCCCCGCATCGGCGGCGAGCATCTTTTCGGCTTCCTCGACCCACGTCATGCTCACCGGGAGCAGTTCGACTTCGGGACAGCCGCGTTCCAGACGCCCCAACAGCATCTTCTTCCGGGCGGCGTAGTCGTATCCCTGATACGGCCAACCCTCGATCTTCGGATCCGGGTGCACGAATACGAGGCGCACCCGCGCCTTCTCCTGGGGATGCAGGCCGCGTGACGGCGCCGCCGCGCCCGCGCATCCTCCAGCCAGCCACGCTGCACATCCCGCGCAGTTGCGCAGGAACGATCTCCGCGAGGCTTCGCCGATTTTCACAAGCCGGTCGGACATAGGATTCTCCTGGATAGTATCAGATCTCCATGTCTGTCTATCAGATTTCTACGGCCTTGGGAAGGGGGGCGGCCTCGGTTGCGGACGGCCCGGCGGACCAGAAAGAACCCAGCGAGGGGAAGGAAGAAGCGCCGCCGCCCCGGTCATCGTGCGGCCCAACAGACGCTGCACATGGGAAATGGAAAATCGCTGCACCGGGCTGCGCGCTGAAAGGCGCCGCAGAACTGCGGCTTTCCGCCATTGGGAAACTCCGATACGGGCATGGATGTTCCCGGGAAGACGGAATGCGGTTTGCGGCTCCTCTCCTGCATTGCGGGCGGCACGGCGGCCGTCTCCTCAAGCAGCCGGGTGCGGGATTCCGTCGAAGGCGGCGGCGTGCAGGCTTTTCGGCCTTGGAGGCTGGCGGATGCTTCCAGTCCCGCGGGCAGCCGCGATCCGGCGAGCTGCGGCGCGGGCGCTGTCCGGGCGGCGCCGCCGCGGCATGAGGTATGCTGGAATTTCAGGCGCCGCCGTGCCGGAGAGGAGGTGATTCAAGCCATGGCTGAAGTGATCGTCCAAGAGGGCGAAACCCTCGAAAGCGCTCTGCGCCGCTTCAAGCGCAAAGTGCAGCAGGAGGACATCATCAAGGAGATCAAGAAACACTCTTACTACATCAAGCCGGGCGAAAAACGCCGCCTCAAGCAGGCGCTGGCGCGCAAGCGCAGCCGCAAGAAGCGGTCGAAGGAGGCGGACTGAGTCCAGCCTGAGCATGGTTCCAGGGCGCCCGAACATCGGGCGCCCCTTTTGTTTGATGGGCGCCGCCCGCGGCGCACGCGGTGCCGCGCGTGGAGCGCCGAAGGCGCGCGGGGTGCCGCGCGTGCAGCGCCGAAGGCGCGATGGGTGC
>DYJN01000009.1:31485-81128 GCA_020723085.1 Arcobacter sp.
CTGCCGCCGCCAGCCCACAGTCCCGCTGCCCGGACGACTCAGGACGCAATACCGAAATAGGGCCTGCGCGTGCGCCACCGTCCCCGGCTGAAGTCGGGAAACGGCACGGGGGCGCCTCTCTTGGCGATCGACTCTTCGCTTGCCGGAATCACGGCGCTCATGGTCAGCGAATCGATCAGATCGAGCGGCAAGGCGGACTTCCGCCGCGCAGCGTCGAGAAACAGCCGGACTTCGAGGTCGTCGGCGCCGCCGTGACCCGCCGCCAAGGAATCCGCGCCCGCCTGCGGCTGCCGCATCGCCTTCCACCATGCGTGCTCGAACTCCTCCTGGTAAGGAGCGAAGGGCTCCCACTGGTGGTACTTGGGCGACCGGCCGGCGATGTAGACGGCGCTGCGCGGCTCATCATACAGGCCGAGCGTGCCCTGCACCATCCAGCGGTTGTCGTACGGCCGCGGCAACTGCATGTCGTAGTTGATGACAATGGTCTTGCCCATCTTCGTGCGGACCAGACTGGTGACGATGTCTCCCTGCTTCCACTGCTGCCGCGCGAACGGATGATCGGGACCGAAGCGGCGCCGGAAGTACTCGTTGATGCCCAGCGACGCCGAGGATTGGGACGACAGCGTGTCGAACGCATCTCCGCAGTTGATGTCGAGCCAGCTCAGCACGGGTCCCAGCGAGTGCGTCGGGTACTGATCGGCGTTGCGTTTTGCCAGGAACTCGCCTCCCCAGCGCATCCGCCCGTCGCGGTCGAAGAACCAATGATCCACGCAGTCGTGCGAGTGGGCGCAATGGCAGTGTACCATGCGGCCGAACAGTCCGCGCCGGATCATGTTCAGCACGGCCAGATTGTCGCGGCGGAAGCTCCAGTTCTCCATCATCATGCAGGGAGTGCCGGTCTTCTCCCACGTTTCCAGCAGGCGCCAGCACTCCTCGTAGGTCAGCGCGATGGGCACCTCCACGCCGGTGTACTTGCCCGCGCGCATGGCTTCCACGGCCATAGGCGCATGCCACGGCCACGGCGTGGCGATGAGGACGGCATCGAGCTGTTGCAGTTCCAGCACGCCTCGCCAGGCGGAATCGGAGCCGGAGAAAACGCGCGGTCTCCGTCCACCGGCGTCAGAGGCGATAGCGGCGGCGCGGGAGGCCGCTTCCTCGCTCAAATCGCAGACGGCGACTACATCGACGGCGGGTGCGCGCAGCGCAGTGCGGAGCAGTGCGGTTCCGCGGTTCCCCGTACCGATCACGGCCAAGCGCACCACTGGCGGCTCGGCGGAGGCGGAAAGAGTGGAAATGAGAAATTCTCGCCGGTCCATGCAAATTCCCGCTCGATTCTATCACCCTCCTCCCGGTGCCAGAACGTGAAGAGCTCCCCCTTGACCAACCTGAATAGGGCGAGCCTACAGAGCGGATCACGACCGCTGAGGCGCCGAATCAGGCGCGCAGAGGGCCCGCCCTGAGATCGAGGCCAGTGGCGTGAACCCAGCCGTGGGAGGTGAGACAGGCTAAAAGATGAAGCTGATGCCGCCTCGTACCGCCCGCGGCAGCTGGATCAGATACAGGCGGCGCCCGTCGGGGGAGGCCAATGGCAGATAGCCTTGAGCCAGGAGGTTCCTCAGCTCCGCCGACATCTCGAGCCTGCCCGGTCCTGCCGCGAGCGGCAACGGCTGGCGCAGGGTCACGTTGAAGCCGAGCTGCGGCTGCCACTTCTGCGTCAGGAATGCGTGCCCGAGCCCGGCGGAACCTGGCGGCGTCCAGAGGTACGACGCCGTGAACCGCGTGCCGCTCTGGGGAAACGCGCCGGCAAGGCGCAGGGATGCCCAGGGACGCCGCACCGGGCGCACTTCACCGCGCACATCCGCCGCGCTCGCAGCAACTGCACCCGATTCCTGGATCAGCATCGACGCCGCGCCGGCGGCGAAGCCCGCAGACCAAGCCCTCCACAACTCCTGCGTCACCGATGCCATATAGCCGAAGCCGCGGTAATCGCCGACATTGAATACGTAGGTGGAAGAGGCCAGATCCGGCAGCAGATCGCCCGGGGCGAAGATCGAATCACCCGAAGCCGTCAGGGCGGCATCCCGCAGCGCATCCTGATACAGCGCCGCCGCGAAAGTACGTGTTCCGGATACCTTCCGGTAGCCCACCTCTAGCGACTGGCTCTTCTGCACGCGAGCCTGTCCTCCGCGCAGGGAAACGCGCGGGAACATGGCCAGCCCTGTGAGCCCGTCCTGAAGCGACCCTTCGCCGCTGATCAGCTCGTACACCGGCGCGCCGCTGGTGAAGCCGGACTCGATGACGCCCATCTCGCCCAGGTCCCAAGTCAGCCGCGCGTAAGGGCTCAACAAGTTCAGCCGGTCGAGGAACACGACCGATTCGAGCATCGCGCCGTAGGTGAGATGGATTCCCGGCGCCAGTTCCATCTGGTCGCCCACGCGCACGGACATCGCGCGCAGCACCGGCGCCTCCACCGCCGCACCCTGCCCGAGCAAAAAGCCCATTCCGGCTTGCCGCAACGCCGCTTGCTTGACCGTGAGCTCCACTTCAGGGGTTGGCGTGAGGCCTTCGCCGGTCCTGGAAAAGAATGTCCGGAAGCCGGTCACGGGAGAAGCCGAGGCGGAGGCATAGCCGACGTTGCCGCAGATGCGGAACTCGTTGTTGCCGAACAGCGACGTCGCCAAGGCAAAGGCGGTGCCGAGCTCCGGCTCGCTGCCGAGCGTGGGAGCGGCTGCGCCGTCGCCGCCGGAAACCTTCACGACTCCGCGCAGCGGCCGCAGGCCCGAGGCGCTCCTGGCGGAAGACGCCGTCTGCCAGGAGGGCGGCTGAGGCAAGGCCCGCAATACGGGCCGCGTGACCGTAGACGAGCGCAGCACCCACTTCCAGTCCTCGCTCAGCAGTCCCGTCTGGCCGGGCGCCACATAGACAAGCTCGATGGAACTGAATAGCTGCGACAACTGGATCTGCAGGAAGCTCTCGACGCCCGGACGGACCACGACGTGGTTGCGGAGCGCGGGAACAAAGCTCGCCAGCGTCACGCGGACCGAGTAAGTGTCGGGAGGCAGCCCTTCCACGCGGAACCAGCCGTCGGGACCCGCCAGAGTGCGTTGCACCACGCGCTCGGAGCGGTTCAGCACCTGCACGAGCGCACCCATTTGTCCAACGCCAGCCGAGTTCCGCACCTGGCCGCTGATGGCTCCAAACACCCTCAGCCCGGCGCCGCACATCTCTCCTGGTACGGCACCCAGCAGTGCGATCAGCGCCAGCGCGGCGGTACGGTGCATGGTCTCATCCCGCGTCCGGGAAGTCCGGGCAAAGCCCGGCTCCGCTGGTACGGCTACAGAACAGTAAACTGCGCCGACTGCGTCAAGCTCGCATTCTTGAGCTTGTCAGTAACCTTGACCTTCAAAGTATACTTGCCCGGCTCGAAATTCGCCAGCGGGAGCAGCTTCTCGATGGTCGCCTGAGATGCCGAGCCCTCCAGCGCCGCGGCGTCCTCTGTGAATTCCAGCACGGGCTTGTTGTCCGAGTCGCGGACGATCTCGTAGACTACCTCGCCCATCGGCTTGCCGGTCTTCTCGTCCGCCTGGAAATTATAGAGCTTCATGTAGATGCCCATCTTTTCGTGGCGGCGGAAGGACTCGCTCACCCGCGGGCGGACCTTCGCCGTGCCGATGACGAACTGCCCAGTGCCGATGCTGCGCGTGGGGACTTTCTCCAGCACGTCAGCCAGCACCAGCGAACTGGCGAACAGGACGTCCTCTTCCATTCTAGGGACGTTCAATGCCATCTCATAGTTGTTCATGTTGCCGCCTACAACGTCTTTGGCTACGACGTTGAGCCGGTACATGCCCGGCGGCAGGGGGATCGCCTTCTGGTAGATGGAGACGCCCTGCGCCGCCTCTTGAAGCATGGATGTCGGCACATCCACCGAGACGACGTCTTCGAACACGTTCACCACGCGCCGCGTCATTGAAGTGATGCGGGCGTAGATGTTGACGATCGCCTTGGAGATCTCGCCTTCCTGTTTGAACTGCAGGTCCTTGCGGTTGAACTGCAGAGTGATCGTGGACAGAACCGTGGAGGAAGTGGTCGGGAAGAAGTCCGCCCGCGCCTGCATGGGCAGGAGGTTGTACAGGATGCGGGAATTGACCTGCGCCTCCAGGTCGCGGAACTTGATCTTGGGCGCCTTCTGCAAGTCGGCATACTGCTGCAGGCGTTCAAACTGGTTCATCCGCGCCGGCAGAGGCGAGGTGCCCACGCCGAGCCGCGTGCCGTCGGTGCGGTTGAAACGGTCAGCCTTGTCCGCCAGCCCCATCTGCTCCATCAGCGTCAGCCCCGCGCCAGGCACCATCAGCAGGGCGTCCTTTTCGCTGGGATCCATCGTCATGCGGTACTCGCCCGTCATCGACTTGTCGACGAACTCGATGATGATGTCGGTCTGCATGCCGACGCCTTCCAGATAACGGTAACGCCACTTCTCGAACGGATAGGTCGACGTCGTGCCGCCGCCTTCCTCCCAGGGGCGCTCGTAAGTGCCTCCCGACGGGTGGGACTCGATTTCATCCGGAGGGCCGAAGGTGATGTAGATGCGCCCCCGGTCTGTCTTCCAGCCCGGGATGCCCGAAGCGAACCGCTCATTGGCATAGGCGATGCGGCGGTAGTGCTCTTCCTTGTACTCGTTCTCCATCGTGTCCGGAGTCGGATCGCGGCGCAGCCAGAACTGCTCGATGAACTGTTCGCGCTCTTCGTCCGTCTGCAGGTTCTTGAACGCGCGCTTCTCCTCGTCCGTGATGATGTAGAGGACGTCCTCTTCCAGCCACTTCCGGTATGGCGTTTCCAGCTCGCGCCGGAGCCTCTCCGCCTGACGCCGCTTTTCCTTCTCGGTCATCGGGCGCGCCAGGGTTTCCCGCTGCCCCCTGCCCGAGTTCCTGTTCCGTCGCTGAGCCGACGCCTTGTCCGCCGCCGGAGCCAGCAGAACCAGCGCCACCACGAAGGCGTAAAACGAGTATCGCTTCATTGCAAACTCCCCACCGCGCTGCGTGGACGAGCCAGTGCCAGTCCCAGTGCTTGCACCACTCTCAGTGTAACTCAACTTCCCACAGGTGGATGCCCAAAACCGGCGCAGGGTTTCAGTCCGCTCCGCCAGCACCGGGCTGCGGCTCCAGAGCGACGAAGGCTTCGCCTTCTCTTCCCGTGGCGAACGGGCTGAAGTTCGTCGCCACGTCATAGATGTCCACCCCCTCGGCGCGCTTCAATCCATCGACGACGAGATACGTGACCGGCGTCATCGCGGCTTCATAAAGGACCTTCCCGAGGTAGCCGCTGAGGATGAGGTTCAGAATGGTCATCCACGACTCGCGCCACCCGAAAGCCACCGTCATCACCACGGCGGAATCCACCATCTGCCCCACGGCGGTCGATCCGATCGTCCGCATCCAGAGCGCGCGTCCGCGCGTCCAGACCTTCATCCTCGCCATGACATAAGAATTGGCGAACTCGCCCGCCCAATAGGCCAGCAGACTCGCCGCCACCATCCGCGGCACGAATCCGAAGACGATCTCAAACGCCTCCTGGTGGCGGAAATCCGGCGCCGGCGGCAGCCACACCGCGATCATCCCGAACACCGCCATGAGCGCCGAGCCGAAAAAGCCCAGCCAGATGGCGCGCCGGGAGCCGGCGTAGCCGTAAACCTCCGTAAAGATGTCGCCGAAAATGTAAGTGATGGGGAACAGCAGCTGCGCCCCGCTGATCCGGAACGGGCCGATGGCGCAGATTTTGGGCCCGATCAGGTTCGAAATCAGCAGAACCGTGACGAAGACAACAACCAGCGTGTCGTAGAAGCGGAAATTGTGATTCGGGCGCTCGAGCAGGTTCTTGCCAAGAGCCGGAAACGCCATATTTGAACGATGATCGGCTCCGGCCCGTGGCATCAGGAAAACGAAGGGATGGCTACTGCCTGTCCATCACGAACTTCAGCGCGAACTCTCCCTGCGGCGTGCTGATGTCGGTCTTCACGGTCAGCACCTTGCCTTCCTCGGACAGGCTCCAGGTTTCCACCGATTTGATCTGGTTGCCCTGGATCTCGCGCTTCACGGTGATCTCCAGGGTATCGCCCTTCCACACCGGCGTCACCTGCATCGCCCCCATCGGGGTCTCGACCGTCTTTTCCTTGCCGTCGATCACGTACTCGACGTCGTTCTTGCGCTCCTGTCCCTGGAACGCCTGCACCGTGGTCATCTTCAGGTTCGGATCCTTGTGGCCAATGGTCCGTTCGAACTTGTCCGGTCCGCCGGGCATCGGCCCGAAATCAGACTTGGCGTTGTTGAGCTTCCAGACCCCCGAGAAATTCGGTTTCTCCGCGCCCGCCAGGCACAGAGAGAAAACCGCCGCCGCAGCGGCGGGCAACATCCAGCGTCTCATCATGCAAAGCCCCTTCCTTTCCTGCGGGGCTTGACTCAGGATAGCGCAAGAACCGTCTGCGGCCGCAGCAGGAACGGGGGCACGATGCCGCAGAAGTTGCCGAGCGGGAGCACGTCGTCGCCGACGGCGAGCCCAAGCGCGCCGCGCAGAAAGTCCCGCCGCCGCAGGCACCGCGCCATCAGATCCGGGTGCAGCCGCCGCAATTCGGCCTGCAATGAGGAGTCCGCCAGCAGGTAGCCGTCCTCCATGCGGGACGAATAGAACACCGGATGCGACGGGATCACATCCGCCTGCATCACCATGCCGCTGGCCAGCCGCTCCGCCGATCCCTCGTAGCACGGCGCCGAAAGCCACTCGTCGAAGTGGATCAGGTGGCCGGGGTTCAGCAACACGCCGAACTTTTCGAGCGGCAGCCGCTCCTGAACAGCCCGGAAGAGATCGCCGCCGGCGGCGCCGATCCTCAGGGCTTCGAACCAGGCGCCCATCGCCTCGAAGTACGGCGCTGCAAATTCCTCCACGTAAGCGCGCGCCGCTTCAGGCAGATCCGCCGCGCTCTCCGCCACCCATCCGCAGCGGCAGCAGTTCGCGCCCCAGTAGCAGATGCCGCAGGAGAACCTTCCGCCGCGCGCCACGCGCTCTCCGCGCGCGCTGGCGAGGCTCGCACGGTTGTCGCCGCACTTCAGCGTCATGTGGCAGCCAAGCGGCACGCCGTTGTAGCGCGTCTCCGCCAGCAGTTCGTAATCCATCGCGCCGGGGCGGATCGAGCGCAGCACGCGCCGCATCCCCTCGCCCGCCAGCGTCTGCGTCCATTCGAAGAACGCAGTCTCCTGCGGCGCCGCTTCCTGCCGCAGCTCGATCAGGATCCGCGCGGCGTTGATCACGTTTTCGTAACCGGCGGCGAATCGCAGCTCGTCGGCGAGAAACGCCGGCAGATCCAGCCGGTGCGGCGGCGCGAGCGGTTTCCAGCCCGCCGCTCCGACGCGGGAGTGCGCGTCGATCCCGCATTCCTTCAGGATTTCCGCCAGCATGCGGCCGCCGGCGCGCGGCTGGTCCGGCAGCGAAAGCTCGGGGTGACGCTCCAGCAGGATGTCGCCGGCTTCGACGGGCGGCGAGGCGGGAGCGTAGTTCATGCACTCGTTGCCCGCCAGAAGCAGCGGCTTGCCGCCGAGGTCGACAATCAGCAGAGCCTCTTCGAAGCGCGGGTCGAAGCCGGTCAGCCACTGCAAGTTGGCGAAGTGCTCGCGGTCGCCGTAAACGGCGAAGTGCGTGAGCCGCTCCCCGGCCATGCGCGCCCGGAGCCGCGACAGGCGCCGGGCGTACTCATCGCGGGACACCCGCCAGCCGGGGGGCTCGGCCGCCACGCCGAACTCGGGCCATTCCGTCTCGATCAGGCGCGCCTTGGCCATCCTGCCTCCCAAAGCAAAACCGGACGAAAATGTTCGCCCCCCCTACTTCGTCCCCGCCGATTCCTCCACCAGGCTGCGTTGCAGGCGGCTGCGGCTGCGGCTGTAGCCGAAGTACACCAGCAGACCGGCGGCCATCCAGGTGAAGAAAGCGTACTTGGTGAGCCGGTCCAGGCTGAACATCAGCAGCAGGCAGAACAGCATGCCCAGAACCGGCACCAGCGGCACCAGCGGCGTGCGGAAGGGCCGGGGAGTGTCCGGATGCGTCCGCCGCATGATGATCACGCCGGCGCACACCAGCGTGAATGCCCAGAGCGTTCCCATCGAGGTCAGGTTGCCGAGCTGCTGGATCGGCGTAAAGGCGCCGAGGGCAGCCACGAAGATCATCAGCAGCAGGTTCGACTTCCAGGGCGTGGCGAAACGCTCGTGCAGTTCGGAGAACATCCCCGGCAGCAGCCCGTCGCGCGACATCGAGTAGAACACCCGCGACTGGCCCAGCAGCATCACGAGCATGACTGACGTCAGCCCGGCAAGCGAGCCGAGCTTCATGAGGAACCCGAGCCACGGCACGCTCTTCATCCGGTCCACGGCCACGGCGAGCGGGGCGGCGACGTTCAGGTCCCTGTAGTTCACAACGCCGGTGAGCACGCCCGCATAGAGGATGTACAGCACCGTGCAGATCACCAGCGAACCGACGATTCCGATGGGCATGTCGCGCTTCGGGTTGCGCGCCTCCTGCGCCGCCGTGGACACGGCATCGAATCCGATGTAAGCGAAAAAGATCTGCCCCGCGGCCGCGAGCACGCCGGTCCAGCCGAACTCGCCGAACTTGCCCGTCGTGTTCTCCGGCAGGAAAGGCCTGTAATTCTCGTAGTTGATGAAGAAGTAGCCGAGCCCGATGAACAGCACCACCACGGCGAGCTTCACCGCCACAATGAGAGCGTTGAACCGCGCCGACTCCTGAATGCCGATGATCAGGATCGTCGAAATGATCAGGATGATGATCACGCTCGGCAGATTGAGCATTCCCGGCGCCGGATCCCAGGGCGAGTGGATCAACTGCTCCGGCAGGCGGATGCCGAACGACTCGAGGATCGAAACCATATAGCCCGACCACGACACCGAGACCGTCGCCGCGCCGATGGCGTATTCGAGCACAAGCGCCCAGCCGATGATCCACGCCAGCAGCTCGCCCATCGTCGCGTAGGCGTACGTATAGGCGCTGCCCGCCACGGGAATCATCGTGGAGAACTCGCTGTAGCAGAAACCTGCGAAGGCGCACGCCACCGCCGCCAGGATGAAGCTGTACACGACGGCGGGACCGGCGTGCTGCGCCGCAGCGACGCCGGTCAGCGAAAAAATGCCGGCGCCGATGATGGCGCCGATTCCCAGCGCCACCAGTTGCGTGGCAGTGAGCGTGCGCTTCAGCGAATGGCCATGCGCGTCGGCGCCGGATTCCTGAAGGATCTTCTCAAGGGGTTTTCGGGCGAAGAGACTCATGCCTCGGACCTCGATGGGGATTCCCGCCGCTTCCGCCAGGCCAGATAGACCGGGATGCCCGTGAGCACAATCAGCAGGCCGGGCCATGTGTAGTTGGGCTTGTACAGAAGCAGCATCAGTTCGATGAACGCCGCCACGGCGATGTAGACCGCCGGCAGCAGCGGGTAGCCGAGGGCGCGGTAGGGCCGCTCGGCGTCAGGGCGCGTGCGCCGGAGCACGAACAGCCCTGCGATGGTCAGGATGTAAAAGAGCAAAACAGCGAAGATAACATAGTCCAGCAGATCGCTGTAGCGCCCCGTGAGGGTGAGGAAGGCCGCCCACGCGCCCTGCATCCACAGGCTGTGGTTCGGCGTGTGCGTCCCGGGGTTCACCCGCCCCGCGGCGGCGAAGAACAGCCCGTCGCGCGCCATGGCATAGTAGACGCGCGCGCCGGCGAAGATCATTCCGTTCAGGCAGCCGAAGGTCGACACCATCACCGCCAGCGCCATCACCTGCGTGGCAGCCGGACCGAGGATCGTATGGATCACCGCCGTCGCCACTCGGTCTTCCGGCGCGCGCTGAATGCCTTCCAGCGGCAGCGCCATCAGGTAGACCGTATTGCAGGCCAGGTAGATCACCGACACGATGCCCACGCCGAGCGCGAGCGACAGCGGAAGGTTGCGTTTCGGATTCCTCACCTCGCCCGCCGTGAAGGTCACGTTGTTCCAGGCATCCGAGCTGAACAGCGCCCCCACCATCGCCACCGCCGTCAGCCGCACCGCGTCCCAGGCGCTCCAGGGGACCTCCCAGAACCTGCCGAAGTTGCGCTCCATCGCCGCCGGCTGCCGCCCGAACAGCACGCCCGCGGCGATCAGCCCCGCCAGCGCGCCGATCTTGGCGATCGTGAAAATGTTCTGCACCCTTGCCCCGGCTTCGATCCCGCGTGTATTGTGCCAGGTCAGGGCCAGGATCAGCCCAATGGCGACCAGCATCTGAGTGTTGACGCCAGCCGGGCCGATTTTCACCAGCCACGAGTCTTCCGAGACCGCGGGCAGGAACACGCCCAGAAACTTCGCGAACGCCACAGCCACCGCCGCCAGCGTTCCGCATTGGATGACGGCGAACAGCGTCCAGCCGTACAGGAATCCCCACAGCGGGCCGAACGCCTCGCGCAGGTACACATACTGGCCCCCGGCGCGCGGCATCATCGCCGCCAGCTCGCCGTAGCTCAGCGCCGCGATCATCGTCAGCAGCGCCGTGGCCACCCAAGTCGACATCAGCAGCGCGGGCGAGGCCACTTGCCGCGCGATGTCGGCGGAGACAATGAACACGCCGCTGCCGATCATCGACCCCATGACGATGGTCGTCGAATCCAGCAGCCCCAGCCGCTGCACCAGCCCCGTCTGCGTCACCGTGTCAGCGCGGTCCATTCTTCCATGCGCTCCCTGACCGTGGCTTTTGTCATCTCCTCCGGCATCAGGTCTCCGATCACGGCAATCGAATCGACGCCCGTGCGCAGCACCGCCCGCGCCTGATCCCGCGTGATCCCGCCGATTGCCACAAGCAGCTTTTCCGTCAGCGCGCGCAGAGCGGCCAGCCGCTGCAGTCCCAGCGCGGGATCGGGATTCTCCTTCGAAAGCGTCTCGAACACGGGACCGATGGCCAGGTAATCCGCCGGCTCCTCCTCGGCGGCGCGCAGCTGCGCTTCATTATGCGTGGAGAAGCCGAGAAGGCGCGCCTCGCCGAGCACCCGCCGCGCCAGCCGCGGCGGCAGGTCGTTCTGCCCCAGGTGCACGCCGGCATCCAGCAGCGCGGCGATGTCGGCGCGGTCGTCGATGACCAGCCGCGCGCCAGCCCGCGCGCACAAACCAGCCAGCGCCGAAGCTGTTTCAAACACGGCGCGGGAATAATGTTCTTTGTGGCGCAGCTGCAGGATGCGCGCGCCGCCTTCCAGCAGCGCTTCGGCAAACCACAGCGGATCCCGGCCGCGCCGCTTCAGCGCGCCCGTGTCCACGATCGGATAGACCCTTGGAAGCTCCAGCCTCATGAGAAGGGGACAGGAACACGATACCCTGTTTCTGCCCGTCCGCGCACGCCCGCGCGCCGGCTTCACCCTTCCCGCAGCACCGCCTCCCGGAGGCGCGCCAGGTCCCCGCGGATCTCTTCCGTCCGCCCTCCCGCCGTGTTCAGCACCTGCACCACAGTGTGGATCAGCGCCTCCAGCCGCCGCTTCGACTCGCCGAGCAGCGCGGCGTATGCTCCCGCCAGAGCGTCGTTCCACTGCGAGGTCAAACGCGCCAGGTTGATCTCCACCGCGCGCTCGATCTTGTGCCGGAAGTGCCGCCGCACCACGCCGCGGAACAGCGTCATCGGAATCGCCCAGGACAGCAGTTCCCAATTGCGGTCGAAGATCTTGCCGACGCGGATGTCCGGCTCGCGCGGCTCCGCCGCCGGCATCTCCAGCTGCGACGTCTTCAGGGGCACCCCCAGCGCCTCCAGCATCTTCTCGGAAAGCCGGTTGCGGAAATCCTGCAACGCCTGCGAGAGCTGCCGGCTTACCCGCTTCACCGGTTCGAGGAACTCCTGCCGCTGCGCCGCCGACAGCGCCGCCAGCTCCCGGCGCAGCGCCTCTTCCAGCCAAGGCTCGAACCGCTCCATCGCCGCCGCCAGGCTCGCCGTCCATTCCGGGAACTTCGCCTCGAACTCACGCGACAGCCGCGCGGCGATCTCGTTCGCGTGGGGCCGCAGGCGGCTTTCGATGGCCGCGCGCGACGTCCCCGCCGCGTGGCGGACGATCAGCTCCAGCCCCAGCCTCGTGTCGTCGAGCGCCGCCTTCTCTCCCAGCACCCTGCGCCGCAGCGCCTCGCGCTCGCTCTCGGCTCGCTCGGCAGCCTTCAGCGCCACCGTCAGATACTCCGCCGCCTCCCTCCCCAGCGACTCCACCTTGTGCCGCAGGATCTCCTCGAACGGCTCCGCGCCTTCCTTCCGGAGCTTGCCCAGCAGCTCCGTCTCGAGCCGCCGCCGCTGCGCCTCGAAGCCCGGCTTCGCCGAATACGGGTACACCGGCAGCCCGCCCTCCCAGCGCGCCTCCAGCTGCCGCCGCACGAACTGCTCCACCTGCCGCCGCCCCTCTTCATCCAGCAGGTCGATCTTGGTCAGCAGCAGCGCGATCCGCGGCGTATAGCGCTCCAGCTCGGCGATCAGCTCGATGTCGTGCTGCGTCAGCGGCGGGTCCACGCCAACAGCCACCAGCGCCAGTCCCACGTTCGGCAGCCAGCCGCGGGAGGCTTCCGTGTTGTGCGCAAACACGCTCTCCATCCCCGGCGTGTCCACGAACCGCAGCCCGCGGTATCGCTCCATCCCGGGCAGCCACAAGCGCACCCGCGCCACCCCCTTCCGGTTGCCCGGATTCCGGCTCTCGTCTACAAACTCTCCCAGGCGCTCAACCCCCGTCTCCTCCCGCCGCCCGTCCACAAATTCGACCGCAGCCCTCTCCTGCCGCCCGTATCCGATCTCCGTCACCACGCTGGTCACCGGGATCACGCCCACCGGCAACAGCGCCCTGCCCATGAGATCGTTGAGAAACGTCGTCTTGCCCGCCTTGAACCGGCCGAGAATCGCCACGTTCACCGTTCCCTCGGCCGCAAAGCGCCGGCAGCTATCCAGAAAATCCTCGAGCGCCTCCAGTCCGTATTTGCGGATCATCGGCGCGATCAGTTCCAGCGTGGCGGCGGCTCCATCGGAGCCGTCCGCCCGGGTGCCGGGTACGGAATCGGATCTCAGCCCGCCGCCCCGCTCTCCTGCGGCTTCCCGCGCCCCGGCGCCTCCGGCAGGGACGTCAGGCGAAGTCCCCGGGACTCGCCCTGCTCTGCCTTCCAGCCCCTCGCCGCCATCGCCCCGGACCGCCGGCGGCTCCGGCTCCATCAGCGGTGTGTTCTGCGGAAGTGCCGCCTCCTGTGCCGGCCTCGCACCGTCAGCCTGTTCCATTCCAGAAGCCTCGCCGTTTGGTCCAGCCCGCCCGCGCGCACCTTTCCGAGCACGCCGGCAGCGCCTGCTTTGTAGGAGTCATCAGCCGTGAGGAACGGCAGTTGAGGGCGGACTCCACCGCCACCGCCTTCATTTTCTCATTTCTCGATCGCCGCCCGCGAACGCTTCCGCATGCACCAGCGCCGCCAGCCGCGGCAGCGCACGCGCCTGATCGAGCGCCTCCGCCACGCCCATCTCGTGCAGCGGCAAGGGCCGCCTCGCGCCGCTCAGCTCCTCGGGCGACTCGATCTCCATGCGGTACAGACCGCCCGGCTGCCCGCCTCCACGCACCGCATCCACCAGAATCAGCCTGCCGTAGCCGCTCAGCTCCCCCAGCAGGTCTCCCAATGCCGTGCCCGCATCCACGATGTCCACGCCTTCGGGGACGCCCCCCTCCAGCAGCGCCCGGACCGCATGGACTCCGATCCCTTCTTCGCCGAGCAGCACATTGCCGAGTCCGGCGGCCAGCGTCTTCCTGCTCACACCGCTCAGGCCACCCTTGCCGTTGCCAGCCGCCGCCCGCCGGTTCGCCCTGACCATGTCCGCCCCTGCACGCGCCATCAGCCGGCGCGCCTCACCCTCAGGAGCCGCCGCCTCGCCGGCGCCTCCCGCCGTGCGGCGGGGGGCGTCCGCGGGGGAAAATCAAACCTCCTGGTTCCCGGCAGGAGGGCTCCTGCCGGGCGCCGGTTCCAGTTGCCAGGTTTCCTGCGCCCACTCCCGGGCAAGGAGAGCATCATCTTCGGCAATGCTACACTGCCGTCGGGGTGTCTATGCGCCGCGCCCTGCCTCTCCTGCTCCTGCTCATTGCCTCCCGCCTCGTCTTTTCCCAGCCGCCTCAACCCCGCACAGCAAATGTCGTGCTTCTGATGACCGACGGCTTGCGATGGCAGGAGGTGTTCTCCGGCGCCGATGCCGCGCTGATGGAACGCAAAAGCGGCAGCTCCGCAGCCCTCCAGAAGCAGTTCTGGCGCGCCACGCCCGAAGAGCGCCGCGCCGCTCTGCTGCCCTTCTTCTGGTCCGTCGTCGCCGGCCAGGGACAGGTCTTCGGCAACCGCAGCCTTCGCTCCGAGGCGCGCGTCACCAACGGCCTGAACTTCTCTTACCCCGGCTACAGCGAGGCCCTCTGCGGCGTCGCCGACCCCCGCATCGACAGCAACGACAAGCGCTACAATCCCAACCTCAACGTCCTCGAATTCCTTCACCGCCGCCCCGGCTTCGAAGGCCGCGCCGCCGCCTTCGGCGCATGGGAGCTCTTCCCGTGGATCCTGAACGCGCCCCGCTCCGGCCTGCTCGTCAACGCCGGCTACGAGCCGCTCCAGCTGCCCGAATCCCCGGGCTCCTTGCAGCTGCTCAACACCCTGAAAGCCGAAACCGAATACTGGGAGGGCGAAGCCTTTGACTCGTTCACCTTCCACACCGCCCTCGAATACCTCCGCCTGCACAAGCCTCGCGTGCTCGCCATCCTGCTCGGCGAAACCGACGAATGGGCCCACGCGGGCCGCTACGACCTTTACCTGAAGTCCGCCCACCGCTTCGACCACTACGCGCGGCGGCTCTGGGATGCTCTCCAGTCGCTGCCCGAATATCGCGGCTCGACCACGCTCGTTCTCGCCACCGATCATGGCCGCGGCTCAAGCAGGAAATCCTGGCGCAGCCATGGACGCCGCATTCCGGAATCTCAGTACGTCTGGATGGCTTTCCTCGGGCCCGACACCCGCCCCCTCGGCGTGCTCCGCGACGCACCCCCGGTCTGGCAGGCGCAGCTTGCCGCCACCATCGCCGCCCTGCTCGGCCAGGATTTCCGCGCCGCCGCGCCGGCTGCCGCCCCGCCCATCCAGAGCGTGCTCGCACGGTAGCGGCCCGGCGCCTTCCTGCTATCTTGTGGCTATGCGCCTCCCGGTCCTCCTGCTGGTTTCCGTGACCGCCATGCAAGCCCAGATGATCCAGGTCACCGAACACACCCTCTCCAACGGCATGAAGATCCTCATCCACGAGGATCACGACGTGCCCAATGTCGCGCTGTATCTGTTCTTCAAAGTGGGTTCGCGCAACGAACGGCCCGGCGTCACCGGCATCAGCCATTTTTTCGAACACATGATGTTCAACGGCGCCCGGAAATACGGACCCAAGCAGTTCGACATTCAGATGGAAAAGGCCGGCGGCCGGAACAACGCCTATACGAGCCGCGACGTGACCGTCTACACCGACTGGTTTCCCCGCTCCGCCCTCGAGCTGATGTTCGACATGGAAGCCGACCGCATCCGCGACCTCTCCTTTGATCCGAAGATCGTCGAAAGCGAGCGCGGCGTGGTCAGCTCGGAACGGCGCGCTTCGGTGGACAACAATCCCTTCGGCGCCCTGTCCGAGCAGCTAAACGCCACTGCATACATCGCCCATCCCTATCAGTGGCCTGTGATCGGCTGGGCTTCCGACATCGAAGCTTGGACGATGGAAGACCTCAAAGCTCACTATCGCATGGGATATGCGCCCAACAACTGCGTCGTGGTTGTCTCCGGCGACGTCACCCCCGCCGATGTGCTGCCGCTGGCGAAGAAATACTTCGAACCGATCCCCAGGCAGGAGCCGCCGCCGCCCGTACGCACCGTGGAGCCTCCCCAGATGGGGGAGCGCAGGGTGGAGGTGCGCCGCCCGGCGAACCTGCCGCTGCTGATGGTGAGCTACCATGCCGGCGCCGCGAAGGATCCGGATTTCCCCGTCTATCAGGTGATCGAGACTCTTCTGACAGGCGGGCGCAGCTCGCGCCTGCACCAGCGGCTTGTGGAGAAGGAGCAGCTCGTGCTGAACGCCGGCGGCGGCATCCGCCCGTCGCTCGACCCCGGCCAGTTCCTGTTCACGTTCCAGGTCCGCAGCGGCAAGCAGCCAGCCGGCGTGGAGAAGGCGCTCTATGAAGAACTGGAGCGCCTCTCCCGCGACCCCGTCCCGGCGGAGGAGCTTCAGAAAGCCCGGAACCAGATCCTCGCTGATTTCTACCGCCAGTTGAAAACCATCGCGGGCAAGGCGAACCTGCTGGGCAGCTATGAAGTGTTTTGGCGCGCCTGGAGCCAGATCAACGAAGCGCCCGCGCGGATCGAGAAGGTCACCGCCGCCGACGTGCAGCGAGTCGCAGCCCGCCTGTTCTCGCCTCGCAACCGCACTGTTGGAACCCTGATGCCCGAACAACGCGCGGAGGTGAAGAAATGAAAACCGCTCCGGGGATTCTGCTGATGACTCTGTCATTGTCTGCTTCCGCCCAGGTGCGCCTGCCCGAATTCACGCGCGAGCAGTTGCCCAACGGCGCCACCCTGATCCTCCTACCCCGGCATGATGTGCCGCTGGTGAGCGTCCGGGCGGTCTTCCGCGGCGGCGCCGAAATCGAGCCGGCGGGGATGAACGGCATCACGGCGGTTACGGTGGAGGTGATGCGCCGCGGCGCAGGCAAGCGCTCCGCCGCTCAGGTCGATCTCGATCTCGACTTCCTCGGCGCCAGCCTCTCTTCCGGCAGCAACCGGCAGTCGGCTTATTTCTCGCTGGAATTTCTCTCGAAAACCGCGGCGGAGGCCCTGGCGATTTTCGGCGACATTCTCACCGAACCCGCCTTCCCTGAAGACGAGATCCGCAAAGTGCTGGCGCAGACGGCCGACCGGGTCCGCTCGGCCAAAGACAACCCGGCCATGGCGGTAGGGCCGTACTTCAACGGCTTCTTCTACCCGCCCGGCCACCCCTACCGCCACTCCGGCGTCGCGGACGAGATCTCGGTGGCGCGAATCAACCGGGAAGAAATCCAGAAGCACTACCGCCGGATGGCGGTGGGAAAGAATCTGATCTTTGTCGCCGCCGGCGATTTTGACGCCAGGCAGTTCGCCCCGCTGGCCCGCCGCATCGCCGGGGCGCTGCCCGCGGGCGACGCCCTGCCACAGGCTGCGGCCAGGGATCCGCGCTTCGAGCGCGCGCGCCTGCTTCTGGTGGACAAGCCGGACGCCACGCAGACGTATTTCCGCATCGGCATGCCGGGCATCCACCGCCGCCACCCGGACCGCCCCGCCCTGCTCGTGGCCAATACGCTCTTCGGCGGGCGCTTCACTTCGCTGCTGAACGACGCTCTCCGGGTCAACGCCGGTCTGACATACGGCGCCAATTCGATTCTCGAGCTCGACCGCCTGACCGGCGCGATCGCCATCAATTCGTTCACGCCGACCGCCACCACGGTGAAGGCCATCGACCTTGCGCTTGATGTCCTGCGCCGATTCGCGGCGCAGGGCGTCTCGCAGGAACAGCTCGACTCCGCCCGCGCTTACATCAAAGGCAACTTCCCCACTGACCGGCTGGAGACATCCGGCCAGCTGTGCTCCATTCTTGCCGAATTGGAAATCTTTGGGCTGGGCCGCGCCGCGATCGATGGATTCTTCCCGCAGCTCGACGCCCTCACGGTGGAGACCGTCAATGCCGCCATCCGCCGCCGGTTCACTTCGGAGAACCTCCAGTTCTGCCTGGTGGGCGACGCGTCCGCCATCCAGAAAGACGTGGCCAGGTACGCCGGCGCGATGAAGGTGATCTCCATCAAGGCGGAAGGCTTCGCCGCTCCGGATTTCTGAAGGGGATGATCCGATGCCAGAGGCCTGGGGACTGAACCGCAGAGAAATCAGAGAACTGAGCCGCCTCAGCACGCCGGAGCGCGTGCAGCGTTTCCTCGACGTGCTGGCATATAACCACGCCACGGATCCGCACACCTGTTTTTCGCCCCGTCAGGTCCTGCGCCACCGCCGGGCCCACTGCATGGAGGGCGCCCTGCTCGCCGCAGCCGCCTTCCGGCTCGCAAGCCGCCCGCCGCTGATCGTCGATCTGGCCGCCGTGCGCGACGACGACCATGTGCTGGCCGTTTTCCGGGCGGGCCGGGCGTGGGGCGCCGTGGCCAAGTCCAGCTATTCCGGCCTGCGGTTCCGCGATCCCGTCTACCGCACGTTGCGGGAGCTTGTGATGAGCTACTTCCCGCACTACTACAATCCGGAAGGCGAGAAGACCCTGCGCTCGTATTCACGCCCCGTGAATCTGGCGCGCTTCGACGCGCTCGGCTGGATGGCGAGCGAGGAAGACGTCTGGTATATCCCCGAATACCTGGTTCAGGCGCCGCACATCCGGCTTCTGACGCCCGCTCAGGTCCGCCGTCTCGCGCCGGTGGACGGCCTGCTATATCAGGCGGGCATGGTGGGGCGTTCGCTCGACGCGGCATCACTCAGGGCGCGCGGGCCACAGGTCCCGCAGCGATTGCGGCGCGGTCAGCTCGCGCCAGTGCGCCTCGAAGCGCTCCGATAATTCCGGAGCTCCGGCCAGGATTTCCTCCAGCCCGAACTGCCGCCCGGCCGGCCCGTTTCTCGCCACGGAGGCCAAGTGCCGCTCGACGTCCTCCCATCGGTCCGTCAATCCGCCGGAGTCGATCAGCACGACGCGGCTCTGGATGACGCCGAAATTCTTCAGGTGTGCGTCCACGGAGAACACGCCGCGGCGCCATCCGGCGCGCCGCAGTTCCAGGAGCCGCTCCAGCCAGCGCTCCACCTCGCCCCAATCACCTTGCGCCGCCAACTTCTTCAGCCGGTCGTAAAGCGTCTCTTCCACCCGTTCGGTGGCCTCGGTCACCACCAGCCAGCCGGGCCACCCGGCGACCTTCACGAGCGTCGGCGGAAAGGTCACGGTCTCCGGCACCAGCGACGTGCCCGACAGGTGTTTCACGGCGAGGTACTCGCCCCGCACGTCACGGTGGACAAATTTCTGCCACACCCGGCCCCAGTGCGTGCTGAACCAGACGCCGCGCGGCACCACCGCTACGGCCGCCTGCAACGCCATCCGCAGCACCCGCAGCGGCGCCGACGGATGCGAAAACCACTTCGCGGTCATGCTGCGCGGCAGCCAGCGCTCCAGCCGTTTCATCATCCGCCAGATCAGGATCAACGCGATGATTTCGCTCGCGCCCCGCTCCCGCTTCACCACCCAGTGCTCGCTGGCGTAGACCACTTTGCCCACGCCTTCTCCGATCCGCTTCAGCCTGGCGCGCGTCAGTTCCTCCGGCGCCGCGTCAAGGGCCTGCAACGGCGTCCGCATTGGCTTCTCCTGCCATCACGTTCTGGCCAGAGAATACCATTTCTGCCTCTGGAAACAAGCCTGTTATGCTGGGAGTTCAACTCCTCTTCGCCCGGCCTCCGGCAAGGGTCCCTGCTTTCATGGCGCACGCCGATTCCTTCGTCCCGACCGCCGGGCGGAAGCCCCGCCTGCGATTCGACCGCCATGAGTTGTCGGGCGCCTTCGGCGACATGGGTACGGACCTGCCCTTGCTCGTGGGCATGATCCTGGCCGCACGGCTGGATTCCGCCGGCGTCCTGTCTGCATTCGGCCTGATGCAGATCCTGACCGGCATCTGGTACCGCATGCCCATGCCCGTGCAGCCGCTGAAGGCCATGGCCGCACTCGTCATCGCCCAGAAACTCCCAGCGGCCACTCTGTACGGCGGCGGGCTGGCGATCGGAGTGGTGATGCTGGCGCTGTCGCTTTCCGGCGCCATCACGTGGGTCGCCCGCATCGTTCCCAAACCGGTGGTGCGCGGCATCCAGTTGGGGCTCGGGCTTCAGCTCGCCTCCATCGCGCTGAAAGACTACGTCCGTTCGGATGGCACGGCGGGTTGGGTCCTCGCCGCCGCGGGCTTTGCGCTGACTCTCATTCTGATGCGCCTGAGCCGGTTCCCCGCCGCCGCCGCCATCATCGCGCTCGGCCTCGCCTACGCCTTCGCCTTCAAGCTTTCCGGCGGCGACTTCGCCCGCGCCGCCGGCTTCCGCCTGCCGCAGTGGCACGCCATCACATGGCCCGACATCTGGACCGGGTTCCTCGTTCTCTCCCTGCCGCAACTGCCGCTCTCCCTCGCCAACTCGGTGCTCGCCACCCGCCAGGTGGCCGCGGATCTGTTCCCCCAGCGGCCGGTCACGGTCCGGCAGATCGGCATCACGTATTCGCTGATGAATCTCATCAATCCATTCCTCGGCGGAGCGCCGACCTGCCATGGCTCCGGCGGCATGGCGGGCCACTACACTTTCGGCGGCCGGACGGGAGGATCGGTGGTCATTTACGGCTCCATTTTTCTGATTCTTGGGCTATTTTTCAGCAGCGGATTCCGGACAATCATAGAGATTTTCCCGCTCCCGGTGCTGGGCGTGCTCCTGCTCTTTGAGAGCCTCGCCCTGATCCTGCTGGTGCGCGACACCGCTCCGGAGCGCGCGGACTTCGCCGTGGCGGCGCTTGTCGGTCTTGCCGCGCTGGTTCTGCCGTACGGCTATGTCATCGGCCTGGTGGCGGGCACGCTGCTGCACGCGGCCGCCCACCGCGGCTGGATCGCCTTCGGCCGCTGAAACACCCCCGCCGGACAGCGCCTACTGCACGGGGATTTTGCCGCGGTTCGCCTGCACCCATTGCTGGAAAGTCAGCATCGCGGGGTTCAGCTCCCGGGAAATCCGCGGATCCCTCGCCTTGCAGAATTCCTCGGAGAATTCCGTGTTGAACTGGAACATATTGCCCAGGTCATCGGCGTGCGGAAATCCCAGTTGCCGGAAGACGGGATGCGGAACGGGTTCGTAGCGCACCGGTTCGCCGGTCGCCTCGCTGAGGCCCGCCGCCATCTCCTCGCCCGTCAGGTGCTCCGATGCCACGCCCACGCGCGCGCCATGAAACTCCGCGCCGCGCTTCAGGATTCCGTAAGCGCACCGGCCGATGTCTTCCGCCGCAATTCCCGGCATTTTCCTGTCAGCCATGGGAAGCGTCAGGACCAGCCTGCCAGCAGAGTCACGGACGGGTCCGAACCCGAAGCGGTTGAAGTTGTCCCGGTAAAAGCTTGTCAGGAGGTATGTCACCGGAAGCCCGAGACCCGCAAACACGGCATCGGCTTCTCCCTTGGCATCGAAATGCGGGACCTTGTAGCGCCCCATCAGCGTCGGCATCCTGCCGTCCTCCAGCGGTACGAATCGCCGCGTGTCCTCGAGCGTCGACCAGATCACATGCCCAAGGCCCGCCTGCTTGGCCGCGTGCGCCATCGCCGACGCTTGCGCGGATTCCCTCTCCGGCGAGACATGGTCCCAATAAAATGTGACGCAGTAGGCGGCGGAAGCGCCCTCAAAAGCCCTGGCCAAACTCGCCGGATCGTCCACATCGGCGGCTACGACCTCCGCCCCCAGTTCCGCCAGGGCGCGCGCCTTGGCCGAAACCGGATTCCGCGTCAGCGCGCGCACCGCGAACGGGCTGGCGGGATCGCTCAGGATCGCGCGCGCCAGTCCGCCTCCCTGGGCGCCCGTGGCGCCCGCAATTGCAACGACAGGTTTCCCTTGCATCTTTGTGTCCCCTCTGATTCGCTCAAAGCCATGTCTGCGCCCAGCCTCGCAGGCGGAGGCGCCCCAGAATCGTCTTCCATTCGCCGCGCCGCCCAGGCGGGCGAAAGCCGCCGCGCGGCTGAGGATCAGCCTTGCGGCAGCGCGGCGCCCTCCAGCTCCAGCAACCTCCGTTTCACTTCCGTGCCCGCGGAGAACCCCGTCAGCGCGCCTCCGGAGCCGATGAGCCGGTGGCACGGGATAATCACGGGCAGCGGATTTCGTCCCGCCGCAGCGCCCACCGCGCGCGCCGCTCCGGGACGCCCCAGCGCCCGCGCCACTTCTCCGTACGTCTTCACCTCCCCGAATGGAATCCCGCACAGCGCCTTCCACACTTCGCACTGAAAGTGCGTGCCCTCGAGCTCGAAAGGAACTCCAAACCGCCTTCGCATCCCGGCTGCGTACTCTTCCAGCTCGACACGCGCCTGCCGGAGCACGGGGGCGTCATCGTTCCGGGCGCCGGGTTCGAACCCCGGCGGCGGCGACGCTGACTCGCTGAACGCCGCGCGCCGCAGAAGGCCGTCCTCCGCCATCACGAACAGGTGAAGGCCCGGCGCCAGCCTGACGGCGGTCCATTCCGGCATCCCATCAGCATAGCGCCATGGTCACGAGCCGGCTTACCTCCGCAGACTGGCCACGTTGTTCTTGTCCACCAGCAGAGTTCCCGTGTCGATCAGGACCGGCAGCGGCGCGCGCGGATCGTTGCGGAAATCCGCCGTGAGCGACGCCGGCTTGCGCAGCACGACATCAGCCAGCGCCTTCAGCCCGTAATAGCCCATCGTGTACGGCTTCTGCGCGATCGTCGCCGCGATCTTGCCCTTTTCAATCCACTCCAGAGTGTTTTGTGTGGCATCCATCGCCACAATCACCTTGCCATCGATCCGCGCCCGGTCCAGCACGTCGGCGATCTCCGCGCCCGAGAGGGATTCCAGCGCCACGAAGGCGTCCGGCACCATCTTTTTCTGCACGTATTCTTCCGCCAGGTCGAAGGCCAGAGTCGGATTGCCCTTCATGTCCTGTATGGCGGCGACTTTGATTCCCGGCGCGGAGTCCAGCACAGCGCGGTAGCCGTCCAGCCGCTCCTTGACATTCTCCTGGCCCGCAATCGTGAAGAAGACAACCGAGCCTTTGCCGTTCAGCAGCTTCACCAGCAGCCGTCCGCCCATCTGGCCCGCCTCGTAATTATTCGTGCCGACGAAAAAGAGCCGCCGGCTCTGAGGCGCGTCGGCATCCACGGTCACCACCGGCACGCCGCTTTCCACAGCCGAATTGATGTCCGGCGTCAACAGCTCCGCGTTGCCGGCGCTCACCAGCACGCCGGAAGGCTTCTTGCCGAGAATCCGCCGGAATTCTTCCCGCTCCGCCTGCGCATCGTAGGTCTCGGGTCCCACCACCTCTGCCTGAACGCCGAGTTCGCGGGCGGCCGCCAGAAATCCAGCCCCGGCTTCCTGCCAGTAGGGGATCTTGGGGTTCGCGCAGACCAGGAAATACTTCTCCGTCGTCTGGTGCGCCGGTCCTCCACCGCACCCCGGGAGAACGGCAAGAAAGAGAATGGTCAGGCAACCAGGCAAGAATTTCCAGTTCATGAGAATCGCTCTCCTCGTTCGAGAATGGCAGCGCCCAGTCTACGCCTCGCATGCAATGGGCACAAGCACTCAGTTCCATTGTCGGGTTTCGGGCCGGAAAATACCAGACCCGAGGCTGCTCACTTGCGTCCGGGACGCAGGTTGCTCCCTTTCGGATCGAGGATCTTCACCCCTGCCGGCAGCGTAAACAGCTCGTCCCCCAGCCCGCGGTTGAGCGTCACTCGATCGGCGTACATCTCGAAGTTCCGCTCCCCGTTCCGCTCCCGCCGCACCACGAATGGCCACATCACGCCCCCGCCCACGTCCCGGTACTTGTCGAAGATCGTCACCTCTTCAATCCGGAACTTCAGTCTCGCGTCGCGCTTCTCCCAGGACTGCCGCACAGGCAGCTTCGTCGACTGATGGAACCACACGGTCGTCTGCCGGTTCGCTCCGTCGACGATGCGGACCACATTGCACGGCTGGCGGTCCACGATGTCGGTCCCCACAGGATCAAACGCCATGCCCGGCTCCTTGAGCCGCACGCGCAGGGTGTGCAGCACGTTGTGCAGCAGCGTCTCCCTGTAGGATTCCAGCAACTCCTCCCCCATCGGCTTCGCGCCGCGGTAGGTCACCTCCCAGCCGCCGTTCTCGTTATAGATGACATAGACGTCCTCGTTTTTGCCGAACGCCCGCCGTTCGCGCTGTCCGATGAAATCCGCCTGCATGGGCTCCGGCGCGGTGAGGTAGCGGATGTAGAACTTCACCCGGCTCATGCCGGAGAGATCTTCCCGGTAGAAGGCGTAGCTGCGCCCCTCTTCCACCCGGTCGCGCATGGCCAGGAACTTCTCGCCGCCGAGAGCGCGCAGAGCGTCATCGACGACCTGCTTGGCCCACTCCGGCGTCCGCGCCGCCTGTCCAAACAGGGCGGACGCGCAAACCATCCACAGGACCACCGTGCGCATTCTTCGATTCTATCTTTCGCGCAGGCGGCGCCAGATCTCCAGCACAACGCCGGGCAGAAGGAGAAAATCCCGCCAGTACGGATGTCCACGCTCTCCGGCCAGGAAAAGTCCGCGCCGCATCATCAGCCACTGTGTGCCCATCGACAGCGCGGATTGCAGCCAGGAGACCAAGATCCCCGCCCTCCGTCCGCCCGGATTCAACGTCTCGTGCACCATCCACTCCAGCAGGTGCACAGCCACTGGAACGCAGGCCATCAGCACCAGCGCCGCCCTCCACCTCGGCTGATGAAACCGGAGACGTTCCGCAAGCGCGCCCGTCGCCCCCGCCAGCGCGGCGAACAGCAGGAATTGCATGACCGCGCCCGCTGCCATCTCCGAAGCCTCCTTCTGCCAGGAAGCCGCGGCGAAGGGGATGCCCCGGTACAGACCGCTGTTCAGCGCGGTTTTCCAGTTCCAGAACCGGCGCATGCCACGCACCGCATCCCCTCCGCCGCGTTGGCTCCAAGCGCCGGCGCATCCCGGTAAGATTTCCACACCAGGTCGCCCACCGCCTCCCACGTCCGCTTCTCCGCCGCCCGCCGCGCCGCTTCGCCCAGCCTGCGCCGCAGCTCCGGTCTCCGCGCCAGTTCCACCACCGCCTCCCCCATCGCCTCCACCGTGCGGCACACCCTGCCCGTGATTCCGTCCGCCACGATCGTCGCCGGACCTCCCGCTGCCATCACGACGCAGGGCACGCCGGAAGCCAGCGCCTCCTGCACGGCGTTGCCGTACGTGTCGGTTTCGCTGGGGAAGACGAAGACGTCAAAGTTTGCGTATGCCCGCGCCAGCGCCTCGCCCCGCAGCACGCCCAGGCAACGGGCATTGGGCACGTTCGCCTCCAGCCACCTCCGCTCGGCGCCGTCGCCAGCGATCTCAATGCGGAAATCCCGCTCCCCTGCCTGCTGCAGCGCCAGACCGGCCGCCCGCAGGCGCCGCACGGATTTCTCCGGTGAAAGCCTCCCCGCATAGCCTACAACCAGGGCGCTCTCTTCCCGCGACCTTTTTCGAGGGTGGAAGAACCCGCAGTCCACGCCCCGCGGCATCAGCCGCACCGGCCTGCCCGTATCCCGCTCCAGAGCCGCGGCGATTTCGCGGTTCGGCGCAAGGATCAGGCGCGCCTGCCGGTAGTACAGCGCCAGCCCCTTCCAGCTCCACGAGCACGCCAGCCGCCGCAACCACGGCGCCGCCCATCCCGGCAGCCGCCAGGCGGCGTATTCATGTACGTTCGTGTGCCAGCTCATCACCACCGGAAGCTTCAGGCGCCGCGCCGCAAGCGAACCCAGAAAGCCAGTGTGGTTCGGTCCCGTGATGTGAACGAGTCCGGCGCCGAATTCCCGCAGCGACCGGCAAACCAGGGGGAGGTGGCGGGCGAACAACAGGTCGAATTTCAGTTCGCCCTCGAGCCCGAGGTGCAGACGGCTGGTTTTAAGGGCAAGCCGCCGGCGCCCTCCCTCTTCCGTCAGTCCCGTTTCCGGCGCGGCGTGAACCACCAGAAACGGCACACCCCGCCGGCGCGCCTCCTCCTCCAGCATGCGGCAGGTAAGCGCCACTCCATTCACTTCCAGCAGGCTGTCGGCGAACAGAGCGACCCGCGGCCCGGCTGTCATGCGATCTCCTCCGCCTCGGGCAGCATCTGCCGCATGGCCAGCCGCACGCCGCGCCACTGCGCCGCACGGGCGAGCAGCACGAACAGCCGGATCATCGAAGGTTCGCGCCCCTCGGGGAACGCCTCGACAAGCGGCTTCGGCTCCCCGTCCGCCGTCCGGTAGAACACGCGGTCGCTCCACCGCACCCAGCCGTAACTGTGCTCCTGGTGATCGCGCATCACGTCGCACACCGCCGAGATGATCCGCGCCGCCATCGGCTCGCGGTACTGCTTCATCACCAGCACGAGGCTGCCCGCGCCTCCGCGCAGCTCCCCGGCGAAGCTCTCAAAATCCGGCGCGGAGGTCAGGTTCAAGAGTGCGTTCGGCTCGCAGCCGTGCCGGTCGCCCCCCGAGATGCAAGGCAGGCGGTAGCGGGCGGCGAGATCCAGCACCCGCCGGTTCTCCCGCCACGGGCGGAGCCCGTTCAGCTCGAGCGCGTGAATCCAGCGCCTGTAACGCGCCAAAAACTGCTCTGCCATGGCCGCGTGATAATTCACGCCCGCGCCTTTCTCGTCCCAGTAGGGATGGTTGAACACCAACAGGGAGCCGCGCGTCCGGCAGATCCATTCCAGCGCCTGCTCCAGCAGAGCCGGCTCCGGCGTGGCGGTGTAGCCCGACATCGCCGCCTGCATGGCGCGCGCCTCCCCCTCGGGCAGGTTGTGCACGCCCAGATGGATGACCGTGCCCCGCCACGGCACGGTCCATTCGAGGCTGATGGGCGTCGCGCGCCCCTCCTCCAGGACTCTCAGCGCCAGCGGCGCCTCGATGGAATCATGGTCGGTGATCGAGACCAGCGCCCGCAGCCCGAGGCGCTCGATCTGATCGCGCTCCACGCGCAGCGCTTCCCGCGGACCCAGCGGCGGCGTCCACCACGCCGCCGAGTAGTCCAGCTCGCGCCCGTGCAGGCGGCGGTAGCGCGCTTCGTAGCGGTCCAGCATCGGGCCAAGCCACGGGCACTCCGTGCGGCAGCGCGGAATGAAGTCCAGCGGCTCCCGCGAGCACGACGTGTGGCTGTGCAGCGATACCCCCGTCCGCGCTCCGCCGCGCCGCCACCCCTCCTTCCACTCGAATCGGACCTGCGTGTTTGGCATCGCCTTCAGGCTCGCCGCTTTCCATGAAAGCGGCGTGTCGAAGGCGTGAATTGAGGATCAAACAAAACGGATCAGAATTGTTTGGCTACTCCGGCTTGCCGCAGCACTTCTTGTATTTCTTGCCGCTGCCGCAGGGACAGGGATCGTTGCGGCCCACCTTTTCGCTCCGTGCCGGCTCCGGGCGCAGCGCCTCCATGTCCTCGTCATCGTCGTCTTCGGGGAAGAACATCGGGCGGTAGCCCTCCCGCTCCAGCCGCATGTCGAGGGCGTGCGCCACCTCTTCCTCTTCCGTTTCCGAAAGCCCGCCGGCGCGCTCGGCGATCTTGTCGAACAGCCGCCGGATGCTTTTCGGCGTCGTCTCGTGCCGGACGGCGAGCGCATAACCGAACAGCGCGGCCTCGCGCAGCTCTTCGTTCTGGAAGAAAGGCACAAGCTCGACAGCGAGATCTTCGGCAGGCAGCACGCCGGCGGCGTAAATCGCCTCCCGCGCCACCGCCGGATCCTCGCTTTTCAGAGCCGCCGCAATCTGGCGGAGATAGCGGCGGTCGCGCGTCCGCCACATGGCCTCTACGGCGGCAGCCCGGGTCTCGCCGCGCCCGTATGCCTGAAGCACGAAGGCATGGAACTCCTCGCCCGCGCCGGGTTCGGCCAGCGCCGTCAGCGCGCCGGCCCACTCCTCGGGCGGGCGGCCCGCATCGCGCAAGACTTCGTGCAGGAAAGCCGAAACCTCCGGCTCCGCGGCCCGCGCCGCCAGCCCGCGGAGGGCCGCCCCTCGCACCGCCGCATCAAGATCCTTCCGCGCGCACTCCAGCAGCCGGTCGCGGGCGGCATCCGAGATCTCAGCGTCGGCGAAGCTGGCCGCCGCCCGGGCGCGGTAGCCGGGATCGGGATGATCCAGATATTCCAGAACCTCTGTTTCCGCCAGAAAGTCGAACAGCGGCAGCGCCTCTTCCGGATACAGGCTCAGGATGTCGAACGGTTCGGGCGCCTCCCGCGGGCGTCCCGCCTCGATCTCCTCGATCGCCTCTTCCAGGGCCTTGCGCTCGTGCCTGTGCGCGCCGCCTTCGGGCAGCCGCGCCAGAGCCTCGCGCAGGCTGGGCAGCAGCCCGGGATCTCCGCACAGCGTCGCGCACAGCGCGCCTTCGTAGGGATCCCTTTCGATCGCCGCCCGGATCAGCTCCCGCAGCCTCGGATGGGCCGCGCCCAGCGACGCCAGCACGAACAACACGTCCGGCCGGTCGTCTTCAGGCGCCTGCCCGTAAGCTTCCAGCAGCGGCTCCACCGCCGTTTCGCCCAGCTCGGCGAATGCCTCTACGAGAGCATCGGGGACGCCCTCGTGGCCGTGTTTCAGCAGTTCCAGATAGAACGGCAGCGCCCGGGGGCTGCGGAAGCTCCGGTAGAGGTCGAAGATCTGCTCGGTGAGATCCGCCACCACGTCATGATCCGGCAGGGCGGCGATCTTCCCGAGCGCGTCCAGTGTCTCCTCCTCGCGCGCCAGCAGTGACTTCAGCAGGCGCCGGTCGAAGCCGATGCGGCCCTGCTCAGCCTCCCGGAGGAGGTCGAGCGCCGGCGTCCGGTCATATTGTTCGGGAAAAATCGGCATCGAAGAAACAGGCCGGGCGGCGCATGCGCGCCGCCCGCGCTGGAGGGAAAGGCAAAGGAACTACTCGCCCTCTTCCTTGCTGACAGTCACCGGAATCTCGACGGAGACCTCGCGGTGGAGCTTCAGAGTCACCTTGTGCTCGCCGAGAGTCTTGATGGGATGCTCGAGGATGATCTTCTTGCGGTCGATCGAGTATCCCTGTTTCTCGAGCAGTTCGGCGATGTCTTTCGCGGTCACGGAACCGAAAAGCTGGTCGGCTTCGCCCGCCTTTTGCGCCGTCGAAAGCGTCACCCCGGACAGCATCCTGGCCAGTTCTTCGGCGGCAGCCTTCTCCTTCGCCTCGCGGCGCAGGGCGGCTTGCCGCTCCTGCTCGACGATTTTCCTGTTCGCTTCAGTGGCGGGCACGGCCAGGCGGCGCGGCAGGAGAAAGTTGCGCGCGAAGCCGTCGGCCACATTCACCACCTGCCCGCGCGATCCGAGCTTTTCGATGTCATCACGAAGGATCACTTCCATCGCTCACTTCTCCTTCTCCACCGTGCCCACGAACGGCAACAGGGCCATGTTGCGGGCGATCTTGATCGCCTCGGTGATCCGCCGCTGGTTCTGCGCATTCAGTCCCGAAATGCGGCGAGGGATGATCTTGCCCCGTTCGGTCAGGAACTGGGACAGCAGTTTTACGTCTTTATAGTCGATATAGTCGATCTTTTCCAGGCAAATCCGGTCGACTTTCTTGCGGCGGAAATACTGCCGCTTGCCGGTTGCGATGGCCTTGTCGGTTCCGGTCGGCCTCTGGCTGGCCGCGATGGGACGTCCGCTTTTCTGTTCTGCCATGGCTGATATCTCCCTCTATAAACCTCAGGCTTCCCCGCCTTCGGCTGCCGGAGCCGGCACGCCCGGCGCGGGCGGGACCGGCGGCGCGGGCATGGCCGGGGCTGCAGCGGGCTGCGGCGCGGGCCGCTTCCTGGCGCGCTTCTCGCGCTGCCTCGTCTTCTTCTCCAGCTTCTTCAGCTTCTCGTCGATCCGGACGGTCACCCAGCGGAGCACCATGTCGGTGACGCGCATGCGGTGCTCGATGTCCTTCACCGGATCCGGAGGCGCCTTGAACTGGATCAGCACATAATAGCCCTCGGTGAACTTCCCGATCTTGTAAGCCAGCTTCCGCCGGCCCCACTTGTCCACCTTCTCCACCGTTCCGCCGCCGGCGGTGATGGCGCCCTTGATCTGCTCGATGAAAGCGTCGATCTGCTCTTCCGGCGTATCCGGCTCGACAATGAAGAATTCCTCGTAGATTCTCATTCTTCCTCTCTCTTCGTTCCGCGGGCGCGGCGGTTATATGCCGCCATGGCCTTTTCGACGCCCTCGGTGATGATGGATTCGGCCGCCTCGCACGCTTCGTCCAGCAGCCGGTCCAATTCCTGCCTCTGCCCGCTCCGCATGGGAGCGAGCACGAACTTCGCGCCATCGCGGACCTCGCGGCCCGGATGGATGCCCAGCCGCAGCCGGGCGAAATCCTGCGTGCCCAGGCAGCGGATGATGTCTTCCACTCCATGGTGCCCGCCGGCCGAACCCTTCGGACGGATCCTCAGGCTCAACCAAGGCAGGTCCAGGTCATCGTAGATCACCAGGAGCCGCTCCGGGCCCAGCTCCAGCTTCTCGAGCAGCCCTCTCACGGACTGCCCGCTCAGATTCATGAACGTCTGCGGCTTGGCCAGCAGCACCATCCTGTCTCCGATCCGGCCCTGCCCGGCCAGCGCCCGGCACTCGTACCGGCTCAGCCGGATCGAATGCCTCGTTGCCAGCCGGTCCACCGTGAGGAAGCCCAGATTGTGCGGCGTCCACTCGTATTCGGGACCCGGATTGCCGAGCCCCGCCACCAGCACATCGACTTCCGCCATGGCATGCCGGCCTGAGAACAATTACTTCTTCTTCTCGGCGCCTTCCTCTTCCTTCTTGCCCTTCTTGACCACCTCGGGCTCGGCGGCAGCCGCAGCCTCGCCGGCGGCCGCTTCCGCCGTCTCCTCGGCCGATCCGCGCGTCGCCACGACGTGCGAGATCACCAGGTCAGCCGGGCTGAGCAGCTTCATCGAACCGCTGAGCGGAATGTCGCCCGCGCGCAGGCTCTGCCCGATGGTGAGTTCGGACACGTCCATCGTAAAGTGCTCCGGAATTTCATCCGGAACGCACTCGATCTCGACCTCCCGGCTCACCACTTCGTACAAGCCGCCCTGCTCCTTCACGCCGCGCGGATCGCCTGTGGTGTGGACGGGCACTTTTACGTGCAGGCGCTTGGTCAGGTCGATCCGCTTCAAATCGACGTGCAGCAGGCTGCTCTTCACCGGATCATGCTGCCAGTCGACCACCATCACCGGCGTCGTCTCCACGCCCTGGATGTCCAGGTTGAAGATGGTGTTCACGCCGGACGATGAATGCAGGATCCGCTGGATCTCTTTCGGGCTGACGCTGACCGCCACGGACTCCTTGCCCGCGCCATAGACGACCGCCGGAATCCGCATGCGCGCCCGCAGCCGCCGGGCTTCGTTCTTGCCCCGCCCCGGCCGCGGCTCGGCGGCGATGGTAATATCCTTTCTCATAACTCTGCTCCTGTCCTTGTCTCAGACGAATAAACTGCTCACCGAAGTGGCTTCGTGAATGCTCTGCATCGCTTTGGCCAGCAACGGAGCCACCGACAAAACGCGGATCCGCGCGCACGCGCGCGCCTCGTCCCGCAGCGGGATCGAATCGGAGACGATCACCTCCCGCAGCGCCGACCTCTCGATGTTGTGCATCGCCGGCCCGGAGAGGATCGGATGAGTCGCGCAAGCCGTCACGCTCACGGCGCCCGCATCCAGCAGTGCCGCGCTGGACTTGCCGAGCGTCCCCGCCGTGTCGATCAGGTCGTCCACCAGCAGGCAGTCCAGCCCCCGCACGTCGCCGATGATGTTCATCACATCGCTTTCGTTGGGCCGCTCGCGGCGCTTGTCGATGATCGCCAGCGGCGCCTCCAGCCTCTTGGCGAACGCCCGCGCCCGCTCCACGCCGCCCGCGTCGGGCGAGACGACGATCAGCCGGGAAAGGTCGAAATTCTGCTTCACGTAATCGATCATCACCGGCGCCGCAAACAGGTGGTCCACCGGGATATCGAAGAAGCCCTGGATCTGCGCCGCATGCAGGTCCAGAGTCAGCAGCCGGTGTGCGCCGGCGCGCTCCAGCATGCTGGCGATCACCTTGGCCGAGATCGGCACCCGCGGGCGGTCCTTGCGGTCCTGCCGCGCGTAGCCGTAGTACGGTATCACCGCCGTGATGCGGTCCGCCGAGGCGCGCTTCAGCGCGTCGATCATCAGGATCAGCTCCATCAGATGGCGGTCCGCCGGAGGGCATGTCGGCTGGATGAGGAATACGTCCGCCCCCCGCACGTTCTCCGTGATCTGCACCCAGATCTCGCCGTCGGAAAACGTCTTCACCGTCGCGCTGGCCAGCTCCACGCCGAGCTCGCGGCAGATCGCCCGAGCCAGCGCCGGGTTGGCGTTCCCGCTCAGAACCTTGAACCGATCACAATTCATGTCTCTCGTACCGGCTGACGGGCGGCCAATCGTTTCCGATCACGTGCTCCCGCAAACTCCCCAGCACGCGCGCGCGATACCGCGCCCGGCTGAGCAATGTCGTCGAGAAAACTTTCAGAGGTTCCTTGGAGAACTTCGGAAGGGCTCCCTGAAGCTTGGCCCGGTCTGGAAACACCCCGAAGAGTGCTGCCCCGCTGCCGGAGAGCCGTGCAGCATGAGCCCCGAGCCGTTCGAGTTTTCTCTTCCACCGCGCCAGCTCCGGATGAAGCCCGAACACGGCGGCCTCGAAATCGTTCTCTGTGCCGGACAGATTCTCCATCCGCCAGACAAACGACTGGAAAACATTCAGTTTACGGGAATCGAAGGGGGAAGTCAATGAGGGCCGCCCGAGCGCCCGGTAGGCTTCCGCCGTCGACACGTGCACCGGGGGCGCCAGGATCAGCATGCTGCACGGGCGCGCCTCCGGCAGGGGATACAACTCCTCGCCCCGCCCCAGCCCCAGCGCGGTCCCCCCATAAAGGAAGAACGGAACGTCGCTGCCCAGCGACTCCGCCATGCGGCGCAGCCTGCCGAGCGGGGTTCGCCGCCCGGTGAGCGCTCCGAGAGCCAGCAGCACCGCCGCCGCGTTGCTCGATCCGCCGCCCAGCCCCGCTCCCATCGGAATCCGCTTCCGCAGCTTCATCCGGAGCGCGCCGCGCACGCCTTCGCTCTCGCAGTAGAGCCGGGCCGCCCGCAACGCCAGGTTGTCCGGGATCGCCAGCGCATCCTCCAGCTCGATCTCAAGGCCCCGCCGCGCCGGCGCGAAGTCGAACTCGATCCGGTCGTGCAGCCCGACCGTCTGGAACACCGTCCGCAGCTCGTGGTAGCCGTCCGCCCTCCTGCCCAGCACTTTCAGGCTGAGGTTCACCTTCGCGAACGAAGGCACGGCGGCGCGGCGCGGAGGCATCACTTCTCGTAATGGATCAGGGAGAACACGTCGTAGCCGGCCAGCTTGCCGCGGCCGTGCAGAAAATCCAGTTCCACCAGGAACCCGAGCCCGGCGACCGTGCCGCCAAGCTTCTCCACCAGCTTGGCCACGGCGGCGGCGGTTCCTCCGGTGGCCAGCACGTCATCGATGATCAGGACACGCTGCCCCGCAGTGATGGCGTCCCGGTGCATCTGGAGGCTGTCGGCGCCGTATTCGAGCGCGTACTCGACGCTGACGGTTTCCGCCGGCAGCTTGCCCGGCTTGCGCACCGGCACGAAACCCGCCTCGAGCGCATAGGCCATCGCCGGGGCAAAGAAAAAGCCGCGCGCCTCGACGCCCACGACGAGATCCACCTGGATCCCTTCGTAGTGCCGCTTCAGCGCGTCGATCGTCTCGCGCCACCCCTGCGGGTGCTTCAGCAACGTGGTGATGTCGTAGAAATTGATGCCGGGCTTCGGGAAATCCGGCACCTCGCGGATCAGCTTTTTGAGATCGAGCATGGGCGCAGGTGGATTCAGGACCGGATGGAGAATCCACTTGATTGTAACAAAGGCGCCTCCTGCTCTTCGACATGCCGCACATCGCTGAACCGCGGCCCTTGCCGCAGCCGCATGGAGAACTCGTCCAGTTGCTCCTGCAAGCCGCAGGCATAGACTTCCACGCTGCCGTCGTCACAGTTCCGCACCCAGCCGCTCACTCCGATCTGCGACGCCCAATGCTGCGCGAACCACCGGTACCCCACGCCCTGCACGAGCCCTTTCACGATGAACCGCCGCCCCTGCTTCCGCGACTGCCTCGCCATCACTCTCATTATGGCCGCGCGGGTACAATCAGGATGTCATGCCCTTCCCCGTCCACCGCATGCGCCGCATGCGCTCCACCGAGCCCCTCCGGCGCCTGGTTCGGGAAACCACGATCGAGCCGTCCGACCTCGTCCTGCCTCTGTTCGTCACCGAGGGCGAGCGCGTCCGCAATCCGATTTCGTCGATGCCCGGCAATTTCCAGCTCTCCATTGACGAGCTCGTCCAGGAATGCGCCGAATGCGTCGAACTCGGCCTCGGCGGCGTCATCCTGTTTGGAATCCCGGAGCACAAGGATGAACTGGCCAGCGAGGCTTACCGCGAGGACGGCATCGTGCAGCGCGCCGTCCGCGCCCTGAAAACCCGCTACCCCGGGCTCGTCGTGATCACCGACGTCTGCAACTGCGAGTACACCAGCCACGGACACTGCGGCAAAGTGGTCGATGGCGATGTCGACAACGACGCCACACTGGAATGGCTGGCCGCTTCCGCCGTCAGCCACGCGCGCTCGGGCGCCGACATCGTCGCTCCCTCCGACATGATGGACGGCCGCGTCGCCGCCATCCGCCGCGCTCTCGACCAGGCGGGCTACGTCAAGACCCCCATCCTCAGCTACGCCGCCAAGTACGCCAGCGTCTTCTACGGTCCGTTCCGTGAAGCCGCCGAGAGCGCCCCGCAGTTCGGCGACCGCCGCAGCTACCAGATGGATCCGCCCAACGCGCGCGAGGCGATGCGCGAAATCGCGCTCGACATCGAAGAGGGCGCCGACATGATCATGGTGAAGCCCGCCATGCCCTACCTCGACATCCTGCGCATGGCGCGCGACCGTTTCGACGTGCCTCTGGCCGCGTACCAGGTTTCCGGTGAATTCTCCATGATCAAGGCTGCCGCCGCCAGCGGCTGGCTTGACGAACAGCGCGCCATGATGGAGTCGCTCACCGCCATCCGCCGCGCCGGGGCGGACGTGATCCTGACGTATTTCGCGCGCGAAGCCGCACGGCTGCTCGCGGGCGGCTGAACGGCCTGCGCATCCAGCCCCTTGACTCCTCCCTGGCCCAAGCGCATGCTGGCGTGACTGGCAACTCTGGACAAGATTATCGACAAATGAGACAGTGGGGCTGGTAGGAGCGGACAACAGAGTAGCCTGGAGGAGTGAAGCTCGCCCTGGCTCTCAACGGCATCATGCTCGACATGGCCGCGGCGCGTCACGTGGCCTCATCCTTGGCCCCGGGCGGCACGTGGAGGATTGTGGAGCCGTTCGCAGGCGACCGCGAGGAAGACAATCTCAACCCGGTCGGGCGGGTCTTTTACTCCGCCTCCACCGTGATCTGCACGCCGGCGTCGCGGGCGCAGGAGGCCGGCCTCGCGCTGGGCGCGCAGGCGGGGGAGAGACGCATCCGCGACGTCGTGCTCGCTGGCGGTTTCCGGAACTTCCGCAGGGCCGCGCAGACACCCTTCAATCTCGTATTCGAGGCGCGGGCCTGAGAACGGCCGGCCCTGCCATGCCGCCGGGCGGGGGCGCTGCCTGAGTGGCGGGGCGCGGCCTTCCCGCCGGCCGCCCTGTTCAGGATCCTTGCATCTGAAATCCGGCCCCGGGAACAGCCCTCGCCCGGACCTCGTGTGATATGTTAGTAGCTTCCATGGAACGCACGAAGGACCCTGCTGCGCTTGCCTCCATCTGCAAGCAGATCCGCCGCCATATCATTACCATGACCGGTTCGGCCAAGAGCGGCCATCCGGGCGGTTCGCTGTCCGCGGTCGAGATCGTCGTCACGCTCTATTGGGACGTCATGCGGCATGACCCGGCGCGCCCCGATTGGCCGGACCGCGACCGCTTTATTCTCTCCAAGGGCCACGCCGCCCCGGTGCTCTACGCCGCCCTCGCCGAGTGCGGCTACACGCCGAAGGAAACGCTCAACACCCTTCGCAAGATCGGCTCGATCTACCAGGGACACCCGGACAAGCGCTTCATCCCGGTGCTGGAAGCCTCCACCGGCTCTCTCGGCGAAGGACTGAGCGCCGGCATCGGCATGGCGCTCGCCGCGCGGCTCGACAAGCGCGATTGCCGCACGTATGTCCTCCTCGGCGACGGCGAAATCCAGGAAGGCCAGATCTGGGAAGCGGCGATGTTCGCCTCCTTTCACAAGGTCGACAACCTCTGCGCCATCGTCGATTACAACAAGCTGCAGCTGGACGGCTTCGTGAAGGACATCCTCGATCTCGAGCCGCTCGCCGACAAGTGGCGCGCCTTCGGCTGGCACGTCATCCCAGTCGACGGGCACGACATCGCCGCCCTGCAAAAGGCCTTTGCGGAGGCCGCCGCCACGAAAGGGAAGCCCACCGTGATCATCGCGCACACCGTGAAGGGCAAAGGTGTGAGCTTCATGGAGAACAGCCCGAAATACCACGGCGTGGCGCCCACGCCCGAGGAAGTCGAACTCGCCCTGAAGGAGCTTGCCTGAGATGCTGACTGCCGCCAAGTACGAAAAGAAGCTCGGCCCCGCCACGCGCGAAGCCTTCGGCCGCACCCTGGTGGAATTGGGGCGCGAAAACCCGAACATCGTCGTGGGCGACGCAGACCTGACGAAGTCCACGATGACCACCTATTTCGCCAAGGAGTTCCCTGACCGCCTTTTTGAATGCGGCATCGCCGAGGCCAACATGGTGGCCATCGGCGCGGGGCTGGCGCTGGCGGGCAAGATCCCCTTCGTGTCCAGCTTCTCGGCGTTCGTCATAACCAAGGGCTTCGAGCAGCTCCGCGTGCTCGTCGCTTACCCGAACGTCAATCTGAAAGTGGTCGGCACGCACAGCGGCATTTCGATCGGCGAAGACGGCCCATCGCAGATGAGCGTGGAAGAGATCGCCCTGGCCTGCGCGCTGCCCAACTTCACCGTGCTGTCCCCGGCGGATGAAGCCTCCACGAAATGGGCTGTCCGTTGGGCCGCCGAACACTACGGCCCCGTTTTTATCCGCACCGGGCGGCCCAAGGCTCCGATCGTCTACAACTCGGACGCCTCGTTCGAAATCGGCAAGGCCGTGGAGCTCGTACCCGGCACGGACGTCACCATCGCCGCCACCGGGCTGCTGGTCGCCGAGGCGCTGCTGGCCGCGGGCCAACTGGAGACAGAAGGCATCTCGGCCCGCGTGCTCGACATCCATACCATCAAGCCGCTGGATGAAGAAGCTTTGGAGCGCGCCGCCCGCGAGACGGGCGCTCTGGTCGTCGCCGAAGAGCATCTCGTCGACTGTGGCCTCGGGGTTCGCGTGGCGCAGGCGCTGGCCCGCCGCTGCCCCGCCCCGGTCGAATTCATCGGCCTCACGGGCTACGCCGAATCCGGATCGTCCGATCAGTTGTTGGACAAGTACGGCCTGCGCGCCGCCAATATCGTGGACGCCGCACGCCGTGTCCTCGCCCGAAAATAAAGGGGGCAGGAAAATCCTTCCCTGTTTCCGTGCCGGGGCTTCGGGTCTGGCGGTCCCGGCGCGGCGCAGGCTCGGGCCCGCGGCGGCGGACACGGTTTCATGCGGCGGTTCGTCTGCTCTTGCGGCTGTGGATGAATCAGGGTCCTGAGCAGGCTCTCCGGCTCTGGCCGGACACCGGACCGGCCACGTTGATGGCAGGCAGCCTGGGGAAAAGACGAAATCCCATGTTCAGGTTTCAAGCATTTCTCACTCTTCTCGCACTCCTTCTCCCGCTATGGACATCGGCGCCGGCTTCGGCGCAATCGCCGCTGGGCGCGGTGACCGGGCTGGCGCTCGACCCGAGCGGCGCGCCGGTTCCGGAAGCGGGCGTCACGCTGGAGAACACCGCCACCGGCGCGCGCCTGGAGTCGCGCGCCAATTCCGCGGGCAACTACGCCTTCGTCAACCTGCCTCCCGGTTCGTACCGCCTGAGCGCCGAGGCCAAAGGCTTCCGCAAGTTTGAAGCCGCGGGAATCGAGGTCGCCGCCTACCGCACCGTGCGCCAGGATGTACGGTTTGAACTGGCTTCCACTGCCACCGAGGTCACGGTGAGTGAGGCGGCGAGCCCCGTGGTGCAGAGCGAGACGCCGAGCGCCGGTTCACAGCTCTCCGCCCGGCTGATCCTCGAGATGCCGACCAACCTGCGCAGCGTGTACAACAATGCCGGCGATTCGGGGCTGATTGCGAACCTGATGCCGCTGGCGGTGCCGGGCGTCGTGCAGATGGGCGGCGGCGCTTACTGGATGAGCCCCGGCGCGGGTCCCAACGGATTGCGCCTCAAGGTGGACGGGATCGACACGACGTTCGGCAATTTCGGCAGCCCCGATCCCGTCTCTCAGCCCTCGATGGAGTCGGTGGAAGAATTCACGGCCAATATCGCCGGAAACCGGGCGGAATTCAGCGGGCTGGGCAACGTGACGACGGTGACCCGGACGGGAACCAACGAGCTGCACGGCTCCCTCTTCTGGTACGCCCGCAACGCCGCGCTCGATGCCCGCAATCCGTTCCTACCATCGCGCGCCTTCCAGAACATTCACAACTACGGCGCCGCCGTGGGCGGGCCGATCCGCAGAGACCGGACCTTCTTTTACGCCACAGCGGACCTGATCGACGGCGTGCGGGGCTACGCGTTCGCCTCCAGCGTTCCCACGCTCGCGCTGCGGCGCGGCGAGTTCTCCGCCGCCGTGCGCGATCCTCTGGCCAACAACGCTCCATTCGCCGGCAACCGGATTCCCGAGTCGCGCCTCGCCGCGGAAGCCAGGCGCGCGCAGGACCTGCTCTACCCGCTCCCGAATTTCGGCGCCGGGACGCTCACGGTGGGAAACTACCGCGCGGCATTCAACGGCTCGGAGTGGCACCGGCTGCTCGAAGGCAGGGTGGACCACAACTTCACCGATGCGCAGTCGGGCTTTCTCCGCTACCAGTACAAGCACGACGACTACGATATTCCCGGCGCCCGCAGCGCGCTGCCGCCCGTCACGGCAGGCACGTCGGACAACATCCGCAAGATGCACATGGCCGTCGCGGGCCATTCCTGGACGCTCTCTCCGGCCATGTTCAACGAATTCCGCGCCGGGCTCGTGCATCTGGAGTCGTCGTCGCGCGCCGATGTCAAGGGGCAGGACCTGCTGGACCGCATCGGCATCCGCGGGCTGCCGCCGCGTCCGGGTGCGCCCGGCGTGCCCCGGTTCAACATCGCCGGCCTCACGGCTTTCACCCAGATCCTGCTGAATCCCGTCATCGACGGCCATTTCCAGCTTTCCGACAACCTGACGCGCGTCGAAGGCCGCCACACGGTCAAGGCCGGCGTCGAGTACATCCGGTGGTTCGTGAACCGGCACGTGACGTCCAACCCGGCGCTGTTCGGCGACTTCAGCTTCACCAACCGCTTCAGCGGGCAGCCGTACGGGGATTTCCTGCTCGGCCTCCCGACCACGGTGGCGAGAATCGACCCCTGGGCGGCGCAGTATTTCCGGTGGAATGACCTGTCCTTTTTCGTGCAGGACGACTGGAAACTCCATCCCCGTTTCAGCCTGAATTACGGCCTGCGTTACGAATTCAACGGGCCGCCCCATGCGCGCGACGACAACTTCTACAACTTCAACCGCGCCAATGGCGCCGTGACGCTGGCCTCGGCTGCCGCGCGCCGCCTGATCAGCCCGTTCTATCCCGCTGCTCTGCCCGTGGAGACAGCCGAAGATGCCGGCCTCAACCGCACCCTGCGCCGCGCAGACCGCAACAACTGGGCGCCGAGGATGGGCTTCTCCTGGCGGCTGGACGAGCAGGGGCGCACGGTGTTGCGCGGCGGCGCGGGCATGTACTACGGGCATTTCAGCGTGGCGGCGCTCGGCAACCAGGTGGCTGGACCGTTCGCCGTCTCCACCACCAGCAACAACGCCATCGCCTCAGGACAGCCGCTGTTCACGCTGGCCGATCCGTTCGCGGCGCCCGGCTCGGCGGGCACGCTGAACGTGAACGGGCTGACGCCGGGCCTGCGCAACATGTACTCGCTGCAATACACGCTGACCCTGGAGCGCGAAATCAGCCGCAACACAGGCGTGCGGCTGAGCTACATCGGCGCGAAGGGCACGCAGCTGCCCTACATGCGCAACATCAACCAGCCGCTGCCCTCCACGCAGCCGTTCGCGCAGACGCGGCGCCCGTATCCGGCCTACAACAATGTCGTGTTCGCCGAAAACGGCGCCAACAACAGCTATCAGGGCCTCCAGGCGGGGGTGCTGAAGCGCTATTCGCGCGGACTCCAGCTCCAATCGGCGTGGATCTGGGCCAAGCAGCTGAGCGAAGTGGACGACACCAACAACGCCGAGTTGAACACGCAGATCGAGAACGCCTATGACCGGAGGCGGGACCGCGCCAACGTTTACTCCGTGCCGCGGCACCAGTGGATGAACCAGGCTCTGTGGGAAGTGCCGTTCGGCCGCGGGCCTGTTTTCGGGGGCTGGCAGCTGAACTTCCTTCTGAACCTGAGCACGGGCCACTGGCTGAACCCGGTCTTTACGGGATCCGATCCGTCGAACACCCGCACCTTCGGCGGCCGGCCCGATGTCGCCGGGCCGCTGACGTATCCGCACACGCTCGCGGCATGGTTCAGCCGCACGGCTTTTGCAGCGCCTCCGGCCAACGCCGGCCGCTTCGGCAACGCGGGACGGAATCTGATCGAAGGGCCAGGCTACATCGTGTTCAATGCCGGCGCCCAGAAGCGATTCCCGATGCCGGGCGAGTCCCAGCTCGAGCTCGGCGCATCCTTCACGAACGTCCTGAACCACTTCAACTATGGACAGCCCAACATGACGGTGAATGTGACAGCGGGAGGCACGATCACGAGCACGCACGTGTTTCTGCCGGCGGGCTCGCCCCGGCAGGGCATGCTGATGCTGCGGTGGAGATACTGACTGCGCCGGGAGGCCGGTTGCGCGGCGGCGTCTGAATCGGCGAGTATGGGACTAATCGCAGTCCGATCCACGCCGATCCGGTCTGAAAGTGCGAAATCTTCCCAGAAGAGGTGAGGGCAGGAGTGTCCAGAGACAGCAATGTTGCATCTGCAACCGCCCCGGCGGCGCATCATGAGATGTCGGCCTATGAGGTGGCAATCAAGAACTTCGAGTCGGCGGCTCAGACGCTGGAACTAAAGCCGGACCTGGTGTCGCTGCTCAGGTACCCGGAGCGGGTCCTCACGGTGAATGTTCCTGTGCGGCTTGATTCCGGCACGGTAGTGAGATTCGATGGCTACCGCGTGCAGCACAGCACGGCGCGGGGGCCGGCGAAAGGCGGCATCCGGTATCATCCCGCGGTCACGCTGGAAGAAGTGAAGGCGCTGGCCATGTGGATGACCTGGAAATGCGCTGTGGTCAACATTCCCTTCGGCGGGGGCAAGGGCGGCGTCGCCTGCAACCCGAAGGAGATGTCCGACGGGGAGCTGGAGCGGCTGACGCGGCGCTACGCGGCAGGCATTCTGCCATTGCTCGGCCCCGATAAAGACATCCCGGCACCGGACGTCTACACCAACCCGCGCATCATGGGCTGGATCATGGACACATACAGCATGATGAAGAGCGACGGTTACCCGACGCCCGGCGTGGTGACCGGCAAGCCTCTGACTCTCGGCGGGTCGGAGGGGCGGGGCGAAGCGACCGGCGCAGGAGTGTACATGTGCCTGAAAGCGGCCGCCGAGCACTTGCACCTGCCGCTGAAGGGGTCTCGGACCGTTGTCCAGGGTTTTGGCAATGCCGGCAGCGTCGCGGCCAACCGGCTCGACTCGCACATGTCCCGCGTGATCGCCGTCAGCGACTCGCAGGGGGCCGTGTACCGCAAGGACGGCCTCGACATCCCGAAGCTGATCCTGCACAAAGAGGCCACGGGCACGGTGGCAGGCTTCCCCGACTCGGAACCGATCAGCCATGAGGATCTGCTCGTACTCGAGTGCGACTACCTGATTCCGGCGGCGCTGGAAAATGCCATCACGCAGGACAACGCGGGCCGCATCCGCGCGAAAGTGGTGGCGGAAGCCGCCAACGGGCCGGTGACGCCGGAAGCCGATGCGGTCCTCGATTCCAAAGGCGTATTCCTGATTCCGGACATTCTGTGCAACGCCGGCGGCGTCACGGTTTCCTACTTCGAGTGGTGCCAGAACGAGCAGCACTATTACTGGGACGAGCACGAGGTGGAGTCCAAGCTGGAGCGGATCATGACGCGCAGTTTTCATGAGGTGCTCGCGCTCGCGCTCGACCGCAAGGTGAATATGAGGCTGGCGGCGAATATGCTCGGCGTGCTACGCGTCGCAGAAGCCACGGCGGGACGGGGCCTGTATCCGTGAGATCCTGGCCTCTCTCCGGCTTTTCTTCAGGCCCGGCGGCGCCCTGCCGCCGGGCCTGAACCTTTTCCACCTGCCTTCAAACCGCTCCCCGGCCCGTGATCGGGTGAGAGGCATGCAGGCGATCCCCCCGTCTGCCCTGCTCCTCAGCCTGTGCTCCGCGGCGCAGACGCAGGTGCGGATCGGCTCCGGCACGGCAAAGGAAACCGGCGGCGCCCGCATGATCGCACGCATGCTCTCGGCGCCCGAGTTCGGGCCATGGCGCCGCGCCTGGCGCGCCGGAGCGAATCTCCGGCGCCGGAGGGCGGCACGCTGGAATGCCGGCCAACGGCTGAACGAGGCTCGATTCGACCTCGCAGGCGGAATGCGAGTCCCCATCCGCGCGGCTCTGCAGCATGCGCGCCCGATCGAAGCGGATGCGCCGCTGCCGGTTGGAGCTTTCGACGCCCTGCCCGGCGAAGGCGCGGATCGCGCAGGCGGTCGGGTCGCGCCAGGCGTCGCATCGTATTGCCCTGCCAGTCGCGCGCGGCTCCGCTGTGGAGTTGCAGCCTCGCGGCGGTTGCCGCCCTTGTCCGGCGTCCCGAGGCTCTCGGCTCGCCCAGGTTGGGCTCGCGGCATCCCGATGGCTGGAAGCTCAACGAGAACTGCCATTGCGAGGGCGATCAGGGCGATGGCGTCCGGAGCAACGGCGGCGGCGCACACGGCTAAATTCTGACGGCGATTTCACCCTCTGAACGGGTGATTCTCATGAGCCGTACGGCCGGCCGTTGCACCGGAGTGCCGCAGAAGACCGCAAACGGAGGGCGCTGAGTATCCGGATACTGGATTCCACTCCGCGAGGCCGCCGGATCTGGCACAATAAACAATGACCTCCCGGCAAGGCTTGCCATGTTTTTCAAACGACCCAAACCGCGTGAACTCAGCTTTTCCGAGCACCTGGACAACCTCAGAACGGCGGGCTTGCAGGTGCGATCCGGGCCACAGGGCGCCACTCTGGTGACCCGGAGCCGGCTCGGCGCGCTGCTCAGGGAGGGACGGAACGGCAAGCCGCAAATCGTCGAAATGGGCATCGTGTTGGGCACGGAGCTGGCGGTGCTCACCGACATCGGCTTTCAGAAAATCTTCCTGGCGCCGAGCGGGCGGCGTACGCCTGCGCTGGCTGAGCACCTGAAGGCGCTCCATGATTTTCGGGAAGACCTGGTGGAGCTGCTGGGGCTGGAGAGCCTCTACAACGAGGCGCTCGGCACGACCAACGAGAAGCACCTCTACGACCGCGTCGCAGGGCGGGATGCAGGCGTGGCGCGCCGCCCTTGGCAGCGCTGAACGGGGCGCGGCATCAGCCGCGCTTCGGGCGAAACTTCCAGCAGTAGAAGACCCCGAGGAAGAACAGGCACAGGCCCCACCATAGCCCGGCGCGCAGTTCTTTCAGCACGACCTCATGCATGCCCGGGCGGTCATGATGGTACAGATCCGCGCCGGCGATCATCGCGCCATAGATCAGCAACTGCATGCCGATGAAGAACCAGATGGAAATGCCTGTGTCCTTTTCTCCGGTCAAGGTTAGCGGCTCCTTTCCCATACAATAACCAAAAAGCACGCCGCCATGGATGGCCCGCGTCAGGCGCGCAAGTCTGACAGGAAGCTCTGCCCGGCGGGAGCGCGCGCGCCGAAGTTCTCCGCAATGGTCTGGCCAATGTCGGCGAGCGATGCCCTCAATCCCAGAGCCCGTCCGCGCGCAGCCGAGGGACCGAAGGCCAGAAGCGGAACGTACTCGCGGTTGTGATCCGTGGACGGAGTCGTAGGGTCGCAGCCGTGGTCGGCGGTGAAGATGGCGAGATCGCCCGGCAGGAGCGCCGCCTCGAAAGAAGGCAGCCACGCATCCACCTCTTCGAGCGCGCGCGAGTAGCCTTCGGGATCGTTGCGGTGGCCGTAGAGCATGTCGAAATCGACGAGATTGGCGAAGATCAAACCTTCGGGCTGGCTCCGCATGGCATCGAGAATTTTCGCCATTCCATCGGAATTGCTTTTCGTTTTCAGGGATTGAGTTACTCCGCGGCCGAGATAAATATCCGCGATTTTCCCCACTCCGGTCACGCTCACGCCGCGCCCGGCCAGCACGTCCAGCAGCATCCCGGGCGGCGGCGGGACGGCGTAGTCGTGGCGGTTCGCCGTGCGGACGAACGCTCCGGGCGCGCCGGTGAAGGGCCGGGCGATCACGCGCCCCACTTCATGCTCGCCTCGCAGCAGTTCCCTTGCGGTCTCGCAGATCCGGTACAGCTCGGGAAGCGGGATCACTTCCTCGTGCGCCGCGATTTGAAAAACACTGTCGGCGGAAGTATAGACAATGGGCTTGCCCGTCCGGAGATGCTCCTCGCCCAATTCCTTGATGATTTCGGTTCCTGACGCCGGCCTGTTTCCCAGCGTGCCCCTGCCGATGCGGCGCTCAAATTCCTCCATCAGGCCGCGCGGAAATCCGTTCGGGTACAGAGGGAACGGTCTCTGCAGGATCACGCCGGCCAACTCCCAATGGCCGGTCGTGGTGTCTTTGCCCGGAGAAGCCAGCGCGCAACGCCCGTAACAGGCTTGCGGCGATTCCGCGCGCTTCAGATGCGCGAACGGGCGGATGTTGGCCAGCCCGAGCCGCTCGAAGTTGGGCAGGCGCAGCGGGCGGAGTTCGGCGCAGTGGCCTAGCGTGTCTCCCGGCATATCGTCGCTGAACTCGCGCCAGTCGGGCATGGCGCCGATGCCGACGCTGTCGAGCACGACCAGGACGGCGCGGGAAAAGCTCATGGGGCGGGCGTTTCCAGAGCCTCGCGGATCCGGTCTGACAGCATGTCCACGAAGCGGCCGGCAATGAAGCCGTTCATACGGCTGAAGACCTGCCCGCGGCGATCGAGAACCATCGCCATGGGAATCGAGTTCACGCGGAGCATCGAAGCCAGACCGTCCTCGAAATACGACAGCGATCCCCATCCCTGCTGCTTCAGGAACGGCGCCACGGCGGCGCGGTCTTCGTCGGTGGAGACGCGGAGAAAGACGACGTCGCCGCGCCCCCGGAACCGCTTCCGCACCTGCTCATACAGGGGATGCTGGGCGCGGCACGGGCCGCACCAGGTGGCCCAGAAGTCGATGACGACAACTTTGCCCCTCAGGCTGGCCAATGACAGCTTCTCGCCCGTCGTGCTGGACAGTGTGAACTCATCCATGCTCCTGGCGCCGTAGTTGGGATCGAATGCCTTGAGCCTCGCCTCGCGCGCTTTCCGCAGGGCGGCGACGCGGTCCCAGGCATTCAGGAGAGAGCGTGCGAATGCGGCTTCATCACCGTGGGCTTTCATCGCAAGACCGGCCAGCCGCTGCCGGTCCTTCTCCGGGTCTGGTTCGCCTGTCCGGTCGGCGCCAAGAGCCACGGCTTCGGCCGCTGATTCGAGCGCCTCGCGGAACCTTCCGGCACGCTCCAGAATTCGCGCCCGCTCCCGCGCATTGTCCACCGTGGGGCACGCCTCCCATCCTGCCGCCGCAGCGGCCAGCGCCTCGTCCGGCTTGCCCAGATTGCCGAGCGCCCTCGCTTCGAACGTGCGCGCCCTGGCCAGCGCGTATTCCGTCTCGTCAAGCCGCCGCCCCCGCAACGGGCGGTATCCGGCCTTCAGTTGTTCCTTGCGCTCCTTCTCGAGCGACTCCGCTAGCAGCCTGACGTACCGCAGCGCGCGCTCCTGGTTCTCGCGCTTCCCGGAATCGAGCAGCGCCCGCGTCACGTGGTCCAGCAGTTGAAGGTTACGCGAACCCGCTTCAATCACGCTCACGCCGTACTCGAGCAGCAGGCGCCGGTCCCGCAGGTCGATGGCCGCTTGAGCCAGCACCCTCGCAATTTCGGCCCGCTGCGGCGAATCCGGATGCTGTTTCAGATGGCGCTCCAGCGCACGAGCGTAATCGACGGCGCTCGAGCCCGCCTCCACAAGTGCGCGGTCCAGCTCTTCCTCGGCTGCCTCCGCCGGCGGCTGCGCCCAAACGAGCAGAGCCCACAGGATCGCCGTCACTGCCTGCCCTCGGCGGGCTGCCCGGCGCCGCTGTTCTCCTCCGCCTCGAACAGCGCCAGCAGCTTCTCCGCGCGCTCCCGCGCCATGTTCAGGTACGATGCGTTCGCAGCCACGCGCTTCAGCAGCGGCGTGTACTGATCCACCCCCACCAGCCGCTTCCGGTCCCAGGCAGCCTCGATCCGCAGGATGGCCTGGTTGACGCCGAGACGGTCGTATTTCACGGCGCGCTCGAGATCAGCCTGAAGGATCGCCGATTCGCACATCCGTTCAAACCAGTCGTGCAGGAGCTGCGCGTCGGGGTCGAGCGTGTGGTTGAACTTCGCCTCGAAGCGCTCCGCACCCTGCTCCCACCGCAGCAGCTTGTCTCCCATGCGCGCGACCTTGAGCCCCGACTCCAGAGGCCTGCGGAACCGGTCGAGCTTCTCGCTGAGCTCCCACACGACGCGCGTCTCGCGGGGGCGCAACTGGAACACGATGGGAAACTCCTCGTCGGGCGCTTCCCTGTATTCGGCGCGGCCGGAGCGGTCGAGGCGGACTTCCATGTACGGCGGCCTGCTGCCCGGAAACGTCTTCGAGTAGAAGAGCCGGGGGCCGTCGGCGGCTGCGGCGTGAAGGACCAGACAGGACAGGAGCAGGATTCTGATCATAGCGGCACAGGTGTGGAGCGGCGCGCCGCATGGCAGATCGCCACCGCCAGTGCATCAGACGCGTCAGCCGGGCGCGGGGCTTCGTCCAGTTTCAGCAACACGCGCGTCATCCACGCCACCTGCTGCTTGTCCGCGCGTCCGTTGCCGACGATGGCCAGCTTCACCTGCGCGGGCGGGTACGCCGCGACGGGCACGCCCGCCTCAGCGCAGATGAAGAGCGCCACCCCGCGCACATGAGTCAATTTCAGGGCGCTCCGGATGTTTTCACCCGTGAAAGTGTCTTCGACAGCGGCCTCCTGCGGCGCGTAAGAAGCGATGACTTCCCTCAGCTTCTCGCCGATCGCCTTCAGCCGGACAGCGAAATCGTCTGCGGAGTCCGTCCGGATGGCCCCGCAGGCCACCATCCGGTGCCGCGTGCCGTCGCTGTCGATGATGCCGTAGCCAGTGCTTTGGCTGCCGCAGTCAATGCCGAGGATCCGCACGCGCCCCCCTGCTTCCAGCCCCAGCCGGATCACTCGCCGGTTTCTTCGCCGAAGTCGGCGTTGGTGTAAACGTTCTGCACGTCGTCGTGTTCCTCAAGCGCCTCCAGCAGCTTCATGACGCCAGGCAGGCTCTTCGGATCGACCTCCATCAGGTTCTTGGGAATCATGCCGATTTCGGCGGAAGCGGTCGGGATGCCCGCCTTCTCCAACGCTTCCAGCACCGTATGGTGCGACTCGGGCGCGGAGAGGATCTCCCAGTGCTCCCCTTCCAGCTTCACGTCGTCGGCGCCGGCGTCCAAAGCCAGTTCCATCAACTGATCCTCGCTGGCCTTGTCCTTTTCGATCAGGATCTGGCTCTTGCGCTCGAACATCCAGCCCACTGAGCCGAGTTCGCCCAGGTTGCCGCCGTTCTTGGAGAACAGGTGGCGGATTTCGCTCACCGTTCGGTTGCGGTTGTCGGTCGCCGCCGCCACCATGATGGCGACGCCGCCGGGGCCGTATCCCTCGAACATGATCTCTTCGATAGCGCCGCCATCGAGTTCACCCGTGCCGCGCTGAATGGCGCGCTTGATGTTCTCGGCGGGCATGGAAACGGCTTTGGCGGCCAGAACGGCCGTCCGCAGACGGGGATTCGCATCGGGATCGCCGCCGCTGCGGGCCGCAATGGTGATTTCCTTGATGAGCCGTGTGAAGAGCTTGCCGCGCTTTGCGTCCAGGGCCGCTTTCTTGTGTTTGATCGTCGCCCACTTGGAATGTCCGGACATGGCTGACCTCTCGCCTGGGATTGATCGAAGCAGACGGGGCGCGCTCGGCCCCAATTGGACAGGATACCATCGGCACTGCGCGAGAGCCACCTTCAGCCCGGCCCGGCATTCATCCAGGCGGTGCCTTCGATCCGGGCTGCGTGAACAGGTCGCCGCAGAGCAGCGTCCCGGTCATCTCGTCGAAGAGGATGCCGCAATCCCACCCGTGCGGCACATGGGGCGTGTACAGCCACTGCAGGCGGTGGCGGCCGATGGAAAGCCGCTCTCCGTCCTTGAGTCCGCGCGCCTCGCGCCCGGCAATGTCGCTGGCCGAGGTCAGCGCCCCGACCCGGCCGGCGAATGGCTCGGCTTTGGGCGCCGCCGGCAGAAACTCGTTCAGGGCCCCGTACTCGTCTCCCTCGAAATGCGAACCTCCAATCCACCGGAGACGGTCCGCCGCAATGACCTTCCCCACTGCTTCGGCTGTCACGGCAAACGGCTTGCGGAAGCCCGCGTGGAACAGAACGGGCTCGTCATCGACGATCAGGTACGAGTTGAACGTGAAGCCGCCGCGAATGACATCCGGCGGCGTGCAAATGTGGCAGATGCCGTCCGCGACTTCATCCACCTGCGTGCCGGAAACCTGATTGGAAATCATCGCCCTGCCCTGAGTGCGCGGGGATATCTGCGGATCGCCCAGACATGGACTTCATTATGCGGGAGAGGACCTGCCGCAACGAGTAAATTCTGGCTCTGGACGGCGGCTTCGGACAGCCAGTGCAGCGGTACGGTTCAAGCGGGGACCGGAAAACCGGCAACCAACAGCGGCATCAGTTCAGCCGTGCAGCCAGTTCGCGCGCCGCCAGATCGGCGTCTTTCTCCGGCAGCCCGGCGACGCCTGCCACCCACGCTCCCTTGGCGAACACAAAGACCATCCGGTCGCCGTCCTTGCCGTAGTAGCCGCCGAAATGCGCGATCAGTTTCGGATTTTCCATGCGCTTCTTGTAGTCGAACAGCAGCAGCGCCGCCGCCTCGGGCACGGACGTGCGGATCAGGAACATGTCGAACTCCTGCTTGCCGCGCTTGTAATGGGCCACGTTGCCGCCCGGCAGGAACTCGCGTCCGAGGACGTGATCCTCCACCACTTTCGCCTCCACGCGGCCCTCGGCCGGAAAATAGCGGGTCGCATCGGCGATGGCGGGCTTTTTCTTCACCGGAGCCTCCGCCTTCTTTTCCGCCGTGCCGCCACCGCAACCGCTGAAGAGGAGCAAAACCGCCGTAATTGCAGATATCGCTATCCTGAACCGCATGATGCTTTGATCCTATCACCGGCCCGCGAACACCGGCGGCAGAACCGCGCCGGAAAGCCGCCGGCGCAGCTCGTGGAACGCGCGGACATCCGCGTTCAAATGGACGCTTCCGCCGGCGGGTCCGCCGCCTTCCCCCGCAGCTCCGGGTTGGCCCGCCGGTTGCAATGCTAGCCT
>DYJN01000054.1 GCA_020723085.1 Arcobacter sp.
CCTCGAAATGCACTTCCACATTCTCGGGCAAGTACGGCTGAGCCCATTGCCTTAGATGCTGCTCGGCGTGCCTGCGGATCTCATTCCATTGGTCCAGAATCTCTTCGCGGCGCTCCGGGGTGAGGTAAGAAGGCGTGTCAACATGAACGGCGTGGAGAAGGCGCAGGGGCTTGCCAGAGGCTTGCGCGAGCCAGGCAGCCCAGCGGAGGGCGTTGGCGGAGCAATCACTGAAATCGATCGGGCAGACCACAGCTTCGAAGGGGGGCGGGATCATAGATGCCTCCACTTCGAGGATGCACCAGTCAGATCCGCGTGACAAGGGGGGATGAGAGGCTCGCCGGCAGCGGGGCTAATTGAGCGCAGCGATGCGGCGGTCGATCTCGGCGGCAAGGGCTGCAGGGTCGAGTGTGGCGCGGCGTCCGGCGCCAGGGATTTCTTCCAGGATTTCCTGAGCCGGGGGCAGGTGGGTGGCGGGAACGATGGCGAATCCGAGGGAGTCGGCGAGGCGGTCGGCGGTGCGGACGAGGCGCACGAGATCCCAGTCGTCGGGGATCTGCCTATCGTGGTGATGAACGACAGAGCGGCAGATTTCTTCGGGGAGAAACATGCGGCTGACGATCCATTGGCCCGCTTGGCAGTGGTCAAGGTCGAAGAGGCTGCGCTCGGTTTCGCGCAGGTCGGCGCCTTCGCGGGCTATTTCGATGGCGTTCGAGTAGGCTTCGGGGTACTTGACGAGAAGCGCCAGCCGGCCGATGTCGCGCAGCAGCCCGGCGGTGTAAGCGATGCCGGGATCCTGGCCGCAGGAAGGGGCGATCAGTTCGGCGGCGATGGCGCCCGCCAAGGTGTTGCGCCAGCAGGCGGCCAGCGCCTTGCGGCGAAGCACGGGGGCGACATAGTCGCCGAGGGCTCGGGTCAGGGCGATGGCCTTGACGCGCTCGAGTCCCACCACGATGACCGCCTGCGGGATGGAAGTCACCTGCCGCATGAGGGCGAACAGGGGCGAGTTGGCCAGTTGCAGGATGCGCGCGGCGAAGACGGGTTCTGCGGCGATGAAGCGGCTGACCTGGTCGACATGGACATCTTCATCCGAGAGCAGGGCGACGAGCCGCATCGCGACAGGGGAGAATGGCGGCAGTTTCTCCAGCGCCCAAGGAGCGGAACCGGCGCTCTTCGTTTCCATTCCCATAACACCTCCGCGCACCGTCTGCCTTTGCGGCGGGCCGGTGCGCCGCTGAACTGCTTATCGGCATGGGCCGGCCCCAATTGAGCACAATCCCCTTCCCTTCATGGCCGGGATTCGACGGAATGCTTCCCAATCCCGGTGCAATGAGACGATGTCTGATCATTGGGCTGCTCGCGTCCCCCTGGCCGGTGCGCGGCTCAGGACCGGACTTTCAGAAGGAAGTCCGGCCGATCCTGTCGGCGAACTGCTTCCACTGCCACGGCAACGACCGCACGACACGCATGGCGGGGCTGCGGCTGGATGTGAAAGAAGGGCTGTATTCGACCTGGCGCAGCGGTCCGGTGATCGCGCCGGGCAAGCCGGACAAGCGCATGCGGGCGCTCTTCTGTTCGCAATGGAAAGCTGATGCCGCGATTCAGTCTTGATCCTGAATCGAATCGGGGTGATCCCGCCTGCCCGGTTCGCACAAGTTTGCGAAACGAACCTAACGATTCACCGGCACGCGGGAGATAAGGGGCGGGCGGAGGTTGTCCGGGTTCTTGTCTCGGCTCCGCCGCCGGCTGGCGCAGGAATTCCACGGATGGGGCGCAATACGCGATATTGGGGCGCGGCATCCCGCCGGCGCCTCGCCTCAGGGCGCAAGCCGCGGCTGCGGATCAGGAGTCGGTTCTTTCGATCAGCTTCTCCACGTTCGCCAGGAAAATCGCCGGCTTGCCCAGCCGGTCGCTGACGAACAGGATCTTCTGGCTGTCGGGCGTGAAAATCGGCGAAACCATCCCGACATCCGACGCCCTGTGTTCGCACAACGGAAATTCGCGCCGGTTGATCCGGAGCAAGATCAGAATATAGGGCGAAGCCTTGCTCCGGCTGGCGCCCAGAAACACGGTCCCATTGGCATTCCGGGCGAACCGGCCGAACTGGCTCGTCGGCGCCACCAGCCGGTCCTCGCGCGAATCGAGCCTCTGTTCGCGAATCGTGCAGCTCTGCCGTTCCTCAGACTCGTGCAGGTACAGGACTGCCTGGCCGTCCGGCGACCAGTGCGCTTCCAGCACCCGTCCCGCAGGAATCTCCAGCCGGCGGCGCAGCGTCCGGTCGTACGACGCCACCTCCAGCCCGCCGCCCGCCGTGCGCCACAGCACCATCGCGCGGCGCGGGTTCGGTGCGGGCATCAGCATCGGCTCGTTCCCGGAAGCCACCTCCGCGCACGTCCCGCGAGCCGGTGCCAGGCGCTGAATCCGCCAGACTCCATCACGCTTCTCCGAGTAAATCAGAGCCGTCCCGTCGGCGGAAGGCGCCGCAGGACCAGCCCACTGCGATCCCGGCGCCAATGCGGCGACCGGGCGCCTTCTCAGGCTCGGAACCGCCACGGACCACAGCCGGTCTCCATCGGCGAAAATGGCCTCCCGACCGGTGGCGGACAACGTCAATGTCTCCGGCGCGAACGAGGAGTGCGTGCCGAGCTGGATGCTCACACCAGTCTTCAGATCCATCGCCCACGGCTGCCACCGCCCGCTCCGGTCGCTCGCATACACGAGCGTGCGGCTGCGCCGGTCCACCGCCAGAGCGGGCGGACCCGGGAAGCGGCTCCGAAACTGAGGACTGGTGAGCAGCAGTAACTCGAACTCGGTTGCCGGATCGAGATACGTGCGCCACTCAGAAGACGCCGCCGGATTTTGCGCCGCCAGCGGCAGACCCAGGCCACCGAGGAACATCCTGCGGCTCCAGGCGCCCGGCGCTATCGCCGGATCCGGCGTGCGGCAATCATGCGCACAGGCGCCCCTCCTGCTTCGGAGCAAGGATCTCACACTCGATGGATGTCCGTCCGCGGCAGGCGGGTTGCACGAAACACGGCGTCAGAATGGGAAGTCACGCGCCGGATCGGGCGTCGCAATCGCGGAACGCGCCAGATAGCCGTAGGGATTCACCGCCACGCCCCCACGCCGCACCTCGTAATGCAGATGAGGAGACGTGGCTCGCCCTGTCGCGCCCGTGGCGCCGATGATCTGCCCGAGCCGGACTTCCTGTCCGGGAATCACGTCGATGCGCGACAAGTGGGCATACCAGGTCTGCAGCCCGCGTCCATGATCCAGCACGATGAGCTTGCCGTAGTTGCCCATCCAGCCGGCTTCGATCACAATGCCATCAGCCGCCGCCTTGACCGGCGTGCCGACATGCGCGCTGATGTCCACTCCCGTATGGAACGCCATGTGCCCGTGGAACGGATCCTCGCGAGCGCCGAAGTTGCTCAGCAGGCGCCCGGTCACTGGCCAGAGGCTCGGCGTTGTGTTCACCAGCCAGCGCCGCGATGATAACCGCGTGCTGGCCGTAAGAGATGCGGTGCGGAGCTTATTGTAGGTTTCCAGCGTTTCCGCCAGCGACGGAGTCAGCCTTACCGAAGACAGCGCAGGCTCCACTTCTGCCGGGTATGCCGGTTGCCGGTGCAGACCATAAGCCATGGAGACTTCCGCGGCGAACACCGACAGCTTAGCCACTTCCTCATTGGCTTCCTGCGCCTCGCTCAGCAGCCGCTGATACCGCGCACGCAGCACTTCGGCTTCCTGACGCAAGTTATTGTAATTGGAAACCTTCCACGCCATGCGGACATAGCTTGACACCATTCCGAAAAGCGTGAAGCAGCCCAGCATAGCCAGCGCCAGAATGGCGAAGACGATTTTCTGATCGATGTGGAACCGCCGCAAACGGCCATGGAGGGAATGAGCCAGGACTACAATAAAGTACGACTGATTCATCGCGGCTCTCGCGCAGTGGAGGAGATCTGCGCAACGGCCAGGGCGACTACCTGGCTACGCAGCCAGTTGATAAGGGAATGATCAACTGGCGCAAACACTAACAATAGCCGATCTCAGCGCCGATGTCAAGCCCTGCAATCAGAGCTGATCGTCCATTTTCGCCCGCTCTTTGCCGTGGCGCAGCAACCGCCGCAGCCAGGATGAAATGCCCCAGTGCCTTCCAATCCGTCTTAGGCGCGCCTGCGGCGCAGCCTCAACAGCATGGCTCCGCAGAGCCCGGCAAGAACCAGGCTCGCCGGCGCCGGCTCGGGAATTTCTCCAAACACTGGATCGCCGGCTCCGAAGTTGTCCACCTGTGTCGCGCCATAGAAGCCAAGTCCGATCCCGCTGCCGCTGACCCCGTTCGCGTACACATGGCTGTACTGCTGGTCGGCAATGCCGTCAAAGTTCGAATCGATGTATAGCCACGCCTACGTCCCCGAATACGTGGCCCAAATCCGGGCGGAACTGAAAGGCGTATTTAAGGTATTGAAGACTCCGCTCCCTCCGCTACCGTTGTTGCCGTAATAGAAGGCATAGTTGCCGAACTCCGTCCCGCCGTTTTGGTTCTGCACCTTGATGAAGTAGTTGCTGTTTGCGCCGGAGTAACCCAGCACCAGCGCCGCGTACTGAAGGTCCGCGCCGGTGTTGTAAACGTCGACGAATGCACCCGGGGCGCTCACGCTGTCATAAACGACCAGCGACTGGTTCGAAAGGCCGGCCGCTCTGTTGCCGGTGATGCCGGCTCCTCCGTTCACAACGGTCCAATTTGGGCCAAGCGTGTTGTTGTCTGGGCGGTTGAAGTCATCCAGGATGGCGGCTGGCGCCAAGGATGCGGCGAACGCTATGGCAAGGGCGAACCTTAAGATCATGATCTCCTCCAATAGATGCGGCCCTCGAGGGCTTGGCAATCAGCAGTAGGCTAAGCCGTTCGCGGCGCAAAGTCAAGCAATCTGGCGCTTGAGATTGGACGAATCGTCTGTTCGAAGGCTCGCCGCGTTGCGCCCGGCTGTGGCAGTGCGTGGTTCGCCCGCTGTCAGTCTCCAGCCCCCGGATCGAGCATCCTCCGGATCTCGGTGATGCGGTTCGCCGGAGAGCCGGACGCTTCCTCCCATACATTTGATATTTCTGCGATGATCGAAACATGCGGCGCCACAGCGAGGGCAACGCGGCGCGATACACGGACACTCCCGCCACGGCGGCGGCCGAGCCGCGGCTGCGCGATCCGGACTTGGCACGAGAACTGAGCACCACGGTGCGAGACGCTCCGCCGTTGCAGAAAACGGAGAGACTTCAGCAAGACTCCGAGGATGCGGGGATCAGTCCGTTGCCATGGCCCGTAAACCAGAGCTTCGGCGGCGGTGGTCTCCGCGCTCCCGTGCCCGTCGAGCGCGGATCGCGGGCGCTCCCGCATCCCCGGAAAATCAGCGCACCATCCCCCTCGCAGACGGATCTGGACCGAGGAGAGTCCGGCGCCCTTGCAGGACGCGTCCTGCGCGGAATCTTGTCCACTCCGGACATGAAAGGGTGAATAAGAGCTCACATGGAACAAACTGCGAAACCGAAACACGCTACAAGCAAAAAAAAGCTGGGGTATTTTGAGCGTTATCTCAGCCTCTGGGTCGCCATTTGCATGGTTGCCGGAGTTTTTGCCGGAAAGGCGTTTCCAGGCCTGATTGACGCATTGCGGCGGATGGAATTCGGGCAAAACAGCCAGATCAATGCGCCCATCGCCGTCCTCATCTGGCTGATGATCATCCCCATGATGATGAAAGTTGACTTTGCGGCGATTCGCGGCGTCGGCAGGCGCCCTCGGGGCCTGCTGGTGACGCTGTTCGTGAACTGGCTTGTGAAACCTTTCTCGATGGCGTTTTTCGCATGGCTGTTCTTCCGGTTTGTCTTCTCGCCGTGGATCGCTCCGGCGGACGCCGACCAATACATCGCCGGCGCGATCATTCTTGCTGCGGCGCCGTGCACCGCCATGGTTTTTGTCTGGAGCTATCTGAGCGATGGAGATCCTGCCTACACGCTGGTGCAGGTTTCGGTGAACGACCTGCTGATGCTGTTCCTGTTCGCTCCCATCGTCCGCTTTCTCGTCAGCGGGGCTTCCAGCCTGGAGGTGCCATTCCACGTGCTGTTGTACTCCGTGGCGATCTTCATCGTCATCCCTCTTGCCGCCGGCGTGCTGCTGAGGCGCTGGTGGATCGGGCGGCGCGGCAAACTGTGGTTCGAGGAGCAGCTCCTGCCGCGCTTTGCGCCAGTCAGCATGACCGCGTTGCTCGTCACGCTGCTGCTGATTTTCGGCTTCCAGGCGGACAACATTACCGGCAAGTTCCTGCACGTGGTCCTGATCGCGGTCCCGATCTTGATCCAGGTCTACTTCAACTCCTCGCTTACGTACGGATTGATGCGGCTCTTCAGGGTCGAGTACGCGGTTGCCGCTCCTGGAGCGCTGATCGGCGCCAGCAACTTCTTTGAGCTTGCGGTGGCGACCGCGATCGCGTTGTTTGGACCGGGTTCCGGCGCCGCTCTGGCGACCGTTGTCGGCGTTCTCATCGAGGTGCCCGTCATGCTGTCGGTCTGCTCATTCTGCAACAGGACGCGGCACTGGTTCGCTCCGCCTCAGGCGGCAGCTTAAGGAAGGAACAGCCATGCTCTCAAACATCGTTGTCGCCTCGGATGGATCAGAGGCTTCCGATCGCATGATCGAGTGCGTGCTCGGCCTCGCCCGCGCCGGGACCCGGCAGGTCACGCTGGTTCATGCGTTCAGCGTGCGCGACGTCGGAGGGCTGTACAGTTCGCTACAGCAGTTCATGCTCCCGCGGCTGGAGAAGCAGGCTGCCGTCCTGCGGGAGGCCGGCTTCACGGTGGACATTCAAACGCCGCTCGGTTTCCCGGCTTACGAATTGAACCGGATCGCGGATGAGCGGAGCGCCTCCCTGATTGTGGTGGGTTCTGTCGGAGCTTCTTTGGCGGCGGATGCGCTGCTCGGTTCCACGGCGCATTCCGTGCTCCAGAACGCTGCTTTCCCGATCCTCCTGGTCCGGGTTGAGATGACCCGGGAAAGCGGCGGGCAACAGCGCTGGACGGCCTGCCAGGATTGCTTCCGGCACATCCTGTTCCCCACGGACTTCTCCGATAATGCCGAACACGCCTTCCTCTATCTCGAACACATCGTGCGGGAGACCCACGCCCACGTTACGCTGCTGCATGTTCAGGACCAAGCCAAGATAGAGCGGCATCTCAAGCACCGCCTGGAAGAGTTCAACCGGATTGACGCGGAACGCCTGGAGGGCATGAAATTGCGTCTGGAGCAGTGTGGGGCTGCCGGCGTCGACACGGAGATTCCGTATGGCTCGCCGACCCGGATCATCCTTGAGCGCGCGCGCGGCGGCGCCTTTTCCCTCATCGTCATGGGAAGCCAGGGACGCGGATTCATCCACGAAGTGCTGATGGGAAGCGTGGCCAACAATGTGGCGAGACTGGCGCCCGTGCCCACGCTGTTCGTGCCGGCCATCCGGCCGTAACCGGGCCGGCTGCCAGGAGCAGCGGCAAAGGCAGGCTCCGGCCCTCAGGCGTTGGGATCCTCCGGGGCCGGCGTTCCACCCATGGCGCCGGAGCAGGCGGCTCAGCGCCTGTTGTGCAAGGCGAGGCTCTTGCCCCTCTTACGGCCGGCTTCCCGTGGCCGGGTGCATCATTGTCCGGATCCCGGTGACGCGGCTTGCCGGGAACCCGGACATCTCCGCGTGACGGTGGATCAGGCCCTCATCGGCTGCGCGGTACAGGCAGTACACCTTGTCATCGCCGACGAAAGACTCCACCCACTCGATATCCGGCCCCAACCGATTCAGCACCTCGTCGGATCGCCTGGCCGCCTCACGGTATTGCTCCCGATCCATGCTGCCCGCGCCGGGGATCTCCCGCTCGATCACAAACAGTTTCAGGGCCCCTCTCTCCTTTGCGTTGTGGAACCAGAATACGGCCCGCCGCCCTCTCGACCTCCCGGCCGAAAAAAGCGGCCTGCCTCGTGCGGTGCGGTGATTGCGCCACATAGCAGACCGGTGAGCCGGGGTCAATCCACACCTGAATCAGGAGCGCCGGGTCCGCCTAGCCGCCCAGGCGCTGCGCCCGCAAGAATCATCCTCACGGCAGCGCGTACGTCAGAAGCAGTGAACGAGGCAGCACCCGCCCCTTCCGGCGCGCTGCCTTCACCGTATCCGGTCATCACAAGAACGCCCCGCATGCCCGCGTTGGCCGCCAGTTCGATGTCCGCCGGCTTGTCGCCGACCATCCAGGAACGGTGCAGATCAACGTCCAGATCCCGCGCAGCCTGTTCCACCAGCCCGGTGCGAGGCTTGCGGCACGGGCAGTTGTCCTCGGGCGCGTGCGGGCAAACGTAGATCCTATCCAGCGTCGCACCCTCCTTCGCGAGCAGCCCCTCCATGCGCCGGTGTACCGCCTCTACTGCCTCGGCAGGAAAGTAGCCCCGCCCGACGCCCGATTGGTTCGTGAGCACCACGGTGAGGAACCCCGCCTCGCGCGCCAGCCGCACGGCTTCCGCCGCGCCCGGAATCAGCTTCACCTGCGCCGGCTCGGAAAGATAATGACGCTCTTCGATCAGCGTGCCGTCCCGGTCGAAGAAAATGCATGGCTTCACGTGCGCCTCCCCAGCTCCGCCACGGCGCGCTCCAGCACCGCGAGATTCTTCTTCCAGGTGAACCGCGCCTGCGCCCTCCGGCGCAAGTCTCCTGCCGGCGCGGGGGCGGCATACTCCTCCGCCGAGGCGCAACACCGCACCCCTTCCGGCAACCGGCTGCCGAACGTGCGGCACACGGCTGGCGACGCCAGCACCGGACGGTTCATGGCCAGCGATTCGAGAACCTTGTTCTGAATTCCGCAGGCGATCTGCAAGGGGACAACCGTGGCCAGCGCGTGCCGGTAATACGGGCGGACGTCGTCCACCGTCCCTGCCACTTCCACCCCGGGCAAGGCGCTCAATGCCAGGACCCGCGCCAGCGGGCGGCGCCCCACGATCAACAGCTCGAGCGCCGGATCGCGCTCGCGCAGGCGGGGAAAGACGTTTCGTGCAAATTCCACGATCCCCTGTTCGTCCGGATAGGAGTCCAGCGTCCCGCAGAACAGCAGATAGCGCCGCTCCGCCAGGGACGGATCCTCCGGGCAGGCTGCCGGGTCGAAGTAGTCGAAATCGACGCCGTTCTCCATCACTTCGCAGCGCAAATTCGGGTCATGCCGCAGCAGCGCGTCCCTCTCGGCGGCGGTGGTCAGCAGCGTCAGCCTCGCGCGGCGCGCCTCGCGCGCCTCCAATTCTGCAAGACGGCTCGCTTCTGTTTGAAACAGAAAAGAGGGTTTACGGTACTGCGCATACGCGCGCCACTTTTCGGAATCCACCCCGGTCATGTCGAGCACGAACGGCATATCCGCCGGGACGAACGGCGCCATGACCGCCGTATATGCCACCGCCCCGGCAACCGGGCGGCTTTCGATCAGATCGAGGAGATCTTTCGAGAAGCGGCGGCTAGAATAGAACGCGTCATTGAGAGACACGCCTGTCAGGAAACGGGCGGCCGCCCGCGCCAGATGCAGCGGAAACGGAAACAGCGGCGCCACATACACCGAGGCGCACCGGTCCAGCAGCCGCCTGGCGTCTTCCATCTCCTGTTCGGAACGCGCGAAGCAGCTCAGGTGGACGCGGTAGCGCCCGCTCAGCGAGTCCAGTTCGTGGTAAGCGCGGATCTGTCCGCCCCTGCCGTGCGGCACGGGCACGCAGGAGGACAGGTACAACAGCTCCACCGGCACGCCCTAGCTCTTGGCGGAGGTGTCGCTGCTCTTTGTGGCGGACTCGGGCTTGGCTTCGGAACTCGCGCTGCTCCCGCCGCTCTTGCCGTTCTTCCCGTTGCCACTTTGGCCGCCAGATCGGCCGTAGTCGGTCACGTACCAGCCGGAGCCCTTAAACTGAAGGGCCGGGGCCGAAATCAGCCGGCGCACCGTCCCGCCGCACTTGTCGTGCGTCGTCAGAGGAGGGTCGCTGAACTTCTGCATGACTTCAAATACTTCTCCGCATCGGTCGCACTTGTATTCGTATAGCGGCATGGTACTGCTCTATGCCCCCTGATTCGACTGCGATAAGGCGCCAGGCGCCCGCTGCGGCGCGGCCAGCGCCTGCGCCTGTCTGCCTGTGAGTACTTCGAGAGCCTTCTTCAGAACCGCGTCCTCTTTGCGCTCCGGCTCCTTCAGGTCCTGCGGAGCGGGCATGCCGGGCTCTCCCTCTTCAAATGTCTGCGGAGCGGCATCAGCCACCAGGTGTTGCGGCGTCACGGAGGTTTCGCTGATGGCCTTGCCCTCGGGCGTGTAATACTTGGCCACGGACAGCAGCACAGCTCCGCCGTCGCCCGCCGATACCGGCTTGCGCACTGCGGCGTCCCCATATGTGCGCTCGCCCACGATCTCGGCCCTCTTGTGGGCCGCCAGAGCCGCAGCGGCCACTTCGGCAGCGCCCGTAGTGCCCCGGTTGGTCAGCACCACCAATGGGCCCCGGAAAACCGTCTTCGCCGGCGTAGCCTCATAATTCTGCTGCTTCACCGTCTGGCCCTTCACCGTGGCGATCGTCCCCTTGTCCAGGAACAGGTCAGCCAGAGCGGCGCCCTCTTCCGGCACGCTCAGCGCCGAGTTGCGCAGATCCAGCACCAGCTTCTTCGCGCCCTTCGCCGTCAGTTGACGGACCGCCTCGGCCACTGCCGCCGCCTTGCCGGCGCGCAGATCCGCCGCCGCGACGTAGCCGGTCTCGGCATCCAGCATCTTCGACTCGAGCGGCGGAGGCGGAACCACGGCGCGCGTCAGCTTCACCGTCACCGGCTCCGGGCGGCTCAGCCGCAGAACCCTCAACTCCACCACCGTGCCGGGCTCCCCGTGGAGCAGCACATCGGCGTACGCCAGTGGCATGTCGCGCGTCTGAATCCCGTTGATCGCTTCGATGATGTCGCCCGTCGCCAGCCCCGCCTTTTCTGCAGGCGAGCCCGGAATCGACGCTACGACGCCGATCTCGTAGCCGTATTTCCGGCTGAGGATCAGACCTACGCCCGCGCGAGGGTTCTCCAGCGTTTTCAGGTATTGCTTGTACTGATCCGCATTCAGGTAGCAGGCAAACGGATCGATCGATACCAGCAACCCGTTCACCGCCCCCAGAGAGACGCTCTTCATGTCCGGCTCTTCCACGTAGTCGGACTTGATCTTGGCCAGCACTTCCGTGAAAACGTTCAAGTGACGGTAAGGATCGGTGGGCGGCGCCTGCCGGTTCTGCCCAAGCACCACTCCCACCAACAACAACGCCACCAGTATCCCTGACACCGTCACCAGCGTGTTTTGAAATCGGCTGTTCATCTTGTATACCTGCCTGGCCCAGCCGGCGGGATGAACTTTTCTCCTCCAGCCACTCCCGCCACTCTCCTATTATAGACGAAGCCCTTGCAAGGAAGTCGCAACCGACATGCCGCCTGCGGAATCAGGCATCGCGCACGAGCCGCCGGCCACAGTGAACAAACTTTCATCATGCCATCCAGCATTATCGGGGATGCATTCTGATTTTGTGTGAAAATCGCCGGCAATCCGGGCTGGATCGCCAGGGATTCTGGGAGCCGCCTCAGGGGCCGCGTCGCCTTGCCTGGGAGTCCGGATCTGCCGAATGTGCCCATGTGGTTGATTGCAACTACGAATCTCTGGCGTCGCGCCCAGCCGTGAATTCAACCCGAGGGGGGACTGGAATGCGTGCTTGCATCGCACTTTTGGCCGCAGCCGTCATTGGCGTCACGGCGTTGCCCCTCGCGGCGCAAGTCTCGAATGGCAGGATTGAGGGCGCCGTCATGGATCCGGCTGGCGCGGTGGCGCCCAACGCCAACGTGACCGTCCCGAACAACCGCATCGGGGACGATGTCCCGGTATCGACCAACGAGGCGGGATATTCCCTCTTCCCCCACTCCCCTTTTTTTGAGTGCAGGACGGTATTCCCAATTTCCGCGGCATGGACCCGGCTCCGGGCGCTTCACCGCGCGGATCCGCCGCGCTTCCCGCAGCCCCGCTTGAGGACCTGACGTTCTCCATCCGGCCGCGGAGCCACGCCTTTCCCACTGTTCCTGGTCATCCCGCCGCGGTTCGGACCCTTGCGGACGCTGGCGCACTGGCTTCCATGCTTCCAGCCCCAAGAAGGGGACATGCCGCCTTTGCAGACGGGAACACGCCATATCCTTTTGCGTTCAAAGGCAGCCAAGACTGACGATTGGTTGCCCTCGAAAACGGCTGTTACAACCTGGACGGCCGATCTCCAGAGCGGCTGGAGAGCAGGAGTTTCGAGCTGCGGGCGGCAAGATCGCCATGAGATGAGCGAACATCACGGGCGAATGCGCCGCGGCGTGCTTCGCGCTCAGCCCTGGAGGCAAGGCGCTCTTCATTCCTGGCGGCGCGAGTGCATCCGAGACGGAAACCCTGCCGTGAATGGCGCGTGGCGCGACGCGCCAATGAGCTCCATGCGGCGGCAGGTTGGCGCCGGCGCCGCCGGCGGGCTGCCGCGGCAGGACGGAGAGACTGCCGCCGCGCCCCTGGCGCCGGGCATGCCCGGGACCGCTTCAGACGAAGATCGTGCCCTTGAGATACAGCACGGCGCGGCCGGCGATCTCGACGCGTTCTCCTTTCCACTCGCACTCGAGTTCCCCGCCCCGGCGGGAGAGCTGGCGGGCGCGCAGGCGGCGCTGTTCGAGCCGCTGCGACCAATAGGGAACGAGCGTGCAATGGGCCGAGCCCGTGACCGGGTCTTCGGGAACCCCGGCGGCGGGGGCGAAGAAGCGCGAAACAAAATCGTAGCCTTCTGTTTTCGCCGGCGCCGTCGCGATCACGGCGAAGCGGTCGGCTTCCGCCAGGCGCTCGAAGTCCGGGCGGAGCGCGCGGACTTCCTCTTCAGAGCCGTACACCACCATGTAATCGCGGGAAGCCCAGATCTCCCTGGGGCTGCCGCCGAGGGCTTCCACAAGTCCGGCGCACGGCTCGACGCGCTCCGGCGGGCGGGAAGGAAAATCCATGGCGAGCAACCCTTCACGGCGCTCGACGGCGAGCCTGCCGCTGCAGGTATCGAAGACCACGCTCTTCCGCTCCGGTTCCAGGAATTCGAAGATCACGAAGGCCGAGGCCAGAGTGGCGTGCCCGCAAAGGTCAACCTCCGTGGCTGGAGTGAACCAGCGCAGCTTGTACTCATCGCCGCTGCGGATAAAGAAGGCGGTTTCGGCGAGGTTGTTCTCGGCGGCGATCGCCTGCATGACCGCATCAGGCAACAGGTCATCGAGAGGGACGACGGCGGCTGGGTTGCCTTCAAAAACACGGCGCGCGAAGGCGTCGACCTGGTAGAGCGGAAGTTCGGGCATGCTTCCAATGTAGCGGGCGCGGAAGCGGCAATGCAGGAGTTGCGCATCGGAAAGGCTTGATTCCGGCAGCCGCGGTGGCTCATCATGGGGAGCGTAACGGAGGTTTGCCATTGATGCTGAAACGAACCGTTCTCTTCGTGCTGGCAGGGGCCGTGGCGGCCCTGGCGGTGGACATTCCGGAAGCGAGGCTGAGGATGTTCAAGCCGCTGCCTGCGGCGGTGGAGAATCCGAAGAACCCGATCACGCCGGAAAAGGTGGAGCTCGGCCGGATGCTATATTACGAAAACCGGCTCAGCAAGAGCCACAAATTCTCCTGCAATAGCTGCCACCTGCTCGACCGGTATGGCGTGGACAACGAACCGACGAGCGAAGGCCACCGCGGGCAGCGTGGCGACCGGAACTCTCCTACGGTGTATACCGCCGCGGCGCATTTCGTGCAGTTCTGGGACGGGCGCGCCGCAGACGTCGAGGAGCAGGCCAAGGGGCCGGTACTGAACCCGGTGGAGATGGCGATGCCGGATGAGAAGACGGTCGTCGCCACACTGAAATCCATGCCGCAGTACGTGGAGCTGTTCCGCAAGGCCTTTCCGCAGGAGAAAGACCCGGTGAATTTTGAAAATATGGCGCGGGCCATTGGCGCGTTCGAGAGGAAACTCATGACGCCTTCCCGGTGGGACCGCTTCCTGCAAGGCGACAAATCCGCTCTGACGGACGCGGAGAAAACGGGCTTCCTGAAATTCGTCAACACGGGCTGCGCCACCTGCCACATGGGCGTCTGCGCCGGCGGAACGATGTATCAGAAGCTCGGCGTGGCCAAGCCGTATCCGGGCCTGAAGGACGAGGGGCTGGCGATGGTCACCAAGCGGGCGGAAGACAGGTTTTTCTTCAAAGTGCCCGGTCTGCGGAACGTGGAAAAGACGTGGCCGTATTTCCACGACGGTTCCGTCAAATCGCTGGATGAGGCCGTGAAGCTCATGGCGGAGTACGAGCTGGGAAAGAGCCTGAGCGCGGCGGATGCGGCCGCCATCGTGACGTGGCTGAAGACGCTGACGGGCGAGATCCCGAAGGACTTCGTGAAGCCGCCGGCGCTGCCTCCGTCCACGGCGAAGACGCCGAAGCCGTCTCTTGCGGACTGAATCCATGCGATATCGAATCCTGGCAGTCTTGTTTGCCACGGCCGCGGCGGCGCAGGCGCCCGATGCGCGGGAGCGCGCAGCGCAGGCGGCCGCCGGGCTTGGCCGGGTCCTGATGGAACTGCTCGGACAGGAGATGGCCAGGGGCGGCTATGAGGGCGCGGCGCGCGCCTGCTCGGAGTCGGCGCAGACGGTCACGGAGCAGTACGCACGTGAGCAGGGGCTCGAGATCCGGCGGGTGAGCCTGCGCGCGCGCAATCCCAAGGATCAGCCTGACGAGTGGGAGGCGGCGAAGCTGAAGGCCTGGGAAAAGGCGTACAAGCCGGGCGCGCCGCCTGCGGAGGAGTTGGAAATCGTCGAGGAAGCGGGCCGCAAGTATGCCCGGTATCTGAAGCCGATCGTGGTGCAACCGATGTGCCTGGGCTGCCACGGGCCGCGCGACAAGATCAGCGAGGCGGTAAGGCAGGTCCTCGATAAGCGCTATCCGCGCGACCATGCCACAGGCTACAAGGCCGGCGACCTGCGCGGGGCCTTTTCCGTGACGCTGCGGCTCGGAGGAAAGTAGCGGCAGACCGGCAATTCACGCCTAGCGAAGCAAAGGAAGAGCCCGGCACGGCTCGAGGGCTGCGGTTGCGCCCTCCAAAAAATAGGCGAGAACCTCATCGTCCCCTGGTCCCATTCCAGACGGCTTGATTGCAGAGATCGCCGGCGCTTCCATCGCGCCAAACGGTTTGTGCCGGAAGCCGGCAAGAGTGCGGCGGGCGAATCAGAGGATGCAGCCCGGGCGGCGGTCATGTAAAGTCAGGTAAAGACTTGTCCGGCGATCACAGCCTGGGCAGCCGTTCCACGTCTTTTCATGCAGGCGGTCCTGGACCGGATGAGAAAGCCCGGCTGGTGAGCCGGCTCCAATAGAGAGGGATGCAGAATGAAGAGAAGATGCGTATTGCTGGCGTTGTTCGCGCCTGCGGGAGCGTGGGCGCAGAGGGGTTTCCGCGGCGGGTTCCGCTCAGCGGGAGCTGTAGGCGGAAGCCTGCCCTTGGCAGCCTCGGACCAGGAAAAGCGGATCCTGGGCGTGCTGGAAGAGGCGTGGCGAACTGGCGCCACGTATGCGAACGTGCCTCACGCCGACGGCAGGATGCTGCGCCTGTTGACCGAGGCGGGCAGGGCGAAACACGTGGTGGAGATCGGCACGTCGACGGGGCTGTCGGGACTATGGTTCTGCATGGCTTTGCAGAAGACCGGAGGGCGCCTGACGACGTTCGAATATGATGCGCGCCGCGCTGCCACGGCGCGGGAGCATTTCCGCAAGGCGGGTGTAGCGGAATTGGTGACCATCGTCGAAGGCGACGCGCACCAGACGATCTCGCGGCTGAAGGAGCCGATCGACATCCTGTTCCTCGACGCCGACAAGGACGGTTATGTCGATTACCTGAACCGGCTGCTGCCTCTGGTGCGCCCCGCGGGCCTGATCCTGGCGCACAACATCGACATGGTGCCCGAGTACCTGAGGCTGGTGACGACCAACCCGGCGCTGGAGACGCAGCTCTTCCGCGAGGGCGGCGGGATGTCCATTACGCTGAAAAAGCTGTAAAGCAGGCCTGAGCCGGCCCGCCGGACGCAGGTGCGGCCGACGGAAGGAGCAGCCGGCTCAGCCCAGCTCAGAGCCGCGGAAGAACCAGGACAGCTCGAAGGCGGCGGTTTCCGGGGCGTCGGAGCCGTGGCTGGCGTTGCGTCCGATGCCGGCGCCGTAGAGGGCGCGCACGGTGCCGGGCGCGGCTTTCTTCGGGTCGGTGGCGCCCATGACCTCGCGCCACTTGGCGATGGCATCTTCGCGCTCGAGGGCCATGAGCACGACAGGCCCTTCGGTCATGAAGGCCACGAGTTCTTCGAAAAAGCCCTTGCCGCGGTGGACGGCGTAGAAGCCCTCGGCTTCAACGCGCGTAAGCTTCTGCATGCGCATAGCGAGGATGCGGAAGCCCGCCTCTTCGATCATCGAAATGATCTTGCCGGCGTTGCCGGCGGCGACGGCGTCGGGCTTGATGATGGCGAGAGTGCGTTCAACAGGCATTGTGAGTGTCTCTGTCAATCCGAAATGGGTGTCTCAAAGTGTCGGGAGAAGCGGGAAACGCCGGGCAGGGACCGCCTGCGGTGCGGGCTTCCGGCCCGCCGCGCGCGGGGCCGGGAAAAGCGATGCGCACGCCGCACAGCATGCGCTTCCTGCACACTGCGGAAAAGGTGACAGGCGCTCCAGTCCCCATTTAGAGCTTGAGGGCGGCTTTGGCGCGGGCGCCGATCTCGGCCGGGGTCTTGCAGACGTGGATGCCGGCGGCTTCCATGGCGGCCATCTTGTCGCTCGCCTTGCCGGAGCCGCCGCTGATGATGGCGCCGGCATGGCCCATGCGGCGTCCCGGGGGTGCGGTCTGGCCGGCTACGAACCCGATGACGGGTTTTTTCACGTGCTGCCTGACAAACGCTGCGGCCTCTTCTTCAGCCGTCCCGCCGATTTCGCCGATCATGATGATGGCCTCGGTCTGCGGATCTTCGTTGAAGAGGCGCAGCGCGTCGACATGCGTCGTTCCGATGATGGGATCGCCGCCGATGCCGATGCAGGTGCTTTGGCCGATGCCGAGAGCGGTGAGCTGCCCGACGGCCTCATACGTCAGAGTGCCGGAGCGGGAGACGACGCCGACAGGCCCGGGCTTGTGGATGTGGCCCGGCATGATGCCGATCTTGCACTCGCCCGGGGTGATGATGCCGGGGCAGTTCGGGCCGATCAGGCGGGTGTCAGGGTAATTCTTCAGGGACCGCCAGGCGCGGACCATGTCGAGCGCGGGGATGCCTTCAGTGATGCAGACCACGACGCGGATGCCCGCGTCGGCGGCTTCCAGGATGGCGTCCGCGGCGAAGGCGGGCGGCACAAATATGACGCTCGCATCAGCGCCGGTGGCCCTGACGCCTTCGGCGACAGTATCGAAGACCGGCCGGTCGAGGTGCTTCAAGCCGCCCTTGCCGGGCGTGACGCCTCCGACGATGTTGGTCCCGTAGGCGATGCACTGCTGAGCGTGGAATGTGGCTTCTTTTCCGGTGAAGCCCTGTACGAGCACGCGGGTGTTCTTGTTGACGAGGATGCTCATGGGTAGGAGTCCTTACGATGCCTGGCCGGCAAGAGAGACGACTTTTTCGGCGGCGTCCTTCATGCCGTCGGCGACGGTGAAGTTGAGGCCGGACTCGCGGAGGATGCGGCGGCCTTCATTGACATTCGTGCCCTCCATGCGGATGACGAGCGGAAGCCTGAAGTCGAGCTCCCGGGCGGCGGCGACGACGCCCGCGGCGAGGGTGTCACAGCGCAGGATGCCGCCGAAGATGTTGATGAGAACCGCCTTTACGTGCGCGTCCGACATAAGGATGCGGAAAGCGTTGGTGATCTGTTCCTGATTGGCGCCGCCGCCGACGTCGAGGAAGTTCGCCGGGTTGCCGCCAGCGTATTTGATGATATCCATCGTGGCCATGGCGAGGCCCGCGCCGTTGACCATGCAGCCGACGTTGCCGTCGAGCTTGATGTAGTTCAGGCCGAACTTCGACGCCTCGACCTCGAGCGGGTCTTCCTCGTGGGTGTCGCGCAGGGCGGCGATGTCCGGATGGCGGTAGAGGGCGTTGTCGTCGAAGTTGAACTTGGCGTCGAGGGCGATGACGCGCTGATCTTCGGTGACGACGAGCGGATTGATCTCGGCCAGAGAGGCGTCGGTTTCCACCCACGCCCGTGCCAGCGCCTGAAAGAGCTTTGCGGCGGCGGAAGCGGCGGCCCCCTTCAGACCGATGCCGAAGGCGAGCTTGCGCGCCTGGAAGGGGAGCAGGCCGTCGCCGGGATCAAATGATTGCTTCAGGATCAGTTCCGGAGTCTTGGCGGCGACCTCTTCAATCTCCATGCCCCCGGCGGCGGAGGCCATCAGAACGGGCTTGCCCTGGGCGCGGTCGAGCACGATGCCCGCGTAGAGCTCCTGAGCGATGGGCAGGGTCTCTTCGACGAGAACCTTGCGCACAAGCCGGCCCTCGGGTCCGGTCTGGTGCGTGACGAGAGTCATGCCGAGAATCTGCGAGGCGACGGCTTCGGCTTCAGCCGGGCCTGCCGCGAGTTTGACGCCGCCGCCCTTGCCGCGGCCACCGGCATGGATCTGGGCCTTGACGACAACGCGTGCGCCGATCTCTTCGGCGATGGAGCGGGCCTCGGCGGCGGTGGAGACGACGCGTCCGCGCGGGATGGGAACGCCGTAACGGGCGAGGATCTCTTTGGCCTGGTATTCGTGGATTTTCATGGTGTTGGGCTTGTGGTAGGCTCGAAAAAAAGCTCCGCATTTCAATATAGCATGGCGTTCCTCAAGTACCTGCACAGGGTGTTGGACGGAGAGTCCCTGTCGTCTCCAGAGGCCATGGAGGCGATGGAGGAGATTCTCGGCGGAAGAGCGACCACGGCGCAGATCGCCGCCTTTCTGGCGGCGCTGCGGGTGAAGGGCGAGACGGCGGACGAACTGCTGGGGCTAGCGCAGGCGATGCGGGAGCATGCCGTGCGCGTGGAGCACGGCATTCAGGACCGCTCCGTGCTGGACACGTGCGGCACCGGCGGGGATCACCGCGGCACGTTCAACATCAGCACCGCGGCGGCGTTTGCAGCGGCAGCCTGCGGCGTTGTTGTGGCCAAGCATGGCAACCGCTCGATGTCGTCAAAGTGCGGCAGCGCCGACGTGCTGGAGGCGCTGGGGGCGCGGCTGCTGACCGATCCGGCGCGGATCGCCGAGTCGATCCGTACCACCGGAATCGGATTCCTGTTCGCCCCTTCGCTGCATCCGGCGATGAAGCACGCGCAGCCGGCGCGCGCGGAGTTGAAGACACGCACGGTGATGAACCTCCTGGGACCGCTGACAAACCCGGCGGGAGCGACGGCGCAGCTGGTGGGCGCGCCGTCGTTGCGTGCCGCCGAGTTGATGGCGGTGACCCTGGCCTCGCTCGGGCTGGAGCGGGGCTACGTGGTTTACGGTACGGACGGACTGGACGAGATCTCCACCACCGCGCCGACGCACATGATGGGGATCGTGCATGGAGCGATCGAGCACGAGGTGGTGCAGCCGGAGCATTTTGGCGTGAAGAGGGCGGCGCTCGAAGACCTGCAGGGGGGCAGCGCGGAGGACAATGCGCGCATGATCGTCGACATCCTGGACGGCAAACCCGGACCGAGGCGGGACATCGTCCTTGTGAACGCCGCCGCGGCGCTGCGGGCGGCGGGCGCGGCGGACTCGTTCGAAGAGGGGATGAAACAGGCGGCAGCGGCGGTCGACAGCGGAGCAGCGCGCGCAAAGCTGCACGCGTTCATCGAATTCACGCAGCGAGCCGCGGCATGATGGGGAAGCGCTAGAACGAGCCGCTATGGCGCTTCAGGATCTGGGGCAGATTCGTCGAGAACGCACTCCGGGCGAGCACCATGCTGGCGCCGGCGGATTGAGCGCGGTTCTTCAGCTCCGCCTCGACGTGCGAGACGAATGCAATGATGCTGACCTTCTTCAGCGATTCCTCGGCTCGCAAGCGGGCGATCAGTTCGACAGGCTTCACGCTCCGGGCATTCAGGTCGACGATGATCATCAGGGGCGGCTCCTGCCGGGCGCGGTCGAGCAGGTCCTGAGCCGACTTGAGGAACTCGCACGCGAAGCCCGAGCGCTTGGCCGCGTCATTGATCTTGACAACAAAGAAGAGGTCTTCAACGACCGCCAGGATTTTCCGTGGCTTTTGAGACATGGATGAACCGGCTGAATTTTTACTGAAATCAAAGCCGCGAAGAGGCGTGCGGCCTTGGGGAAGGCAAATATCAGTATACAACGGGCGTGTTCCCGCAAGCGGATCCCGGATCGCGCCAGTGGCGGGATGAGCCGTCCCGCTACAATTGAGGTTCACTCATGGCTGACGCGGCGCACTACGCGGAATGGCTCGATAAGCTCTGCCGGGAACACGGCATCGACCGCGAGTACTGGGACATCTGGGGACGGCGGCACGAAGTTCCTGAAGAAACGCTGCTGGCGATTCTGCGGTCTCTCGGGCTGAGGACGGACACGCACGAGGCGCTGGCGGCGTCGGCGCAGGAACGCGAACAGGCGCGCGCCGCGCGTCCTCTGGATCCGGTGGCGGTGCTGAGCGTCCATGATGCCGCACCATCCGTGGAGCTGCGTGCGCCTGCGGGCAGCCGCGCGGCGCTGGCGCTGTATCTGGAGAATGGCGGCGCTCGGCGGTGGGAGGCGGAGATCGGGGACGCTACGCGGCGCGTGCCTCTGCCCGCGCCCCTGCCGCTGGGATATCACGACCTGGAGGCAGTGGTCTCGCTGCCCGATGGCGCCAAGCGGCGCGGAGCGCAGCGGGTGATTGTCACTCCGGACCGGGCGTGGCTTCCGGAGAAGTTCGAAAACGGCGGACGGGCGGCGGGGCTCGCCATCAGCCTTTATGGGGTCCGCAGCGCGCGCAACTGGGGCGTGGGCGACTTCACGGATCTGGCTTCGATCGTCGAATGGGCGGCGTCGGAGCTGGGCACGGGTTTCGTTGCGCTGAATCCCCTCCATGCGATCGCCAACCGGCAGCCCTTCAACACGAGTCCGTACCTGCCGCTGTCAGTGTTCCACCGGAACTTTCTGTATCTGGACATTGAAGCCGTGGAGGACCTGCTGCTGTGCCCGGCGGCTCGCAGGATGGTCGCGTCGCCGAAGTTTCAGGCGAAGCTGGCTTCGCTGCGCGCGGCGGAGTTCGTCGAGTACGAAGAGGTGGCGCGGCTGAAGCGTGGCGTGCTCAAACTGCTGTTCCGCCGGTTCTGGCGGGAGGAGTGGCTCAAAGGAACGGAGAGGGCGCGGCAGTTCCAGCACTGGATGGCGGAGGAGGGGCAACTGCTGGACGACTTCGCGGTGTTCTGCGCGATGGACGAAGCCTTCCACCTGCGCCGGCGCGACGTCTGGGTGTGGCCGCAGTGGGAGGAGGCCTACCGGGATCCCGAGTCGCCGGCGGTGCGCCGGTTCGCGAGAGAACATTTCCGGCACGTTCTGTTTTTTAAGTACGCGCAGTGGCAGATCCACCTGCAACTGGAGCGCGTGCAGCGCCTGGCGCGGCGGCTGGGCATGCCCATCGGGCTGTATCACGACCTGGCGCTGGCGACGGACCGGTGCGGGGAGGACCTGTGGGCGTACCGCAGGTTTTTCGTCGAAGGCTGCCGGGTGGGCTCGCCGCCGGACGATTTCGCACTGGACGGGCAGGACTGGTCGTTTCCTCCGCCAAATGCGGAGGCACACCGCGAGGACGGCTACCGTCTGTTTGCGGAGACGGTGCGGCGCAATGCGCGCCACGGGGGCGCGCTGCGGATCGATCATGTGATGCGGCTGTGGCGGCTGTTCTGGATTCCCGATGGGATGCCGCCTGCCGCCGGGACCTATGTGAACGACCGTTGGGAGGACCTGGTGAGGGTGCTCGCGCTCGAGAGCGTACGCGGGCGGTTTCTGGTGGTGGGAGAGGATCTGGGAACCGTGCCATCAGGCTGCCGCGAGGCGATGGAGCGGTTCGGCATGCTCAGCTACCGGCTGTTCTACTTTGAGAAAGGCCCCGATGGCCTGCCGCGGCGCGTCCACGAGTATCCGCGCATGGCGCTGGTCTCTTCGACGACACATGATCTGCCCACGCTGGCGGGCTTTTGGGCGGGGCGCGACATCGAAGTCCGGCGGCAGACCGGCATGCTGCGCGGCGATCAGGCCTATGAGCGGCAAAAGCGGGAGCGCATGGAAGACAAGCGGCGGATGATTGAAGCCCTGGTGCGGGACGGCTTCCTCCCGGCGGAGTTTCCCCGCGACGCTGCGGAGTGGAGCGAACTCACGGGCGAGCTGCACAACGCCGTGATCGGCTACCTGATGATGACGCCTGCGATGCTGATGCTGCTGAACCAGGAAGACCTGACCAAAGAGACCGAGCAGCAGAACGTGCCAGGAACGACGTGGGAGTATCCGAACTGGCGGCGCAAGATGTTGTATTCGGTCGAGGAACTGCGGACATCGGCGCGGGCGCGGGATTTCGAGCGGATGATGCGGGCGTGGATGGAGCGCAGCGGGCGGCTCTAGTTCTTCGGGATGGAGCTGAAGGGGATGTCAAGGATCGGGTAACGGGGCCAGTCTTTGTAATCGAAGTGCCACCACTCGTGCTCGTAGACGGCGAACCCCTCGCGCTCCATGGCGCGGCGGAGAAGGTCGCGCAGGCGGCGCGCGCGGCGGGAACCGCCGCGGTAGGAGGGGTGAGCGCGCTCCGTCATCTCGTCGTATTCGCTTGGCATCTGGACGGTCCTGCCGGTGCGCAGATCATACAGTGAGAGATCCACGGCGCAGCCGCGGTTGTGGCGCGAGCCCTTCGCCGGATCGGCGACGAACTGCTTCTTGTCCTCGGGGGTCGCGTCCCAGAAGAGTTTGGTGACGCTCCAGGGGCGGTAGCCGTCGAAAACGACAATTCCATAGCCTTTTGTTTTAAGCCACCGGTGGGCCCGAACGAGAGCTTCCGCCGCCGGACGCTGGAGAAAGGCGCGGGCTTCAGCGTAGACCGGCCTGCCGAGGAAGTTATGGGCCGTGGCGTAGCGGATGTCGAGGCGGATGCCGGGGTCAAGAGCGGTTAATTCTACGAGGTCCGGAGCGGCCGTGGCGTTCGGGTCAGCGGGAGGCTGAGCGAGGAGAACAAACAGGGCCAGCACCGGAACCATAGACATGATTGTAAGCGGGCAGGCTTCCGGGCCGGGCGGCCCTGGATGTAGACTATAGCCTTCCGCCGTTCTGCCTCAGGCGGGCAGCCGTGCGGAGGAGAGGATGCCGATGCAATATCACATCAACCGGCAAGGGCAGACCTACGGCCCTTACCCCGCCGAAGACGTCAAACGGATGTTGGGAGAAGGGCGGCTCCTGCCAACCGACCTGTGCTGGACGGAAGGCATGGCCGGATGGGAGCCGCTCGGCAAGATTATGGGGCCGTCCGCCGTCCCCGCGCCCCCTGCGCCGCCCGCCGCGGCGCCGGCGCCCGCGTTGAGACAACCGGCCCCGCTGCAGCGGCCGGCGGGCCAACCGGCGGCGCGGGCTGCATGGGGCGCCGCCGGCCAGGGGCCGGCGGGTCAACCGGCGGCGCAGGCTGGATGGGGCGCC
>DYJN01000010.1:0-74701 GCA_020723085.1 Arcobacter sp.
TGCTGCCGGCACAGCCAGCCTATAAAGCACCTTTTCAGACGGTCTGAGACCTAGCCTCGCGAGGCCAGTTCGATGCACTCCTCCAGCGTCTCCACGGCGAAATCCGCCTGGTCTGCGGTGAGCACCAGCGGCGGGGCAAGGCGGATCGAGTTCGGGCCCGCGCCGAGCACCAGCAGCCCGCGTTGAAAGGCCAGATCCACAATGCGGTCGCGCAGAGCGGGAGCGCGCTCCTTCGTGGCCTGGTCCTTGACGAGTTCAAACCCGATCATCAGGCCGAGCCCGCGCACATCGCCGACATGGCGGAACTTCTTTGGCCACTCGCGCATGCGCTCCATCATGCGCTTGCCGGTGCGTGCGGCGTTGTCCACGAGCTCCTGCTCGAGGAGTTCGATCGTTGCCAGAGCGGCTTCCACCGCCACGGGATTGCCGCCGAACGTCGAGGCGTGTGCGCCGGGCTTCCAGGTCATCAGCTCCGCGCGCGCCACCGTCGCGCCCAGCGGCAGCCCGCTGGCGATGCCCTTGGCGATCGTCATGATGTCTGGCGCGAGTCCGAAATGCTCGGAAGCGAACATCTTGCCGGTCCGCCCCATGCCGCTCTGCACCTCATCAGCCACAAGCAGGATCCCGTGCCGCCGGCACACGGCTTGCAATTCGTCAAAGAACTTTTGCGGCGGCACGACATAGCCGCCTTCCCCCTGCACCGGTTCGACAAACACCGCCGCCACCTCCGAAGGAGGCAGGATGGTACGGAACAGGTCCTCCTCGAGCACCCGGACGCATTCCACGTTGCAGGTGTCCGGCGTGCGATTGTAGGCGCAACGGTAGCAGTAGGCGTACGGGATATGAGTGGCACCCGGAAACAGCGGGGCAAAACCTTCGCGCTGCGCCGCCTTCGATGCCGTGAGCGACAGCGCGCCCATGGTGCGCCCGTGGAATGCGCCCAGAAACGCGATGGCCTTGTCCCGCCGCGTCGCGTAACGGGCCAGCTTGAGGGCGCCCTCAATGGCTTCCGTTCCCGAATTGCTCAGGAAAACGCGCCGTGGACCTCCTCCGGGAACCAGCTTCGCCAGCCGTTCCCCGAGCGCCACCATGTTCTCGTAGTAGAAGTCCGTGCCGGACATGTGCAGGAACTTCTCCGCCTGCCGGCGGATGGCTTCGACCACGCGCGGGTGGCAGTGCCCGGTGGCGACCACCGCGATGCCCGCGTTCAAATCGAGGAAGCGGTTGCCATCGACGTCGATGACAATGGCGCCTTCGCCGCGGTCGATCACGAACGGGTAACTGCGCGTATAGGAAGGGCTCATCACGGCGCGATCGCGCTCCACGATCGCCTTAGCGCGGGGACCGGGCAGCTCGGTCAGGATCTCGGGCAAATCGTGACGGGCAGCAGTGGACATAAACGTATCTCCCTGAAAACAGATCAATTCCGGTGGCTTGTGGAAAAGGGCGCGGCGGGAGAGAGCCTAGTCGCAGGCAAACAGGAAGGGCCGCGCGGCGGCGGGCGTCCGCGTCACACTCTGATTTTACGCTAGAATCGGCCTCTTGAGAACCGCGCAGTATGGCATGTGATCTCGTTCTCTCCCTCGAGATCATGCCCGAGGACGCCCGCCGCCTGCTCCACGAGGGCAAGGCTCGGCTCATCGACGTCCGCGAGCCTCACGAGTATCAGCTGGCGCGCATCGACGGCGCCCAGTTGATCCCCATGCATACGGTGCCTCACCGTTTGCACGAGCTCGAAGCGGCGTCCGACGAAAGCCTGCTGATCGTGTACTGCCATCACGGCGTGCGCAGCCTGAGCGTGGTGGAGTGGCTCCGCAGGCTGGGCGTCGAACAGTGCGTTTCCCTCATCGGCGGCATCGACCTCTGGCGCCGGCAGATCGATCCTCAGGTGCCCCGCTACTGAAGGCCGATGACGCAGAAGCCGAGGCTCTACATCAAGCCCCCTTGAACCACCTGCCGCAAAGCCAGGAGTTTCCTGGCCCAGCAGGGAGAGGAAGCCGATGCCGTGGATCTCTCGAAAGGCCTCAGCGTCGAGCAGCTCGACCGCCTGATCGGCAGCCGCGACTACCGCGAGTTCCTCAACCCGAAGAACGAACTGTACCGCCGGATGGGCATGAAGACCAATCCTCCGCCGCGCGAGGAAGCGCTGCGTCTGATGAGCGGGAACCCGAACCTCATTCGCCGGCCGATGCTCGTGCGAGGCTCGAAGGTTCTGATCGGATTCCATGAACCCGATTGGCGCGAGGCGTAGGGGGCCCTGCCGTCTGCCTGCGGAAGTGATATTTCTGTTCCTGTGATCACCCGCAGGGACTTGGCCATGGCGGCAGCCGCCGTCACTACCGCGAAGCGCGCCCGCGCACAGCAACAGCCCGTTTACCGGGGCGCACTGCAAAAATTCGAAGGACGCTACCAGCCGGACTCGTTTGATTCGCTCGCCTGGACGCGCAGGCGTTACGAGGAGATGCCGCGCAGGCTCGGTTTCCGCGCCCGCAACCTGCGCGAGGCGCAAGCCTGGCAGCGGCGTCTGCGCGCGAAGCTCGTCGAGCTGCTCGGCGGCTTCCCGCCGCGCACGCCGTTGCGCGCCGAAGTTCTCGAGACCCGGGACTTCCCCGCTTACAGGCGTGAGAGCGTGATCTTCGAGTCGCGCCCCGGGTTGGGCGTATTCGGCTATTTTCTGATCCCCAGAAATCTCCCGCAGCCCCGCCCGGCGCTCATCTGCGTACCGGGTCATGGGCGCGGCGCGGACGACATCGCCGGCATCGACGAGAAAGGCCAGGATCGCAGGGAGAAAGGCCCCTACCAGTTCGACTTCGCCGTGCAGGCGGCCGAGCGCGGCTTCGCCGCCTTCGCCATCGAGCCGCTCGGCTTTGGCTGCCGCCGTGATCCAGCCAGCCGGCGCCGCGGGCTCGGACAGTCCTCCTGCCAGCCGGCCGCCGGCGCAGCGCTGCTGATGGGCGAAACGATGATCGGCTGGCGCGTGTACGACGTCATGCGCGCGGTGGATTACCTCGAGACCCGCTCCGAAGTCGATGCGCGGCGCATCGGGCTGATGGGCATCAGCGGCGGCGGCACGATCACCACCTTCGGCGCCGCGCTCGAGCCGCGCATCTCGGCGGCGCTTGTCAGCGGCTATCTGAACACCTTCCGCGATTCGATCTTCAGCCTCTCCCACTGCATCGACAACTACGTGCCCGGCATTCTCCACTGGTGCGAAATGTACGACATCGCGGGGCTGATCGCGCCGCGGCCGCTGTTCTGCGAGTCCGGCGCCAAAGACGACATCTTTCCGGTCGACGCTTTCCGTTTCTCGTTCGCCGAAGTGCAGAAGGTGTACCGCATTTTCGGCGCCGAAGACCGGATCGGCCATGAAATCTTCGAAGCGGGCCATCAGTTTTCGGGCAAGCTCGGATTCCCGTTCCTCGAGAAGCATCTCGGCGTGTAGCAGGCCATGGCGGAATACGAGCTGCTCGATCACACGGCGGACACGGGGTTCCGCGTCTGCGGGGCGAGCCTGGAGCAGCTCTTCATCCGTGCCGCCGAGGCGCTGGTGGACATCGCCGTCGATTCCAGCCGTGGGCAGGCGCGCGAGCGGCGCACGGTCCGCTGCTCGGGTCCCACGGTCGAAGACCGCCTGGTGAACTGGCTCAACGAAGTCCTGTGGCTTCTCGATGGGGAGCGGTTCCTGCCGGCGGTCATCGAAGAGCTGGCGTTGGAGGGGGAGTCCGTGCGGGCTATTGTGTGCGGGGAGCCCCGGGACGACGCGCGCCACCGTCCCCGGATTGTCGTCAAGGCGGCCACCTTCCACCAGCTCGTCATCCGTGAGCACAATGGCATGTGGGAGGCGGAGGTCTTCCTCGACATCTGACATGCCGATCGAACACGTCGACGAAGTCCGCCACCGGATTCCGAAGGGCGCCCGTCACGGCATGCGCACCGATGTGCTGTTTTACGCGAGCGGCTCGATTCTTGAACAGGTGGAGAAAGACCGCGCGCTCGAGCAGGCGATGAACGTGGCCTGCCTGCCGGGCATCGTCGGACCGTCGCTCGCCATGCCGGACATCCACCAGGGGTACGGCTTCCCCATTGGCGGCGTGGCGGCGATGGATTGGGACAGCGGCGTGGTGAGCCCCGGCGGCGTCGGTTACGACATCAACTGCGGCGTCCGGCTGATCCGCACGAATCTTGAGCAGGACGAGGTCCGCGCGCGGCTGAAAGAGCTCGTCGATCAGGTCTTCCGCGACGTGCCCTGCGGCGTCGGCGGGAAGGGTCATCTCGACATCACGGAAAAGCAGCTCAACCAGGTTCTCGAGCAGGGCGCCGGATGGATGGTGGAGCATGGCTACGGCGAGCCTTCCGACATCGAGCACTGCGAGGAGCACGGATGCCTGGCCGCAGCCAGCGCCGGGGAAGTGAGCGCGCGCGCGAAAGAGCGTGGCCGTCCGCAGATTGGTACGCTCGGCAGCGGCAATCACTTTCTCGAGATCCAGTTCGTGCACCGCGTGTATGACGAAGAGGCCGCGCGCTGTTTCGGGCTCCACGAAGGCCAGGTCGTGGTGCTGATCCATAGCGGATCGCGCGGCCTCGGCCATCAGGTCTGCACCGATTTTCTGGCGCAGATGGGGGCGGCCATGAAGAAATACGGCATCACGCTGCCGGACCGGCAACTGGCCTGCGTGCCGATTCAGAGCCCCGAGGGGCAATCGTATCTGAAGGCCATGCGCGCGGCGGCGAATTTCGCCTGGGCCAACCGCCAGGCCATGCTGCACTTCGTGCGAGGATCGTTCCAGAAGGTCTTCGGCAGGCGCGCGCAGCTCGCTCTCATCTACGACGTCTGCCACAACATCGCCAAGCGCGAGAAGTACGAATACCAGGGGCGCACGGTAGATGTGCTGGTGCACCGCAAAGGCGCCACACGCGCCTTCCCGCCCCGTCATCCCGAGATCCCCGCCGGCTACCGCGCCGTAGGCCAGCCGGTGCTGATCCCCGGCAGCATGGGCACCGCGTCGTGGGTGCTGGCTGGATGCGAGGGCGCGATCGAGGAGAGCTTCGGCAGCGTCTGCCACGGCGCCGGGCGCCTGCTGAGCCGCCATGCGGCCAAGCACGGGCGCGATGCACGAGCCGTGCAGCGCGAACTCGAGCAGCATGGCATTCTCGTCCGCAGCGAAACGCGCGACGGCATCATTGAAGAGGTCCCCGAAGCATACAAGGACGTGGACGAGGTCATCGAGGTGGTGCACCAGGCGGGGCTGGCGCGCAAGGTGGCGCGGCTCCGTCCGATGGGCGTGATCAAAGGCTGAGAATCAGGCGGCCGGACGGCTACACTGGGGATCAAGATGCCCGAAGTCCGCCGCGCGCGCCCCGACGAGGCGCCGGTCCTGCTCCAGTTGATCCTCGGCCTTGCCGAATACGAAAAGCTCGAGCCGCCCGATGAAGCCGCGCAGCAGCGGCTGGTGCGCGACATCTTCGGCTCGAAGCCGCGGCTGGAAGCGTGGCTTGCCTTCGTGGACGGAGAGGCAGCAGGCTACGCGCTTGTGCTGGAGACCTACTCGAGTTTCCTCGCCCTGCCCACGCTGTATCTCGAGGACATCTTCGTGAAGCCAGAGTTTCGCGGACGGGGTGCGGGGAAGGCGCTGTTCCGCCGCATGGTGGAGGAGGCGGACCGGCGCGGCTGCGGGCGGATGGAGTGGGTGGTGCTCGACTGGAACCGGCCCGCGCTCGAGTTCTACGAGCGCTTCGGCGCGCGCCGCCTGAACGAGTGGATCGCCATGCGGCTGACGCAAGCGGACTTCGGCAGGATTTTGAAACAATAGGCTCGCATGCGGCGCCCGGGAGTCCTCTGGCTTCTCGCCTTGCTCATCACCATCGGGTCCGCCGTCTATCAGCGGCTGACAGGCCCCACCCATCCCAGGCGCGGCAAAGCCGCGCTCGCCGGGCAGGAGTTCCGCTACCGCCTTCCGCGCGCCATGGCGGGCGGGGATGCCGGGATCCGCGTGCCGGCGGTCTCCGCCCAGACGAAGGGCACGCTGGCGTGGAAACGCCACAGGACGCGTGATGACTGGACTTATCAAGAGATGACACGCGAGGGCGATGAACTTGTGGGGAGACTTCCTCAACAGCCTCCCGCGGGCAAGCTGGCCTATCGCGTCATCCTCCAGGACGGCGATGAGCGCGTCACGCTGGGAGGAGAGCCGGTTGTCATCCGCTTCCGTGGCGAGGTGCCCCTGCCGGTGCTTGTCTTGCACGTGGCGGCGATGTTCGCGGCGATGCTGGCAGGAACGCGCGCCGGGCTTGAGTTCTTCGCTCCGCATCCGGACTACCGCCGCCTGGTGCTGTGGACGCTCGGCCTGCTGGCTATCGGCGGGCTCGTGCTCGGGCCCATCGTGCAGAAGTACGCATTCGGCGCCTATTGGACAGGCTGGCCGCTTGGCAAGGATCTGACGGACAACAAGACGGCGGTGGCATGGCTCGCGTGGCTGATCGCGTGGCTGAGGCTGCGGCGCACGCCGGAGCGCGCCGGCGCCTGGGTGCTCGCCGCAGCCATTGCAATGATGACGGTCTTCGCCATCCCTCACAGCCTGCTGGGCAGCGAGCTCAAGTATGAGCCGCAGCGGAACTGCCGTAGGGGAATTCCCGCAACGGCCGTCTCACGGCTTCTTCAGTGTCGGGTACGCCACGCCGAGCTGCTCCAGGTACGTCGCATAGCGTGAAGGATCGTAATAGAACTTCCGCATCTGCGGGCGGAACCGCTCCATCCGCTCGCGGTTCAGATCCGTTGGCGGCTTCTGTTCCACCGGGATCAACGACTTCCATTTCGTCTCTCTGGTCTGCTCGGCGAAGTACTGTTTGGCTGCTTCGAGCAGCGCCGGGTTGAGCAACAGATCCAGAGCTGTCATGGCGTGCGCTTTGGCGCCTGCAGCCGAGCCTTTGTGCGCGATGGGCGTCGCCATGGCGATGCCACTCGACCAGTGGCGGCCGATCATGCCAGGGATGTTGCCGGGGTAGCGGAGCACCACGGTGGGCACGTTCCAGCCCACTTCGGCGATGTCGTCCGAACCGTAACTGCGGCGCGACGGATCGGGCGGGCGCAGTTCGGTGACTTCTGTCTTCAGCCCGTCCTCCTTGACCCTCAGCTCGCGCTGAGCGGCACCAGCCAGCGCGAGATCCGCTGCGGACCACTGCGGCATTCCGGCTCTTCTGATGTTGGCATGCAGCGCCTCTGCCGGCGGCTTGTTGAAGTGTCCCGGCCACGCTGCGCCCAGCGTGCGCTCGCTCATCTCCGTATCGGTCATCATCGCCGCCGCCCGGGCGATGCGCGTGCCGATCTCTTGCAGTTCGTTGATCCGCTGATAGTCCCACTCGCGGAAGTAGTACCAGACCTTGGCCACCGGCGGCACGACGTTGGGCTGGTCTCCGCCCTGCGTGATCACGTAGTGTGAACGATGTTCGGGCCTCAGATGCTCGCAGCGGTAGATCCAGCCGATGTTCATCAGTTCGACGGCGTCCAGCGCGCTGCGTCCGCGGAACGTGTACTCGACGCTGACCAGCCCCGTGCCCACGGGGCCGTAGCTCGTGCCGAACTCGGACGAGATGTGCGAGCTGAGCATCACGTCCAGGTCGCGGAACAGTCCGGCGTTGACCATGTACGTCCGGCTGCCGATCAGTTCCTCGGCCACGCCGGGATAGACGCGCAGCGTGCCGCGGATTCCGTGCCGCCGCATCAGCTCCTGCACCACCAGCGCCGCAGTCACATTCACGGCCTGCCCGGCGTTGTGTCCTTCGCCGTGGCCCGGACCGCCCTCCGCCTGCGGCTGATGCCACGGGATGCCGGGCGTCTGCGAAGTCTCCGGCAAGCCATCGATGTCGGCCATGAAGCCGATCGCCGGGCTCCCCTGTCCCCACTCGGCCACCCTGACGCCGGCAGCCCGGCCACACCGTGCCCGACCCGGAAGCCGTGCCTGGCCAGGATCGACGTCACGTACTTTGACGTCGCGAACTCCTGATAACCCAGCTCGCCGAACGCGTAGATCGAGTCCACCATTTCTTGCGTCAGCTTGCGCCGTCCCCCGGTCATCTCCGCCGCAGCCTGCTTCAGTTGGTCCGGATCCGGCGCCTCGGCGCCCGTTGCAGCCGCAATGCCCGCTGCCCCCAGAAACGTCCTGCGTAACATGCGTCTCATCACGTGCGACGCGGGCTCCGCCCGGGAAGGCATTTCCGGCGGAACATTTCCGGGAGCCGTGCGTATGAAGCAAATGAACGGAGCTCTTTCCTTATGGCGAACAATGGCAGGCGGAAGTCGAGAAAGATCTGGATCTGGGTGATGGTCGCTGTGGCGGTGCTTGCCGGCGCCGGCGTCGCTGTCCGGGCGGCGCTCAAGCCAGACAACAAGATCGATCCGTCGAAGATCGCCAAGGTGGAGCGGGGCGACATCGCCCGCGTCGTCGTGGCAACCGGCAAGATCGAGCCGCGGGCCATTGTAGAAGTCAAATCCAAGGCGAGCGGCATTGTCAAGAACATCTACGTCAATTACGGCGACACCGTGCGCGCCGGGCAGGTGCTGGCCGAACTCGACAAGGAAGAGCTGGAGGCCCGCGTCCGCGAGGCTCGCGCCAACCTTCAGGCCGCGCAGGCGCTGGAAGAGAGCGCCGCCGCCACGCTGGAGCGCAACAAAGTGGAGGCTGAGGGTCCTGACCTTCCCTTTCTGAGGTCCGCCATGGAGCGCGCCCAGCGGATGCTGAACGAGAAGCTTGTGGCCAAAAACACCGTGGAAGAGGCGGAGAAGGCCTATCAGCTTGCTCTGAACCGCCAGAGCGCCGCCATCCGGGCGCTCGCCGTCAGCCGTGCTGAAATCACCCGCGCCCGCGCCCAGGTGGCGCAGGCGAAGGCCGTCCTCGAGCGTGCTGAAGAGGATCTGCGCAACTCGACCATCGTGAGCCCTATCGACGGACTCGTGCTGTCGCGCAATGTCGAGGTGGGCAACGCCGTCAGCTCGATCCTGGTGTTGGGGTCACAGGCCACGCCGCTGTTCATCCTCGGCGACATCAGCGACGTTTTCGTGCGCGGGAAGGTCGATCAGGCTGACATTGGCAAGGTCTATCTGGGCCAGCCGGCGCGCATCGTAGTGGAGAGCTTCCGCGACCGCAAGTTCGAGGGCAAGGTCTACCGCATCTCGCCCTATGGCGTCGAGAAAGAAAACGTCACCACGTTCGAAGTGCAGGTGTCCATCCATAACCCTGGGCGGGAGCTCAAGGCCAACATGAGCGCGAACGCCGAGATCATCCTCGAGGAAAAGAAAAACGTGCTGCTGGTGCCCGAAGCCGCCGTGGTTTACGATCGCGACCGCAAGCCGGCTGTCGAGATCCCCGACCCCGCGCAGGAGAAGGGCAGGCGCAAGGCCGCCGTCAAGCTCGGCATCTCCAACGGCATCAAGACCGAGCTGCTGAACGGGCTGGAGGAAGGCTCCCAGGTGATTCTGCAATAGCGGGAGGACAGCGGATCCTTGAGCCTCGCCGACCTGGTCCGGGACACGCTGCGGACCCTGCTCGCCCACAAGCTGCGCGCCGGGCTCACCATGTTCGGCCTCACCTGGGGCATCGTCTCCATCGTGCTGATGACCGCCGCCGGAGACGGCTTCCGCGAGGGGCAGCGCCAGGTGGCGGCCAACTTCGGCGAGAACATCTTCATCGTCTTTCCCGGCCGCACGTCGATGCAGGCGGGCGGCGAACGCGCCGGGCGGCGCGTGATGTGGTCGATCCGCGACCACGAGCTGCTGAAGCCTTACGCGCCTTCCTGCGAGCACATTCTGCCGGAGCTCACCCGCGGCGCGGTTGCCGTCCGCAGCGACTATAACGCCGGTTCGCTCATGGTGAGCGGCAGCCTGCCGCCTTATCAGCGCCTGCGCGCGCTTCCGGTGGCCGAAGGCCGGTTCTTCAACCGGGAGGACGAGGCGCAGGGCCGCCGCGTCGCGTTTCTGGGCGCGGACGCGAAGAAGCAGCTCTTCGGCGCCCGCAACGCGATCGGCGAGACCATCTCCATCGCGGGGTTCCCGTATCTCGTCATCGGCGTGATGCGGTTCAAGGATCAGGACTCGAGTTACGACGGGCGCGACGTGAACAAGGTCTTCGTGCCGTTTTCCGCCATGGCCCGCGACCTGCCTCAGCCGCCCCCCTGGCCGCCGGACACGGTGGATCAATTGATCGTGAAGGCGAAGACCCTCGGCGGGCATGAAGCCTGCGTCGCCGAGGTGCGCCGCGGGCTCGCCGCGCTGCACCGGTTCGACCCGGAAGACACCATGGCCGCATCCATCTGGGACACGGTTCGGGAGTCGCGCGCCTTCCGGACGATGACCGACGGGATGAAGTACTTCCTCGGCGCGATGGGCGTGGTGACGCTCCTGCTCGGCGGGATCGGCACGATGAACGTCATGCTGGTGGCCGTGCGCGAGCGCACCCGCGAGATCGGCCTGCGCATGTCGGTGGGCGCGACGCGGCGGCAGATCCAGATGATGTTCTTTCTGGAAACAGCGCTCATCGTGTTTTCGAGCGGCGCGCTTGGGATGGGCTTCGCCCTCGCCGTCTGCCACTTCGTCAACCAGCTGCCGATGCCGCAGTATTTCGCCGGGCTGATGCCGTCCTGGGAGGTCGGCGCGGCGTGCGTGGCGCTGCTGGGGCTGGTGGCGTTTCTCAGCGCCCTCTATCCGGCGTCGCGCGCGGCGGGCATCGATCCGGTCCAGGCGCTGCACTTCGAGGCGGGAGGCTGAAGCCATGTTCGCCATGCTGGCCGAGATCGCGCTGCAAGCCTGGGATTCGCTCCGCCGCAATCCCACCCGCAGCATCCTCACCATGCTGGGCATCGTCTGGGGCATCGCGTCGGTGACGTTGCTGATGGCCTATGGAGACGGCTTCCGGTCGCTGATGGTGGGGACCTTTCAGAACTTCTCGAAATCGGCCGTCATCGTGTTCCCGGGGCAGACCAGCATGCAGGCAGGCGGCGAACGCGCCGGGCGGCGCATCCGGTTCGAGTTCGCCGATCTCGATGCCGTGCGGATGGAGTGCACGCTCGTGCGGCAGATCTGCCCGGAAACGATCCGGCGCGTGAATCTCTCCTATGGCGGCCGGCTGGCGAGCCTGAACGTGCGCGGCGTCTGCGCCGAGTACGGGCAGATCCGCAGCGAGTTTCCATCCGAAGGCCGCTGGCTCACGCGCGAGGATCAGGCAGACCGGCGCCGTGTCGCGTTCTTGGGCCGGTGGGCCAAGGACAAGCTGTTTTCCGGCCGTCCTGCCGTCGGCGAGACGATCACGATCCAGGGGATGCGGTTCACGGTTGTCGGCGTCATGGACAGGAAGCTCGCGTTCGGCAATTACTACGGTCCCGATGACCGCTCCGTGTTCATCCCGTATGAGGCCGCGTCGGAACTGTGGGACGCGCGCTATCCAACCAACGCGGTCCTGCAACCGGTGGCGCCCGTCTTCGAAGCGCAGGCCGAGAGGCAGTTCCGCGCCGCGATGGCCAAGCGGCTGCGCTTCGATCCGCGCGACGAGCGCGCGTTGACGACGTTCGGCACTTCGACGATCCGCCCCATCATCGACGGCTTGACCATCGGGCTTCAGGTCCTGCTGCTGTTCATCGGCGGACTGACGCTCGCCATCGGCGGCATCGGCCTGATGAACATCCTGCTGGTGAGCGTGACGGAACGGACGCGCGAGATTGGATTGCGGCGCGCGCTCGGAGCGCGGCGCTGGCACGTCGCCGGGCAGTTCCTTGCGGAGGCGCTGTTCCTGACCTTCGCCGGAGGCGTGCTCGGCGTGCTGCTCTCGTACGCGATCACGTGGATCCTTCCGCCGCTGCCGATGCTGAGCGGGCTGTTCGAGGACGAGTCGGGCAAGGGCGACCTTGTTCTGCGCGTGCAAGCGGGCATCGTGCTTGTCTCGGCAGCCGCGCTTGTTCTGGTGGGAGTGGCCAGCGGAATGGCCCCCGCGCTCCGCGCCGCGCGGATGGATCCCGGCGAAGCGCTGCGCGTGGAGTGACCGCGGCAGAGCTTCGCTGGCGCGCCCCGGCCGTTCCGGGTATGCTGTCTGTTTCGCATGAAACGCGCCTTCCCCGTCTTCCTCGCCTTCCTCGCTATGGGTTTCGCCGACGCTGCCGGGCCCTTTGTCAGCCTGGCGCGCGAGCAGTTCCAGCTGTCCTACTTCGCCGCGCAATGGATCACCTTCTCCGGCTTCATCATGTTCGGGCTGCTGTCGATCCCGATGGGGCTTGTGCAGGACCGCACGGGCAAGAAGACTGTTTTGCTCGCCGGGCTTGTCATTATGCTCGCCGGGCTGCTGGTCCCCGCCATTGCAGGATTCACCACCTTCCCGGTCTTCCTGGTTACGGTCGTGCTGCTGGGCGCGGGCGCGACCACGTTGCAGGTGGCGGGCAATCCCATCATGCGCGACGTCTCCCCGCCCGGCCTGTACTCGCGCAACCTTTCGCTGGCGCAGTTCGTCAAGGCCATCGGGTCGCTCTCGGGTCCGCTGCTGCCTGTGCTGGCGGCGCGGTGGTACGGCGCTTCCTGGCAGGTGGTCTTCCCGATCTATTCCGCCGCCGTCATCATCACGATCCTCGCCACGCTACCGCTGCGGGTCGATGAAGTGCGTGCGCCGGATCAGCAGCCCGCCACGCTCGCCTCCTGTCTCGCGCTGCTGAGGAACGGCTACGTCGCCATGATGGTGCTGGCCATCTTCCTGTATGTAGGCGCTGAAGTGAGCGTCAGCGCCGGCATTCCGCTCTATCTCAAAGACCGCTTCGGCATCGACATCAGCCGTACCGGTCTGCTCGGCACGGGCCTGTTTTTCCTGGCGCTCACCATCGGGCGCTTCTCCGGCGGCGTCATCCTGAACTGGATGAAGCCCAGGACATTCTTGCTCATCACCTGCCTGGTGTCGATCCTGGGCCTGCTCGGTATTTTTGTTCCGTCGCCGGGCGTTTCCGCCGTCTGCTTTTTCATCACGGGCCTGGGCTTCGCCAATATCTTCCCGCTCGTGTTCTCGATCACGGTGGATGCGATGCCCGAGCACACGAACGCCCTCAGCGGCCTCATGGTCACGGCCATTGTCGGAGCTGCGTTCGTGCCGCCATTGATGGGCTATTTGTCAGACCTCTTCGCTTCGGCGCAGGCGGGCTTCTTTGTGCCTCTCGCCTGCATCCTGTACATCACCGCCGCGGCGTTGCTGAATCAGCGCCGCGCTCATGCGGGAAAATGAGTGCGAACCGCCATGTCCATCGACGCCTCTTCCGACCCGCGCATCGTCATGACCCTCGACGCGGGGGGCACGAATCTCAAGTTTTCCGCCATCCGGTCGAACAGACTTCTCCTCGACCCGATCTTTCTGCCCGCAGCTCCCGCGGATCTCGATGCCAGCCTCGACAACATCATTGAGGGCTTCCGCCGCGTCCGTGCGCTTCTGCCCGATCCGCCGGCGGCGGTCAGTTTCGCCTTTCCGGGTCCAGCCGATTATCCTTCGGGAGTCGTCTTCAACGAAAACAATCTGCCCGCATTTCGTGGCGGAGTCGCTCTGGGACCCATGCTCGAGGATGTCTTCGGCATCCCGGTGTTTCTGAACAACGACGGCGACCTGTTCGCGTATGGAGAAGCGATCAGCGGCTTTCTGCCCGAGGTCAACCGCAGGCTGGCCGAAGCGGGAAGTCCGAAGCGCTACGCGAACCTGCTCGGCATCACGCTGGGCACGGGGTTGGGCGGCGGCATTGTGCGCAACGGCGAACTCTTCATCGGCGACAATTCCATGGCTGGGGAGGTCTGGCTGCTGCGCAACAAGCTGGCGCCGGACTGGAACGCCGAGGAGGGCGCTTCGATCCGCGCCGTGCGCCGCGTGTACGGTGAAGTCGCCGGCGCCGCCTTCGAAGAGACGCCCGAGCCGAAGGAGATCTTCGAGATCGGGATGGGACGCGCGCCGGGCAACGCGGAAGCCGCCCGTGAGGCGTTCCGGCGCATGGGCGAAGTGGCGGGCGACGCCATCGCGCAGGCGCTGACTCTGGTGGACGCGCTCGTCGTCATTGGCGGCGGGCTCTCGGGTGCGGCGCCGCTGTTCTTTCCTGCCCTGCTCGACGCCGTAAACGGCGTCTTCGCGCGCGACGGAAGCCCGTTGCGGCGCGTCGTCTTCCAGGCCTTTCACTTCGACGATCCGTCGCAGCAGGCGGCGTTTCTGCGCGGCGAGCCGCGCGAGCTGCCCGTGCCGCGTTCGAACCGCAAGGTCCGCTATGACGCGCTCCAGCGAACCGCCATCGGGCTGACAAGGCTTGGGACCAGCGAGGCGGTCTCGCTCGGCGCGTACGCATTTGCCCTCAGCCGGCTTGGTCCAATTGCCTGAGCCATCGCCTCGGTCAGGCGGGCGCCGTAGTACTCATGTGCCCGCGAACCACTCAGGGTAAGGAATCCTCTCCATTCAGTCAGCGCCGCACCGCGCCGATGAAGGAGCATGCGCGCAATTCTGGGCTTGGTGGTCCTCCTTGCCTGCCCGCCGTCCGTATCCGCGACTATACGCAGCGTGGGTCCCGGACAGCCGTATGCGAAGCCCTGCCAGGCGTTCGCCGCCGCGCAGGACGGCGATGTCGTCGAGATCGACGCCGCCGGCAACTATGACGGGGATGTGTGCGTGATCTACCGGAACAACCTGACCATTCGCGGCGTGAATGGCCGCGCCCGGATCGACGCTGCGGGCCATTTTGCCCAGGGCAAAGGCATCTGGGTGGTCGCGGGGGATAACGTTACCGTCGAAAACATCGAGTTCTCGGGCGCCCGGGTGCCTGACCGCAACGGCGCCGGCATCCGGCTCGACTCGGGCAACCTGACGGTGCGGAACTGCGTCTTCCACGACAACGAAATGGGCATTCTGGGCGGCTTCTACGGAAGCGTCCTGATCGAGCACTCCGAGTTCTACGACAACGGCTACGGCGACGGTCAGAGCCACAACATCTACATCAACTCCGGCGTGGCCGAGTTCACCTTGCGCTATTCCGCCTCGCGCCGCTCGAAGGTCGGCCATCTGGTGAAATCCCGGGCGGCTGTCAACCGCATCCTGTACAACCGCCTCACGCAGGAGAGCGGCTCGGGCAGCTACGAGATCGACCTTCCCAACGGCGGACAGGCGTACGTGATCGGCAACATCATCCAGCAGGGCGACACGACGCAGAACCGCGGCATGCTGGCGTTCGGGATGGAAGGGCTGCGCACCGGAACGCCAAACGAGCTGTGCGCCGTCAACAACACCTTTGTCAGCACCCGCTCCGCCGGCGCCACGTTCGTGCAGGTGTCGAGCAGCCTGGCAACACCCGCGGTGCTGCGCAACAACATCTTCTCCGGCAGCGGCATCATCACAACCCAGACCTCGGCGCTGATGGCGGGCAATGTGACCAGCGGCGAGATGGGGTTCCTGAATCCTTCCCAGTATGATTACCGCATCTCCAACACGTCGGCGGCTCTGAACGCAGGGGTCGAGCCGGGCACCGGAGGCGGCATGCCGCTGCGCCCCGCCATGCAATACCATCACCCCTTGTGCGCCGTGCCGCGCTCAGACGTGGGCGCCATCGACGCCGGCGCATTCGAGTACGGCTTGCCGGACAACGCTCCCGTTTGCGCTCCGGGCGCGGACCCGCCGCCGGATGCGCCCGATCCGCGGCTTGCGTCCTTCACGGTTGGATCGTTGGTGACCGCCGGCTCCAGTGTGACCGCCACGATCCAGCTCACCGCGCCGGCGCCGCAAGGCGGCGCGGTGGTGTCGCTGGCGAGCTCCGCGCCTCAGGCGCTTCCCGTGCCGCCCAGCGTCACCGTCTCCGCCGGCCTAAAGACGGCGTCGCTCTCCCTCAATGTCGGACAGGTGACGGCGGCGACCACGGTTGTTCTGACCGCCTCCTTCGGCGGCAGTTCTCTCCAGAGCACTGTCACGGTGCAGCCGCCCGCTCCGCAGTTGGCCTCCTTCACAGCCGGTTCGCTGGTGACCGCAGGCGATACCGTGACCGCCACTGTGCAACTCGCCGCGCCTGCGCCGCAGGGCGGCGCGGTGGTGTCGCTGACAAGCTCCGCGCCTCAGGCGCTTCCCGTGCCGCCCAGCGTCACCGTGTCCGCCGGATTGAAGACAGCCGCGATCTCCCTCGCCGCCGGACAGGTGACTGCGGCGACCACGGTGGTTCTGACAGCCTCCCTCGGCGGCAGTTCTCTCCAAAGCACCGTCACGGTGCAGCCCGCTCAAACCGGGCAGAATCCGGGTCAGTTGGACAAGCTCCTGCCATCACGGCATCTCCTCTATCCGGGCGAGTCGTTCCTGCTCGCCATTTACCTGAAAGCCCCGGCGCCTGCCGGGGGAGTTCTGGTGAACCTGACCAGCAGCGAGCCCTCGGTGATGATGCCGCCCGCGGTTCTGATCCCTGCCGGAACTCAGTCCTTCCAGGTCTTGGGTACGGTCGACCGGCTGGCAGAGAGAGCATCCGTGAAGCTTTTCGCATCTTCCTCCAATGAGGTTCATGCCAGCATTGCGATCGGCGCACGAAGAGGACAACCGGTGCGGAGAGGATTCCTGACGCCGCAGTCCGGACCAGAAGCTGCCCGCGGCTACCGGAGCAGGCGCGACCCGTGACGCTGGCGCCGCGGTTCGGATGGGACCAGGCGCAGCGGCGCGCCAGACGATGCGCAACGCGCGATGCGGAGCGCAGCCGGAGGGAAAGCCCGCGACCGCCGGCTCGCGCCTGAATTGGCTTGCCGCACGCTCGATCACGCGGCGGCAACTTCCTGAAGAAGCCCGCTGCGCACGTCGTAGATGTAGCCGTACACTGGGATATCCGGCGGCGCCAGCGGGTGGCGCCGGATGCGCGCGACGTCGTCACGCACGCTCTGGGCGAGGTCGCGGATGGTCAGCCAGTCGATGTAGCCGCCTTCGCGCGAGCCCTGCAGAGCAGTGTCCAGGTTCTTCCACTGGCCGTCCACGAGCCCGGCTGGGCCGATGGATTCCGCCAGGAGCCCGCGCATGATTTCATCCGTGAAAAACTCCATCCCGCAATTCGTGTGGTGGATCACGAACCACTCGCGCGTGCCCAACAGCTTGGCGGAGATGACCAGCGAGCGGATGGCGTCATCGCTGGCGCGCCCGCCCGCATTGCGGATCACGTGCGCGTCGCCTTCGGCGAGTCCTGCGAACTTCGCCGGATCGAGCCGTGCGTCCATGCACGTCAGCACGGCGAACCGCCTCGCCGGCGGCATCGCCAGCCTGCCCTTGTCGCCGAACTCTGCCGCGTAGCGGCGGTTGGCCTCGAGAACTTCAGTCAAGATCCGTGACATGAAAAGCCCCTCCTGCCGCCGTTATACAACGCCGCAGGAGGGGGCAATCCCGGTCTCAGAAGAGAGATTCGCGCCCGGCTACACTTCCAGCTTCCACGGCGAACGGTACCGCGCCTTCAGATACGGCTTCGCCTCGCTCTGCTTCACGGTCCAGCGCCGCTCGTCCCAGTCGACGCGCACGCCGGCGCGCATGGAGACGTTGGCCAGGATGCAGGTCACGGAAGAGCGCACGCAGTTTTCGATGTCGGAGATCGGCTTCTCGCGCGAGCGGATGCACGCCAGGAAGTTCTCCCAATGCGGCACGTTGAGCTGCGCCATCTTCGAGTCCTTCTCCCACACCGCCGGCTCGACCTCGGATCCGCGGTTGGGGATCAGCCAGCAGCCGCCGCGGTTGACCACCACCGTGGCTTCCGTGCCGTGAATCGCCGTGCCTGCGCCCCAGTTGCCGAGCAGCGGCATCGGGTTGCAGGTGCGCGATTCATAGCTCGACAGGAACTTCGGATAGAAGAACGTGGCGAGCATCGTGTCCGGCGTCTCGCAGTTGTCGGTGACGTAGAACTTGGAACCCATCGCCGTCACCGCCGTGGGCATGGGGTCGTCGAACGCCTGATGGATGGGATCGATCAGGTGGATGCCCCAGTCCGTCATCGCGCCGCCGGCATAATCCCAGAAGTAACGGAACGTCGACCAGCGCTTCGGCGCCACTCCAAAGCGGTTCAGGTTGTACGGGCGCTTCGGCGCGGGACCGAGCCACAGATCCCAGTCCAGCCCCGCGGGCGGCTGCTCGTCGGGCGGGTTGCCCCAGCGCTCCTTCCGTTCGCGCCCCGCCTGCCAGGTATGGCAGAAGGTGATGTCTCCGAGGACTCCGCTTTTCACCAGTTCGGCGGCTTTCTGGAAATAGCCGCCGGAGCGCTGCATCGTGCCTCCCTGCACGACGCGCTTGTACTTGCGCGCCGCCTGGACCATGAGCTGGCCTTCCTCGACGTAGACGCAGGCGGGCTTCTCGACGAAGACGTCCTTGCCCGCTTTGCAGGCCTCGATCATCATGTAGGCGTGCCAGTGGTCGGGCGTGGAGATGCAGACCGCGTCCACGCTCTTGTCGGCGATGATCTCGCGGAAGTCGTGAACGGCCTTCACGTTGTGGCCGAGCTTTTCCGCCCGGGCCTTCGCCATCTCCAGATGCGGCTGGTAAACGTCGCAGACGGCGACGGGTTCAAAACCGGGCACCTTGGAGGCGTAGTCGAGATTGCCTCGCCCCATCTGGCCCACGCCGATAAAGGCCACCGTGACGCGGTCATTGGCGCCCCGGACGGATCCTGTGAACAGGTTCGTGGTGAGGCCGGCGGCTGCGGCGGAAGAGAGGAAGCTGCGCCGATCAGCGGAAACGGGTTTGCTTGCGTGTTTCATAAGACTTGTTCTGTTTATATCGCGAACCGTGTGCCGCCGTGGGGGTCCCCTGCCGCGGGGCGCGCCGATGGACGCCCGGAGAAGTCCGGGTGTACTCTTCAGGGTATGGCCAAGCAGACAGCAGTTCCCAAGAAGCTGAGGAAATTCGAGAAAAGGTATCCGGAAGTCTGGGCCTCGTTCCAGGCGCTGGGCGCAGCCTGCCATGAAAAGGGCGGCCCGCTGAACGAGAAGACCCGCCGCCTCGTGAAGCTCGGCATCGCCATCGGTTCGCAGCACCAGGGCGCGGTGCATTCCGCTGCGCGGCAGGCGCTCGAATCGGGCGCGAAGAAGGAAGAGATCCTTCAGGCGGCCATTCTGGCCATCACCACGTTGGGCTGGCCCGCAGCCTATGCCGCGATGACCTGGATCGAGGAGGAGATCGGCGGCTGACCCGCCTTGCGCCGGCCGCGCAGCGGCTCAAGCCCGGCGGCTGCCGGCGCCCGAGACGCACAAGGAACTGCGACCATGCCAGAGAAAGAGATCATCCACACTCCCAATGCGCCCGCGGCCATCGGGCCGTACTCGCAAGCCGTCCGCTGGAACGGACTGGTCTATTTGAGCGGGCAGATCCCGCTGGATCCGGCCACAGGCCGGCTCGTCGACGGAGGAATCGAAGAGCAGACCGTGCGCGTGCTTGAAAATCTGAAAGCCGTGCTCGAAGCCGCCGGCGCGCGCCTCGATACCGTGCTCAAAACGACGATCTACCTCAAGGACCTCGGCGATTTCGCCAAAGTGAACGAGATCTACGGGCGCTACTTCGGCCAGAATTCTCCGGCCCGGGCCACTGTGGAGGCTGCGCGGCTGCCCCGCGACGTGCGCGTGGAGATCGAGGCCGTGGCGTTCGTGGCCTGAGGGAGGATCGGGCCTTTTATGCCCAGTCGGGCCGCAGACGTGGCGTGAATGCCACTTGCCGGAACTTCCGCGCGTCCTCGGGATTCATGGATGGATTGCGGAAGCGGATGCCCGCCAGCTCAGCGAGAGTGCTGAACACCGACGTGTTGCGGATGAAGCCCGCGAAGCGGTCCGCGCCCGGACCGAGCGCCGTCACCAGCGTGTAATCCGACGTGTGCGTCGTGCCTGTCCAGTGAATCCCGGTGTGGTTGCCTACGACCTGGCCGAGGATTCCCGCCGCCGAGTCCAACTGGCGGTTGACGCATAGCCCGCGTTCGCCGGAGGCGCAGCGGCGGAGGATCTCCACCTCATCCTGCGCGAAGCGGAAACCGAAGTATTGCTCGGCGAGTTCCTGAATGCGCGCGACGCTTGGCGGACCGCCCGCTACGCCGGAAGATTGCTGCGGGTTCATCGAGTATTCCGCTGTTCCGGCGAGCCGCGGACTGATGGCGTTGAAGCTCGCTTTGATCCTGGCCAGACGCTCAAAGCAGGCGTTGCTCTGGCGGTATTCGAGACCCATGCCGACCAGACCGGGATTGGAGTTGCCGTGATCGCTGGTGATGACCACCAGCGTGCCGGACCGTCCTTCGGCGAAGCGCAGAACCATCTCGATGGCTTCGTCGAAGGCGATCTGATCCCACAGAAGCCCGGCGGCGTCGTTGGCGTGCGCAGCGTGATCCACGCGCGCCCCTTCGATCTGAATCAGAAATGGCTTGTTCTGTCTTTCCAGGATCGCCAGGGCGGCGTCGGTCATCTCCGCCAGCGTGGGCGCCAGCTTCAGCGCCGTATCGCTGTGGCGATGATCGACCGTGTAAGGCATGTGCGACCCGCTGAACAGGCCAAGCATCCGCTTCGCCGCGGGCGCCTGCGCCTGCAGTTGTTCGCGGTTCTCCGCGTGCGCATAGCCTGCCGCCCGGAAAGCGGCGGTCAAATCCTTGCCGTCCTTGCGCGAATCCGGCGAGAAGAACCGCCGCCCGCCGCCGAGGATCACGTCCACTTTGCCGAGATATTGCTCCGCGATCAGGTGCTCGTTGTCCCGGCGGCGGACGCTCGCCGCGAAACCGGCGGGCGTGGCGTGGGTCACCGTGGCGGTGGTCACCAGCGCCGTCAGATAGCCCTTGTCCCGCACGAGATCGCAGATGGGCGTGAGGCGCGTGCCGTCGGGCAGCATATTCACCCAGCCGTTGAAGATGCGCGAACCGGAACCCCATGAAGAAGACGCCGAGGACGAATCCGTCACCAGCGAGTCCAGCGACGCCATGTCCATCCAGCCGCGCCGCGCTCCTGGGTGGTTCAGCAGCGCCTGCCACAGCAGCCCCTTGCCGCGCACGCGCAACGAGAACTGTTCCGCCAGCGGCAGCACCGACGGGCTCATCCCGTCGGCCACCATGAAGATGATCCGCTTCGGCCGCGCGCCCGGCTTCTGCGCCGCCGCTTCGAGTGTTTCCAGCCCCCCGGCAACTCCGGCCAGCACGCCCGCGCCTCGGAAGAAATACCGCCTGTTCATCGCCATCGTTTTCCTTCCTCCATCTTTCCAGATCCGATGTTACGTTTGCATCAAGGCCTTTTGAAATACCGCTGACACGGCCTGGGGCGCGTCCAGTTGCACCCAGTGCCCGCTGCCTGGCACGATCTCGTGCGAGCCGCCGCGCGACTGCGCCGCCCAGCGCCGGTGGGCTTCGGCCACCGGCGGCGGCGTAGTTCCGGCCGAGAGCACATGAACGGGGATCCGCCGCAGGGGCTCTTCGTCGAGCGGTGCGCGGCAGTACTCGGGCAGCCGCTCCAAATATTCGGCCATCGTCGAGAAGCTGCGCGGCAGGCACCAGTGCGCCTTCACGCGCGGCCACACCTCGGGCGGCAGCTTCTGAATTTCGCCGGCCAGCCGTTTGGTGACCTCGCTGCCCTTGCCGCTGGCGGCGACGGCGAGCATTGCGGGCAGGCGGCGCGAGCCGAGCAGCAGCAGATCCAGCCCCAGCCGGACCACTCCCCACCGCGCCAGCGCGGCGCCGCGCCGCGAGAGCCGGACGCCGCGGCCCAGCATGCGGCCTCGCGCGCCGGACAGCGGCGACCACTCGAACGGCTCCAGCGGGTCCAGCAGCACCAGCGCCCGCGCCTTCTCCGGGCGCCGCGCCGCATAGTGGCGCGCGAGCAGCCCGCCGAAAGAATGCCCCGCCAGCACGAACGGCTTCTCCACCCCAGCCGCCTCCACGACATAATCCAGTTCTTCGACCAGGTTCTCCAGCGTGCGGGGAGACGAGGCGGGATCACTGTATCCGAGCCCCCGCCGATCGTAGCTGATCACACGGAACCTGCCAGCCAGTTCATCCTGCACCAGTTTCCAGCTCGCGCTCGTAGCGGCGATGCCCGCTTCCAGCACGACGGGCGGTCCCGAGCCGCCCGAGTCGAGCACGTGGAAGCCGGAAATCATCCTGCCCGGAGGCGGCCAGCGGCGCGCGTCGCGCCGTTCGCCCCACGCCTGATACAGGCGTCCTGCGGCAGGCAGGGCGAGAAGCGCGGCGAGCCAGAGCCACATGAATCAGTGATCGGAGCGCCCGTAAACGATCAGCGCCACAGGGGCGCCGCCGATGGTGGCGCGCAACACCTGATCGGATTCGCCTTCGGCTGTAATGCCCGTCTCGACGGCGCCGGACTCTTTCCACAGGCTCAGCACCAGCGGATGCGGCGTGCGGGAAGCCTTGCGGCTCATGTCCATCAGCGCGTCGAAGGCGGGCTTGGCAGAGGCGTCTTTGTCGATCTCAACAGGGGAGAGGATGGCGAAGTCGCGCTGCGGCGCCACGCCCTGATGATCGCCGTCCATCGGGAAGAAGCTGAGGCGCAGCGTGTAGACGCCGGGACGGATGGGCTGTCCGCGGCGGTCGCTCCAGCGGCTCTCCACCTTCACGACCCCCAGAAGCGTCCCGTGCGCGATGCCCCAAGTTGCGTTCTGCTCCGGCTCGCCCTCCTTCCCGACCTCGCGGACAAACCAGAACTCGCACAATGCGCCTCCGTCCGGCTTCAGGACGCGAACGCCCTGCGCGGTCAGAGCCGGAGCCAGAGCCGCCGCTTCGGCTGGCGGAGGGCCTCCTGGTTCAGTGCGGTAGCCGGCTGCTGCTGCTATGCCCGCCAGCAGGAAGATCGTCGTGCCTATGCGAAAAAGACTCATGGTCATTTGGATGCAAGAACGGGCGCGAGGATGCGGTCCAGTTCGGCGTCCGTCCACTCCGCCGGGCGCGCGTTCCGGTGCAGGCTCCAGCGCTCGACGTGTTCCGCAACGCCGCCGGGCGCGACCTTCGTCATGGGACCCAGCGTCTCCAGCTCGAGGAAGTCGGCGTTGGTGAAGGTCTCAAAAGAGCAGCCGAAGTCCGGATACGTCTTCGACGGGTCGGCGTCGTAGCGCTTGAGGAACATCTCGCCATTCAGGAAATACGCGCCCCACGTCTTCGGGTTGAAATGGCCGATCTTCATCGGCACGGGGTTTTTCGGATCCTGCCGGAGCACGAAGTACTTCTTGAGCCATGTCCAGCGCGGATCGGAGAGATCCGTGAAAGCCCACATGACCAGCGGATTGGTGGGCGCCAGAACCTCCGGGTGCGTGCCGCGCGGCGGGAAGCCGCTGACGCCGTGTCCGCCCGGGGCCATCATGGTGAGCGCCCACGGCGCGAACTCCAGCGGCATGATGCCGCGGTTGAACAGGCGGTGGATCACCGTCACCTCCGTGCCCCGCGGCGCCATGCGGATCTCAAGCTGCTTCTGGATGCCCGTCTCTTTCTCTACCGGCTGCGTGGCCACCAGCGCGCCGCTGCGGATTTCCACCGGCACGGGGCCGTTGTCCGGCGGGTAAGTATAGCGCACGTCCTCGGGCGCGATCCAGATGCGGTGCCCGCCCCGAGCCACCCACTGCGGCTCTCCGCGCTTGCCCGCCGTTTCTTTCTGCACCCAGAAGAAGTTCTGCCCGCCGCGGAATCCGTAATACATGACGCGAGGACCGATGTCGGAGGTGACGATCAACTCCGCCTCCCCGTTCGTCATCCGGTAGCAGTCTGGCCAGCCGCTGAATGCCGTCTTGTCGATCCGTACTTGCGCTTCCATCAGGCACCCCGTCATCAGAGCAGAAAACAGGAGGAACCTCATCGCCGCTATTCTTTCCTGTGCGCCAGAATGGCGTCAAGCGGCGCGCCGGTGCGGCGCGCTTCGACATCGACAAAGCCGGCGGCCTCAAGCAGCGCGCGGTACTCGCTCTCCGTCCTCTCCCGGCCTTCGGTGCAGACCAGCATGTTGAGCGATTGCATTGCGGCGCTCGCCGGTCCGCAACGGTCTTCGTCGAGAAGCATCTCGGCGATGAGCACCGCCCCGCCGGGTTCGAGCGCCGCATGAACGCGCCGGAGCAGTCCGGCGCACCGGGCATCGTCCCAATCGTGCAGGATCCTGCCCATCGCATACAGAGAGGCGCGGGGCAACGGATCCTGGAAGAAGTCGCCCGCCACGCAGGCGATGCGCTCCCGCGCCGGCGAAGCGCTGATCCGGCGGCGCGCGGGCTCAATGACGTCCTTCCGGTCGAAGACCGTGGCGCGCATCCGCCCGTAGCGCTCGCAGGCGGCGACGGCCAGATGTCCGGTGCCGCCGCCCAAGTCGACGAGCGTTTCATAGGCGCTCAGGTTGAACACACGCACCACGGCAGGCGAACTGAGCAGCCCCAGCCCGTGCATCCCGCCGAGGAAATCGGCGCGGGCTTCCTCCGTCCGGTAGAAGTGGTCGAACAGCGAACCGCGCGCGCCGAAGACCTGCTGCCAGCGCGGCCCTCCCTGGCGGACTGCATCCTGCAGCCGGCCCCAGAGGGGATACAGCGCCTCATCGGAGTAACGGATGTAGCCGGCCAGCGAGCGGGGGCTGCTGCGAGTCAGATAGGCGCGCGCCAGATCCGTATTGGAAAACACGCCGTCCCGCCTGTTGAGCAGCCCCAGCGCGGCGCAGCCCTCCAGCAGCCGCTCGAGGGGCTCCGGCTGCGTGCCGCTCCGCGCGGCGAGCTGCTCCGCGGTGGCGGGCGCCTCGTCCAGCAGATCGAACAGGCCCAGGCGCACCGCCGTGAACATCGTCTTGGAGCGGCGGAAGGCCTCGATGAGATCGAGCACAGAGGAGGGGTCTGGAGCCTGCATCCCATCTCATTGTGAGACAGGGCGGCTGTCCGGCGCGAGAAATATCCTCAAGCAGGCCGCCCGGCGACCGATAAGGCGACATGGGCTGACGCAGGTCCTCACGAACCGAGGCCGGATCGCGGAGCGGGTCGAGTTGTCCCAAATCCCGCCGGCCGGGATGGAGGTCTTTTCATGCTGCTGGAATGGATCGGTTCACGCTCGCAAGACACAGGCGCCGGTGCGGCGGAAGATGCGGCGCCCGGGCGTGACCAGGCTGCCGCCGGAGTTCAGGATGTTGCAGCGCCCGAACGGCGTCCGGCGCCCATCCTGGTGGTGGAAGACAACCCCATCAACCAGAAGGTCCTGGCGACCCTGTTGCGCAAGCGCGGCTACGAAGTGGACGTGGCCAACGACGGCGTCCAAGCCGTGCAGCGCGTGGCGGAGAAGACCTACGGGCTGATCTTCATGGATCTCCAAATGCCCGTCCTCGACGGGCTCGATGCGGCGCGGTTGATCCGCAGCTTTTCGGGATGCTCCCAGCCGCCCATCATCGCTGTTACCGCCTACACCCTGAACGGAGAAAAGGAGCGCTGCCTCGAGGCAGGCATGAACGGATACCTGCCGAAACCCGTCGAAACGCAGGAACTCTTCCACTGCGTCGAGAAGTACCTGCGGAGCGCCTGAGTCCTTCCCGCCTCTCCTGGGGTCCGGCTCGCTGCGCGGTTCAGCCCGTTCCCTGCGCCCGCTTCGGATCTGCAGCCGCGCCGCAATGCTCTGCACGGATGGATGCTCCCGGCGCAGCGAGCCGCGCGCCGGCTACTGCTTCCCCTGTGGCGCGGTGCGGCGCACCTGCTCGTAATACCGCTGCACGTATTCCTGCAGGTGCAGCGGCACCTCGTCGCGTCCGAGTTCGGAGCCCGCGTCCATGCGCGCGCCCATCCTGCCGGTGTAGGGGGTCCGCAACTGCTGGTTCTTCGAGTTGGTGACCTCCACCATCGCCTCGCCCTGCACGTTCTGCGAGCGCTTGCCCAGCAGTTCATCCAGCTTGCCCATGGCTTCGAGTTCCTCCGCCGCCTGCAACTCCTTGCGCCCCTCTTCTTTGCCAATGCCGCTCTTCTCATTCGAAGACGCCGCGTCGGGGCTGCCCGCCTGCTCCGACTTCGCCTGCTGCGAGGCGTCCGATTGCGCCTGTTGCCGGCCGGAAAGCATGTCGCCTTCCTGTCCCTGCTCACCCTTCTTGCCGGGCTGCGGGCGGCCCTTTTCACGGCGCGCCGCATCCTGTTTGGCGTTCTGCCTGGCCGGGCGCGAGCTTTCGCCCGGAGGCATCTCGAGCTTGAATTTGTCCATGAGATTGGCGAGCGCGTCGCGCATCTTGTCGAGCAGCGAGTCCTGCGGCTGCCCGCGCGGCGGGTTCTCCCTGCCATTCTGCTGCTCGCCGGAATCCTGCGTTGCATTGACGCCTTCGTCCGCGGGCTCCTCGCCCGGCTGCTCCTGCCCGGGTTCAGCAGTCCGCCCCGCCTGCTGCGTGCTTCCCTTGGAGGCGCGGCTGCCCTGCGGAGAGGGCAGGGAAGAATCGCTGCTCTCGGCGGCGCGCAGGGCTTCCGCGGGCAATTGTTCCTCGCCGGGTGCGCCCGCCTGCGCCTCTTCCAATGTGAAGCCAGGCAGGTCAGGCATTCTGGCGGGAGGCCGGCGCGGAGGAGAAGGAGGGACCGGCGCTCCGGTGAGGGTGTCAAAATGCACAGTCACCAGCGGCGGGCGCAAATCGAAGCTGCGCAGCAGTCCCACACGAAGCATAAAAAGCGCCAGCAGAATCGAAAAGGCGCCCAGAGCGATGGTGGAAGCCCGGGACCACCGCAGCGGAAGCGCCTGGCGTACATCCGCGCCGGCGCAGGCGGCGGAGGCCTTCTCCTCGATCAACGGGGCAAGCGCGCTGCCGTTCATGCGCCCGCTGTGGCGCAGGTGCCAGGCCGTGGCCAGCAGATCCTTCAGCCGCAGTCCGGCGTCCGCCTTTTGCGCCGCCGAGTAGCCGTCCGGCGCGCGGCGCCTCGCGCGCCATGCGGTCCACGCCAAGGACGCAGCGGCGCAGCCCAGGGGCCATGCGGGATGAAAGACGCCGGCGCCGGCCACCAGCATCGCCCCCATCAGCAGGCAGACGATCGCCGCGGCGCGGCAGAACTCCTCCAGTGCGATGAGCGCCGTCAGGCGGCGCCGCGCCCGGTCCACGACACGGTCGATCGGAGAAGCCTCGTGCACCTGCCTCCATTATGGCAGCGGGGGCGCGCCTGCCCGAGGCGCGCCCCCGCTGCGGTTCCACGGCGTTTGTCCGGATCAGAAGAAGAAGCGGATGCCGAACTGCGCCTGGAACGGGTTGCCGACCTGCGAAGTGGTGGCCTGATTGTAGTCGCCCGCGGAGTTGCGCAGCAGCATGAAACGCGAATCGACGGGCATGGCGGCGCCGGTGGTGGCGTTGATGCCGAGACCGTAGATGCCGGCTTGGCCGGCGTAGACGACATTGTCCAGGTCGAACAGGTTGAAGAACTCGGCCGAGAGCTGGACACGGTAGCGTTCGCGGAAGCTGAAGTTCTTCAGAATCCGGAGATCGTTGCTGTTGACGATGCCGCGGTTGCGGAAGGCGTTGCGCTTGAACGGCACCCCCGCCGCCTGGTACGGCCGGTCGTTGTTGGTGGCGTTGCCGTCGGTGTCGCTGCCCACTCTGGGATTCAGAGGCAGGCCGCTGCGCACGCGCAGGGTGCCGGACAGCTCGATGCCCCAGGGCAGCGTGTAGACGGCGTAGGACGACAGCAAGTGGCGGGCATCGAGGTCGGAGTAATTGTACTCGCTGCTCATGTCATAAGGATTCATGGGCCCCATGCCGGTCGCGTTTCGCTCGTTATCGTCGTCGGAGTAGTTGGTGGAGAGGGTGTAGAACACGCCGCCGGTCAACTTCCGGCTCCGGTACTGCGTCTGGAGCACCAGCGCGCGGTAGAGCGACTTGGCGTTGCTCTCACGGGTGTTGAACTGGCCCTGCTGGGGGACAGGGCGCAGAGCGCGGCTGAATACCGGGCGTCCGTCGCCGGCGCGCACCGCCGGCACGGGCAGGTTCCAGTCGCGGTTGCGCTGCAGATGCACCGCTTTCACATGCTGGTACTGCGCGCCCGCGATCCAGTTGCCGGTGAGCTGGTGTTCGAAACCGATGCCCCAGTGATAGGAGCGCGGATTCTGAAAGCCGGGCGCCAGCATCGTGAGCGACGCACCGGTGAGCGGATCCGGCGCCGTGCCGCCGGCGGCGAGGGCCGCCGCCTGCTGCACCTTCTCGACAGGAAGCACCGGAAGAGCGTCGAGCTTGGACGCGTTCAGGTCGACGCCCACCTGCTGGAACAGCTTGTACACGCTCTGCCCGCTGGCGGCGCTGAAGGGCCCGAGCTGGATGCTGACGTCGCCCGGAGGCGTGCGGAAGTTGTTGGTCGGACCCGAGAACAGCAGCAGCGGCGTGGCCGCATAGAAGATGCCGCCGTGACCGCGGACCACGGTGCGCTTGTTGCTGAACGGAGTCCAGGCGAAGCCGCCGCGCGGCATGATCTGGTCGAGATTGTCCTCGATCCGCGTGACGTCGAGCCTGCCGAGCGGGTAGTCGATGTTCACGCGGTTCACGAGAGCCGTGTTGTTCGCCTCGACCTTTGGATTCCACTGCCCTTCCCAGCGCAGGCCGAGGTCGAGCGTCAGGTTGTCGGTGGCGCGCCAGGTGTCCTGCGCGAACAGCGCCATCTGTTTGGCGTCGTAGTCGGCGATCAGGTTGCCGATCTGGCGGCGGTAGATCACGCCGGGGATGTCGAAGCGGTTGGCCACGTTGCCTCCCGTGCCCAGGACGTCGAGGATGCCTGCGATGTCGGCGGAGTTCTGGAAGGAGAACGCGCCGAACTGGTTGAATCCGAATAGCTGCGCCGTGCTCAGGAAGCTCAGGTCCAGGCCGAACTTGAAGCTGTGGCGTCCCGCGAGCACGGTCGTGGAGTTCGTGATCTGCGTGCGGTAGTCGTCCTGCGTGGTGGGCAGGAAGCTGCGCGCGCCATAGGTGCCGATGAAGCCGGCCGACACCGCGGGAAGCGCGGAGTTCGACAGGCGCGGGCGGATCTCATACGACTGGCTGAACTTCAGATCGTTCACCACGCTCGGCGAAAACAGGTGCGTGTACTGCACCGTGCCGAAGTGCGTGCGGTCGATCTCCTTGCCTTCGTTCGACAGCGCCTGGCTTGTGAAGGGGTTCAGCGCGCCGCCTACGGTGACGGAGTTCGGCTCGTCCGACCGCGAATGGTTGTAGCGCAGGGTCAGCCGGTGGCCTTCGGTGAAGGCATAGTCCATCTTGCCGGTGACGGCGGTTGCGCGGTTCTCGCGCTGGAAATCCTGCTCGAGCCCCTTGAAGAAGCTGTATGCCTCCTGCGTGGCCGCGTTCGGCGTGATGCCCTGCAAGGCGGTGAAAATGACCTGCGCGGGCGTGTCGGCGCGCTGATGCTCCACCGCGCCGAAGAAGAACATGCGGTCGCGGATCACCGGTCCGCCGGCGTTGCCTCCGAGTTGCTGGAGCGATTCCGAGGGCTGGCGATTGAAGATCGGATTGTCCGCGCTGAGGTTGCGGTCGCGGTTCTGGTAGAAGGCGCCGCCGTGGAATTCATTGGATCCGCTTCGCGTGATCACGTTGAGCACGCCGCCCGTCGAGCGTCCGTATTCAGCGGCATATCCGGTGCTGACCGCCTGAAACTCCTGGACCGCGCTCTGGGGGATCGTGAAATTGAAGTTGGAACGCTCGCCGCCGCGGATGCCGCCGAAGAACGGCTGGTTGAAATCGGCGCCGTCCACCATGATGTTGCCGTTGATGCCGCGCTGTCCGGCGAAGGAAAGCTGCCCGCGCGCCGGCTCGACCTGCACGGTCGGGGTCAGGGACGCGAAATCCTGGAATCGCCGCCCGTTGATCGGCATATTCTCAATCGCCCGGTCCGTGATCATGGCGGTGGGCGCCGGCAACGCCACGTTGATCATCGTGTCGGCGACTTCGATGGTCTGCGTGGTCGCCTGAAGTTGCAGCGTCACGTCCAGGTTCACCGAGGCGCCCACGGTGAGTTCGATGCCCGCCAGTGTGGTTGGAGCGAATCCGGCGCTCTGGGCGACCAGTTCATACTGTCCGGGATCGAGCTGCACGGCACGGAATTGCCCCACTTCGTTCGAACGCAGCTCGCGCAGCAATCCCGTGCCGATGTTTCGGATCTTGACTGAGGCATTCGGCACGACCGCCCCTTTGGGATCCAGAACCGTGCCCGACAACTGCGCCTTGTTTGCGTCTGCTTGCCCCCACGCTCCCAGGGCGCAGAGCAGCAGAAAGACTCCCATCCAGAGGTATCGCTTCATAGAGTGACTTGTCCTCGATCTTCTGTTTTGAGACAGGATTGAACGGCCGAAGGCCGTATACAGCCCCAGATTAGCGCACGGAGATGAAAATTCTGTTACTTTTGCGCCTCGATCCGGTCACCGGCACGCACACTTCCTGCGTTTTTGTGCGAAGATATGGCGAAAACAGCGCTGCGGAGCAAGGTTCAATCCACCAGAGCCTGATATACCAGCGTCTCGTAGAGGCTCAAAGCCGGCTGGTCGAATGGCATCCATTGCAGGAACAGCAGCAGCGCCAGCTTCTCTTTCCGGTCGACGCGGAAATAAGTCGACGCCGCGCCGTCCCATCCGAACAGCCCCGCCGATGCCGGACGGCCGGATTTCGCCACATCAATCCGCACCGCGCCGCCGAGTCCGAATCCATTGGCGTCATCGCCGCCGATGGTCGGTTTGGCCAGCCCGCCCAGATGGTTCATCATCATCAGGTCCACCGTCTTGCGTCCCAGCAGGCGCACGCCGTCGAGCTGACCGCCGTTGAGCAGCATCTGCGCGAAACGCGCATAGTCGCCGATGGTGGAATACAGCCCCATGCCGCCGTATGGCACGCCGCCCGTCTGCAAGCCGCGCTCCGTCACCAGCTTCCCCTCGCGCCGCGAGTAGATCTTCGCCAGCCGCGCGCGCTTCGCCTCCGGCAGTTTGAAATGTGTGTCCACCATCTTCAGCGGCCCGGTGATCCGCTTCCCGACGAACTGATCGAACGGTTCCCCCGAAACCACTTCCACCAGATACCCAAGCACGTCAATCGCCATCGAATACTCGTATCGCTCGCCCGGCTGGAACGCCAGCGGCAGCTTCACGAGCCTGGCGATGAACTCCTTGAGGCTTGGCGCGCCCAGCGGATCCGCCTTGCGGTACAAAGCCGAGACGTTGTCGTTGCCCCAGCCGTAAACCAGCCCGCTCGTGTGGGTGAGCAGATGCTTCACGGTGATCGGGCGAGCGGCGTCTTCCAGTTCCGGCCTGTCCACGGTGCCCCCCTTGTAGACCTTCAGGCCCTTGAACTCGGGGATGTGCTTCTCCACCCGGTCATCGAGCGCGAGCTTGCCCTCCTCCACAAGCATCATCACCGCCACGGTGGTGATGGGCTTCGTCATGGAGTAGATGTGAACGATCGTGTCTTTCTCCATGGGTAGCTTGTTTTCCACGTCCCGCAGCCCGTATGTGCGCCAGTCGACGATGCGGCCGTTGCGCACGATCAGCGTGATGGCGCCGGGCCGCTCACCCGATTGGGTCAGCTTCTCGAAATGGCTGTGGAGACGCTCCAGGCGCTGCGGGGAGAAGCCCTCTTTCTCCGGCGTGGAGAGAGGCAGCGGCTGGGCGGCGGCGGGGACGGCGAGCAGCACGGCCAACAACAGGCGTTGCATGGCCTGCATTATATCGGCCGTGGACGCCTCGTTGAAGGAGACTCGCGGCGTCCGGGCGAAGGCGGCGGATTTCCGCCTCCCGCGCCGCTCACGGATATGCGCACGACCTGCCCGTTTCTGGCGATCTGCGCAGTCTTCTGAACGGCGGTCCCGCCCGCCTTCACCGTGATTTCGTATTCGCCTTTGAAGCCCCGGAATGCGAACGCGCCGTCACTGCCCGTGGCGCCGCTCGTGTCTGTCTGCCACCGCTCAAAGATCAGCTCGCGCCAGACGCGGTAATTCGGCTTCTCGGTCCAGTCGCGGCGGATCATGGCGGCCTGCGGCTTCCAGTGGCTGCCCTCCCAGAAGCCCCACATCAGGAAGTCGGTCACCGCCGGGTGGCTGAAGGCCGCCGTCATCAGATCGCGCGTGAACTGCGCCTGCAACTCCTCGTCCGCCGTGGCGAAATCGAACTCCGTGATTACGACAGGCAGGCCGAGCCGGGCGAAGCGGTCGAGAATCTCCAGCATCCGCTCCGGCGGCGTGGCGGAGTCGAAGTGTCCCTGCATGCCGATGCCCTCTACCGGCGCGCCCAGCGCGAGCAGCGACTCGATCATGCGGTAGTAGGCGTTCTGTTTTCTCAGGTCCGCGCCGTTGGAGGCGAGGATGGCGAACTCATTGATGAAGAGCCTGGCTTCGGGATCGCATTCCTTCGCCGCCCGGAACCAGTCCGCCATCGCCGCCTCGCCCAGAATGTCAAGCACTTCGCGGTTGGCCACCGGCTCGTTCACGACGTCCCAGTCCACCACCAGCCCGCGCACCGCTGTGGCCGCGTCGCGGATGCGGTCGAGAATCCGCTGCCGCAGCGCTTCCGGATTGCCCGCCAGATTCCGCACGTCTGCCGGCGTGTACTGCCACCCAGGCCATACCAGGTTGTGGCCGCGGACGCGCCCGATTCCGTTGTCCCGCAACCAGTGCAGCGCATCGAGCGCGCGGTTGCGGTTCGCTTCCCAGGGACCCCACTTCAGATCGTTTTCGAGCACCGCCATGTTGAAGTTCCCGGAGATGAACCTGCGGTAGCGCTCGCTGTCGTCGCCAGCGCCGAGCAGCCGTTCCGCCGCCACGGCTGTGCCCCAACCGAAGGCGTGGCGCTTCAGCCGCGCGCGCACTTCGGCGCCGCGGACAGGCAAGCCGTCCGGAGCGGCGACGACGACCGATACGCTGGCCTTTCGGATCTCTTCGATCCGCTGTTCCGCCGCCGCGCGCCAGGCGGCGTCGGGGGCGGCGCCTTCATAGAAGCGGTCCAGTCCCAGATCCTCGGGCGTGACGTTCGGACCATGATTGAGAAGCGAAATCCCGCCCAGCTCCGCCACCTGCACCTGCTGCCCCATCCAGAAGTCGATCCAGTAGCCGCCCGCCGGGTAGGTCTCGCGCATCTCGAACAGCACGCGGAACCGGCGCCACTCGTGGCCCACCGGATAGGGCGTGCTGATCGACTTTGTGTACGGCGAGCCGTCGCGCTCGACGTTCAGCCGCAGGATGCAATCGCCGTCTGCCGGTTCAATGCAGCGCATCCAGAACTCGGCCAGGATCTTGTCGCCCTGAGCCACGGGCGCCGTTCCGCGGGCGCGGATGCGCAGATCCCACTCGTTGAAGCCGCTCTCCGGCAGCGAGAGGGTCCGCAGCCGCCATGCGGAGGAGAACGGCATCCCCTGCACCGGCACGAGTTCCGCCGCTCCGCTGGGAGAGCCTGCCGTGGAGCCGTAATAGAGGAAGGCCGCCGCCGGGTCTCCCTGCAGCAAAGGCGCAGGCGCGCCCGGCGATTGGGCGGAACAAATGGAAGCGGAAAGCAGCAAAAGGATGAAAACGATCATGGCTGTCAACTTCACATTTATCCTCGCGTACTTGCATCTGGAAGCCAAGCGGCCACGGTCTGCCCGCCGTTCTGGGATAATCAGTAGCGCGCCATGGGCCGCATGTTTGCCAGGTTGTGGCGCGCGATGGCGGGCGCTTACCGGCATGGGGCTCTGGGCTATGCCAAGGGCGCCGCGTATTCCGCGCTGCTGGCCTTCTTTCCCGTTTTGACCACGACCACTGCCCTGCTCGTGCATATGAATGCGGCGGCGGTGAGCCGGCGGATCACGGCGATGCTGTTCCGGGTGGCGCCGCCGGGCGTGGAAGAATTGATCCGCTATTATGTGGCGCAACGGGGCGCGCGCCCGCTCGCTCTTCCGATTGCCGCCGGCGTGCTGGCTCTGTGGGCGGCATCCGGCGTGATGGTCAGCCTCATGGAAGGATTCAACGCCGCCTGCGGCAGGCAGGGGAACCGTGGAGTCGTCATGACGCGGCTGGTGGCGTTCTGGCTCGTGCTGGTTTCGTTGCTGCCCGTCGTCGGAGCCGCGGCGCTGATGATTTTCGGCGACCGTGCGGAGAACCAGATTCTGCACTGGATGGGAGTGCTGGAGGCGGGCGAGACCTTGCAGGGCGGGGTCCGCGTTCTGGGAATGATTCTGCGTTACGCGCTGGCTTCCGGCGCCATGGTGGTTGTGGCGGCGCTTCTGTATTACTTCGGTCCCGAGGGCGGGCGCCGGCGCCGCATCTGGCCCGGCGCGCTGCTGGTCACGGTGCTGTGGTTCACCCTTACCGCCGCGTTCGCATGGTACGTGCGCAACATGGCCGGATACAATGTGATGTACGGCAGCATCGGCGCCGTAATCGCCCTCTGCGTCTGGATGTATCTTCTCGCCCTGACGGCCATCCTCGGCTGCGAATTCAACGCGATTTCGGGCAAACGATGAGCGCATACCGCCTTGGCATCGACTACCGGCCGCGCGGAGACCAGGGCGAGGCCATCCGCCAGCTCGTGCGCGGCGTGGAATACGGCGAGCAGCACCAGGTGCTGCTCGGCGTCACCGGCAGCGGCAAGACCTTCACCATCGCCAAGGTGATCGAGGAAACCGGCAGGCCCGCCCTGGTCATGGCGCATAACAAGATCCTGGCCGCGCAGCTTTACCAGGAATTCAAAACGTTTTTTCCGCATAACGCGGTGGAATATTTCGTCAGTTATTACGACTATTACCAGCCGGAAGCATACATCGCCTCCACCGACACCTACATCGAGAAGGAGGCCACCATCAATGAGGAGCTCGACAAGCTGCGCCTCTCGGCCACGCGCAGCCTGTTCGAGCGGCGCGACTGCATTATCGTGGCCAGCGTGAGCTGCATCTACGGCCTGGGTTCGCCGGAGGCCTATTACGGGATGCTGTTGATGCTCGAGAAGGGCCAGCGGATCGCCCGCGAGAAGATCCTTGGGAAGCTGGTGGAGATCCTCTATGAGCGGAATGACGCGGACTTCCGCCGCGGGACATTCCGCGTGAGAGGCGACGTGATCGAAGTCTGGCCGCCCTACGACGACGATGCGTTCCGCATCGAGATGTGGGGCGACGAGATCGAAAACCTCAGCCGCATCGATCCGCTGCTGGGCCAGGTGAAGGAGCGGTTGCTCCGGCTGCCCGTCTATCCGAAAACCCACTACGTGATGAGCCCGGAGACGAAGGAGCAGGCGCTCGCGGGCATCGAGGAAGAGCTGGTCTGGTGGAAGAGAGAACTGGAGAAGCAGGGCAGGCTCGTCGAGGCTCAGCGCGTGTGGCAGCGCACGATGTTCGATCTGGAGATGATCCGCCAAGTGGGCTACTGCCATGGCATCGAGAATTACTCGCGCCATTTCAGCGGGCGGCTGCCCGGGGAGCCGCCGCCGACGCTGCTCGACTACCTGCCTTCCGACGCGCTGATGATCATCGACGAAAGCCACCAGACGGTGCCGCAGATCGGCGGGATGTATCACGGCGACCGCTCGCGGAAGGAGAACCTGGTGAAGTACGGTTTCCGGCTGCCGAGCGCGCTCGACAACCGCCCGCTGACGTTCGAGGAGTTCGAGCACCGCGTGCATCAGACGATTTACGTCTCCGCCACGCCCGGTCCGTATGAACTGACAAAGTCCGGTGGCGTGGTGGTGGAACAGATCATCCGCCCCACGGGGCTGGTGGATCCGGCTGTCGAGGTGCGCCCCATCCGCGGGCAGGTGGACGACCTGCTGGGGGAGATCCGCGCGCGCGCTGATAGAGGGCAGCGCGTGCTGGTGACCACGCTCACCAAGCGGATGGCCGAGGACCTGCGCGAGTATTACGCCGAACTCGGCATCCGCTGCGCTTACATGCACAGCGAGGTCTCGACGCTCGACCGGGTGAAGATCCTGCGCGACCTGCGGCGCGGCGATATCGACGTTCTGATCGGCGTCAACCTGCTGCGCGAAGGGCTGGACCTGCCCGAGGTTTCGCTCGTGGCGATTCTGGATGCCGACAAGGAGGGTTTCCTGCGCTCGACCGGCTCCCTGATCCAGACGATCGGCCGCGCCGCGCGCAACGTCGAGGGCAAGGCGATCCTGTATGCCGACGTGATGACCGACAGCATGCGCCGCGCCATCGACGAAACCGAGCGCCGCCGCCGCATCCAGACGGAGTACAACGAGCGGCACGGCATCACGCCGGAGACGATCGTCAAGCCGATCGACATGACGCTGGCCATGATCGCCGAAGCCGACTATGTGACGCCGCCGCTCGAGGAGGAGGCCGGTGCTCCGGCGCTGATGACGCCGGAAGAGCGCGAGCGGCTGATCGCCGAACTGGAGGCGAAGATGCGCGAGGCGGCCAGGGCGTTTGAATTCGAGAAAGCGGCGCAGTATCGTGACCGTATCAAGGAATTGCGGACGCCCAAGCCTTATGAACTCCTGGAAACCGCTGGGACTGATCGCGGCGGGGAGGATGAGTGACTCGCTGCTGCTGCGCCGTCCGGCCCTGTCGCGCCACCTCGGCCCCGTGGCTGCTCCGGACCGCCGGCTGGCCTCGCGTTACTCGAACTCCCTGCGCGCCGGTTCGCCCGCGCCGGTGGAGGACCTGCATGCCTGCGGGCTGGTGCTGATCCACGCGTCCGGCGACGGGCTGGACCGGCTGCTGCCCCTGCTGCGGGCCGCCGGGCCATGGAAGGGATCGCGCTTTGCCCTGATGAGCCCGGATCTGGATGCGTCCGCCCTGTCCTGCCTCGGTGAACTGGGCGCCCGGGTGTGCTCGCTCGCGGCGGCGCCCTCCGCAGGCCGCGATCTCGCCGTGGCCGAGGGCGACCGCCAGGCTGTTCAGTTGGCCAGGCAGTGGCTGGCGGAAGGCAGGATGCGGTGCCTGGAGCTCCAGCCGGGGCGCAAGGCGCTGTTTCAGCTTGGGCTCCTGGCTTCCAGAGGGTTGCTCGCGCCGCTGCTCGACGCGGCCCTGATGTCGCTTCGCGCCTCCGGATTGAGTGCGGGCGAGGCGCGGCGCATGCTGCATGATGCGGCCGGCGCTTCCATCCGTGCGTTCGCCGCCCGGGGCCGCAAGGTGATGGAAGATCCCGCAGCGCGCGGGCGCGCCGCCCTTCTGGAACTCGGACTGGAACAGGCAGAGCGGTGCAGTCCGCGCCTGGCTGAGTTTTTCGCAGCCGTGCTGGAAGCTGCGGGCCGCCTCTACGCGCCCCCGCAGGCAGACGGAGGCGCGGAAGATTCCCGCGTCCCCGGCCGTGCCGCCGGCATCCCGTAAGTGTAGGCGATTTCTGCCCGGTCAGGGTAGAATCGGGATTGTAGTTCCTCCACTGGTCTCATGCTGAAATCCAAGATTGAGAAACCGGAAGACTTGAACCCTGTCGAGACGCAGGAGTGGCTTGAGGCGCTCGATCAGGTGATCGAAGAAGGGGGGCTCGAGCGCGCCCGGTTCCTTCTGGAGCGCCTGGCCACCAACGCTGCGCTCAAGGGCGTCCCGGCTGCGCTGGGCATCAACACGCCGTACCTGAACACGATCCTCGCGGAGGAGGAGGTCCCCTATCCGGGCGACCGGGAGCTGGAGCGCACCATCAAGAGCCTGGTGCGCTGGAATGCGGTGGCCATGGTCGTGCGCGCCAACAAGTACGACGACGGCATCGGCGGCCACATCTCCACCTTCGCTTCTTCCGCCACTCTGTACGAAGTCGGGTTCAACCACTTCTTCCGCGCCGCCATCGACACGTCCGAAGGCCGCCAGCCGGGCGATCTGGTCTACTTCCAGGGGCACGCCTCGCCGGGCATATATTCCCGGGCGTTTCTCGAAGGACGCCTCACCGAGGAGCATCTCAAGAATTTCCGCCACGAACTGCGCGACATGCCGGGTCTGAGCTCGTATCCGCACCCGTGGCTGATGCCCGGCTTCTGGCAGTTCCCCACCGTCAGCATGGGGCTGGGGCCGATCAACGCCATCTACCAGGCGCGCTTCATGCGCTATCTGGAACACCGCGGCCTGCTGCCGCGCACGGACCGCAAGGTGTGGGCCTTCCTCGGCGACGGCGAAATGGAGGAGCCGGAATCGCGCGGCGCGCTACAGATCGCCGCCAACGAAAGCCTCGACAATCTGATCTTCGTCATCAACTGCAATCTCCAGCGGCTCGACGGGCCGGTGCGCGGCAATTCCAACATCATTCAGGAGCTGGAAGCCTGGTTCCGGGGCGCGCGCTGGAACGTCATCAAGGTGATCTGGGGCAGCGCCTGGGACAGGCTGCTGGCGAAGGACAGGACCGGACTGCTGGTGCGCCGGATGCACGAGTGCGTCGACGGCGAATATCAGAACTTCAAGGCCCGTGGCGGCGCATACGTGCGCCAGGAGTTCTTCGGCAAGTATCCGGAGCTGCTCGAACTGGTCGCCGATATGAGCGACGAAGAGCTGGCCAACCTGCCGCGGGGCGGCCACGACCCGGTCAAAGTTTACAACGCCTACAAGCGCGCCTTCGAGCATACGGGCGCGCCCACCGTGATTCTGGCCAAGACGGTGAAAGGCTACGGGCTCGGCGAAGCGGCCGAGGGCCGAAACACCACGCACCAGCAGAAGAAGCTCAACGAAAACGAGCTGCTCAAGCTGCGCCAGCGGTTCCGCATCCCGATCCCCGAGTCCACCGTGCATACGGTCTCCTTCTACCGCCCGCCGGAAGACTCGCCCGAAATGCAGTATCTGCGGCAGCGCCGCGAGGCGCTCGGCGGCTATCTCCCCGCCCGGGCGCCCCAGGCGGTCCGGCTGAAGACTCCTGAGCTGGACTACTTTCAGGAATCGCTCAAAGGCAGCGGCGGACGGCCTGTTTCCACCACCATGGCGTTCGTCACCATTCTCAAGCAGCTTCTCAAGCACCCGGAGATCGGGCGCCGCATCGTGCCGATCATTCCCGACGAAGCGCGGACATTCGGCATGGAGAGCCTGTTCCGCCAGATTTCGATTTACGCGCCCGGAGGACAGCTCTACAAGCCGGTGGACAGCGAGCAGTTCCTGTACTACAAGGAATCGCGCGACGGGCAGATCCTCGAGGAAGGCATCACCGAGGCGGGCTCGATGGCCAGCTTCACCGCCGCGGGCGGCGCCCACAGCAACTTCGGCGTGCCGATGATTCCTTTCTACATGTATTACTCGATGTTCGGCTTCCAGCGCGTCGGCGACATGGTATGGGCCTTCGGCGACTCGCGCGGGCGCGGTTTCCTGATGGGCGCGACCGCGGGACGCACCACCCTCAACGGCGAAGGGTTGCAGCACGAAGACGGCCACAGCCATGTGCTGTTGTCCACCGTTCCCAACTGCGTCACCTATGATCCCGCCTACGCCTATGAACTGGCCGTGATCATCCAGGACGGGCTCCGCCGCATGTACGGCGAAGACGAGGACGTTTTTTACTACATCACCATCTGCAACGAGAATTACGCGCAGCCGCCCATGCCGGAGGGCGAAAGCGTGGCTGAGGGAATTGTAAGAGGCATTTACCGCGTCAGCGCCGCCGCTGCCGGCGGGCGGGCGCGCGCGCAGCTTTGGGGCAGCGGGACCATTTTGAACGAAGCCCTGCGCGCCCAGAAGCTGCTGTGGGAGAAGTTCCAGATCCCGGCCGATGTCTGGAGCGTGACCAGCTACAACCAGTTGCGCGCGGAGGCGCTCGAGACCGAGCGCTGGAACCGGCTCCACCCCGCCGCCACGCCCCGCAAGCCTTATATCCAGCAGGTGATGGCAACCACGGAAGGCCCGATCATCGCGGCCTCCGATTACATGAAAGTGCTGGCCGATCAGATCGCTCCATGGCTCAGCGGGCGTCTCGTGTCGCTGGGCACGGACGGCTTCGGCCGGAGCGAATCGCGGACCTATCTGCGCCGCTTCTTCGAGGTCGACGCCGAATCCATCGCCGCTGCCGCGCTTGAGCGGCTTGCCCGCTGGGGCGAGTTGAGCCCCGAAGAGGCGCAGCGGGCGCTCATCGAGCTGGGCATCGACCCGGAAAAGCCGTACGCGGTGAAGAACTGACGGCCGCCCCGCCGGCGATTTGTCACAGGGCTGCCGCTGCCTGTATACTGAGTGGAAGGGATCGTCTGCTCCCCCACTCCCGACGGAATCATCTGGAGAATCGCATGTCGAAGTATTGCCCTGTGACTGGAAAGAAGCCCGTGAGCGGCAACAGGGTTTCGCACGCCAACAACCGCGCGAAGCGCGTTTTTGAGCCGAACCTGCACACAAAGCGGCTCTGGTCGCCCCAGTTGAAGCGCTTCGTCCGCCTCCGCCTCAGCGCACGCGCCCTCCGGATCATTGACAAGAAGGGAATCGACGCGGTGCTGGCGGAGCTGAAGCAGAAGGGTGTCAAGTTCTAGGAGGATTACATGCCGCGCATCACCGTCAAACTGGTTTCCTCAGCGGGCACGGGCCATTTCTACACCACCACCAAGAATCCCAAGGCGAAGACCGAAAAGATGGTGGTGAGGAAGTACGACCCAAAGATCCGCAAGCATGTGGAATACAAAGAAGCCAAGATCTGATTCAGACGGCATCTCCACAGCATTCCATGGCCGCCCGCCCGCGCGGGCGGCCATTCATTTTCCAGCCCCCTGCCCGGCAGGCGAAGCCCGCGGGCTTGCTTCCTGGCGCCAATCCCATATAGTGGAACCATGGACCGGCGAACCTTTGTGGCTGCCACCGCTGCAACCTCTCTTTCGGGCTCTTCCGCGCCGTTGCCCCGGCGCGCGTACCGCGATGGAGTCGAGCTGTCCATCATCGGCTTCGGCGGCATCGTCGTGATGGGCTACGAACAGAAGGAGGCCAACCGCATCGTGGCTTCCGCCTGGGAGCGCGGCGTGAATTACTTTGACGTGGCCCCGTCTTACGGAGACGGGGAAGCGGAAATCAAGCTTGGCCCGGCGTTGGAACCGTACCGCAAGAACGCGTTTCTCGCCTGCAAGACGACCCGCCGGGACGCGAACGGAGCGCGCCAGGAGTTCGAGCAGTCGCTGCGGCGCCTCCGCACGGATTTCTTCGACCTCTACCAGTTCCATGCTGTCTCTTCCTTGGCGGACGTGGAGAAGATCCTCTCGCCCGGGGGCGCCGGCGAGTTCTTCCTCCGCATGAAGCAGGAAGGGAAAGTGCGCTTCCTCGGCTTCTCCGCGCATCATGCCGAAGCGGCTCTGGCGCTGATGGACAAGTTTCCGGTCGACTCCATCCTCTTCCCCGTGAATTTTGTCTGCTGGCACGAGGGGCGGTTCGGTCCGCAGATGCTGGAACGGGCGAAGGAGAAGAAGATCGCCCGGCTGGCGCTGAAAGGCATGGCGCACACGACATGGCCGAAAGACCTGCCCCGCGAGCGGCGCAAGTATTCCAAATGCTGGTACGAGCCGCTCGACGAACCGGAGAAGGCCCGCCTTGCGCTTGGATGGACCCTTTCTCAGGAGATCACGGCGGCGATTCCGCCCGGCGAGAAGAGCCTGTTCGATCTCGCCCTGTCGATCGGCGCCTCGTTCAGCCCGCTGAACCGCGCGCAGACGGAACAGGTTGCTTCGCTGGCCAAGGGCAAGGAGCCGATCTTCCGCGCCTGAGCGCGGACCCGTGCGCGGGAAGGCAGGGCCGTTCTTCCTCCTGGCCATCGCCGCCGGCGGGTTTGCACACGCTTCAGGTTCCCGGATCGTCAGCCTGCCGGGTGAAGCCCGGCCTCAAGAGCCGCTGCCGTCCCCTTCCCCGGGGCTCAGCCCTCCCGCAGCGCGGCGATGATGTCGTTGACAGCCTTCTGTCCGTCGGAGAAAAACATCAGCGTGTTGTCGGCGGCGAAAAGCGGGTTGGGGATGCCGGCGAAGCCGGGGCTGAGGCTGCGCTTGATGACGACCACGGTGCGCGACTTGTCCACGTCGAGAATCGGCATGCCCGCGATGGGCGACTTCGGATCGGTGCGCGCCAGCGGATTGACCACATCGTTGGCGCCGATGACGATGGAGACGTCGGTTTGAGGGAACAGCGGATTGGCCTGCTCCATTTCCTTCAGCGCTTCGTAAGGGACGTCGGCTTCCGCGAGCAGCACATTCATGTGGCCGGGCATGCGCCCGGCGACGGGATGGATGGCGAAAAAGACCTCCGTCCCGCGCTCTTCGAGCAGGCCGGCCAGCGTCCGCACCGCATGCTGCGCCTGGCTCACCGCCATGCCGTAGCCGGGCACGAAGGCGACGCGCTGCGCGTCTTCCAGCAGCATGGCGATCTCTTCGGACGATGCCGCTTTCACCTTGCCCTTGTAAACGTCCTCGCCCTTCGCCGCAGCCTGCGCGCCGAAGCCTCCGAACAGCACGTTGGCCAGCGAACGGTTCATCGCCCTGCACATGATCTCGGTGAGGATGATGCCCGAGGCGCCCACCAGCGAGCCGGCGATGATGAGCATGTTGTTCTGGAGCACGAAGCCGGTGGCGCACGCGGCGAGGCCGGAATACGAATTCAGCAGCGAAATCACCACAGGCATGTCCGCGCCGCCGATGCCGATGGTGGCGAGCACGCCGAGGACGCAGGACGCCCCGAGCAGCAGCCAGTACCAGAGGAGCTGCTCCGGCTGCACCACCACCAAAACGCACAATGAGATGTTGAGCAGGAGGCAGATCACGTTGACGGCATGGCGCCCGGGGAACACCACGGCGGCGCCGCCGATCAGTTCCTGAAGCTTCGCGAAGGCGACGAGACTTCCCAGAAAAGTGACCCCGCCGATCAATCCGGACAGCGCCGTGGCGATCGTGAATTGCAGATCGAACGCGCCGCCCGCATGGATCGTCTCTCCGAGGGCTGCGCCCGCCACCAGCGCGGAAGCGGCGCCGCCGAAGCCGTTCAGCAGCGCCACCATCTGCGGCATGGCGGTCATCCGGATCTTCAGCGCCAGCACGGCGCCGATGCCGGAGCCGGCAATGAGCCCCGCCAGGATGATCTCGTAGCTGACAATGCGGCGGTCGAGAACCGTGACCAGCACGGCGATGAACATGCCGAGCGCGCCCACCAGATTCGCCCGCACCGCCGTGCGCGGATGCGACATCCCTTTCAGGGCGAAGATGAACAGGACGCTAGCCAGCAGATAGGCGAAGTTGATGACGGCGGAGGGCATCGGCTATTTCCGTTTGAACATTTCCAGCATGCGGTGAGTGACCAGAAACCCGCCGACCACGTTGATGGTGGCGAAGACGACGGCGAAGAATCCGAGCGCCGTCGTCAGCGCCGTGTGCTGCGCGCCCGCCGACAGCACCGCCCCGACCAGCGTGATGCCGCTGATCGCGTTCGAGCCCGACATCAGCGGCGTGTGCAGCGACGGCGGAACCTTGGTGATCACTTCGAAGCCGACGAAGATGGCCAGCACGAAAATCGTGAGCGTAGTGACAAACAGTTCCATCAGGCTTCTCCCAGCAGTTCTTTCACGCGCGGGTGGACGATCCTGCCCTCGTGAGCGACGAGCGTTTCCCGCAGGATCTCGTCATCGCTCGAAAAATCGATCGCGCCCTTGCCCGCGATGTGGTGCAGGAAATTCGCCACGTTCCGGGCATACAGCTGGCTTGCGTGGTAAGGCGCGGTGGACGGCAGATTCAGCAGACCAATGACGGTCACGCCGTGGCGTTCCACGATGGCGCCGGACTCGGTGAGCTCGCAATTGCCGCCGCGTTCCGCCGCCAGATCGACGATCACGGAGCCTGGCGCCATGCCCCGCACCATGTCTCCGGTCACCAGCACCGGGGCTTTCCTGCCGGGCACGGCGGCGGTGGTGATCACCACGTCGCTCTCGGCCACCACGCGCTTCATCAGTTCGCGCTGCCGCCGATAGAACGTTTCGTCCATCGCCCGCGCGTAGCCGCCCTTGTCCTCGGCTTGGCCGGCTTCCAGCGGCAGTTCGACGAACTTCGCTCCCAGGCTCAGCACCTGTTCCTTCACCGCCGGACGCACGTCATAGGCGTGGACCACGGCGCCGAGCCGGCGCGCGGTGGCGATCGCCTGAAGCCCGGCAACACCCACGCCCACGACGAAGACCTTGGCGGGGGCGACGGTGCCGGCGGCCGTCATCAGCATCGGAAAGAGGCGGGGCAGGTGATAGGCCGCCAGGATCACGGCCTTGTATCCGGCCACAGTAGCCATCGAAGACAGCGCATCCATGCTCTGGGCGCGCGTGATGCGCGGCATGAGTTCCATGGCGAAGGCCGACAGGCCCGCGGCTGCAAACTCGCGCGCCCGCCCAGGGTCCGACAAGGGATCGAAAAAGCCGATCACCGCCTGCCCGGCGCGCAGCCCCCCGGCGCCGGCGCGGACGCAAACGATCACATCGGCCGCCCGGATGACCTCTTCGCGCCCGGCAGCGACCTTCGCGCCTCTCGCCGCGAACTCCCCGTCCGTGAATCCGGCTGCCGCGCCCGCGCCCGCCTCCACGAGCACCTCGAAGCCCTTGGACACGAGCGATGGCAAGGCGGCCGGAACCAGCGCCACGCGGCGCTCGCCCGGCAGCGTTTCTTTCAGTACGCCGACGATCATCCAATAGTCCTCATCATTGTGGACTCCACGCAGGCCGGAAGTCCGCCCGGTATCCGCCTCAGCCGCGGCGGCCCGCCGCGGCGATGCGCCGGATCGTGTCGTTCAGCTCGCCGATGCTCTCGTGACCGATGGTGAAGCAGTCAATCACGTCATGGGCCAGGGCATGCCGGAGGCACTCGTCGGCGCGGCGGCGCAACGCGCCCGCCCCGTAAATCTTCATGCCGATGATGCCCTTGCCGGCGGCTTTCATCTGCTTCAACACCGGCAGCACTTCGGCCGGCGATGCGTCCATCTGGACGCCTGCCGGATTGAACCTCGCCAGGTCCACCTCCACCCACGGGCTGGCAGCGGCCGCGCGCAGCGCAGCCATGGTATGGCAGCTTACGCCCTTGGTCCTCACGATCCCTTTCGACTGCAGTTCCGAAATGGCCTCCATCGCGCCGCGCTTGCGCTGCGGCCAGCCGCCGTCCATCATGCAGTGCAGCAGCAGGATGTCGATGTAGTCCGTGCCCAGCTCCCTGCGGAAGCGGTCGATGTCGGCGCGCATCTCCTTTTCGGTTGAGGCGTGCGTCTTGGTCAGGATCACGGCCTTTTCCCGGGGGACGCGCTTCAGCGCCTCCTTCACATGCGGGTGAGTGCCATACTGGTCGGCCGAATCCCAGAAAAAGACGCCCTGATCATAGGCGGCGCGAAACAGGTCCGACAGGCCGCCGAGGCCGAGCTTGCGCGTCTGGTTGGACGCGCCGCCGACGCCATTCGTGCCCGAGCCCGCCGCCAGCCGGCTGACGCGGATCTTCTTTGGGCCGAGTTCCACGACGTCAGAAGCGCGTTTTTCCACGGCCGAAGCGAAGAGCGAATGAGGGAAAGAGCCGAAAACCGCCAGCCCCGCTCCAGTCTGCAAAACGGTTCGTCGATTCATGGGGTGCGTCCCAGTTTTCTACGAAACTACCACATCCGGGCCGCTATCTGTCCTGCACGCCGAGCTCGCGCAGCAGGCTGCCGGCGTGGTCCACGTGCTCGAGCAGCCACAGGAAGAAGCGGATGTCGGCGTTGACATTGCGCGCGATGGCGGGATTGTAGCCGAAATCGTTGGCCACGTTTTCCCACACGCGGTCGAAATTCAGGCCGACGAGCTCGCCGCGCCCGTTCACCGTGGGGCTGCCAGAGTTGCCTCCCGTCGTGTCGGCGTCGGCGAGGAAGTTGAGCGGCACTTTCACAGGTTCGGTTTTCGCGGCGGCCTCCAGCAGCGCCTTGGGCAGCGCGAAAGGTTCTTCGCCCGTGTGTTTCTCGATCATGCCCGCCAGCGTCGTCTGAGGCAGATACTCGACGGCTTCGCGCGGCGAGTAGCCTTTTACATGAGCGAAGGACACGCGCAGCGTGCCGTTGGCGTCGGGTGCGACAGGCTTTCCCGCATGCGCCGCAACGGCGCGGCGCCACACGGGACGCAGGCGGCTGATGGCGCCTTCGTGCTCGCGCCCGGCGCGGTCGAAGGCGCGCAGCTCCGGCTCAAGCGCCAGCGCCAGGTCCAGCATCGAATCCCGGCGCGCGCGGAGCTGATCGAGCGTTTCGCCGAACATCTTCATCCGCTCGGCCAGATCAGTCACGCGCGTGCCCGCGTACAGCCGGGCCACCGCATCGTCGAGCGAGCCGGAACGGAACCGCTCGTCCACGGCGCGGATGCGGGCGCCCGCAGGAAGCGAGAGCGCGTGGCGCAGCCAGCTCCTGAGCAGCGCCTCGTCAGCCGGGCGGTAGAAGCTCTTCTGGTCGCGTTCGAGCCGCGCTTTCAGTTGCGGCAGCCGCCGCTCCATGTACTGGGCCTCGCGCTCCATGTCGGGCTTGGCGCGCTCGGCGGCCAGGCGGACCAGTTGCGCAGCGTGGCGCAGCGCCACGGGGCCGCTGGCCACCGACTGGAGCAGGAAATCCCGCAGCGCGGTGGCGCGGCGGCGCGCCGCGAGCTCGACAAGCTCCCGCCGGGCGTCGATGGCCGGCTTCCACTCCGGGCGTTGCGCGGCCCAGGCAAGCACCTCGTTCTCCTGCTGCTCCTGCCGTTCGATGATGCGGCCGCGGGCGAGCCCCGCCATCTGCCCCTGCGCGTTCTTCACCACGTTGTTCAGGCTTTTCAGTGTTCCGGCCACCGCGATCGAGCCGTCCCGTGAATCCTTCGTGGACTCCTCCAGCAGCCGGATCCACTCGCCATAGATGCGGGCGCGCAGGGCGAAGAAGCCGTCCCGTTGCAGGGCCATTTCCGCCGCGGTGAGCGAGCGCACGGTGCGGCCCGGGTAGCCGAGGACCATGACGAAATCGCCCGGCTTCACTCCGGCGCGCGAGATCGGGAACCAGAACTCGGGACGGTAGGGCTTGCCGTCCTTGTAGGCGCGGGCGACGGCGAAATCGCCTGTGTGGCGCGGCCACATCCAGTTGTCGACTTCGCCCCCATACTCGCCGATGGCGCGCGGCGGAGCGTACACAAGGCGCACGTCGTCCAGCTCGAAGCTTTCGATCAGGACGTACTCGACGCCGCCGTCGAACGCGGCGACGCGGCACCGCGCGCCCGGCTTCTTCTCGCACTCCGCCACCAGCTCCTTCTGCTTTTTCTCGATCGCCTCCCAGCGGGCCAGGTCCGCCGCGCCCGCCGGCACGGCTGACAGCACCGCCTTCGTCACGTCGGTGAACCGGCGGGGCACGGTGACGCGCGTCGTGCGCCCGCGCAGCTCCTCCTGAGGCGAGCGCGCGAGAAATCCGTGCGTCATCAGATCGCGTTGCGCCGTGCTGTGCTCCTGGAGCACGCCGAACAGGCAGTGGTGGTTGGTCAGGATCAGGCCTGTCTCGGACACGAAGCCCGCCGAACAGCCGCCGATGTTGACGGCTGCGGAGAGAAGCCCTGTGCCGCGGTTCGGATCCCAAAGCTTCTCCGGAGGCATTTGCAGGCCCAGTTCCTTCAACCACGCGGGATCGAGCTCGAGCACCTGCCGGGGCGTCCACTTTCCTTCGACGCCGGCCAGGGGAGCGGCCATGAGAAGCGAAGCAGCGAAAAATGCAGTCAGGGATTGCCGCAACATGAAATCACCTCGGCCTCCGGCTGTACAAAGCCGTGCTTTCAGCATATAGTGAAGGCGCCCCAAGGAGGGTTTGGGAGAACATGACGACTGCAATGCGCGCGTGCGCCGAAGAGATCCGCCAGTGCTGGATCCGCTGCGACTCCGCCTTGGCCGCGGGCGATGCCGGCGGAGCCAATGACGCCTTCGGCCGCGTCTTCGAGATCGTGGACGGATTCCCGGTGGAGGACGAGGACGTGCGGGCGCTGGCGCTGCTCTGCATTCTGACATGGGTGAAGGTGGCGCTGGCGCTGGAAGCGGCGGGACAGAACGATCCGGCGCTGGAGGCGCAGGCGCACATCTTCGAGCTGCTGGACGCGTACTGGCTGCTCGAGGAAGAGGAGAAGGCGCCGCCGGCGCCGGGCGCGAAGGAGTTTGAAGGGCTGGAGACGGCGGAGTCGGCCGAGCTGCTCGGACGCCTGTACCTGCTGTGCAGCCGTTATGGGCGGAAGGACACCTTGTACTGGGGCCGGTGCTTCATGGAGTTCGACCGGAAGACGCAGGCGAGTGGGGCGGCGTACTGATCGCCGCGCCGGAAGTTGCGCCGTCCAGAGCGCGGCGTCCTGCCTCGAGCAGTTCGATGATGCGGTCCACGTCGTAGACGCAGCCGCCCCAGGAGCCGCCGCTCGCCTGCTGGAGCGCCGCCCAGAGCCGGGTGTCGCCCGGCAGGAGCGGATCGGGCGCCAGATCCGGGTGCGGCTCGCGCGCCTCAAGATCCACGCCGACAACGTTGATCGAGCCTTCCAGCCGGTTGCGGTCGATCACGATCTCGATCACGTCGCCGTCGCGGAGCTTGCCGATGGGACCGCCGGCGAGCGCCTCCGGCGAGACATGGCCGATGCAGGCGCCCGTGGAGACGCCGCTGAAGCGCGCGTCGGTGATCAGCGCCACATGCTTTCCGAAGGGCAGATATTTGAGCGCCGACGTAAGCTGATAGGTCTCTTCCATGCCGGAACCCAGCGGGCCGCGGCCCGCCAGCACGAGAATGTCTCCCTCGCGGATGCGCCCTTCCTTGATTGCGGCGATGGCGGCGGGCTCGGACGTGAACACGCGCGCCGGGCCGCGCATGCGGTAGACGCCATCGGCGCCAACCACCGAGGGGTCGATGGAGGTGGCCTTCACGACGCTGCCTTCCGGCGCCAGGTTGCCCGTGGGGAAGCAGACCGTGGAGGTGAGGCCGCGGGCGCGCGCGGCGTCCGGGCTCAGGATGACGTCGTCGGGATCGATGCCGTCCTGTTCGCGCAGGCGGCGGCGGAGAGCGGCGCGGCGCTCGCTCTGCTCCCACCAGTCGAGGTTCTCTCCCAGAGTGCGGCCGGACGCGGTGAGCGCCTTCGTATGCAGCAGGCCCGCGCGGCGCAGATGCAGCATCACCTCCGGCACGCCGCCCGCAAGGAAAACCTGCACCGTGGCGAAATTGCGCGGGCCGTTAGGCAGCGCGTCCACCAGCCGCGGCACGCTGCGGTTGACGCGCGCCCAGTCTTCGACGCCAGGCCTCCGCAGTCCCGCGTGAAACGCCACCGCGGCCAGGTGGAGGATCAGGTTCATCGAGCCGCCGCAGGCGGCGTGCAGGACCATGGCGTTTTCCAGCGCTTCCGGCGTGAGAATGCCGCCCACGGCGGCCCCCGCGGCGTGCAGGCGCAACGCCGCGCGGGCGGAGCGCCTGGCGAGATCGAGCCAGATGGGGTGGCCGGAAGGAGATAGCGCCGAGTGCGGCAGCGCGAGCCCGAGCGCCTCGGCCACCACCTGCGACGTCGCCGCCGTGCCCATGAACTGGCAGCCGCCGCCGGGCGAGGCGCAGGCGCGGCAGCCCACTTCCTGCGCGTACTCCAGCGTGATCTCCCCGTGGGCGAACCGCGCGCCGATGGACTGCACCACGGCGGTGTCCTCGCCCTGCTCCGGCAGCAGCGTCACGCCGCCGGGCACGAGCACGCACGCCAGGTCTCTCTGCGCCGCCAGCGCCATCATCATCGCGGGCAGGCCCTTGTCGCAGGTGGCCACGCCGACCACCGCCGCGCGGTTCGGGAGCGAGCGGATCAGGCGGCGGAACACGGCTGCGGCGTCGTTGCGGTAAGGGAGCGAATCGAACATCGCCGGCGTGCCCTGCGAACGGCCATCGCAGGGATCGGAACAATAGGCCGCGAACGGAACGGCGCCCAACTGCTTCAGCTCGCGCGCGGCGGCTTCCACCTGAAGGCTCACCTCCCAATGCCCGGTATGGTAGCCGAGCGCGATGGGCGTCCCGTCCGGCGCGCGTAGCCCGCCGTGCGTGGACAGGACCAGCACTTCCGCCGAGTCCATCCGCGCGGGCTCCCAGCCCATGGCGGCGTTCATCGTCCATCCGTAGAGGTCGCCGGACGGCCTTTCGCGCAGCATCTCCGGCGTGTACGGGAGCCTGCCCTGCGGCCCGGGCGCCCGCGAGCGGACATCGAACAGCGTTGCGTCCCCGGAGTCCAGGATCGAAGCAGGGTCGGGCAGGATAGCAGCCATGACATGATTTCATCACACTGGCGCCTTCGGCCGGCTCTGGCGGAAATCCCGCGCATCGGATAGAGTGGGAATTTCCTTATGAGCCTTCAAGTGACTGAACGGACCCACGGCGATGTTGTTGTGCTGGAACTCAAAGGGAGCCTGGTGATCGGCGAGCCGGTGGAGGAGTTCCGCCGCAAGATCGATGAGGCCATCAAAGGCGGGCGCACGCGCCTGGCGCTCGACATGCGCGGCACGGACTACATCGACTCGAGCGGCATGGGCTTTCTCGTGGTGGCTCACAAGGTGGCTCGCGATGCGGGCGGCATGCTGGCGCTGTTCAACCTCACCGACCGCGTCGTGGATCTGATGCTGCTGACGAAGCTGAGCGGCGTCTTCCACCTGTACGCGAACGAGCAGGACGCCGTGGATGCCATCCACGGGAAGGACGTGAAGCCGTTCGATCCCGTGGAATACGTGCAGAACCGGGGCGAGGACGCGCCTGGAGGCGAATGAGCGGCAGGGGATGCTACACTCGTAGCTTCCCCCCATGAAGATTGCACTTGGAGCGGATCACGCCGGCTTTTCTCTGAAAGAATTCCTATGCCGCGAACTGGAAGCCGGCGGGCACGAAGTGACCGATTTCGGCACGCATTCGACCGATTCCACCGACTATCCCGACTACGCCCACAAGGTGGCGTCCGCCGTGGCGGAAGGCCGCTGCGAGCGGGGCATCCTGGTCTGTTTCACGGGCGTGGGCATGTCGATCTCCGCCAACCGGCACAGGGGCGTGCGCGCCGCGCTGGCCTACAACGCCGACGTCGTGGAGCTGCTCCGGCGGCACAATGACGCCAACGTGCTGGCGCTTGGGGCCAAGTACGTGAGCCCGGCTCAGGCGCGGCAATGGGTGAAGACGTTTCTCGAAACTCCATTCGACGGCGGGCGCCACGAACGGCGCGTAAAGAAGATGGAACCAGGAGAGCAGAGCAGCCAATGACGGAACAGGAGCGCATGGCCCGGCCGCTGGCCGAAGTGGATCCGGAGATCGCGCAGGCGATCCTGGAGGAAGCCGGGAGGCAGCACTCGCGGCTGGAACTGATCGCCAGCGAGAATTTCACCTCCGAGGCCGTGCTGGAAGCCACCGGCAGCGTGTTCACGAACAAGTACGCCGAAGGCTACCCTGGCAGGCGCTACTACGGGGGCTGCGAGTTTACCGACATCGTGGAGAACCTGGCGCGGGAGCGGGCGAAGAAGCTGTTCGGCGCCGAACACGCCAACGTGCAGCCGCACTCAGGCTCGCAGGCCAACGAGGCGGCCTATGCCGCGGTGCTGTCGCCGGGCGACACGATTCTCGGCATGAACCTCGCTCACGGCGGGCACCTGACGCACGGCCATCCGCTGAACTTTTCGGGCAAGACGTACAAGGTGGTCCCATACGGGGTGCGGCGCGAAGACGAGCGGATCGACTATGACGAAGTGGCGCGCCTGGCCCGCGAGCACCGGCCGAAGATGGTGGTGGCGGGCGCCAGCGCCTACTCGCGCATCATCGATTTCGCCCGGCTGCGCGAGATCTGCGGCGAGACCGGGGCGCTCCTGATGGTCGATATGGCGCATTTCAGCGGGATGGTGGCGGCCGGCCTGTATCCGAACCCGTGCCGGTGGGCCGACATCGTCACGACGACCACCCACAAGACTTTGCGCGGTCCGCGGTCCGGGCTGATCCTGTGCCGGGCGCAATACGCGCAGGCCATCGACAAGACCGTTTTCCCCGGCGTGCAGGGCGGGCCCCTGGTGCATGTGATCGCCGCCAAGGCTGTCTGTCTCCTCGAAGCCATGCAGCCCGAATTCATCGAATACCAGCGGCGCGTCGTGGCCAACGCCCAGGCGCTGGCAGCCAGCCTGAGCGCCGCCGGCTACCGCGTGGTGAGCGGCGGCACGGACACGCACGTCATGCTGGTGGACGTCTTCTCCAAAGGGCTGCGCGGCAGGGAGGCGGAGAAGGCGCTGGACGAGGCGTGGATCACCGTGAACAAGAATTCGATCCCGTTCGACCAGAACCCGCCGCTGAATCCGAGCGGCATCCGGCTGGGCAGCCCGGCGGTGACGACGCGCGGGTTCAGCGAAGCCGAAATGCGGCTGGTGGGCGAGCTGATCGCCCGGGTGCTCGAGGCGCCTGCCGATCCGGACAACCTCAAGGCCGTGCGGCGCCGCGTGGAAGAACTCACCGGGCGATTCCCCCTGTATGCCTGGAGGCGCGCCGCTGTGCGGGCGTGAGCCTGGGAGAAGGACGTGCCGTTGCGGATCCTGATCGACGCCCGCCACGTCAGGGATTTCGGCTACGGCACTTACATCCGCAACCTGCTGCGGGGGCTGGCGGCGATCGGCGCGCCGCATGAGTTCCTGCTGACAGTGCGCGGCGCGGACCGGGAAGAACTCGAGGGGCTGCCGGAGAATTTCCACCCGGTGCCCTACGAGCGTCCGGACTCGGAGCCTCGCGACCGGATCCTGTTCTCCGTGTTCGCACGCAAGCAGATTCCCTCGCTCGTGCACATTCCGCTGGCGCGCGTGCCGTTGCTTCTTCCGCGCCCTTACGTCGTCACCATACATGACATCTCCAGCCTGGTGCTCGAGCAGGCGTCCGGCTGGAGAGGCGAGATCGAGCAGGCGCTGCTGCGGCGCGCGTTGCTGGGAGCGGCCTGTGTGATCGCCGTCAGCGAGTGGACGCGCAACGACCTGATCTCCCTCATGGGGCTCCCGCCAGGCAAGATCCGCCGCATTTACGGCGCCGTCGATCCCAGCTTCCTCGATCCGCGCCCGGCGCGCTGGGCGCGCGCGGCGGGTCCGGAGGCGCGCGAGCAGGAGCGGAGACGGGAGCTCGAACGCTACCAGGTTCATTACCCGTACCTGCTCTACGCCGGCACCATCCGGTCGCAGAAGAACATCCCGAGGCTGGTGGAAGCGTTCGCCCTCGTGCGGGGCAAGCTTCAGGATCATCCGCGCTGGAAAGAGCTGCGCCTGATCATCATCGGCGACGTGATCTCCCGTTGCTCGGCCGTGCGGCAGGCCGTGATTCAATCCCGCGTGGAGCCCTACGTGCGCTTCCTGGGCTTCGTGCCCAAAGAGACGCTGCGGGTCTTTTATGAATCGGCGGCGGCGTTTGTCTTTCCCTCCCTGTACGAAGGCTTCGGCCTGCCGCCGCTGGAAGCGATGGCCTGCGGGACGCCCGTGGTGTGCTCGTCCGCGACCTCGCTGCCGGAAGCCGTGGGCGACGCGGCTGAGATGGTGAGCCCGGACAACGTGTTCGACCTCTCCCGCGGAATCCTGGAAGTGCTGTTGAACGATGAGAGACGGAAGCAGCTGATCGAGCGCGGCGGACGGCGTGTGCGCGAGTTCCGCTGGGAGTCAACGGCGGCGCAGGTGCTCGCCATCTACGAGGCGGTGGCGATGGGCAAGCCGCTGCCGGAGTGAGAGAAGGGGTCGAACGGCCGCGGATCCGGACCGGCCCAGATCAGACTTCCCCGCACGACGGACAGCAGCGATTGCCCCTCCAGCGGAATGCACGCCGGGCCGCCGCCGTCTTCGAGCGCCTTCTGGCCGAGCAGAACCAGCGTTCCCGCCTCCGCCCGGATGCGCCGCACGAGCCCCGCGCCGCCCCAGCGCAACACGTACCAGAGATCCGGCAGGCACCGCAGCCGCCATTCTTCGTCTTCGGCCACCAGCGCAAAAACCCCCGGACACCGGGCGAAAGGCACGCCGGGATCCGGCTCCAGCGGCGCCAGAAACAGCCGGCGCATTCCCTCGCAGATTGGCGATCCCGTGAGAATCCATTCCGCCACCTGAGAGGTGTCCGGGAAGGGAAATGAAGGGCCAATGTAGCCCGTCAATACGGGTACCCGCGTCTTTTTTCTGCCCTGTCCGCGCCGCGTCAGAAGAATCTCATCCAGCTCTTCAGGCGCAATCAGATCGCCGAGCCCCCAGCCCAGGCTCGCCAGAATGGCGTCCGCGACGTGCGGAGTCAGGGTCCGCTTTCCGGACAGAATATGGTGCAGATGGGGCTGTGAAATTCCCGTCAGGCGGGCGAGTCCGCGCTCCGTGTATTCGCCATTGACCAGCAGCGCCGCCGCGCGCCGGACCAGACGCTGAAGGAGCTTTTCGAACCCAGGCCCAGGGGGCGAGTCCACCTGATTTCTCCTTGAAATAGGATAGTACTAGTACGACTGGTACTCAACTGTGCGCCAAAAGATTGACTGGATTTAATCTAATAGCGGGGGTTCGCCTAACGCCTTGTGTTTACATCAGATCGCGTCAGGGTTGCGGGTTCGGGCCGGAATTGCCGGAAGGCGGCAGGGACTATCCCGTTGACCGAATGGGCTGTCCGCCCAAGCTTGGAGGCAGGGAAGAACGGACCCGCGCAACGAAGCCGTGGGCCCGATAACACGAGGAAAGAACCAAAATGGAGTGGACCCGTTCCGAAACCATTGGCTTGGCATCGATGAAATGCGTGCACTGTCACGGCCTGGGCTTGAGAGAGGCCCGCGGCAAGATGGTGCCCTGCGCCTGCGTGTACCGCAGCATTTTCCGCGCCTGCCACGCGCGGTTCAGGAAATGCGTCGAGCAGGAAAAGCGCTACAGCCGTGTTTCCATCGAGTATTCGCCGCGCGGCGGCCGGCGCATCACGTGGGGTATGAAGAACGAGGAATACATTGCGGACTTTTATCTGGTGAGCCGGCGTCATCTGACGCCGCAAGAGTGGCTGCTGTTCCGGTATCATTTCCTGCTCGGGGCTGACGCCAAGCTCTGCATCCGGAAGCTGAAACTCGACCGCGGCCAGTTCTTTCATGCGGTGTACCGAATTGAGGCGAAATTGGGGAAGGTGTTCCGCGAACTTCAGCCCTATTCTCTCTACCCGCTGGACGAGTATTTCCATGGGCGCACGGAAAATCCCTGGCGGAGCATGGATGCTGAAGAACGGCCGCGGCAGCCCGCGGGGGGCAAGCGCGCGGCGCCTGTGAGAAGAGTGGCCTAAGGCCGGAGGCGCGGGCGCGGCGGGCGGCCGGGAAGCGGATCAGAGAAGCTGAGCGCCCAGGGTGCGGAGCTTCCCGGCGATGTCCTCGTAACCCCGCTCGATCAGGTTCATGTTGGAGATGCGGGACTCGCCCTCGGCGGCGAGGGCCGCGATGAGGTAGCTGAATCCGGCGCGCAGGTCCGGGATCTCGATGTCGGCTCCGTGCAGGGGCGTGGGGCCGACGATGACAGCCGAATGGCGGTAATTGCGCTGTCCGAAGCGGCAGCGCAGGCCTCCGAGGCACTCGCGGTAGAGCTGGATCTGCGCGCCCATCCGGCGCAGGGCCTCGACGTAGCCGAAGCGGTCCTCGTAGACGGTCTCATGGACGATGGACACGCCGTCGGCCTGCGTCAGCGCGATGACGAAGGGCTGCTGGTAATCGGTGGAGAAGCCGGGGTAGACATCGGTCTCGACCGCCGTGGACCGCAGGCGATCTCCTGCGCGCCAGAATTCGATGCCCTCGCCGGTGACGCGGAAGTCGCCGCCGATCTGGCGGAGCCGGTTGAGAAACGTCATCATGGGCGCCTGTTGGGCGTGGCGCACGAAGATGCGGCCGTGCGTGGCCACGGCCGCGCAGGCCCAGGAGGCGGCCTCGAGGCGGTCCGGGATGGCCTCGTGTTCGAAGCCGCGCAGCTGTTTCACGCCGAGGATCTTGATCACCCGGTCGACGTCGACGCTGATGACGGCGCCCATCTTCTGGAGCACCATGATCAGGTCCATGATCTCCGGCTCGACGGCGGCGTTGGACAGCTCGGTGACGCCCTCGGCGAGCACGGCGGACAGGATCACCTGTTCGGTGGCGCCGACGCTTGGGTAATCCAGCCGGATCTTGTTGCCCTGAAGCCGCGTGGCCGTCAGGTGGGCGTCATGGGCCTCCTCATGCAGGACGGCGCCGAGATCCTGCAGGGCGCGCAGATGGAAATCCACCGGACGCGAGCCGATGCGGCAGCCGCCCAGCGAAGGCACGGGCGCGGTGCCGCAGCGGGCCAGCAGCGGGCCGCAGGTAAGAATCGGGATCCGGCTGCGCCCGGAGAAATCGCGCAGGACCGAACGCTCCATGGGCCGCAGGTTGGCCGCGCGGATCTCCAGGACGCCGGACTCGATTTCGCGGACCTCGCCGCCCAATGCGTGGATCAGTTCCGCCGTGATGCTGACGTCGAGAATGCGCGCCACGTTGCGCAGCACGCACTTCTCGTGCGTGAGCAGCGCGGCGACCATGATCTTCGGCAGGGCGTTCTTGGCGCCGCGCAGGGCGACCTCGCCCGCCAGCGGCCTGCCGCCGCGCAGGACCATCGTGTCGGACTTGAGGGCGGGACCGGGAAGAGTCATCTACTGGAACAATTTTCGCTCACGCCGGAGCACCGGCGGCGTCTCGAGGTCATCGAAGGGCAAAATCTCGTCCGGGGAACCGGCGGGCGGCGGGGCGGCCTGCGGAGGCGGTCCGGAGACGGGCAAGGTCTCATCCGGCTCGGACTCGAGGTCGAAGACCGTTTCTTCCACAGGTGCGGCGTCTTCGTCCTGCGCCTCTTCCTCCGCCACATGGCGGGCCTCGGGCGCCGGCGTTTCGACGATCATGGGTTCGGAGACGGGCTCCGCCGGGGCCGGCGGGGCGGGACGGCGCAGCGCGGCGATCTGCGGGGGTTCCACTTCCGGCAGTCCCTCGCGGAGGAAGCCGGTGGCGATGACCGTGATCCGCACTTCGTCCTGAAGCGAGGGGTCAGGCACAAGGCCGAAATTGATCTGGACGTCGGGGTTGCCGGTCGCCTCGCGGATCAGGCGGCAGGCCTCGTGCATTTCGTGGAGGCTGAGGCTGGGCGGGGCCGTGATGTTGAGCAGGATGGCGCGCGCGCCCTGCAGGCCGCCCTCTTCAAGCAACGGGCAGGCGATGGCGCCGCGGGCTGCCTCCACGGCGGCCTCCGGTCCTTTGGCCGTGGCCGTGCCCATGATGGCGAAGCCCATGCCGAGCATGATGGCGCGGACGTCGGCGAAGTCGCGGTTGATCAGTCCCGGCGTGGTGATGATGTCGCTGATGCCCTGCACGCCCTGCCGCAGCACGTCGTCGGCGAGGCGGAAGGCTTCGAAGAACGAGGTGCCGGGCGGCACGAGCTCAATGAGCCGGTCGTTGGGAATCGAGATGACGCAGTCGACGGTAGCGTGCAGTTCGGCCAGGCCGCGCTCGGCCTGTTTCATGCGGCGGGGCCCCTCAAAGGCGAATGGCTTGGTGACCACGGCAACGGTCAGCGCGCCGAGTTCCTTGGCCAGCGCGGCCACCACGGGCGCCGCGCCCGTGCCGGTTCCGCCTCCGAGTCCGGCGGCGATGAACACCATGTCGGCGCCTTCCAGCACCTCGATGATCCTGTCGGTATCCTCGAGCGCCGCCTTGCGGCCGACTTCCGGGTCCGACCCGGCGCCGAGCCCGTGCGTGATGCGCGCGCCCAGCGCGATCTTGTTGAGCACGGGAGAGGACCGCAGGGCCTGCGCGTCGGTGTTCATCACGAAGAACTCGACGCCGCGCACGCCCGCATCGACCATGCGGCCGACGGCGTTCGAGCCGCCTCCGCCAATGCCCGCCACTTTGATCCGCGTGCCGCCGAGCACCTCGTCCTGTATCTCGAATTTCAACGGTTCCAGTTCTGCCATGGCAACCTCGTCCCTTGGCGCGCCCGGAGCGCGCATTTTCCCTATTTTCCCCGAAACAGGCCTAACAGTCCCGGACCGCCGGAGCCGTCCCTGCGATATTGCAGGCGCGCGGAGTACATGGCCAGTCCGGCGGCGGTGGTCCAGACCGGCGAGCACAGCTCCTCCGGCCAGTCCAGGATGCCCTGCGCCAGGCCCAGCCGCGCCGGGCAGCCCAGGATCCGTTCCGCTTCCTGCACCATGCCGTCCAGCAGCGCGCCGCCGCCGCACAATACCAGGCCCTCCCCGAGAGACAGGTCGCGCGCGTGCTGCCGCCGGCACTTTTCGATGATCTCGAACAGCTGGTCGGCGCGCGCCTCCAGAGTCTCCACCAGCGAGCGGCGGCTGATCTCCTTGCCCGTGCGCCCGCCCTCCCCGGGCAGCCCGATCACAATGTTGTCGCCCGAAGCCGATGCATGCGCGCAGCCATAGCCTAGCTTCAGTCTTTCCGCCTCCTCGTAAGACACGCCGTGCACTACAAAAATGTCGTGCGTGAAGTGGTCGCCCGACACTGGAAGCCCGGCGGCGAACAGCATCGAGTCGCCGTCGTAGATCACCGTGTTGGAAGCGTGCGCGCCGATGTCGAGCAGCGCCACGCCTCCGGCGCGCTCCTCGGGAAGGATCGAAGCGTAGGCGGCGGCCATGGCTTCGAACACGGTCTCTTCCACCTGCAGGTCAGCCTGCTGCACGGCGCTCACCAGAGCCTGATGCTCCTGCCGCGAGGCGGTGATGAGCAGGGCATGCGCCTCCAGCCGCTCGCACTCGACGTTGATCGGGTGCGGCATGGGCGGACGCCCGTCGAGCGTGAAGTCCTGCGGCAGCACCTGGAGCAGCAGCCGGTCCTGCTCCAGCGGAGTCTTGGCGGCGAATTTCAGCGCCTGCGCGAGATCCTCCGCCTGCACGCGGCGGCGCGGGCCGAATTCATAGACGCCGCGCCCCTGGCGGCAGCGCACGCCCGGCCCGCCCGCGCCGACGACGGCGGAGACCACGGGCTGGCCCGTCCGGCGCGAGCAGGCTTCGGCCACCTGCCGAACCGAGGAGGCCACCGCGTTCTGGTCGGCGATCTGGCCCCGGTGCCATCCGCGCGAGAGCGCGGCGGCGTGCGCGACGTACCGGACAAGCCCGTTTTCCAGTGATACGACGACCAAGCGCGTCCAGTTGCTGCCCAGGTCGAGTCCGGCTGCGAGTTCGACTCGTTTTGCCACGGTTTTACCGGCTGTCCTCCGAGGAAGCTTCCACCAGTGTAATGCGCCCTTCGGTGGTCAGGTCGAGCACGGCCCGGTGCGAAAGGCGGTCGCGGATCGATTCGTAATGGCTGAGAAACACGTTCAGCCTTTCCAGATACCGCTCGTTGCCCAGCGCCAGCACCACGATGTGTTGCGGCGTCTGGTAGGAGATGCGCACGTTGTCCGGATCGGTGAGATCGACCTCCGGGATGCGCGAGGCCGCCGGCGCCAGCTCGCGCAGGATCCGCAGCATCAGCCGCACGCGCCGGCCGCGCTCTTCGACGTCCTGCTCGCGGCGCACCCCCAGCAGCAGCGGCGGCGAGCCCTGCACGGGGCCGTTCACCGGCAGGATGACGCCCTCTTCGTCGATCAGCGCCGGTTGCATCCGCAGCGGCTCGCCGAACCGGCCGCTGATGCCGGCCGGCACCTGGATCAGGGCGACGGGCTTGCGTTCCTCGATCCGCACCAGAATGCGGCCGGGCCAGATGCGCCGCACCGTGGCGTCGCGCACCCAGTCCAGGCGGCGCAGCTCCTGGCGGCGGCGCTCCAGGCCGATGTCGGCCACGCTGCGGCCGCGGTCGGGCGCGAAAACGCGCAGCACCGCCGCGCGCGGAACATGACGCGCGCCTTCGATGACGAGGCTCCCATCCGGGCCGTCCTCAGCCGGCAGGACAAAGCGCGGATCGTGCGACAGGAAGCGGTTCCACTCGAACACGAAGAACGCCGCCCCGCCTGCCGCGCCGGCAAGGGCGAGGAGCCAGCCCGCCAGCCGGAGCCCGCGGAGGATGGCGGCAGAGCGTCCGGGCGATTCAGTTTCGTTCTCTTTCCGCCTCTTGCGAGACATCGCTCGCCTCCTTCAACAGGGCCAGGACCGCCGGTCCGGCGCTGGTGACGTCGCCCGCGCCGAGCGTGAGCAGAAGATCGCCTTCGCGCAGCTCCCCGGCGGCCAGCCGGATGGCGTCCCGCAGCGGGCCTGCATAGCGGACTCCGGGGTGGCCGGCGGCGGCGATGGCATCGGCCAGCGCGGCTGCCGTGACGCCCTCCAGCGGCGGCTCCGAGGCCGCGTAGATATCCGTGATCAGCACCCGGTCCGCGTCTCCGAACGCGCGCAGGAATTCGTCGAACAGCAGCCGCGTGCGCGTGTAGCGGTGCGGCTGGAAGAGCACCACCAGGCGGCGCGGAGCGCGCAGCCGCAGCGCGGCCAGCGTGGCGCGGATCTCCGCCGGATGATGGCCGTAATCGTCGATCACCGTGACGCCCGCGGCGCTGCCCCTGCATTCCATGCGCCGCCCTGCCCCGCGGTACGCCGCCAGCCCCGCGCGCACAGCTTCCGGGCTCAGTCCCAGATGAAGCAGGATGGCGGCGCAGGAGGCGGCGTTCAGCACGTTATGCGCGCCGGGCACGCGCAGCGCGAATTCTCCCAGGGCACGGCCGTCCAGAACGAGCTCGAAGCGGCTGCCATCTCCGGAAAGCTCCTCCCGCACGATGCGCAGCCGCGCGTCCTCCGAGCGGCCGTATGTGACAGCGGTGCGGCGCAGGCGCGGCAGCAGCCCGCGCGCGTGCCCGTCATCGGCGCACAGCGCCACGATGCCGCCGATGGAAACGCGGTTGGCGAAGCGCAGGAACCCTTCGCGCGCGGCGTCGAACGATTTCCAGTAATCGAGGTGTTCTCGGTCGATGTTCGTGATGACAGCGCAGTGCGGCGCCAGCTCCAGGAACGAACCGTCGCTTTCGTCGGTTTCGGCGATGAACAGCTCGCCGCCCAGCCGCGCGTTCCAGCCGCCGAGGAACGGCGCCAGCGTGCCGACGTAGACCGTGGGATCGAGTCCCGCCTCGAGCGCCGCGCATCCAAGCATGGAAGCCGTGGTGGTCTTGCCATGGCTGCCGGCGACGGCGATGCCGCGCGAGCCCCGCATCAGTTCGGCCAGCAGCTCGCCGCGCGTGGCGATGGGAATGCCGCGGCGGCGCGCTTCGGCCACCTCGGGATTGTCCGCCGTGACAGCCGATGTGACGATGAGGGCGCGCGCTTCCGCCGGCACGTTCTCCGCCGCGTGGCCCTGCGCCACGGGGATGCCGAGCGAGGCCAGGCGCGCGGTCAGGGCGGTGGAGCGGAGGTCCGACCCGGAGACCGCGCATCCGAGGCCGCGGCACAGCAGGGCGAGCCCGCTCATGCCGATCCCTCCGATGCCGGTGAAATGAAGCGGTTGGGCCGGGAAAAACATTCTGCCTCTTTATTGTTCAGGCCTGTCCGTCCTGTGTCAATGAAACCGGCCTGCGGGCGCGCCGCCGGGCGGCCTCGAGCAGCGCTTCCGCGGCGCGGCCCGCGGCGCCGGGCCGGGCCAGCCTGCGCGCCGCGCGGCTCATGCCTTCCATCTCTTCCGGCGCGGACGCGAGCCGGGCCAGCGTCTCGAACAGCGCCCGGCCGCTGAAATCGCGCTCCTCAATCAGGAGGGCGGCGCCGGCGCGCCGCATCGCTTCCGCGTTGCGGAGCTGATGGTCGTCGGCGGCATACGGGAAGGGCACCAGCACCGACGGCATGCCGGCGGCGGCGAGTTCCGCCACCGCTCCCGCGCCGGCGCGGCTCACCACCAGATGCGACTGCGCGTAGGCTGCGGGCATGTCGTCGAGAAACGCCACGGCGCGGGCCCGGGCGCCGGCGCGGGCGAACTCCCGCTCCAGGGCCCCGGCCTCCGCCGCGCCCGCCTGAAGCGTGATCTCGACCGGCAGCCCGGAGTCCTTCAGGTGCGGCAGGCATTCCCGCGCCGCGCGGTTCAGCGCCCGCGCCCCGCGGCTGCCGCCGGTGACCAGCACGCGCAACAGGCCGCGCGGCGGCTGCCACTCGATGTGAAAGAACGCCTCGCGCACCGGCACGCCGGAGACTTCCGCCCGCCCCGGCGGGAACCAGCCCGCGGTGTCTTCAAAGGCCACCAGCGCCTTCTCCACGAAGCGGGCCGCCAGCCGGTTGGCCAGTCCCGGCACGGCGTTGGGTTCCATCACGACCACCGGAAGGCGCCGCATCACCGCCGCCGCCACCGGAGCGAAGGCCACATACCCGCCCATGGAGAAGAGAGCCGCGGGCCGCAGTTCGCGCATCAGCCGCAGGCACCGCGCCAGGGCGCGCGGCAGGCGGGCGAGGGCGGCGGCGCGCCCGCGCAGCCCGGCGCGCTGGAAACCCGCCGCGGGGATCCATTCCAGCGGGAAACCCGCCTGCGGCACGAGCTGCGACTCCAGTCCTTCGCGCGTGCCTACAAACAGGCACGAGTGCCCCAGGCGGCGGAGCTCCTGCGCCACGGCGATGGCAGGCATCACATGCCCTCCCGTGCCCCCGCCGGCCATGAGGAACAGCATCTCCGCCTCCTCACGGTTCCGGCACCCGGTCGGCGACGCTCATCAGGAGCCCCAGCGTAATCAGCGTGCCCACCATGGCGCTGCCCCCGTAGCTGACCAGCGGCAGCGGGATCCCTTTCGTGGGAACCGCATTCAGCGCCACGAGCATGTTGCCCAGAGCCTGCGTGACGACAACCGTGGCGGCCCCCAGCGCCAGATAGCGGCCGAAGGTGTCTTCGGTGAGAAACCAGGCGCGCCACCCGCGCACGAAAATCACCAGGTACGCGCCCAGCAGCGCCAGACACCCCAGCAGTCCTGTCTCTTCCCCGATGACGCCGAAGATGAAGTCCGTGTGCGCCTCGGGCAGAAAGCCGAGCTTCTGGTTCGACTGGCCCAGGCCGACTCCGGTGAGTCCGCCGCTGCCGATGGCGATGCGCGACTGCCGCGCCTGATAATCGCTGTCCCGCGCCGCTCCCGACGAAGCCATGCGCACCGCCAGCCAGCGCAGCGACGGATCCGATGCGATCTTTTCTTCCGTGAGCCCGAGGAAGGAAGTGATCCTCAGCATCCGGTACGGCTTCTGCGCAATGAAGCCGGCCATCACCAGCACGGCGCAGAACAGGGCGACGAGAAAGTGCCGGCGGTGAATGCCGGCTACGGAATAGACCACCAGCGCCGGCGCCAGCAGCACCATCGCCGTGCCGAGATCGCCGAAGCCGATCACCAGCGTCGTCAGTCCGACCACGGCCACCGTAGGGATGATCGAATACCGGCTGTTGATGTCCTTGCCGCGCCAGGCCACGAACCACGCCAGGTAGAGCACAATGACAGGCTTGGCGAACTCGCTCGGCTGGAGCTGTCCCAGTCCGGGCACCCGGATCCAGCGGTGGGCGCGGCTGTCGGCGGCCGCCGCCACCAGCAGCAGCACCAGCACGACACACCAGGGAAGGATCACTGCCGGACCGCGGCGCAGCCTCCGGAAATCGGAGACCTTCAGCCACAGCATCAGCGCAAGCCCCGCCACCGCCGCCGCGAGCTGGCGCGCGGCGAACTCCCAGGAAGCCTTGCCGTAATAGACCTCCGCCGACACCGCCGAAGCGCTGTACACCATGACCAGGCCGAAAGACACCAGGGCCAGCGCCGCCGACAGCAGCCACCAGTCCGTGCGCACCCGGATCGTGTTATTCATCTCCGGCTCTCCAGAGACTGCACCAGCGACTTGAACATCCGGCCCCGCTCTTCGTAGCTGCTGAACTGGTCGAAGCTCGCGCACGCCGGCGCCAGCAGGACCGTGTCGCCCGGCTCAGCCCGCCGCCACGCCGCCTCCACCGCCGTGCGGAGATCCCCGCAGGGAATCATCGGCAATGCGCCCTCCAGATGCGAGGCGATGATGGGCGCGGCGGCGCCGATGAGCAGCACGGCCCGGGCGCGCTGCGTCAGAAGATCGCGCAGTTCGCGGTAATCGCTGCCTTTGTCCTTGCCGCCGAGGATCACCCACAGGTTTCCCTCGAACGATTCCAGCGCCTTCCGCGTGGCATCGACGCTGGTCGCCTTCGAGTCGTTGTAAAAGCGCACGCCGTCGAGCTCGCGCACGAACTCGATGCGGTGCTCGACGCCCTGGAACGACCGCACGCCGCTGCGGATGGCTTCCAGCGGCGCGCCCGCCAGGCGGGCGCAGCAGGCGGCCGCGAGCACGTTTTCCAGGTTGTGCCGCCCCCGCAGGGGAATTTCCTGCGCCTTCAGGAACGGTTCGCCCTCCGCGAGCAGCGTTCCGTTCTCGTGCCAGAAGCCCGGACGGCGCTCGCCGCCCGCGCAGAACCACCACACGCGGCCCCGCGCCTGCGCCGCCAGAGCCGCCGAGGCGGCGTTCTCCGCGTTCAGCACGGCGTGATCCCCGGGCTCCTGGCAGGCCAGGATGCGCGCCTTGGCGGCGGCATACCGCTCGAACGTGTGATGGCGGTCCAGGTGGTTCTGCGTGATGTTGAGCACGGCGGCGATGCGCACGCGCAGAGTGTGCGACGTCTCAAGCTGGAAGCTGGAAAGCTCCAGCACGTTCCACTGGTCCGGGCGCGAACCGGCCACCATGGAGGCGAGCGGGCGGCCGATGTTGCCGCCGACCTGGCACGGGATGCCCGCCGTGCGGAGCAGATGTCCCGTGAGCGCCGTGGTCGTGGTTTTGCCGTTGGAGCCGGTGATGCCGAGCACGGGACCCTGTAGGAACCACGACGCCGCTTCCACGTCTCCAGCAATCCGCACGCCCCTTTGCGCAGCCTCCATCAGGAAAGGCAGATCCGCAGGCACCCCGGGGCTCAGCACCGCGATATCGCAGTCCTCCACCGCCGCCGGCGACTGCGGCACGAACGGCGCGTCAAACGGCGGCAGCGACCCGCGCGCCTTCACGTCCGAGGCGCGCACCACGGCGCCGTGCGCGCGCAGCAGTTCGAGCACCGCCACGCCGGAAGCGCCCATGCCGAAGACCGTGATCCTCTTTCCCCGCACGTCCATGGCTATCTCAGTTTCAGACTCGTCAGCGCGAACAGCGCCCACACCAGCCCGGCGATCCAGAACCGCACCACCACCTTGGTCTCGTCCCAGCCCATCTTCTCGAAATGGTGGTGCAGCGGCGCCATCAGGAACACGCGCTTGCCGCGCAGCTTGAAGCTCGCCACCTGAATCATCACGCTCAGCGCTTCGATGACGTAGACGCCTCCGACAAACAGAAGCAGCAGTTCCTGCTTGATCAGCACCGCCACCACCCCCAGGCTGCCGCCAAGGGCAAGCGAGCCGGCGTCGCCCATGAAAATCTCCGCCGGATGCGCGTTGTACCAGAGAAACGCCAGCACGGCGCCCGTGAGCGAGGCGCAGAAGATGGTCAGCTCGCCCGCGCCCGGCAGGCGCGCCAGCTCCAGGTAGCGAGCGAACTGCGCGTGCCCGCTGACATAGCACAGCACGGTCATCGCGCCGCCCGCGATGACCATCAGCCCCGCCGCCAGCCCGTCGAGGCCATCGGTGAGATTCACCGCATTCGACGAGCCGACGATGACCAGCAGCAGGAACAGGAAGAAAATCACAAAGCCCAGCGGATACGTCCACGGGTTCTGCAGCAGGGAGTCGATCAGCAGGTCAGGCCGGAAATTCTTGAAGAAAGGCACGTTCATGGCTGTGCTGTACAGCCCGCGCCGGTGCAGCTCCAGCAGCCAGAAGCCGAGGGCGAACATCATCAGCACCTGCATGGCCATCTTCTGGCGGCCGGTCAGGCCGAGATTGCGGCTGCGGCGCACTTTGAGATAGTCGTCGGCGAAGCCGATGGCGGCATAGCCGGCCAGCGCGAACATCGCCACCCAGACATACGGATTGGTGAGATGCGTGAACAGCAGCGTCGGCACGAGCGTGCAGAACACGATCAGCAGTCCGCCCATGCTCGGCGTGCCGGCCTTCTTGTGGTGGCTTTCGGGCCCGTCCTCGCGGATCGGCTGTCCGAACGAGAGCTCGCGCATTTTGCCGATGAACCACGGCATCAGGACAACGCCCAGCAGAAAGGCGGCCAGGCTGGCGGCCAGCGTCCGGAAAGTCACATAGCCGAAGACCCGGAACGGGGAGTAATGCGGGAACAGGATTTCGTAAAAGAGCCAGTAGAACATGGCTAGCCCAGCATCGCCTCCAGCGCCTTTTCCATGCGGACGCCCCGCGAGCCCTTGAACAGCAGCGCGTCGCCTTCGCGCGCGAGGGCTTTCACAAATGCGCCCGCTTCCTCGGGCTCGTCAAAGAACGCCGTGCGCTCCGGCCCCATGCCCGCCGCGGCGGCCGCTTCCACCATCTGCCGCGCGTCGCCGCGCACCCCCACCAGATAGTCCATCCGGCAGCCGGCGGCGTACCGGCCCACTTCCCGGTGCAGGCGCGCGCTCCAGGCGCCGAGTTCGAGCATTTCGCCGAGCACCGCGATGCGGCGCGCGGCCTGCGTCCCGGCCAGCAGATCCAGCATCATCATGGCCGCTTCCGGGTTCGAGTTGTAGCAGTCATTCCAGACAACCATGCCGTTGCGCTCGATCTTTTCGAGCCGCATGGGAACCGTCTGCAGGAGGGCGATGGTCTGCTTCCATTCTCCCAGATCCCAGCCCAGCGCCCGCGCCACGGCGAGCGCCGCCAGCGACGACATCAGTCCCGCTCTCCCCGCCAGCGGGCAGAAAAAAGAGCCCACGTCCGGGACATCGAATTTCACGCCCTCGGAGAGGTACGTGACGTTCAACGCCCGGACGTGGGGTGCCTCGGAAGGAACAAAGGGAGAGGAACCGTAGAATACCGTCTGGCCGGAAAAGGCCTCCGCCATGGGGCGCACGCGCTCGTCGTCGCCGTTGAGCACCGCCACGCCATCCGGCGGCAGTGCCTCGATGAGTTCGCGTTTGGCGGCGGCGACTGCCTCGATCGAGCCGAGATTCTCGATGTGGGCCGTGCCCACGTTGGTGACCACGCCGATCCGCGGCTGCGCGATCGAACCCAGGTGGCGGATCTCGCCCGCGTGGTTCATCCCGATTTCGATCACCGCCGCCTCGGCGCCGGCGGGCAGGTTGAGAATCGTCAGCGGCACGCCGATGTGATTGTTGAAATTGCCCTGCGTCTTTCCCGTGAGCAGGCGCCGCGAAAGCACGGCGGCGACAGCCTCCTTCGTGGTCGTCTTGCCCGCGCTGCCGGTGATGCCGACAACCAGGCCCGCCCACCGCCGCCGCATCTCTGCGGCGGTCTGCTGCAACCAGCCCAGCGTGGAAGGCGCCACCACCACAGGTCCCGCCGCCTCGACCGGCCGTTCCACCACCGCCGCCACGGCGCCCTTCTCGAAGGCCGCCGCCACATGATCGTGGCCGTCGTGGTTCGGCCCCTTGAGCGCCACGAACACGGCGCCCGGCTGGAGCGTGCGCGTGTCCACGCTCACGGAAGTGCACACGCAGCCGGCCACCTGGAGATTCATGACCTGCCTCCGCGCGGCTCCCCGTAGCCGTAATCCGCCAGCACTTCGCGCGCCGCCTCGCGGTCGTCAAAGGGGATTGTGCGGCCGGCCAGCACCTGGCAGGTTTCATGCCCTTTGCCGGCGATCAGCACGATGTCGCCCGCGGCGGCGCGGCCGATGGCCAGACGGATGGCGGCGCGGCGGTCCGGCTCCGTTTCATGCGGGGTGTCGTGGCGCCTGACGCCGACCAGAATGTCGTTCACGATCTCCAGCGGGTTCTCGCTGCGGGGATTGTCGCTGGTGACGATCACAAGATCGCTCAGCGCGGCGGCGGTCTCGCCCATGCGAGGCCGCTTCAGCTTGTCGCGGTCCCCGCCGCAGCCGAACACGGTGATGACGCGCCGCGGCGAGAGAGCCCGCGCCGCCTCGATCAGGTTCTTCAGCGCGTCCTCGGTGTGCGCGTAGTCGACCACCACCAGGAACGGCTGGCCCATGTCCACGCGCTCGAAACGCCCCGGCACGCCCCGGCACGCGGCCAGCCCCGCCGCGGCGGCCTCCGGATCCAGGCCGAGCGAAATGCCCGCGGCGAAAGCGGCGCTCAGGTTGTAGACGTTGATCAGGCCGCACAGCGGCGATTCGATCCGCGTGCGGCCCTGCGGGTGCTCGAGCGTGAAGCGGACGCCGTGGAAGCCCGCATCGATGCCGGTGGCGCGGAAATGGGCGCCTTCGCCCAGCCCGTAACTCCACCGCGCCGTCTCGCGTGCCGCCGCGATCTTCGCTGACCACGGATCGTCCGCGTTCACAACCGCGAACTTCGGCGGCGGGCCGCCGGCGCCTTCGAACAGCCTGTGCTTGGCCGCGAAATAATCCTCCATCGTGCCGTGGAAATCGAGATGGTCCTGCGTCAGGTTCGTGAACACCGCGGTGTGGAACTGAAAGCCGTACACCCGCTCGAGCGCCAGGGCGTGCGAGGAGACCTCGAAAAGAAAATCCGTGCCGCCCGACCGCGCCAGCTCGTCCATCATGCGCACCAGGTCCAGCGATTCCGGCGTCGTGTTCACAGCCGCCCATTCGCGCCCGGCGATGCGGTAAAGCACGGTGCCCGCCATGCCCGTCGTTCTGCCGGCGTGGCGCAGCATCGAGTCCATGGCGAACACCGTGGTGGTCTTGCCGTTGGTGCCGGTGACTCCGGCCAGGCGCAGCCGCCGGTCGGGGCTGCCGTAGAGGCGCAGGCTCATCAGCGCGAGAGCCCGCCGTCCGTGTTCCACCCGGAGCCAGGGGGCAGGGAAGTCCGCAGGCGGCTCGAGCTCGCTCGCCACGGCCACGGCGCCGCGCTCCACCGCCTGCCGCGCATACAGGGCGCCGCTCGTGCGGCTGCCCGGAAACGCAAAGAACACGAAGCCGGGTTCGACGCGGCGGCTGTCGTATTCCAGACCACGCACCTCGAGCTGCCGCCACGCGGCGTCCGCGCGCACCGGGATGTCCTGGAGCAGGTCAGAGAGCTTCATGGCAACCATGCGAACCGCACCTGCACGCGCATTCCGGGCGCCAGCACCGTGCCCGGCGGCGGCGACTGCTCCCGGGCCACCCCCCGGCCCAGCGTCTCGACCGGCAGGCCGAGCGATGCGGCCTCCCGTAGAACGGCCACCAGCGGGCGGCCGCGGAAATCGGGCACCCGCGGCCCCACCAGCACAGGCGCCGCGGGCGGCTCTTCCGGCGGCGCCGGCTTTTCGGCCGAGGCCAGCAGCAACTCGGGGCTCGGCGGCTTCGGCGGATCCGGCGGCTGCTCTTCCGGCGCCGTCTCCGGCCGGTCCATCGGCACATGGAGCACGCGCAGCGCCGTCTCTGCAACTTTGCGGAACACCGGCGCGGCCGACACGCCGCCCAGCTTGGGCGTGCGGTTCAGCGTCACCACCACGACGATCCGCGGATTGGCCACGGGCGCGAAGCCGATGAAGGAGGAGTTGTGGCGGTTCAGCCAGCGGCCGTTCTCGAAGATCTCCGCCGAGCCCGTCTTGCCGCCCGCCGAATAGCCGGGGATGGCCGCCGCCCTGCCTGTGCCTTCCAGCACGACGCGCTCCATGATGCGGCGGATGGTGATCGCCGTCTCCGGCCGCAGCACGCGCTTCGGCGGCGCGATCTCGACGGGCAGCGGCGCCTCGCGCCCATCCGGCGCCGGACGGCTCTTGGCGATCACCAGGTGCGGCTGCACCAGCAGCCCGCCGTTGGCGATGACGGCCACGGCGCGCGCCAGTTGTAGCGCCGTGGCGCTGACTTCGTGCCCGAAGGCGATGTATTCGTGCGAGGCGGGCGTCCAGCAGTTGCGGTCGCGGCTGTCGCGGCAGGCCAGCGGCCTCAGGATGCCGCGGGATTCCGCGGGCAGTTCGATGCCGGTGCGGCCGCCGATGCCGAACTTCTTCAGGTATTCGTAGAGCCGCTGCGGACCCGCGGCGAGACTGATCTTCGCCACGCCGATGTTGCTGCTTTTGATCAGGACTCCGCTCACGTCCAGGGTGCCGTAGCGGTGCACGTCGTGGATGGCGCGCCTGCCCGGACGCGGGAATGCGCCGTTCTCGCAATAAATCGGCGAATCCGGGCGGAAGATGCCCGTGTCGAGCCCCATCGTGACGGTGATTATCTTCATCACCGAGCCCGGCTCGCAGGGAATCTGCACGGCGATGTTGGAGTGCCGGGCCGCCGCTTCCTCCAGCGTGGGCCTCTCCCGCCGGGGATCGAAAGTAGGGTAGTTGGCCAGCGCCAGGACCTCGCCGTTGCGCGGATCCATGACCACCACGGTTCCGCTCTCCGCCCCTGCCTGCTCGATGCCCTCGCGCAGGAAGCGCTCCGCGTCATGCTGGATCACACGGTCGATGGAAAGCGTCACGTTGACGCCCGGCAGGCTGTCGCGCCTGGTCCAGGTGAGGAAGCGGTCCTGCCGCGACCCGGCCAGAACCTGCATCAGTCCGTCGCGTCCCTTCAGCTCCTCGTTCAGCTTTTGCTCCACCCCCGCGTTGCCATTGCCCTCGGCGTCGATGGCGCCCACGACATGGGCGCCCGTGACGCCGTTCGGATATTCGCGCCGCACGTCGGGCAGGATGTGGATGGGAAAGGTCCGCTGCAGAGGCTTCAGCCGCTCCCGCTGCTCCGGGGTCAGGTGCCGCGCCACGACGTAGAAGGAAGCGCCCGGCCCTCCGGCCCGCTTCTTGGCCGCGATGGGACCGGCCAGCTCCTCCGGCTTCTTGCCGAGCGCAGGAGCCACGACTCGGGCGAAGAACTCCGGATCGCGGATCTGCTGCGGATTGACAACCGCGGATTCGGTGCGGATGCTGATGGCCAGGGGATAGGCGTCGCGCGCCAGCAGTTCGCCCCGCAGCGCGGGCAGGCGCACGTCGCGCAGATGCTGCCGGCGGCCGCGCTCGGCGTAGTATTCATGCTTCAGCACCTGGAATTCCACCAGCTTTACCACCACGGCCAAGGCCAGGCCCATCAGCACGCCGCCGGCGATCGCCGCGCGCCGGTTCGAACCCAGTTTCTGCTGCCCGTGATTCATCGCCCTCAAGCCAACGCCGCCCCTTCCGCCCGCGCCCCCGCCCGGCGCCGCTTCAACGCGCGTCCAGCGACGCCAACGCGCTCTTGCCCGGAGGCGCGTAGACCAGCGCCCTGGCCGGCGGCGCGATGAACCGCTCGCCCGCGTACTGCTCCAGGCGCTCCGCACTGCGCAGGCTCGCTTCGTCGCTGCGCAAGCGGCGCAGCTCGTTCACCAGGGAGGCCTTTTCCTGATTCAGCGCTTCGATCCGGTGGCTGATCGCCAGCACCGTCGTCGATGGCACGATGGTGGCGATAATGCACAGCGCCGCCACCAGGAACACCGCTGCCGTGGCGGCCCCGCTCATCCATTCGCTCCGCCGCGCCACGCAGCGCACCTGCGTGTTGTCAATCGGCTTCACGTACAGAAATATCTCTTCCCGCGGCAGCGCCCGCAGCCGCGCGTCGCACGCCAGGCTGCGCTCGCTCTCTTCAACCGCCTCCCTGCCGGCGGCGAACCAGTCCACCAACGCTTCCAGGCCGCTCATCTCAATTCCTCCCTGAATCCTGTCCTGCCATCCATCCCTCTTCTGTCCGCTCCAATGCCCGCAGAACTGCGCTGCGGCTTGCCGGGTTGGCCCGCCTTTCCTCTTCCGCCGGCCGGATCACATGCCGGGTCAGCAACCGGTATCCTCCGCTCCGGGCCAGCTCCCGGAACCGCTGCTTCACCTTGCGGTCGTCCAGCGACTGAAACGCAATCACCACCAGCCTGCCCCCCGCCCTCAGCCGCCCGGGCGCCTGCCCCAGCAGCGCGTCCAGCTCTCCAGGCTCGTCGTTTACCGCCATCCGCAGGGCCTGAAATACCCGCGTAGCCGGATGGAGTCTCCCGGCACGGGGCGCAGCCGAGGCCACCACGCGCGCCAGTTGCGCCGTGTCGGCGATCGGCCGCGCCCGCACCAGTGCTCTGGCTATTTTTTCCGCTAGGCGCCTCCTTTCCTCGCCCAGTTCCTCGATGATCCGGGCGAGTTCCCGTTCCGGATAGTGGTTGACAATAGCGGCAGCGGTGAGGCTCTGCCGCCGGTCCATCCGCATGTCGAGCGGTCCGGCTGCCTGAAGCGTGAAGCCCCGTTCCGGCGATGTAAGCTGATAACGGCTCACGCCCAGATCGGCCAGGATTCCATCCACGCGCGGCAGTTGGAGAGAGTCTAGAGTGGAGGAAAGCTCGGAAAAAGCGCTTTGTGCGAAGAGAATCCGTTCCGCCCATGGGGCGCAGCGCTCGCGCGCCTGCCTGAGCGAGTCCATGTCGCGGTCCAGCGCAATCACCCGCCCCGTTTCCAGCCGCTCCGCGACCGCCGCCGTATGACCGCCCAGCCCGCACGTGCAGTCCACGTACACGCCGTCCGGGCGCACCGCCAGATATTCCAGCGATTCGCGCAGCATGACAGGCGTGTGTTCCATGCCTCATCAGAAGTCGATTCCCAGCGCCGACAGCCGTTCCTGATCGCTCTCCCGGTGGCTTTCCACCCGGCGCAGTTCCTGCTCGAACTTGTCCGGCGGATAAATCGTGATCACGTCCTCGTAGAACCGCAACTGCACGGTCTTGTCTTCCAGCCCCATCTCCTTGCGCAACTGCTGCGGCAGCGTGATGCGCCCCTGCGGATCCACGTCCACGTCGCAGCCCACCAGCTCCGCGCGGAACGTCTCCCGCCACCTCAGTTGCGGGTCGTCGATCCGCGCCAGCCGCCGCTCCCAGCTTCCATTGGTGTAAATCCGCGCCAGCCCCCGGGACTCGGTCACAAACAGATATTTGTCCGGCAGCTTGTCCAAGTACTCCTGATACTTCGCCGGCAGCTTCAGCCTTCCCGCCGAATCCACCTTGCAGGGATAGAATCCCAGCGGCGCACGCAACGGCTTTGCAGCCGCCGGCGGCGTGGTGAACGCCGAACTGTTCCGCTGGTCTTCCATTTCGGTCCGAATCGGTCACCGATGGCCCTTTTTGGGCCACTGTGATTCGATCCTAAGACCAACGGGGCGGACAATGCAAGAGATTTCCTCGCAGTTTTTTTCGATATCTCCTTTGTTTTCCTTTTATTCGCCTATCGCTTGGGATAGCCGGGAGTGATGGCGGGGCTACCCTGGGGTAGTCTCGGGAGGTAGCCCGGCGCCGGAGACTTTGCTCCATTGACTTTTGTGCATCCGAAGCTGTACGACCTCGATCCTGGACTCGAAGCGCCTGAACTCGTGCCGATGATCGTCGAGATCCCGAAAACACCGCCAAGAGGATCGAGTACGACGGCGCGCTGGGCGTCTTCCGGCTCGACCGGGCGCTGTATTCCCCGAGGCATTATCCCGGCGACTACGGCTTCATCCCCGGCACGCTCGCCGAAGATGGCGACCCATTGGACGTGCTTGCGCTGGTCAGCGAGCCGAGTTTCACGCGGCGCCTGATCGAGGTCCGTCCCACCGGGCTGCGGCGCATGGTGGACCGCGACGAGATGGACGAGAAGGTGATCGCCGTCCCGACGCGCAATCCGCCCTACGGCGAGATTCACACGATTGACCAGGTGCTTCCTCACGTCAAGCGCGAGTTGGAGCACTTCTTCAGCATCTACAAGGAACTGGAAGGACGCGTGGCGATCACGCAGGGCTGGGGCGGACCGCGCGAGGCGCGCCGCGCCACCGTCGATGCGCGCGAGCGCTGCCTCGGGAAGAAGCGCCTCTCCGAACCTTTCGGCGAAGCCCTCTGAGGCCCGGCTTTACAGGCTGACGGGCTTGCCGCCCATGCGCACACGCTCGCTGCGGACGCCTTCGGCGTGTTCGATGACATTGCCGCCCGGGGCTTGGCCGACCTCCCAGTTCCGCAGCACGACGTCCCGCACCGGGCTTTTCTCGAAACCGCGGATGTAGACGCCGTAGCGCGTCTTGCGGCAGCGGATGTCCTCCATCTCGATGCCGCGGACCACGGGCAGGTGCGGCCCGTTGGCGCCCTCTTCGTAGAAGAAATCGATGTGCAGCAGAGCGTCGGCCACCTGTCCCACTTCGATGCCGCGCATATAGACATGCTCGATCACGCCGCCGCGCATGGCGTTGGTCTTCAGGCGCAGCACACGTTCGAGGTTCGGACTGTCCATCCGGCACCGCTCGGCGTAGATGTGCCGCGCGCCCCCGGAGATTTCGCTGCCGATGGTGACGCCGCCATGGCCGTCCCTCATGACGCAATTCCGGATGAGGATGTTTTCGCTGGGCGTCCTCAGGCGCCGCCCGTCGGCGTTGCGCCCGCTCTTGATGGCGATGCAGTCGTCGCCGGTGTCGAACAGGCAGCCTTCGATCAGCACGTCGCGGGAGCACTCCGGGTCGCATCCGTCGTTGTTCGGCCCATGCGAGATGACCTTGACGCCGCGCACGGTCACGTTGGAGCAGAGCGCCGGGTGAATCTCCCACATCGGCGAGTTGCGGATGGTGACGCCCTCGACGAGCACGTGACGGCAGCGGATGAAGACGACGAAGTTCGGCCGCAGATACGCGCCCTCGCCGAAGACGCGCTGATGGGGCGGCACGCCCTGCTCCACCATCCGGATCAGCCGGTCCCGCGCCGGTCCCTGGCGGGGCTGACCCTTTGTCCACCCGCAGTTCGTGCGCCCCTTCCAGGGCCACCAGTGCTCGCAATCGGCCTGCCCGTCGAGCACGCCCGCCCCCGTGACGCCCACCTCCTGCTGATCCGCCGCATAAATCAAGGGAGAGTAGTTCAGGCACTCCATGCCTTCCCAAAAGACCGGCTGGAGCGGCAGGTAGCGCTTGGGATCCGTGTGGAAGCGCAGCGTGGCGCCTTCCTCCAGATGCAGGTTGACGCGCGAGCGCAGATGCACGGGGCCAGTGGCCCAAACGCCCTTGGGCACGATCACGCGCCCGCCGCCCGCCTCGTGACAGGCGCGGATCGCG
>DYJN01000010.1:74750-80298 GCA_020723085.1 Arcobacter sp.
TCGCCCGCCGTAGCGGCTGACGTCGAAATCGCGGGGCGGAAACCGCGGCGCAACAATGCGGCGCAGGATCTCCGCGGCGTATGGCCAGCCAGCCGGCTGCTCTTGAGGCGCCGGGAACAGCGCCGGGGCGCTCGAGACCGCGGCTGCCAGCCACTGACGGCGTGTCGAGGATTTCCGCAAGAGGTCCATGCCTTCATCTTGCACGAAGCCGCGTCCTTCTCGAGCGCGGTCCCGGGCCCCGTTCTTTACATCTGCACGGCTCTCTGATGCCGGTCCGGTACTGTTACGAAACCGAAAAACGGGCTATTGGCGCATACAAAGCCGGGGACAAGCATTAAGGAGGCAGCCGTGTGGAGGGACTCTGCGCAGAAGCTCTGGAGCACGGCGGCATCGGCTGAACAAAACGCGAATACAGGAGGATGCCATGAGTAAACTTAACGGCTGGCTGAGCTGTCTTGGCGCAGCGGCATTGATTCTTCTGCTGGCTGCGCCTTCCAGCGCCACTGTCATCACCATCAACGGAGCGGACTTCCCCACTGGGGTTTCCAGCGCAACTGTCGGCGGGCTCAACTGGACGGCGGTGCCCGGAACCTTCCAGCTCAAAACCGTCGCGGGCTACACGGGCGTGGGAATCTCGGGCGGAAACACCTCGAACGAGATCGATATTCAAGAGTTCCTCACCGGGGAAGTCCTTTCGGGTGGTCTCCCGTTCTGGGTGCCATCCCTCACGATTGGCGTGCTCTTCGATGGCCCTGAGTTCAACGATGTGCAGGAAGTTGCCCAGGTCACGATCTGGCACCAGGGCGGTGGCACCAACGTCTATACGCTCACGAACACCTACGATCCGTCGATTCCCCCGGACACCGCCGTCTGGTCCGGACCGGGCACACTCACCAACTTGTCCCCCTCGACCGCTTCAGGCGGCGCCGTGTGGCTCATCACCAATCCGTTCGGCGGTTACCCGGTCGATGACATCGTCAAGGTGGAGTTCACCGCGCTGCCAGGCTCATGCGGCTCTGGGAATTGCACGAATCAGTCTGACTTCACTCTGGTGCAGTTCCAGTATGAGCCGGTTCCGGAACCGGGCACCTATGCCATGCTTGGCCTCGGCTTGATCGGCATCGGGCTGCTGGCTCGCCGCCGCGCTGCACGCTGACTCCACAGCCGCTTGCCGGCTCCACAGCGGGATTCCATCGAGGGCTTCCCTCAACAGGGAGGCCCTCTTTGTGTCGGCGGGCTGAAGAGCTCAGCCCTCCAATAGCGGCAGCCCGCGCAGGGGCTCCGCCTCATCCAGCGGCAGCAGCGACGGCGATGCGGGATCATGCGCGCGGTAGCGCGCCAGCGCCAATCTGCGGTGGCGCACGGCATAGCAGTACAGGCAGCCGTGCGGGCAGGTGTCGTACTCCCCGATATCGCGCGACTCGTAACAGGCGCAGCCCGGCCGGTTGCCCTTCAGCGGCGCCGACAACGGCTCGCCGCTGATCCGCGCCAGACGCCGCGCATCCACGCACCGCGCCTCTTCTGCTCCTTCGGCCGCATACTCCGGCTGCGAACACACCGTCAGCCGCATGCCGTGCCGCCGCGCCAGCTCCGCCAGCCGCGCTGCCAGCTCGCGCTTCGCCTCATCGGACGGATCCTCCCACGCGAAGCCGTGCCGCCGCGCCGCGGCGTCCAGATTGCGGCGCGACTTCGCGTAGATCTGCGCGAAGCTGATCACGGCTTCGTCTGTCGCGCCTTCCAGCCGCGAAGCCAAATCGCCGAAGTTGGCCAGGTGGAATCCGCGCGGAGTGACCGATGTGAACAGCACGGGGTCGTAGCGCCAGACGGCGCACTGCGGATGAACCTCGCGCGCCAGCCGGCGCATCTGCCCGATGGCTTTGTCGGCCGGAATCACCGCCGGCTCGATGGCGCGCGGGTAGTTCGTGACCGTGAACTGCACCACAAACGGCCGCCCGAAGGCGCGCAAACGGTCCAGATGTTCCAGCAGCGGGCCGAAATTGCGCGTCCAGAAGACGAATCCCGTCACCCGCTCGCGCCGCAGGTCCACGCGGTACAGGCGCGCCGCATAAGGATTGCGGACCAGCGCGAAGCCCGCCTCCATGCGGCGCAGGAACCACTCGGCGTAGAAAGCGGGGATATCGGTGCGGTAGCTGGCCGAAACGATCACGGGCGCCCCGCTTCCAGTATCGCGCCGGCCCGCCAGATCAGCCGCTGCGGAAGGCGGCGGACAGCTTGCGCCAGGTCTCGCGCAAATCCTCCGGCATAACGCGCGTCTCGGCTATGGTCGTCATGAAGTTGGCGTCGCCTGTCCAGCGGGGCAGCACGTGCATATGCAGGTGCCCGGCGATGCCCGCGCCGGCGCATTCGCCAAGATTCATGCCCAGGTTGAAGCCCTGGGGCCGGTACGCGCTCTTCAGATGCCGCACCGAGAGCCGCGCCAGCTCCATCAATTCGGCCGCCTCCTCCGCGGCGAGCTCTTCCAGCTGCGCCACATGCCGGTAAGGCGTGATCATCAGGTGGCCTGTCGTGTAGGGGAAGAGGTTCAACAGGACGTAGTTGAGCCGTCCGCGGAACAGGATGAGGTTGTCCTCGTCGCGGTTCTCGCGCGTCTTGGCGCAGAAGATGCACTCATCGCCCGGCGAGACGGTGCTCACGTAGTGGTAGCGCCAGGGGCTCCAGAGACGGTCCATGACAGCAGCCGCCGCGCGGACGTCACTCGGAAGGAGGCGCCGGCTGCGGCTGCTCCTGGTTGACGAGGTCCTTCAGCTCCTTGCTCGGCTTGAAATACGGAATGCGCTTGGCCGGCACGTCGACGCGCGCGCCGGTCTTCGGATTGCGCCCGATGCGCGCCTTCCGCTGCCGCGTGCGGAAACTGCCGAAGCCGCGGATCTCGATCTTGTCGCCTTCGCGCAGGGCGCGCACGACGCTGCCGAAGATCGCCTCGACGATCACCTCCGAATCCTTGCGCGTGAACTCGCAGACGCGCGAAATCTCCTCGATCAGATCAGCTTTGGTCATCTTGTTCCCGTTCCTCATGAGTTGTCTCGCCGGCCTCGGGCGCGGCGGCGGACGGTGCAGGCGGCTGCGCCTGTAACGCCTCCTCGATGTGCTGCGTGGCTTCAGCAGCCTGACGGTGATAATCGCCCAGCCGCTCCAGCTCCCGCGCGTCCTCGTCGGTAACCAGCGTCAGGCCCACGCGCTTTTCCGCCTCGTTCATCTTGATGATCTTGAACTTCAGCTCCTGCCCCATCGGCAGAGGAGGCGACTGCTTGCGCATCTCGGCGGGGATTTCCGAATTGTGGCACAGGCCCTCCACCCCGGGCGCCAGTTCGACGAACACGCCGAAATTGGCGGCGCGTGTAAGCTTGCCGCGAACGATGTCGCCGATCGCATGCTGGCGGAAAAACGTCTCCCAGGCGTCGGGCTGAAGCTGCTTGATGCCCAACGAGAGCCGCCGGTTCGGCGCGTCGATGCCGAGGATGACGGCCTGGACCACCTGGCCTTTTTTCAGGATCTCCGACGGGTGCTGCACGCGCTTCGTCCAGGAGAGATCAGAGACGTGAACCAGCCCGTCGATGCCTTCCTCGATCTCGATAAACGCTCCGAAATCAGCCAGCTTCCTCACCCGGCCTTCCACCACGCTGCCCACCGAGTAGCGCTTGTCCACCGTCGTCCAGGGATCGGGTTCGAGCTGCTTGATGCCGAGCGAAATGCGCCGGTCTTTCGGCCGCACGTCCAGCACCACGCTCTCCACATTGTCGCCGACGTGCACCACCTTCGACGGATGCTTCATGCGCCGGCTCCAGGTCATCTCCGAGATGTGGATCAGGCCTTCCACGCCCGGCTCCAGTTCGACGAAGGCGCCGTAGTCGGTGACGCTCACCACGCGCCCCACCACGCGCATGCCTGGCTGATAGCGCTCCGCCACCGTCTCCCAGGGATCGGGCAGCACCTGCTTGAGGCCGAGCGAGATGCGCTCCTTCTCGCGGTCGAATTTGAGCACCCGCACTGTGATCTCCTGCCCCACCTGCAGCACGTCCCGCGGGTGCGCCACGCGGCCGTATGAGATGTCGGACACGTGCAGCAGGCCGTCGATGCCTCCCAGGTCGATGAAGGCTCCGTACTCGGTCAGGTTTTTCACCACCCCGGTCACGAGGTCGCCTTCGTGCAGGTGCTCCAGCAGAGTGGCCTTGCGCGAATGGATCTCTTCCTCCATCACCGCCTTGCGCGAGACCACAATGTTATTGCGCCGGCGGTTCAGCTTCAGCACTTTCACCGCGATGTCGGCGCCGATGAGCGAATCGAGATTATGCAGCGGGCGGATGTCGGACTGCGTCGAGGGCATGAACGCGGGCAATCCGACATCCACGCTCAGGCCGCCTTTCACCCGGCCTGTCACGCGGCCGCTCACGGCCAGTCCTTCCCGGTAAGCCTTGTCGAGCGTCTCCCAAGCGCGGATCCGGCTGGCGCGTTCGTGCGACAGCAGGACGTAGCCTTCCATTTCGCGGCGCCGGTCGAGCATGACCTCGATCGAATCGCCCGGCTGATACGTGACGGCGCCTTCGGGCGTGCATACCTGCTCAATGGGGACGAAGCCCTCCTGCTTGAGCCCCACATCGACGATCAAGCCTTCCGGAGTCACCTCGAGCACATGGCCCATCATCACCTCGCCCTCTGCGGGCGGCTCGAGATGGCCGTAATCGTCGAGCAGTCGTTCGTAATTCTCTTCGCCGTTGGCGGGATACTCCACCGGGCGGTCTTCCTGGTTGCCGGTCATGCGCCAGACTCCGAAAACGCCACAACTTCCGCCGGCCTGCCGGTCCCGGCAGCCCGTGCGGCGCCCGGCTCATTCATCGCCATCAGGGATGAAGCCGACACCATCACGGCTCTCTGCTGAGAACCAACTTCAGACCGGTGATCGCCGCCGCCTTTCAGATTCAGTACAAATTATTGAAAGTGCGACACTTCAGAACTATATCGGACCCTGAAGTGCTTGTCAACCTGACCGGCGGCGCCCGCCCGCGCCGGCAGGGTGCGCACGGCGCCTCCGCCGATGCTGCAACAACGGCAGCGGCTGCGCTATAGTGAAATCGTCACCACTGGCTCAGCCGGCGCGATGTGGACAGGTGGCCGAGTGGTTAATGGCAGCAGACTGTAAATCTGCCGCTCCTTGCGAGCTACGGAGGTTCGAATCCTCCCCTGTCCACCACCCCTGCGGCCGGCGGCGAGTCCGGCTGCATGCGCGCGGGGCGCTTGCGCGAACCTCCGGGAAGTGCGCTAAAGTAGGGATTGAGCCGATGTAGCTCAGGTGGTAGAGCGCGTCCTTGGTAAGGACGAGGTCACCAGTTCAAACCTGGTCATCGGCTCCAGAGTTTATTCCCCGATTCGATCTGGTCCCCCGCAGTCTCCGGCGGGCCGGTCCGCGAGCCCGCGCCCACCAGCCAGACGGCGAACCAGGTGAGTCACCAATTCTGGCATCAGGGAGCCGTTTGTATGGCGAAAGAAAAATTTGACCGCAGCAAGCCGCACGTCAACATTGGGACGATCG
>DYJN01000055.1:0-4420 GCA_020723085.1 Arcobacter sp.
CGCGCCTGAAGCGCCGAAGGCGCGAAAGAAGCGGCCCCCGTCCCCGCTGCCGCCCCTCCTCTCGCCGCCCCCCCTCCAACACATGGTCCATCCAGCTGAAATCGAAAGCTCCCTCCCGGCGCGGTTGCGGCTCGCCGCTCCACTCGCGGCTCCCACCGCCCTTGGGCGATGGCTGCACTTCGACGCAGTCCTGCCCGTCGTTCTCTTTCTGGGGATCTTGCCCCAGCTTTCCCCGGCACGCCGGGCCTTGGCACGCTTCCCGATCCCACTTCCGGCACGGCTTCTCCCTGCCTCCGAACCAAGGCCGGCTCTGAACATGGCACGCCAAAACCGCGCGTCCACCAACGGATCTGCGGAACAAACCGAAACCAGGCCCCTCCGCCGAGGCCGCCTGCCGGCGCCTCTGACGTCCGGAGGAACCAAGCCCACGGCGAGGACGCAGCGGTCCCTGTCCGCCTCTGCCGGCCCTTGGAACGCGTGCTGCCGCTTCGGATCCGCCGCCGGCCCGACGGCGCGATGCGCTCTCTGGCGGCACCGGAATGCGATGAAGGAATTTAATTCCTGCTGTGTTGGGTCCGTCCTTGACACCGCAATTCGATCGGTGCGCCCTGTAAGCGATTGCGGTTCGCCTCGGGCACGGGCCGCGCGCAGCGCGGCCGAGTGCCGTGTCTCGTGACCGCAGGGAGTTGCCTTTTCGATGATCGCTTAGGAATGAGGTTCCATGATGAAACAATTGTGCAGCTTGCTTTGGTGCGCCGTCCTGCTCTCCGCCTGCCTTTGGGCGCAGCAGGACCGCGCTACTTTGGTCGGAACGGTCACTGACCCGACCGGCGCCGTTGTCCCACAGGTCAAGGTCACCATTGTTCAAACCACCACAAACCTCGCCGTGGAAACCCGGACCAACGAGTCCGGCCAGTTCCGCGCGCCCAATCTTCCGATTGGAGAATACCGCGTGGAGTTTGAAGCGCAGGGCTTCAAGAAAGTGGTCCGCGATGGCATCCGTCTGAGCATTCAGGATGTCGTCCGCGTCGATGTCCGTCTGGAAGTCGGCGCCACGACCGAATCGCTCACCGTCACGGCGGAGGCGCCGCTGTTGAACACCGAGACCCCGGAAGTCGGCCAAGTGCTCGGCACGCGCCAGGTCATCGATCTCCCGCTCGGCTTCAGCGGCGGCCGCTACGCCGAAAACTTCGCCTTCAAGCTCACCCCCGGCGTGAGCGGCAACAACTGGACCAGCCACATCAACGGCGCGCCTTCCTTCTCGAAGGAGGTCGTGCTCGAAGGCGCCTCGGCCACCATTTACATCAGCGGCCACATGGGAGAGTCCAGCCCGTCCATGGAAGCTCTGGAAGAATTCAAGATCCAGACCAGCGGCATGAGCGCCGAATTCACCCGCACCGCCGGCGGCGTCTTCAACTTCGCCATGAAGTCCGGCACCAACCAGTACCACGGCAGCGGGATGTTCCAACTGCACAACGAGAGCTTCGACGCCAACACCTTCGCCAACAACTTCTTCGGCCGGCCGCGGCGCTACGACCGCCGCCACAACTGGGCGGCCTCTCTCGGGGGCCCCGTCGGAATTCCCAAGCTGTTTTCGGGAAAAGACCGCTGGTTTTTTTACGCGGCCTACGAGAAATACAAGGAGCAATATGCTGGCGGCGGCTCGCCCTCCGTCACCGTTCCCACGGAAGCCTGGTGGAACGGCGATTTCAGCAACTACCTCACCGGCGAGATTCTCGGCAAGGACGCTCTTGGCCGCGACGTGCCCCGCGGCGCCATCTATGACCCCGCCAGCTACCGGCTGGTCGGCGGGCAGGTCGTCCGCGACCTATTCCCCAACAACCAGATCCCGTCAGCCCGGATGTCGAAAGTCGCCCTCAACCTGCGCGATCTCATGCTGAAGCACTACAAGCCGGCGCTGCCCACGCTGTTGAACAACTCTTTCTTCCCCGTCTCGAACCAGGCAGGCTTCGAGCAGACGCAGTTCTCCACCAAGTCTGACTTCCAGATCAACTCCAATCAGCGCCTGTCGGGCTCGTTCGTGTTTGTCGACCGTCCGCGCACGCTGCTCGATCAGGGCGGCGTCTGGGATTTCAACGACCCCAACGGCGGACCCTTGAGCCGCGCCCGTCTCCAATGGGTCGCCTCCCACTACGTGCGCATCGCCCATGACTGGACGGTCACGCCCACGATCCTCAACCACATGCTGGTGGCCTACAACCGCCAGATCAATCCCTCCACGTCGAAGCACGTCAAGGAACCCGGCGCCCAGATCCTCGGCATCAAGGGCATCCGCCAGGACTTGAACTTCCCCGAAATCGCGGGCCTGTCAGGCGACCGCGTGGGCTTCCCCACTCTGGGATACCAGGCCAATGACGTTGGCGCCGGCACCGCCTACCAGTTCGTCAACACCCTGAGCTGGCTCCGCGGCAAGCACGCCTTCAAGTTCGGCTTCGATTACCGCTGGAACGGCCTGAATTGGCGCAACAACGCCGGCCCCGGCCGGTTCAACTTCTCGGCCGACGTCACCGGCTTGCCCGGCTTCAACCAGACCGGTCATGGCTTCGCATCGATGCTGCTCGGCCAGGTCACCAGCGCCAGCGTCAACATCGACGTCCCCGTTGGCAGCCAGTTCCCCATGTATAGCTGGTTTGTCCAGGACGACTGGAAGGTCAGCCGCCGGCTCACCGTCAACATCGGCCTGCGCTGGGACTTCCAGCCGCAGGGCACGGAGAAGTACGACCGCCTGCACAACTTCAATCTCGACCTCGCCGATCCGAAGTACGGCATCAAGGGCGCCGTCGAGTTTGCGGGCGCCGGCCCGGGCCGCAACGGGCGCCGCATGTTTTACGACAACAACCTCTGGACCACCTGGGGGCCGCGCATCGGCTTCGCATACCAGTTGCCCGAGTCCACGAAGATGACCATCCGCTCGGGCTTCGGCATTTTCTACTCGCCGCGCATTCCCAACGGGTGGTCGGGCGTGCCATGGGGCAACAAGACCGGCTTCACCATGACCAATCAGGTTCAGCGTCCTGCGCCGAACCTGCCCGCCTTCAATTGGGACGACGGCTATAACGGCGTCATCCGCAAGGCGGAACTGGACCCTTCGCTGGCCAAGTACATCTGGGGTCCGGTCAGCTGGGATCCTGACGGCGGGCGCGTCGGTTACACCATGCAGTGGAACTTCAACCTCCAACGCGAACTTCCCGGGCAGATGGTTGTCGACATCGGCTACGTGGGCACGCAGAGCGTCGGCCTGCTGGCCAACGAAATCCGCCGCCCCTTCCAGCTCCCGTACTCGGTGCTCTCGCTCGGCGACACCCTCGGCGGCTGGGTCAACAATGACGCCTCCATCCCCGCCTCCGTCAAGCAGCTCGGCGGACGCTACCCGTACGGCAACGACGGCGAATGGATCCCGCTCTGGCAGACCCTGTCGCCCTACCCCACCGTGATCTACTGGAGCGCACTGTACAGCTGGAACGTGCCGCTGGGCTTCTCCAATTACCAGGCGCTGCAACTCCAGTGGAACAAGCGCTATTCCCACGGCTTGCAATTCAGCTCCAACTACACGTTCGCCAAGACCATGGGCAACGTCAGCTCCACCTTCGGCGACACCTGGGGCATGAACTGGGGCCGCCCGCTCGACTATTACAACCTGCGGCTCGAAAAGAGCGTCATGGAGTACGATCAGCGGCACGTGCTCAAGGCCGGCGCCTCTTACGACCTGCCCTTTGGGCGCTCGCGCGCCCGCGGCAAGGACATCCCCCTGTGGCTCGACTTCATCGCCGGCGGCTGGACCTTGCAGTACATCGGCAACTATTCCTCCGGCTTGCCGATGGGTCTGGGCGCCACCGGCACCCCCAACTCCAACTTCGCCACCAACCGGCCTTTCCTCATCACCAACGGCAAGCCTCTCTACAATTCGAGCTTCGACGCCGGGAAGTTCGACATGACCGACATCAATACGCCGCGCCCGGACAAGACTTACATCAACACCTCGATGGTGGTCGATCCTGTCAAGGTCAACCGCTACGCGCGGGGCAACGCGGCGCGCCTCATTGACCAGCTCCGCGGATTCGCCTTCTACAGCGAGGACACGAGCCTTCAGAAGAACTGGACTCCGCGCGAAGGCACGCGCGTGCAGTTCCGCGCCGAGTTCCTGAACCTGTTCAACCGCCACCGGCTGAGCGGGATCAACACGACCCCGGCCAGCCCGCTGTTCGGCCAGATCTCCGGCGTCAGCGACGACCGCCGGCAGATCCAGTTCGGCATCCGCGCCGACTTCTGACGCGAAGCGCTCCAGCGATGCGATCGGCGCGGCGCAGGCGCACGGCCTGTGCCGCGCCCGAAGCGCCGAAGGCCAAGAGTGCCGCGCCTGTAGCGCCGAAGGCGCGAAAGAAGCGGCCCCTGTCCGCCT
>DYJN01000055.1:4520-23625 GCA_020723085.1 Arcobacter sp.
AGCGCCGAAGGCGCGAAAGAAGCGGCCCCTGTCCGCCTCTGAAGCGCCGCAGGCCAAGAGTGCCGCGCCCGAAGCGCCGAAGGCGCGAAAGAAGCGGCCCCCGTCCGCCCCCGCCAGCGCGCCTGCGCACAGCACACGGGATGCCGCACTGCTTCAACAAACGGCTCGCCTGGCGTCCGCTCAGCGGCTCGCCGCGTACCAGCGGACGCGAATCCGTGGACTGTATTGCTCCCTGCCGTTGGTGCGGAAGACCAAGCGGAGCACCTGCGCGCCGGAGGGCAGCGGCTGGTTCTGCAAGTATTGAGCGGCTTCTGAGAGATCGCGCGGCAGCGGTGTCACGGGCAGCGGCTCAAGCGCCGTCTCGCGCAGGAGCCGTATCCACAGGATCCGGCCATCGGCGAAGCCGGTCTCCAGAATCGGCGGATCGGTCCTGAAGAAGAACCAGCGCAGCCTCCCCCAGAGGGACGGGACGATCTCCATGCTGGCCCAGACCGTCTCTCCAGCGCCTGCCGCAGGCGGAGTGAAAGGCTCCTCCCACCCCGCAACGGTCTCGCCAACGGCGCGGAACCGGGTCTCAAGCGGCTGCGCGCGGCGCTTCAGCAGCAGCGCCTTCGGTCCTTCATGCGCCACCTGATACCGGTCCAGCATCTCCCGCACCGTGCCCGTGTCCTGCATCAACGGATGCCGCGCGTCGATGGCCTCAAAGAAGAAGAGCACAAAGTCCGGCGCGCGCGGTCCCGCAAAGTGCCGTTCGTTGAGCCGGTTCAAGCGCGCCGTGAAGGCCGTGATCGAGTCAATCGTCGGCCGCGCGCGGTACTTCCATTCATTTGCCCGAATCCAGTCGATCTGATCGGGAAACGCATCCACGCTCCCTGCTCCGATCAGCGAGTGGTACGGTTCGCCCAGACGCAGGCGGGCGCGAAGCTCTCTCGACCTCGCGCCAGTCTGCGCATAAGCGGTCTCGTACGCCGCCAGATCCCGCGCTGTCCTGACGATGCCGCCCGGCGTGAGCGAGGCGAGGCCGCGGTGAAAATGCAGCGTCCGCACATCGGCCATGTAGATCCAGGTGAAGCCGCAGCAGAGCATGGCCAGCAGCACGAGGGCCTTCCGGAATGCCTGCTCGCGGAGGATGGCCAGCAGGAAAAGCGCGCCCGCGGCGAGTTTCAGCAGCGCCATGTCCGCGTGTCCATCCTGGCGCACCATGCCATGCTTGAAGCCCTGGAACGCCTGCAGCATCGCGCACCAGAACGCCGGATGGCGCAGGCAGGAGAGGCCGGAATCCATCAGCGCCAGTGCGATGAAGCAGCCCCAGAGCAGGAGAAACAACCCCAACTGCCACAGCGGACCCACGATCGAGGATGCCTCCGTGAAACCGCGGACCACTTCCATGGCTCCGAGCAGGTATGGGAAGACCGTCCCGATCCCGCCGTTGACCGCCCATGCGCCCGCCAACAGGATGCCCGGCGGAATCGCGATCAGCCAGAGACCCCTCTGGGGCAGCATGCGCCCGCGGGCAAGCAGGAGCACCGAGAAGATGGCGAGAGCCGACAGGGCTTCGTTCGCTTTCAGCAACAGCGTAATGCCGGTCAGCGCTCCGGCGATGACGAACGCGCCAGCCGAAGGAGCGGCGGCGCAGACGAGCAACGCCGCGAGATAACTCGCCTGCCAGACGTCCGGATAGTGATAGGCGAGAAGCGCAGGCGAGCACAGCACCGCCGCGACGCCCAGCACCGCCCAGCGGGGCCAGGCTCCTGCCAGGCGCAAGACGCCCCACGCCAGTCCCGCCCAGGCGATGACACGCAGCAGCAGAGGCTGCCACCACGGAGTGATTTCCGGATCCGGCACCGTCAGGTATCCGAGCGGCCCCATCGTGAAGACGACGTCCGGACCGATGCGGCCGCCGTCCCGGTGGATCAGGTTCAGGGCGTAATACCAGGCGCCATCGACGCCGGTGGGGATGGGCAATGGAAGTTCGGGCATCGAGGCTGCCAGCAGCCACACGATCCCCGCCAATGCCAAAAGACGCCCCGCCGCCGGTGGTGTCACAGGCGCCGCGGCCAGCTGCAGAATCCTGTTTCGCATCAGAATGCCGTCGGAGAACCCACCCGGCCATCCGGCATTATCTCACGGTCCGGCACGGCGTCTCCGGCGACGGGTGTCAGGCGTCACGCCGTCTCCGGCGAGGCTCCCGGGTGTTGAAAGACCGGCTCGAGACAAGGGCGGCGCACGCTCAGATACCGTGCGCGGCAGCTCTGCCGCCCCGGGCGATTCCGGCGCGAAAAGGAGTAATCCGCCCTGCCCCGGCTGCGTCTTGACAGGCATGGCAACTCCGAAAGCCGGCGAAGGCTGCCAGCCTTTCGGGAGAGCGGATGCCGATCCCTGGCAATCGCTCCTGCTCGGTGCGCTTTCGATCGCCTTCGCCCTGGCGCCTCCGGCTCAAGCGCAATCCTGGATGCTGACGCCCGCCCCGCGCCTCGAGCTGCCGGTTCGTCCAGACGGCAACAGCTCGACTTTCTGGTTCGGAGGCGCATTTCACGTCTTCACTTCCACCGGCCAGCCGCTGATGGTCAGTACCGGCGGCAACCAGTTCACGGAATGGGAAAGCCAGCCCGTCGATGTCGGCGCCGTCTCGCACGCACCCTTGTGGGTGGAGGCAGCGCAGCGGGTGGGCAAGGTTGTGTTCGGCTGGTATCACCACGAGCCCGGCGGCGTCTGCGGCTCTCTGCCGCTCACCAGCCCGAAAATCGGCGCTGCTCTTTCCCACGACGGGGGGCGCAGCCTGATCGACCTCGGCATCGTTCTCGAATCCGGGCATCCGCACGACTGCACCGCAAATAACGGTTATTTTGCCGGTGGACACGGGGACTTTTCCGTAGTACCAGACCGCCTGAAGGAATATTTCTATTTCTATTTCACTAATTATTCGGGCCCTCGCGAAGAGCAGGGCATCTGCGTGGCTCGTCTCGCCTGGAAGGACCGGTTCAGCCCGGCAGGAAAAGTCTGGAAGTACTTCGACGGCAAATGGGAAGAACCGGGTCTGGGCGGGCGCTGCACGCCCATCTTTCCCGCGCGGGTGGAATGGCAGCGGGCTGACACGGATTCCTTCTGGGGACCGGCCGTCCACTATAACACCTATCTGCGCCGCTACGTCATGCTGCTGAACCGCTCCTGCTGTTCTCCCGGTTGGCCGCAGGAGGGGATCTACATCTCGTTCAGCAACAGCAGAATCGCTGCGCAGGACTGGACCTGGCCCACGAAGCTCATGGACAGGAAAGACATCGGATTCCTGCCCGGCTACTATCCGCAGGTGATCGGCATTCAGCGTGGAGAGACCGATACGCTGGCAGGACAGCGGGCGCGGCTCTACATTCACGGCATTTCCGACTGGGCGATCACGTTCCTGCGCACGCCGGCGCCAGGCGGGCGGGCAGGAGCGGTTCAGCTGCCAGGCGGCGTGAACGGCCGATAGCCGGGCGCGGATTTCCGCGCCTGCGGAAATCGCCCGAATGCAGGCTACGCGCCCGGCTCCCGCCAGTGGAGTTCAGCGTCCGAGCGGCGGACGTAGTTGGCGTCCAGTTTCGCCGGATCTTCCAGGCGGTCGAACGCCAGCAGAGCAATTGCGCCCGCCAGCGCCCGCGGCGTGACCGTCGCCTCGACGCCGAACGGAGCCGGATCCGGCGTCAGCAGTTCCGCTCCCGCGGGCAATGAGGCGCGCCAGGCGGAGAATTTCGTCACGACTTCTGCGCCGAGAGGTTCCAGATGATCGTTGTAGAGCGCGCCGTAGATTTCGCCGCGCCTGGCGTCGAAAAACGGCGCCCGCAGAGGCGAACTGCCGAAGCTCGCCATAGCCTGCAGGTTCGAGACCGCTGCCGCCAAGGCTCCGCTGGCTTCCGCCAGCCCCTTGGCCGCCGCCAGACCCACGCGCACGCCCGTGAACGATCCGGGTCCTGCCGCTGCGGCGAAACCCGTCACCTGCTCCCATTGCCAGCCGTGCCGCTTGCGCAGCCGCTCCAACTGCTGGAAGAGCACGTGCGCAAACCCGTCGGGCGAGTGCAGCAGCACCTCTTCAAGGATCCGGCCGTCTTCAGCCAGCGCCAGGCTGCCGAACTCGGACGTCGTATCGATCGCCACGATCCGCGTCACGCCGCCGCCTCCGGCAAGCCGTTCCGGCGCCGCGCCGGAAGCCGGCCTGAATTGCCGTGGATATTCGCGAAATGCAGGGGAATTCGCCCGGAATGATGCAGAATCACTGTTTCTTTTTCACCGTGAAAACATAATCGAGCAGGTACAGCTTTCCTGCCGCATTCAGGGCCGCGAGCCGCACCGCCAGCGCGCCGGAGCCGGATTTCATCAGCATGGGATCCACCGTGAACGCGCCCGCGGGACCGGAGGCCAGGTAGCGCGCGCCTTCGCCGTCCTGCACGATCTCGCCCGTGAGCACGTAAGTCATTCTCCTTGTCCCGGACGTCTGCCGCTTCAGCGTGATCTCATACGGCGCGGGAACGCCCGCCGGCAGCGTGTCTCCCATAGCCGGCTTCGTCAGCTCGAAGGGCGCCTTCTGCGGACTCCGCTCCGGCTCCTGCACCGGCACGGGCCAGGACTCGAACTTGTAGCTTCGCAGCATCCCTTCCTTCCGTCCGTCGCGCGAAAGATGCAGCACCCAATCGCCGGAAGAGGAGGGCGGCGAGACTGCATACAGCTCGCCTTTCCAGTCCTTCTTTTCCTTGCGCGCTTCTCCGGTGGAGGGGTTCACCCAATAGATGTTATACGTGTGCTTGCGCGTGGTCACCTTCACCGGACCGGGCTTTTCGATGTAGACGAGATACTCGGTCGCCGGCAGGTCATAGTCTTCCGTCTGAAGACCGGGCAGCGCGATCGCACGTCCGCCCTCGACATCGAAGTAAGGCTGCGTGTCCCAGAACCGCACGCGCTCGCTCATGAACCGGAACCACGCCTCCATCGTCCTCGCGTTCGGCGAATCGGGCTGCACCGCGCCTTTCATCGAAGGATAGGCTCCGCTCATCACGGCGTTCCAGAGCCGGCGCCGGAATTCGTCCGGCGGAAGCGAGCCGTCGATCAGCGCCACCTGCGGCGCCGTGTTGCTCTGGTGCTCCACGGCGATCAGATCGTCGCGGTCCGGCCCGTAAATCGCATGGTCCATCCATCCATCACGGCCCAAAAAAGCGGAAGAATCGCGCGCGCGCGTGGAAATCGGGTGTCCAAATGGGTCCATTTTCTTGATGGCCAGGCCGAATTCCTTCAGCAATTCCCGCGCGCCCGGTTGAGTTTCCCATTCCTCGACCAGCTGCCACGTGCTGTTGAACGCCGCATAGCGGGCGGTCAGGTAGCGAACCAGACGCTCGCGCTGCGCCGGCGTGGAGGCGATTTTCGCCAGTTCCGCCGGCGTACGCGCCAGCAGGAAGTCCACCGTGATGCCGGCGGAGTGAATTTCGTACACCCGGGCGTCGAGCTTTTCGAACCACTCCGGCTGCGGATGGTCGGGGGCGGTGAACGCCTCCCCGGGCAGCACGCGCACGGCGAGGTGCGTGAACTTCCTCGCCGCCCAGGCGCTGACAGCCGTGCCGGGCTGATCCTCGGCGCCCATGTAGAGATGCGGCTTGCGCGCTTCCGTGTATTGCCAGTGGTGGACGTTCGCCCTGCGGATGAACGCCGCCGGGGGCGGCGCAGCCGCGGCGCTGAAGTTGCCCTGCTGCCCGTCGAAAGCCGGCAGGTTGCTTGTCACGCGGTATGTCCACTTCCCCGCCTCCGTCGGCGTAAACCGGATCGTCAGCCGCCGCCCGCCGCGCCAGAACGCATGCGCCAGATACGTCTTGAACTCCGGCGACCGGAACTCCGCCCGCAGATCCACGGACTCATAGGGGTTCGCGTGTTTGGCCGCCTCTTCGGGAGGGATCTCGAAATCCAGCTCGCATGGCATGTACACCGCCACCTGGCTGCACGGCTTCTGCGCCGCCGCAGCCGTGCAGAGCATCGCCCCGGCCAGCAACCAGACCCTCACCCTTCCAGTGTGAAAAAAAGGGGTGCGGGAACACAATTCCCCTTTGTCGAGCTCCGGCTGCCGGCGGCTCAAAAAGTGGTGGCGCGTCCAGCTCGCGCACCTCCCGGATGCGCCCGAGGGCTGCGGCACATTGCCGCCGGGTCGGTTTTCCTCAACGCGCCAATGCAGCCAGCCTGTCAGGCGCGCCGGTCTGCGCCGCGACGGTTGTTTTCGCCGGATCGATCCTGTACTCTTGAATGCAGAATCGGTTTGCCGATTCATCAGAGGAGGCTTGCATGAAGAATCTGGCTCTCTCCCTCGCGTTTCTCGCCGCGCCGCTGCTGGCGGGCGAGTGGATGGGATATGTGAGCGAAGACAAGTGCGGCGCCAAGCACATGTCCGGCTCCGCAGCGGACGTGAGCTGCGTCAAGGGGTGCATCAAGGGCGGCGCCCATCCCGTCCTGGTCGTGGACGGCAAGGTGGTCAAGATCAGCAACCCCGGCAAGGTGCCCGAGGCGCTGTACGGATTGAAAGCGAAAGTGACGGGCGAGCTGAAGGACGGCGCGCTCGTGATCGCGACGATCGCCAAAGCCGACTGAGGCGCAGCGCCGCAGGCGGGCGGCCGGGCTTACTGCCGCTGTCCGGGCAAAGGCGTTGCGGCGCTCATGTAAATCGCATTCAGGACCAGGCGGAACGTTCCGAACGTCTGTCCGCGGAACTGCGGGCGGAAGCCGAACAGCACGACCCTGCCTTCGCCGAGCGGCGCTTCCACGGCCGCCGCCTTGCCCGCGACGATGCGTTCGCCCGAGATCCACCCGCTGGCCAGCAGGTTCTTCTGCGCGTAACGCACGAAGACCCGCGGGCGGCGGGACGAAGCCGTCTCCGCGATTTCGAAGAACTGCCCGCCGGTGGATGTCGCGTAATGCTGGGCGGGCATTCCAAACGCGAACGGGTGCTTCGGGTCCGCGGTCATGCGCAGAACGGAGCCGGGGCAGGACCAGCCGCCCTGCGCCGGCTGAGCTCCCGCGCGCAAACCGGGGCGGACATCGAGAGGGAACAGAGTCAGCGGAAGCTCGGTGGCGGAATCGAACGCGATCAGCGTGCCGCCGCGCCGGACGAACTCCTCGAGCTGGCGCGCTCCCTCGAGCCCGATGCCGCCGGTGAATTCCGGTCTCTGCCGGGCGGTCTCGCCGGTGCGCAGCCGGGTCATCTCCGGCGTGCCGTGCAGGATGGACTGCATGGATTGCTGAGCCAGGAGGATCACGTCGAACCGCTCCTGGAGCCTGCCGGCGCGGATGTCCCCGTTGCGCACGAGTTCATAGGGAACGGAGAACTCGTCGAGCAGCCACTGCGTCCAGCCGGCATCCATGTTGGGCGTCCATGGCTGATAAAGGCCCGTGCGGGGACGCTTCATCTCCCAGCCGGCGGCGGGCTTTTCCCGCACGAGCGTCCCATCGGAAGAGATATAGGCGCTCCGGCCCTCCCGCAGCGCGGCGGCGATGGCGAGGAAAGCGGAATTCTGCTTCAGATCCCAGGCAGGCGGGGGGATCTCCACCGAGGCAGCGGGCGTTGCCTGCGCCTGAAAAGGCGTGTCCACGCGCACCGCGGTGACGCCCATCTGATACGGCATGGTCCATCCGGCCAGGTCATATGGCCGGCGCGCGGGACCGCCCGGCGAGGACCGCAGCTCGGGGTATTTCTGCGGCTCCATCAGGTCGGCCAGATATGCGCGGAAAGGCTGCGATGCATAAAGGATGTGCGTGCCTGCCGGATAGGTCGCCCCGCCAGCCTCGAACGGCGCGGCGGCGCGGTGGATCTCGACGCCCGCCCGGTGGAGCCGCTCGAGCATCTGCGCGGCGCTCCAGGGGTCGCGCTGCGCAGGCGGCACAATCCAGGCGAAGGGGCTGCCCCGGCGGCCCCTTTCAATGTTCGAGCGGGCCATCTCCCAGGCCTTCAGCAGATAGTGGGACGCGTTCGAAGCGGCTTCCGACAGGATGGCGAAATCGGCGGTGAGCATGTAGCTGACGGCGTCCCGCAAGGCCCAGCGCCCGCCCATCCAGGGTTTCGGATAGAAGACGGAAGGCTCGCGCGCGGACACGCCGTTCTGAAAGCGTTCCGGCAGATCGGAGAGCCTGTATTCTTTGGGAGTCGCGTAATAAAAAAGCGCGGTTTCGGTCAAAATGCCGTGCATATTATGGAACGCCGGCGCCGAACGCAGGCCGCCGTTCCACCAGGCGTCGAAGCTCAGGTAGGAGATGACGCCGGGCTTGTCCTCCCGCAGAAACCGCTCGCGCATGATGCTGCCGAGGCGGTTGATGCCCTCCATGACGGCGGGCGGGATGTTGGGGTTGAGCGGTTCCGCGTAGGGAGGTATAAAAATGCGGGCCGGAAAGGGAGCGACCTGGTGCTGATTGTAAACGATATGCGGAAACCATTCCCGGAAAAGCATCCGTCCGACGTGGCGGGTTTCCGCCAGATTGTACATGAAATAGTCCCGGTTATTGTCGTGGCCGGCGTACTTCTGATAGAGCCAGGGCAGGGGTGCGAGCTCGAACGGGGCGCCGACGTTCCGGCCGTACCAGGAAGCCACCATATCGAGGCCGTCGGGATTGATGACGGGAACCTGGATGAGGATGACGTTCGAGCGGATCCGGCGCGCCTCTTCGCTTTCGCCGGTCACCATGCGCCAGGCGAGGTGAGGAGCGTGCTGGACGGGCGCGACTTCGGTTGCGTGGAGACCGGAGTCGATCCAGACGATGGCCTTGCCTTCGCCTGCAAGCCGGCGCGCCTCTTCCGGCGCCGCGAGTCCCAGCGCCAGGCGGCGGTTGATGTCCTTCCAGCGGTCTAGCTGGCGCAGGTTGGCCTCGTCGCTGATGAAGGCGGCGATCATGGGCCGCCCCTCGCTGCTCCTGCCGAACTCGGCAAGACGGATGCGCGGGCTCTCCGCGGCGAGCCGGCGGAAGTACGAGATCACCTGTTCGTAATTGGCCAGCTTGTAGTCATCGCCGGGGTCGAAGCCGAAATGCTGCTTCGGCGCGGGCGGCGCCGCCAGCAGCGGGAGCGCACACAACAGGGCGAGGGCGCGCCTGGAAAAGGCGGATCCGGAAACCATATGGAACAATCGTAGTATGAGCCTCAGGCCTGATGCATCGAATTTCCGCGTGGGTCTCGTCCAAATGCGGGCCTCGGCCGATCCGTCGGAGAACCTCGCCAGAGCCGAGGAACGGATCGCCGAAGCCGCGCTCGGAGGGGCGCAGATCATCTGCCTGCAGGAGCTGTTCCGCAGCGGATATTTCTGCCGGGAGGAGCGGGCGGATCTGTTCGATCTGGCGGAGCCGGTGCCGGGGCCGACGACGGAGCGGCTTTCGCGGCTTGCCCGCGAGATGCGGGTATCGATCGTGGCGAGCCTGTTTGAGCGCCGCGCCGCAGGGGTTTATCACAACACAGCCGCTGTCCTGAATCCGGATGGGGAACTGGCCGGCATTTACCGCAAAATGCACATTCCGGAGGATCCGCTGTACTTCGAGAAGTTCTATTTCACGCCCGGCGACCTCGGCTACCGCGCCTTCGACACACCGTTTGCGCGCATCGGGGTGCTGGTGTGCTGGGACCAGTGGTACCCGGAAGCGGCGCGCCTGACAGCGCTGGAGGGGGCCGAGGTCCTGTTCTATCCTACGGCGATCGGCTGGCACCCGAGGGAGAAGGAGCAGCACGGGGCGGCGCAGGCGGATGCCTGGCGGACCATTCAGCGCGCGCACGCCATTGCCAACGGCGCGTACGTAGCCGCTGTCAACCGCGTCGGTTTCGAGGGCGCGCCGGACAGCGGGCTGGAGTTCTGGGGCGGCAGTTTTGTGGCCGATCCGTTCGGCGTCGTTCTGGCCGAGGCATCCCGGGAGAACGAAGAAGTTTTGGTGGTGGAGTGCAGCCGCGGGCGGATTGAGGATGTGCGGCGCAACTGGCCGTTTTTCCGCGACCGCCGCATCGACTCCTACGCGGGCATCACGCAGCGTTGGGCGGGAGGGCAGTAAAAAAATGGGCGGGCCGTTTGCACGGCCCGCCGTTTCCAGCACCTAGCGCGGCTGGCAGAGGGAAGAAGAAACGGAGAGAATGGATGCTGCAGCGGGCCGCTCAACCCGCAAGACGAGAGGACGAGCCTGAAGGTTTCCCGCCGGAAGACGCACGGGGCCTCCCCGCCCGCTCCGTATCCGGCGGCCGCTGAGGTCGGTCAATTCCCGGCGGCGCCGGACACCGGATAATGCGGACGGGGAGCGCTCCGTAGCGGGAAGAAACCGGGAGGAGGATGTTCCCGGTGCTCCACACCCGGCGCGGCCTCGGAAACGCGCCGGGTGAAACCTGCTTCGATCACTGGACAACCGGAGCGGACAGAGTCCTGCGCCGGCCGCGCCTCCACCAGCCGGCGAAGGCGCGGCCAGCCACAGTGGCGCAAGCCGGGCCCTCCCGCCGATGTCCGCGGCGAGGGTCCCTTGCAGAGACAGGGCGCCGCGAGCGGGTTCCGACTCTGCCCAACTCACGGCGGCCCAGGCCAGACAGAGTGACAGTGCCTGGCAAAAGCGCTTCATCCGTGGTGCTCCGCCTTCAGAGGGTCGGGCGGCGGCCCCGGCTTTCTCGCCTCAGCGGCACGCTCAGCCTCCACGGCCACGGCAGGGGGGGCGCCAAGCGGGTCGGGCGGCGGCCCGGGGCGGATGCCGACAGGCGCCGCACTGAGAGAAGACAGCAGGAACAGCATCATCGCAACGGGTTTGAACGGGAACCGGGTCTTCATCGCTCTGCCTCCTTCCTCTGAACTCCGGGCCGCCACTCCGCCATGAGCGGGTCAGAGCCGCTGCGCCGCCATCTTCACTTTCGGCGCAGCCAGGTAACCCACAACGGTGTCCTTTTTCACTTCGTTGATCACCAGCTCATAAGGGATGCGCGCCTTGCTCGGCACGTAGAACTGCACCGGCTCGTTGACGGTGCGGTCCTTCTTCTCCACCTTCTTGTCGTCGGCGACGATCTCGACGGTGAAGCGGTTGCGCTTCACGTCGGCCTTTTTCAGCCGGACGACCACATCGCCGATCTTCTGCGGGCCGCTCTTCTTGGTGAGGTTGAACTCGTAATAGTCCCGGTCGCCGAGCTGCTTGAGGGCGGCCAGTTCCTTGCTGTTGGTGGCGATCAGCCCGCTCAGCACGCCGAGGTCGCCGGTGACGCGGCGCAATTCGGCAATAGTCTTGTCAATCTCGCTGCGGCTGGCCGCCACTTCGTGCTTCACCGTGCCCACTTCGCTCGTGATGTCGGTGAGCCGCGCGGTGGCCTGCTCCGTGCGCGACTTGATGTCGTCCAGTTGCTGGGCGATCCGCTGCTTCTCGGCCAACTGCTGGTCCGTCAGGCTCTTCTGGACTTTTGCAGCCGCCGCTTCCGCCTGCTTGCGGGCCAGGCGGCGCGCCTCTTCCGACGTTGTGGCGTTCTCCTTGCGGACATTTTCCAGCTCCGAGCGCAGCGCGGCGATGGTCTGGACGGCGTTGACATCGGCTGTGCTCATTGTCTGGCGGATCGCCGACAGTTCCTGCTTCAGAGCCGCGGTTTCCAGGCGGAGGTTCACCTGCTGATTGTGCAGATAGAAGATTCCGCCCAACGCGGCGAGCAAGCCTGCGCCGAGGAGGATGACGGCCCACGGGGGGCGGGCGCCAGGGTTCTCGGTGATTGGGTTGACGTTCTGGTTGGGTTCACTCATGACGTTTTCTGGCAATTATCGGAGCATCTGGCATGCCAAATCCCAATGCGCCTTCTTTCAACCAGTTATGCGCGAATCGAGCACTCGGCGCGGTAAGATTTACCGGAGATTCCGTTCGGCGGGAATCTATGCTGAAACATTTACTACCCCCTAGCCACTAAGGCGGAATTGTCCTAAACTGATGGCGCGAGAGAATGACCGCCGGCCGGCCCGGGCCAGGGCAGGCGGCGGGCGCTCGCGGGCCGGCGCCGGATGAGCGGATCCGGGCAGGGCGGCGCCCGCGCAGACAGCGCAAGGAGGCATGCCATGCCTGGCGACCGCTACGAGCTGAGACTTCCCCTGAGGCGCCTGTTGACCGGGCTGCTGCTCACGGTCATTCCGATCTGCGCCATCGGACTGATTGTCGTGAGCCGGGCAGGGCAGGCGCTGGACCGCCAGTGGGGGCGGCATTTCCGGACGATCGCGGAGTTCACGGCGAGCGAAGTCGGGATGTTCTTCCACGAACGGATACTGGCGGCCGGCACCCTGGCGGCCGACCCGTTGATCGTGGAGACCGTGAAGCAGGCCAACGCCCGCTATGCGGGCGCGTCCGAACAGACGATCACGGAGCGGATCAACCAAATCGAGAGGGAATGGAACAGCGCGAAGGGCGAGCCGCAGGTGCGTGCGATTCTCGCCAATCCGGCGGCGCGTCTGATGGTGAAGTGGCGCGACCGCGACAGGAGGTTTCTGCGGCTGACGCTCATGGACAGGTACGGGGCTGTCATCTCGGCCACGCACAAGACACTGGACTACTATCAGGCGGATGAAGACTTCTGGCAGGCGATCTTCGCCCAAGGCCGGGGAGCCGTGCACATCACCGACGTTCTGTACGACGACGTGACCAAGTCCTACTATGTCGGCCTCGGCGTGCCGGTGATGGACGAGGAGTCGAACACGTTCATCGGAGCTCTGGACGCTTTGATCGAAGTGTCCAGCCTGTTCCCGCTGCTGCACCGGCTGGATCTGGGGCCGACGTCGCGGATGATGCTGGTGAAGAGCGATGGCACGGTGATCCACGCGCCCAGCGTGAACCTCGCGATGAACGTCAAGTCCGCGGAGTTCCACGCCGCGCAGGAGTCGATGGCCACAGGGCCTTCGAGGTGGCCAGGCTACGTGATGGCGCCGCTGCCGGGCGGCGAGCCGGTGATCATCGGCTACGGGAGCCCCGGGCTGGAGGAATCGTTCCCCAACCTGAGTTGGCGCGTGCTGGTCGTGCAGGACACCCGCGAGGCGTTTGCGCCTACCAGGGGCGTGCTGCGGCTGCTGTATTTGATGATTCTGGCGGGGCTGGCTGCGGTGACGGTGCTGGTGATGTACTTCGCGCTGCACCGGAGGAAGGAGATGGCCCACGTGGCGTTGCAGCAGGAGCAGGCGGCGGAGGCGAAGGAAGAGACGACGACGACGTGAGAGCGCCCCGCCTGGGGGCGCGCGCCGGACCAGCACGGCCGCCTGATGGCGCCCGGGCGGCGCCGGACCTGCGCGGGTGGCCGCGGCAGCCTTCGCGCCCTGCGTAACGGGCGCAGGAAGGCGGATGCACGTGTCGGCGGACACGAGGCGAGTGGCGCCTTGTTCCCGGTCCTTGCCGCCGGCGGCCGGATCCCTGACCTCGATCCGGAATGACACGGATGCCAGTTGTGGCCCTGCCCCGCTGACGCCGCATTCGATCTCGATGCAGACCGTGCGCCCGGAGTCCTGGAATGCCCCGTGAGCCGGAGCCGGCCCCGCCCTGCGGCGAAGCGCGCTCCGCGGCAAGAAAAAAGGCCGCCGCCAAGGGTGGCGGCGGCCGGGGAGAGGAGAAAGAAACTCGTGCTACTTGCGGCCGGAGCGGGCGGGAGCGCACTTGACCCACGTGCGCTTCTTGTTCGATTCCATCACGGCCTCGAGCAACTGCATGCCGCGCAGCCCGTCGGCGAACGTCGGGTACTCGACGGGCAGGGAAGGATCCAGCACGCGCGACCAGAAGCGCTTGAACAGTTGCTTGTGGCAGTCGTCGTAGCCTTCGCTGTGGCCGCCGGGATAATCGGCGTATGCGGCGGCCTCGGGGTAGAACAGGCTCCCGTCTTTGATGATGATCTGGTTGGGCTCGTTGCGGCGGCCGATCCAGAGCTCGTCGGGGCGCTCCTGGTTCCAGGCGACGCTGGCTTTCGTGCCGCAGATCATCCACTCGAAGCGGTTCTTGCATCCGGCCGAGACCTGGCTGACGGTGAAGGCGCCGCGGCAGGAGTCGCCGAGCTGGAGCAGCGCCATGCCGAAGTCTTCCGTGTCGATCCTCACTTCGTCATAGTCGGAAGGCTTGAGCGTCTTTCCGGCGAAAGTCTCGATGGCGACCTTGGGCTGCTTGCGGGTCTTGTGGACGATCTTCAGGTCGGCGCAGAGGGAGGTGATGGAAAGGCCGGTGACGTGCTGGATCATGTCCATCCAGTGGGAGCCGATGTCGCCCATGACGCGGAGCGGGCCGTTGTGCTTCTTGAGGATGCGCCAGTTGAAGTCGGTGTCATAGAGCAGCCAGTCCTGCGAGTAGGCGCCCTGCACGACGAGGATGTCGCCGAGATCGCCGCGGGCCACCATGGCGCGGGCCTGCTGGACGGCGGGATAATAGCGGAGATTGTGGTTGGTGGCGTGGTGGAGCTTTTTCTTTTCGGCCAGGTCGAGCATCTCCTTCGCCTCTTTGGCGCTGAGGGCGAGGGGCTTCTCGCACAAGACGTGCTTGCCGGCGTTGAGCGCAGCCTTGGCCACCGGGGCGTGAAGGGCGTTCGGGGTGCAGATGTGCACGCCGGAGATCTCCGGATCGGCCAGAATCTCCTTGTAATTGCCGGTGGCTTTCGGGATATTGTGCGCCTTGGCGAAGCGGTCCGCCTCGTCCTGCGAGATGCCGGCGACGGCGGCCACTTCCACGAATCCGAGCCGGCGGAGGTTCTCCACATGGGTCTTTCCCATGAAGCCGGCGCCGATGACTGCCACTTTCAGTTTGCTCATAAAGAATCGTTCCTTTCGAGCCGATAATCGAAGAGATGGGTGTAGACCCAATCCACTCTATAACAACTTGGCGCGGCAGGGCACTATGGTGGTGAAGATTCGATGGAAACGCGGCAGCAGAAGGCGGCGGGCAGTGCGGTTGCGGCCGGCGGCTGAGGCTCCTCCTCCGCTGACGCTGCAGGAGATCGAAGGTGGGCTGGCGGCGATACTTTCCCCCATTGCCGCTGCGCTGTTCGCCATCTCCTTGTGGAGGCTGGGCCAGGATCTGGGCATCGCGGGAAATTTCTTCATCCAACACGGACCGCTGGCTCACTGGCAGCCGTGGTTTGTTCTGGCAGCGGCTCTCGCGATCGCGAAGGCGCGCCTGAACCGCCGCTCGCAGAGCGGGGGCGGCGATACCGCGGCGACAGGATAAGCACGCCGGCGCCGTAAAGCGCCTGCAGGGCGAACCGGACCAGCTTGCGGCTGGAGGTGCTGCGGCAAAGCCTATGGCGGCGTAGTGCAGGAGACGGAATCCGCGCCTAAGACAAATGAGCCGGGCGGCTCCGTGCGGACGATACCAGCCCCCGTCGGGCGGAACTTCTCCGGCAGACGGCAGACGCAGCGTGCCACGGCTCCCTGAGGCGGTAGACGCAGCGCGCGACGGCTCCCTGCTGACGATTCCCGCTTCCGCTGGCGCCTCCGATTCTCATCCGGCACTGCCTTGCCAGCCGCGCCGGCTGGAGATCCTGCCATTTCCGGGCTGTGCCGGAAGCCGCTAAAGAAGTCTGGGGACGCGGGTGGGACATCGCGAGCTGCGGGCGCCGCGAGACCGATCATCCTGGACTCGCTCAACAAGGCTGGCTGAGCGGGTGGGAGATGCGCCGTAAGGGCGGATGACAGCCCGCAACACTGCCACATGCACCGCAGCCGCAGCTGAGCGGAGGAAGATGTGCCGTAAGGACGAATGTGAGCCGCTGCGGGTCCATACCGTGGCGGGCGGATGATTGGGCCGCTTCTTCCCGCGGAGCGGCAGCCTGCTTCAGCCGCGGTCCGCTTCGGCGCCGAAAGCGGGCCATGCCTGAGCAGAAGGGAGCATGGGCGCCGCGCGGGCATGGCCTGAGTCTCATTTCCCATTGCTGCTGTTTCCCCCCGGGCTCCCGAAGTTGATCTACTGGAAGAAGCTTCGTTCCAAGGAGAACGTATGGAAATCCCCGCGACCATGAAGGCTCTCGTGAAGAAAAAGGCCGAACCCGGCTTGTGGCTCGAAGAAGTGCCCGTGCCGGAGATTGGCATCAACGACGTCCTGATCCGTGTCGAGAAGGCGTCGATCTGCGGCACCGACGTGCACATCTGGAATTGGGATGAATGGGCCCAGAAAACCATTCCTGTCCCGATGGTGGTCGGCCATGAATTCGTCGGCCGCATCGTCAAGGCCGGCGCCAACGTCAATGACTTCTTTCCCGGCGATCTGGTGAGCGCCGAAGGCCACGTAGTCTGCGGGCGATGCCGCAACTGCCTGGCCGGGCGGCGCCATCTGTGCGCTCACACCCAAGGCGTGGGCGTCAACCGTCCCGGCTGCTTCGCCGAATACATTTCCGTGCCGATGTCGAACATCTGGAAGCACGCGCCCGGCATCCCGCTCGACATCGCTTCCATCTTCGATCCGTTCGGCAACGCGGTTCACACGGCGCTCAGCTTTCCGGTGCTTGGCGAGGATGTGCTGATCACCGGCGCGGGGCCTATCGGCTTGATGGCGGCAGCGGTGGTCCGCCACGCAGGAGCGCGGTACGTGGTGATCACCGACCTGAATCCAAAGCGGCTGGAGCTGGCCAAACAGTTCGGAGTCACGCGCGCCGTCGATCCGCGCCAGACCAGTCTTAAGGACGTCATGCAGGATCTGGGCATGAAGGAGGGCTTCGATGTCGGACTGGAGATGTCCGGCAGCCCGCAGGCGTTCCGCGACATGGTGGCGCACATGTGCCACGGCGGCCGCATCGCCCTGCTCGGCATCCAGCCGAAGGACGCGGCTATCGACTGGAACACGGTCATTTTCTCGATGCTCACCATCAAGGGCATTTACGGGCGCGAGATGTACGAGACCTGGTACATGATGACCGTGATGCTGCAGTCGGGGCTCGACATCTCGCCGGTGATCACGCACCGCTTCCACTACACGGAGTTTGAGAAGGGGTTCGAGGCGATCCTGTCAGGTGATGCGGCGAAGGTCGTGCTGGACTGGACGGAGGCCTAGCGCCGAGCCTCGCTCAGAAGCGGTATCCCACGCCCGCGCGCACGCCGAAGCCGGGCGCGGCATCGCCGATGGCCTGGAACACGTCCGCCCGGAACAGCCGTCGGCTTGTCACGGCAGCGAGGAATCCGGTGCGCGCGGAGAGCGTGAGGCCGATGCCGTGGCAGGAGCGGCGCGAACCACCGCGCCCTGACGGTGTTCCGGAAGCACCCGCTCCCGCGCCGAAGGCGGCGAACCCGTAGGAGCGCTGCCCTCCGCCGCGGAACTGCAGCGCGGGAGCGAAGAGCGTGCGGTCGCCGCCGAAGCGGAGGTCTCCTCTCTCCCGATCCGTCCAGATATGCGTCAGATCGAGATCCACGGCCCAGCGCCGCGCGAAGGGCAACGTCACCGCGCCGCCGAACACGGCGCCGTTGCCGAGCGAACCCTCGTCCTCGCTGAGGCGAGCCGCGCCGGCGAATCCGAAGACCTCCGCCTTGCGAGGCTGCGCGGCGGCGCAGACCTCCACCCCGGGGCAGGGAAAGCGCGATTCGCAGGATGGTGGGGCTTTCAGCGGCAGTGCCGCTTGTGCGGCTTGAAGGCTTTCCGGTAGTGCTTCGGATACGGCGGGCTGTAAGGCGAGTAGACCACGGCTGGAGGCGGAACCAGTGGCGCATACAGCACATGGCGCGGAACGCGGTAGCGCGAGCACACGCGGTCCCAGCCGCCCAGGCGGTAAGCCTGCACGATCATCACCGGGCGTACGTGCGCATGCCGCGCGGCGATGAACACCAGCGGCACGTCATAGGCAGGCACATAGCGCTCAACGTAGACGACCTCGGCAGGCGCGTATCCGTAATAGGGGGGCGAGCCGATGTTTACCTGTACGTTCCAGTCCGCCAGGAGCGGGAGCGCGAACGCCGCGAGCGCGGCTGCCAGTGCAATGTGTCGCATCGCTCTTGTCTCCTGCACGGCAGACGGGCGCGGCGCAGCCCGGGTTGCAGAAAATCGGCCTGAGCCGCGCCTCAGGCCCCGGCCGTGTCCCGGCGGTCCTCCTGAGACTTGCGGCGATAGGCCTCCAGCAGGTCCTGCAAAGTGATCTCGCCGAGCAGGGTGCGCGATTGCATGCGGTCGGTCACTGGAAGCACGCTCAGTCCGGTGGCGCCGAAGCGGTGCAGCGCAAGATCGAGCGGGTGGTCGGGATGCATGTGCGGCAGAAGCGCCGATGGAGGAGAAGCCATTGCTTCCGGCGGGAGAGGCAGGAGCTCGGAGAGGCGGGCATGGCCCGGCGCCTGGAACAGGTCTTCAAATGAGACGATGCCCCAGAGGACGCCGTCCCGCCCCACAAGAAAATGCTTGCCGGGGTACATCGCCGCCTCGCCCACCTCCGTATCCGGGTCGAGCAGGATCTCGACGGGGCGCATGGCGTCGCGAACCGTGAGTTCGTGCTCCGCGCGCTCGTCCGGAGGCTTGGGCAGATGGACGCCGTCCTGCGCGGCGAGCTGCTCGTAGATCGGCTGGCGGATCAGACGGCGCGCCACCCAGAAGCTCAGCAGGTTGGAGATCATCAGGGGGACGATGATCGAGTAGTCCCGCGTCAGCTCGAAGATCATCAGCACGGAGGTCATGGGCGTGCGGACGATGCCGGCGAAAGCCGCGCCCATGCCGACCAGGGCATAGGCGCCGGGCGGGCCAGTCCACTCGGGAAACAGGAAGTGGCTGAGCGAGCCGATGCTGCCGCCCAGCATCGCGCCGAGAAACAGGCTGGGGCCGAAGATGCCGCCGGGATTGCCGGAGGCGTAGCACAGCGCGGTGACAGGGAGCTTGAGAGCCAGCAGCAGGAGCATGAGCTGCCCGGCCATCTGTCCGTTGAGAGCCTGGCCGACCGCGCCATAGCCCACGCCCAGCAATCCGGGAATCCACCAAGCCAGCAGACCGACGCCGAGGCCGCCCGCCACCGGCTGCCACGCGACCGTATGCCGTGGAAGGCGCTGGAACCGCCCCCTCAGCCTGACGAGGGACCACTGAAACAGGGCGGAGACAAGCCCGCCGGCGAGTCCGAGCGCCGCATAAACGGCCAGCTCCGCGGGCGATCCGAGATGGTAGGCGGGGACGTGGAACAGAGGCTCGTCGCCAAGCAGAAGGCGCAGAA
>DYJN01000011.1 GCA_020723085.1 Arcobacter sp.
TCATCCATCCGGCGGGACGCCCGGCGGTGGTATTCGGCGGAGTGGGGCTGGTGGTGCTGGCGATCGTGATGACGGCAATGGCGTACGCGGCGCTGTCGCGGCAGCGCGAAGCGGAAAAGCCGGCGGAGGCGGCGCCTCCGGAACGGGGCAGGCGCAGCAGGCAGGGCGCGCGCAAAGCTTCGCCGTGGAAAGGCATCGGGCTGAGCCTGGCGGCGGGCGTGCTGATGGGCCTGTTCTATCCGCTCGTGGAGATGAGCAAGCAGGGCGATCTGGGCCTGGGGCCGTATGCGGCGGCGTTCTGCTTCGCCGTGGGCGTGCTGCTATCCACTCCGGTGTTCAACCTGTTCTTCATGAACCTGCCGGTGGAGGGCGAGCCGGTGGGATTCCGGGATTATCTGACGGGCACATCGCGGCAGCATGCGCTGGGCGTGCTCGGCGGGGTGATCTGGAGCGTGGGTACGATCAGCAATTTCGTGGCGGCAAGCGCGCCGAAAACGGTGAACGTGGGACCGGCGGTGAGCTATGCGATGGGGCAGGGAGCGACGCTGGTGAGCACGCTGTGGGGGCTGCTGGTGTGGAAAGAATTCGCCGGCGCAAACGCAGGGGTGAAGGCGCGCATCTGGCTGATGCTGGTTTTGTATGCGGCGGGACTGGGGCTGCTGTCGATCGCGCCGCTCTACCACTGAGAGAGGGCGCGGACCAGGGCTTCGAGAATTTCCGCCGAGGGCAGGCTGCCCTGGGCGATGCGGGCTGAGCCGCCGCCGCGGCCGCCGCACTTTTCCAGCGCCGCTTTCAGGCGCGCGCCGGCGTCGATGCCGGTGTCAGCGCCCGTGGCGAGCAGGATGCTGGGAGGATTCTCGCAGGCGGCCAAGAATACGCCGCGTCCCGCGGCGCAAAAGCTCTGGGCGAGCGCGCGCAGCTCATCATGAATTGGGCCGGCGGCGACCCGCTCCACATGCACGCGCAGGCCGGCTGCTCCGGGAGAGCAGGCTTCGTAGAGCGAACGGCCGCGCAGAACGGCGAGTTCCATGGCGAGCTTGCGGCGCGTCTTCTCGCACCGTCCGGCCTGTTCGAGAAGCGCGGCGGCGGCCTGGGGCACATCGTCCGCTGCAGCGCTGAAAAGGCGGGCTGTGCGGTCGAGGGCTTCGAAGCCGGCACGGGCGCGGGCGATGGCGCGCGAGCCGCATAAGAATTCGACGCGCGTCTGGCCGCGGATCTTCTCGGTCCTGCGCAGGAGGATGGCGCCGATCTGGCCGGTGGAGCGCACGTGCGTGCCGCCGCAGGCGGAGCGGTCGACACCTTCGATGGTGATGATGCGGAGGGTCCCTTCGCGCGCAGATTCCTTGCGGAGCCCCGAGGCGGAAGCGGCGTCCTCGAACGTGATCGAGACCGGGAGGTCCCGCCAGAGGATCTCGTTGGCGCGCCATTCGGCGGCGGCAAGCTGTTCCGGCGTCACCGCGGGCGTGTCGAGATCGATCGTGCTCGCTTCGGCGCCCATATGGAAACTGACGGTGACGAAGCCGTACAACTGTTCGAAGACGGCCGACAGCAAGTGCTGGCCGGTGTGCTGCTGCATGTGCTCGAAGCGGCGGGGCCAGTCGATGACGCCGTGGACCTGATCGGACTCCGGCAGGGGTTGGTCGAGCGCGTGGACAATGCAGCCGTTGGAGTCTTCTGTGACGGCGGTGACGCGGACGCCGTTCAGGATGCCGGTGTCGTGAGGCTGGCCGCCGGAAGCGGGATAAAAAGCGGTGCGGTCCAGCACGATGCGCGCGCCGCCGTCGAGCCGCTCGACGACGCGCGCGTCAAATTCGGTCAGGAAGCTGTCCGTGTAGTAGAGCCGCTCTGTCATGCGGCGGAACGCCTCGCCGGGGATTGCCGTCTCAGACCCACTCGAGCGCGCCCTTCCGGTAAGCCCAGACGTAGCCTGCGATCAGGATGGCGAGGAAGACAGCGACCTCAGCCACGCCGAACCAGCCCAACTGCCGGAAGCGGACCGCCCACGGGAAGAGGAAAATGGTTTCCACGTCGAAGACAACGAACAGGATGGCGACGATGTAAAAACGAACCGTATAGCGGCCGCGGGCGTTGGAGGCGGCGCGGATGCCGCATTCATAGGCTTCCAGCTTGACGGGGATCGGAAGCGAAGGGCGCAGGTAGCGGAAGATGGCGAGAAGAACGAGCGGGAAGAGGAGGGCGCAGATCAGGAAGATGAAGATCGGCAGATATCCTTCCGGCATGGTTTCACTATATCATCGCGGCGGGCGGCGGGGCGTCGCCTGCTAGAATCGTCTCTTGAGCCAAGCCGGCGCCATTGCGATGCCCATGCGTGTTCCCGGCATGATGTTTCTGCGCGTGCTGCGCGAGCGCAGGTCGCTGATCTACCAGATGGTGAGGCGGGACTTCGAGCAGCGCTTTGTGGGCAGCGCGGCGGGTTGGCTGTGGACGCTGATCCACCCGCTGGTGCTGCTGGTGAGCTGGGTGTTCGTGTTTCAGTTCTGCCTGAAAGTGCCGCCGCCGCCCGGAGCGGGCAACAGTTACACGCTGTTCCTGTTCTGCGGCTATCTGCCGTGGATGCTGTTTCAGGAGACGGTGCAGCGGTCGGCCAACTCGCTGGTGGAGCAGTCGAGCCTGATCACGAAGACGGTGTTCCCTGCCGAGATCATTCCCGTGACGCTGTTTCTGTCGTCGCTGGCGAGCCACGGCTTCGCCGTGCTGGTGGCAATGCTGATGGTGCGGTGGATGACGGGCCATTTCAGCGTGCTGATTCTGCTGCTGCCGCTGTACACGTCGCTGCTGGGGCTGTTCGCGGTGGGCATCGGCTGGCTGGTGGCGAGCCTGCAGGTATTCCTGCGCGACACGGCGCAGCTGGTGATGGTGCTGTTGACGGGCTGGTTCTGGGTGACGCCGATTTTCATTGACGAATCCTATTTCCCGCCGGCGGCGCGGTTTCTGGTGAAGTACAACCCGCTGGCGCTGGTGGTGAAAGGCTACCGGCAGCGGCTGATGACCTACGAGCTTCCGGCGGCTTCCGACCTTGCGGTGCTGGCTGCCGTGGCGGGGGCGACGTTCTTCCTGGGGGGGATGTTCTTCCGCCACCTGAAGCGGGGCTTCGCCGACGTGCTGTAGCCGTGAAGATTCTGACGGAGCAACGAGACATGGAATTGACGCGACGCGGGCTGATGGCCTCTGTGGCTGCCCCGATGCTGATGCAGCGGCGCAGGAGCGCGCCGCGCCCGAACATCGTGCTGGTGCTGGCCGACGACCTGGCGGCGTGGATGACCGGCTGCTACGGCAACCGGGAGATCCGCACGCCGAACATCGACCGGCTGGCGGAGGCGGGCGCGCGCATGTTGCAGTCTTTCGTCTGCACGCCGATCTGTTCTCCCAGCCGCGCCACGCTGTTCACGGGGCGGACGCCGCGGCAGCACGGCATCCATGATTTTTTGACGGAGAAGCCGGCGTCCAATCCCGAGCAGGGGCAGAAGGCGCCGCCTGAATCGTTCGCGCGGGAGGTGATGGTAAGCGACCTGCTCGCCGGCGCAGGCTACCGCTGCGGCTACGTGGGCAAGTGGCACATGGGGGGCGATGAGAAGCCCGGGCATGGATTCGAGTTCACGGCCACGATCCGGGGGCGGAAGTATCAGGACCCGGAGCTGACGGTCAATGGCGGGTTGGTTCAAGAAAAGGGATATCTGGCGGAAATTCTGACAAAATATGCGATAGATTTCCTCGACCGCCGGCAGAAAGACGGGCCGTTTTTTCTCACCGTGGCCCATCTGAACCCGCACACGCCATACGAAGGGCATCCGCAGCGGTATTACGACCTGTACCGGGACGCGCGGTTCGAGACTTTCGGCATTCAGCCAGCCGCTCAGAATTCGCTGCGGGAAAAAAAGTTCCTGCAGGACCCGATTCCGAATATCCGCCGCTGCGCGGCGTCGGCGACGGCGCTGGACGATCAGGTGGGGGCGTTGCACCGGAAGCTGATCGAGCGCGGGCTGTTCGAGAACACGATTTTCATTTTCACGAGCGACAACGGCTTCCTGCTGGGGCGGCACGGGCTGTGGAGCAAAGGGCACGCCTCGAATCCGATCAATATGTACGAGGAAGTGATGCAGGTGCCGATGATCTGGTCCTGGCCGGGGCGGATTCCGGTGCAGGCGGCGCGGCCTGAACTGGTAAGCTTCTATGATTTTCTGCCCACGCTGTGCGAGGCGGCGGGGGTGGAGCCGCCGAAGGACCGGAACCTGTGCGGGCGCAGCTATCTCCCGCTTCTGCTGAACCGGCCATTGCCGCGAAAGAACCCGTGGCCGGATCTTGTGTTCGGGCACTTCCGCTACACGGAGATGGCGCGCGACAAGTACTACAAGGTGATCGTGCGGGAACGCGGCACGGGACCGGGCGAGCTGTACGACATGCGCAAGGACCCGCGCGAGCGGGTGAACCTGTACGACGACCCGGGATTCGTCACCGTGCGCACGCGGCTTGAAAAGCGGCTGGCGGAGTGGCGCGAAAAGTACGCCTGATCAGTCGCGGAAAACCGCTTTGACGCCCGCGGGTCCGGCGAAGACGCAGACGGCGGCGTGGCCGCAGCCGGGCGCGATGGCGAATCCGTGCCGCGCGTTGAAGCGCTGCCTCATGTAGTTCCAGAATGTCGTGCCGCGTTCGCGGCGGTTGGGGCCCTGAGCCTGCGCGGGGCAGGTCCTGTCGAGCGTGGGATCTGTGGTGCTCGTGTCGAGCTCGCCGACGAGATAGGTGACGTCGCGCGCGGCAAACTGCTTCCTCACCTGATCCGGGTCCATGCCCGCGGCGTAGCCTTCCAGTTTTTCGAGGCCGTAGCGGTAGCGGTTGTACGCCGTGCAGTTGTCTGAATCCCAGTACTCCGTGAATCCGCCGGTGCAGCCGCCCTCGGGCGTGCAGGCGCCGCCCCGGCTGAGGCGGTATTCGTCCGGATAAACGTAGCTGGAAGGGTTGGCGGGGACATAGCGGACACGCACGCGCATCTTCGGCTCCTGCCGGTTGAAAGCGGCATAGCGCTGCACGTACTGCCCTCCGGCGGAATGGCCGGCGACGACGACCTCGCGCAGATCGGGCCAGCGGGCGGCGTCGTTGAAGCACTCCAGGATGCGGTCCATCACGTCAAACGAAGAGACGGCGCCATTGAGGGCGGCGAGGCCGGCTTTCCAGCCTTCGTTCGTCCAGAACCACTCGCCCGGCTCGACGGCATCGCCGCGGCCAGCCGCCGTGCGCGCTTTGAAGTGCGGCGCGACGACGGCGGTACGGTCGAGCCTGCCGGCGGCGGCGGTGGAAGCCAGCGCCCAGCGGAAGTAATCTTCGGCGTTGCGGTTGGTGCCGTGGACCATGATGTAGCCTCGTTCGACGCCGCGGTGCACGCCGCTCTGCAACTCGTGGGTGCGCCAGACGAGGACGTGGCCTGCGGCCACCCGCACCTTCTCCGTCGCGCCGATGCCGGCCAGCAGTGCGAGAACGAACACCCCCTGCATCCGCCTCCTTATCCTCTTACCGTACTCTGATCAGTCCGGACTCCGTCAAGCGGAACACGGCTGCAAACCGGTTCCATTCAGCCTCCGGCACGTTCTGGCCGGGATTGCGGGCGCGCCACACGGAGAGCTGAGGATCATGCGCCTTCAGGCGGCAGAGGAAGGCGAGCAGGTGTTCTTCCTGCTCGGGCGGCGGGAGCGGATCGTCGGCGAAGTAGACGGCGGCGCCGCGCGGCAGAGCAGGCAATTGCCGGCGGAGCACATTGCCGGGGGCCGCGACCTGCTTTTCGTAAGGCGCGTAGATGTGTTCGCGAATCCAGCCGGAAAGCCAGCGATGCCGGGGCGCGAGAAATAACGCAAGCGCTACGGCCAGCGCCGCGGAGAGGCGCCAGCCGCGGCGATCCACTCCGCGGGTCAGACGGTCCAGAACCAGTCCGGCGAGCAGGCACCATCCGGCGTACGTGATGTAGAAAGCATAGAAGCTGCGCTGCGGGAGGAACAGCAGGGGCAGGGGCGAAACGGTGATGAGCGCGAAAGCGGGCCAGGCGGCGCGGTGGCGCGTCCAGAGGGCGGCCAGCAAGGCGAGCAGAAGCGTGAGCCAGGCAGCGGCGGGGCTCCAGTCCGGGCCGCGGTACAGCAGGTTTCCCGTGAGCAGCTTCCAGCGCTCGCTCAGCACGGCGAGACGGAATTCCGGCTGATAAGCGGGATTCGAGACCATGGGCGCGCGCCAGGCTGCGTAGGCGATACCGCCCCAGCAGGCGGCGGCGGAGACTGCAACCGCGAGCCATCCCGTACGTCCGGCTTCGCGCGCAAGCGCCGCCGCGGCGAGGATCACAGGCAGCGAGACGGCGGTCTCCTTCGACCCGCCCGCGAGCGCGGAGAGCGCCGCCAGCGCCGCCCAACGGCGCCAGGAAAGGGTGGCGCCGGGCTGGAGCAGCGGCTCCGCCGTCAGCAGCGCGCCGAAGCAGTAGAGGAAGCAGAGCAGGTCATAAATCGTGCCGCTGTTGTAGTAGAGGTCCTGGAGCTGGGCGTGGTAAGCGAAGAACAGGCCGGCCAGGAAGGTTGCGCGCCACAAGCCGGACCACTTGAGAAAGAGGCGCAGCGCCAGCCAGAGATTCGCCAGCAGCAGGCCGAAACAAAAGACGCGATAGGGACGCGGGTGGAGATCGAACAGCTCCCACAGTCCTTTCAGGACGAGGTTGGCGGCGGGGCGCTCCTTGGCCATGAGGATGCCGGAGGGGCTCAGGAAAGCCACGCCGTGCAGGTTCATCAGATCATCGGGAGTGAACCAGGCCAGCAGCCCGGGCCAGGCGAAATAAAGGAACCAGAGCGAAAGAGCGAGCCAGAGAAGAGCCAGAATCGCGGCTCCGGATCCTCTTGACGATCCTGCTGGACCCCTTCCGCCGCAGGGCTCTGCGGAGTTCTCTGTCATCGGGCGGCCCGCCGGCGCAAGGCGGAACCTCCGCCGGCGCCAGTCCACAAATCTAGCACGCGGGAGGGCGGCGGGGCGCTTTCCCGGGGAGGCGCCCCGCATGCCGCAATCCCCGTGGCTGATTTCCGAGTGTAGGTGCCTGACGTGGATTGACAGGGATACAAAGGCGAGAGCGGATCTCACCGGGTGGGTGCAGGATTGCCAGTGATTCGGCATGGCCTTGCCGAAGGGACCGAAACGCTCGCCGGCCGAAGGCGAGCTGCCGTTCGACTACGTCTGGGAACCGCCGAGGAAGTGCTGACCGCCTGTGCGGGCGTGCCGCTGTTTGTGCGGGCGATGCGGCCGTTGGCGGCGCCGGTCAGCGTGCGGCGGCACCTGCGGATCAAGCAGCGCGAGCGGGGCCTGGACGAAGCGAGCCGGGTGGAAAGCTTACTGGTGCTGAATGCGCTCGGGGGCGGGCGCCTGGATGACTTCGAGCGGCTGCGCGAGGATGTGGGGCTGGCTGAGGTGGCAGGCCACGAGATGCAGGCGCCGAAGGTGGCGCGGACGTTTCTTTACGCGTTTCACGACGAGGAGCGGATCGAGGCGGCGCAGCAGGAGCCGCTGCCGGTGGCGCAGCGGGCCTTTCAGGCGTTGCCGGAGACGGCGAGGGAGTTCTACTTTCGCGGCGACTCGGGCTGTTGGGAGAAAGCCGTTTGTGAAGCGGCTACGGGACCCAGAACGAGAGAAAGGGCCGCGGGGCGCGATCACGTTTGCGATCAGTGTCCGGATGACGCCGACGATGAAGAAACACATTCGGCGGATCCCGAACAACCTGTGGAAGCCGTACCGGGAGGATGCCGAGGCGGCGAGCGAGCGCGCGGATCTGCTGAACTACTGGCCGGAGGAGGATCGGCCGGAGGGGGCGGGGCCGTTGCGGTACGTGGCGATTCGGATACGGAAACGCCAAAGAGAGTTGTTTGCCGATGGCAGTGAGTTCCGCTGCTTCGTGGTGGCCAGCAATCAGTGGGACTGGGAGCCGAAGAAGCTGCTGGAGTGGCATCGGGAGAAGGCCGGTTCAATCGAAGCGCTGCACGATGTGCTGAAGAGTGAACTGTCGGCCGGGTGATGCCGTGCGGACGCTTCGGAGCCAATGCGGCGTGGTTGCGGCCGGCGGTGACGACGCACAACGTGCTGAAGGCGCTGAAGCGAACCGCCCTGAAGCCGGAGTGGCTGCGGGCGCGGCCGAAGCGGCTGCGGTTCCACTTCTTCCATTCGCCGGGGAAGCTGATTCACCATGCCCGGCGGCTGCTCGCCCGAGTCGCTCGGCGAGCGGCTGAGTTGATCGAGTGGGCGGAGGCGTGGCGCCTGCTGCCGCTGCCTGGATGACCTTCGACGGAGTAAACTCCGCCCACACCAGCAGATTCCGGAAACCAGCATTCCGGCTGCGTACTTGAAGTTTGCTTGCGCAACTGAAGGAACAATGCGGGATTGCCGAAATCGGCTTTTTCTGTCGCCTCCGTTCGACCGCAGTGCCCGGAAACCAGCCGTTCGCCCTGCCGGCCGTCCCCCATCGCCCCCGATCCGCACTCCGGCGTGCGCTTACGGGCGGATTACGGTCAAGGTGCGTCGCAGTCCGAAGAAGCTCCGCGCCACTTGCGCAGGAGTTCGTAGACGACGATGCCGCCGGCGGTGGCCACGTTGAGCGAGCTTTTCAGGCCACGCATGGGGATGCGCACGCGGATGTCGCAGGCATCGAGCACGGCGGCAGAGAGCCCGTCGACCTCGTTTCCGAAGACGAGGCAGACTGGCCAGCGGGGCTGCCAATCGAAGAGATCCACCGACGGCTCGGAGGTCTCTACTGCCGCGAGCTGGCAGCCGCGCGCCTTCCAGATGCGCAAGGCGACCAGCGTGTCCATCTCGTATTGCCACGGCACGGTGCGTTCGGCGCCGAGCGCCGTCTTCGCCACGCCGGGCTGCGGCGGATGGGCGGTGATGCCGCAGAGCACGAGCTTCTCCACGCCGGCGGCGTCGCAGGTGCGGAAGAACGCCCCGGCGTTGTACATGGAGCGGACGTTGTCGAGCAAGACCGTGACGGGCAGGGGCTGGGCTGTCATCCGCACGCTAGGATAGCCTGAAGCCATGGTGACGCTGAACGGGGAATCGCTGACGCCGGAGCAGGTGGCGGCGGTCGCGCGGGGCGGGGAAGAGGTGGAGTTGGAGGCGCGGGCGGTGCGGCGGATGCGCGCCTCGCGGGAGCAGGTGGAGCGGATGGCGGAGGGCGAGGCGCCGGTCTACGCGGTGAACACCGGCGTGGGCTATCTGGCGGAGACGCGGATCAGCGCCGGAGACATCGCTCTTCTGCAGGAGAACATCGTGCGCTCGCACGCCTGCGGCGTGGGCGATCCGCTGCCGCGGGAGGCGGTGCGGGCGATGATGCTGATCCGCGCCAACGTGCTGGCGAAGGGGCTGAGCGGGATCCGCCCGCTGATCGCGCGCCGGCTGTGCGCGCTGTTGAACCGCGGGGTGACGCCTGTCGTGCCTTCGCGGGGCAGCGTGGGGGCAAGCGGCGATCTGGCGCCGCTGGCGCACATGGCGCTGGTGCTGCTGGGCGAGGGCGAGGCTGAGTATCAGGGCAGGCGCGTGAGCGGGGCGGAGGCGCTGGCGGCGGCGGGCATCGCGCCGGTGAGCCTGCGGGCGAAGGAAGGCATTTCGCTTGTGAACGGCACGCAGGCGATGCTGGCGCTGGGAGTGCTGGCGCTGCTCGACATCGAAGACCTGTGCGAGATGGCCGACGTGGCGTGCGCTCTGTCCGCCGACGCGCTGCGGGGCACGCCGCGCGCGTTCGACCGCCGCATTCACGAGGCGCGCCCGCATCCGGGGCAGATGGCGAGCGCGCGGCTGCTGGAGCGGCTGCTGGAGGGCAGCGAGATCCGCGAGTCGCACCGGACCTGCCGCCACGTGCAGGACGCCTATTCACTGCGGTGCGCGCCGCAGGTGCACGGGGCGGTGCGCGACGCCGCGGCGGAGGCGCGGCGGATCTTCTCCATTGAACTGAATTCGGCCACCGACAATCCGCTCGTGTTCGGCGGGGAGATTCTATCGGGAGGCAACTTCCACGGGCAGCCGCTGGCGCTGTCCCTGGACAGCCTTGCCGTCGCCCTGTGCGCACTGGCGGGAATCAGCGAGCGCCGCATCGACCGCATGGTGAACCCGATGCTCAACGAGGGGCTGCCCGCGTTTCTGGCGATGAATCCGGGTCTCGAATCGGGCCTGATGATGTGGCAGGTGACAGCGGCGGCGCTGGTGGCGGAGCTGCGGGTGCTCGCTGCGCCCGCCTCGGCCGGCTCGATCACGACCAGCGGCAACAAAGAGGACTTCGTCAGCATGGGCATGACAGCGGCGTTGAAGCTGTGGGAGGGCGTGAAGATGGCGCGGATGGTGCTGGCGATGGAGATGATGGCGGCGTCGCAGGCCATTGAATTCCGGCGTCCGCTGAAGACGAGCCCGGCGCTGGAGTCTTTTCTGGCGATGCTGCAGGAGCGCGCGCCTGTGCGCGGCGCCGACGGTCCGGCCTCGCTTGTGATCGGAGAAATATCACGCTGGCTGGCGGGGTGGCGGGACATTTCGAGGCCCTGGGCGGAGGCTCAGGTCGAGAACACGTAGTAGCGGGTGCAGCGGCGGAATCCCAGGCGGCGGTACAGTTCCATTCCCGCGGGCGAGGCTTGCAGCACGAGGGGGCCGGAGGCCCCGCGGAGGCGGAACTCCGCCACGCCGTGGCGCATGACGGCCTCGGCATATCCTTTGCCGCGCCAGCCGGGCAGCGTGCCGACCGAGTAGATGCCGATGGCGCCAGCGGCTTCGATGAGTGCGGCGCAAGTGACCGCGCGCGAACCGTCGTAACCCACAAAGATCTCCACCGGCGCACCCCAGTTTCCCGGGTCGTCATAGACCTCGTGCGCCAGTTGGGGCGGAATGTAGAAGCACTGGCCGACGATGTCGGCGAAGTCGAAGCGGGCTTGCTGCACAGCGCCGGTGCGGACTTCCAGAACCGGCAGAGGCCTGCGGGGCGGCGGGAGTTCTTCGATCTCCATGCCGGGCGGCTCGGCGATGCAGGACATGCCGTGTGCGTCGAAGATCCTGTAGAGGCGGCGCAGGGTGCGCGGGCCGACGAGATGCTCGCAGATCCAGAACGACCATTCGCGGCGCAGGGCATGGTAGTGGGCGGAGGCGCGCTCGATGCGGCGTTCCAGTTCGCCGGCGCCTGGCGGGGAGGGGTCGGGGGCGGGGGAGTCGAGCAGTGCGATGTTGAAGACGGGGTGAGTCACCCAGCTTGTGACGAGGCGCAGGCCGGGCTCAAGGGTGACGGACCCGTAAAAGGAGAGCGAGGCTGCGAGATTGGCTGCGTTGCGCTCCCATGGCCGCATGCTCCGATAGTCATAGCAGGGTCATGGGGTCGACGTCCACCACGAGCGCGGCGGCGGGCCACTTTTGCTCCACGGAATACCGGCGGAGCGCGTGGAGCATATCTTTCAGCTGCGGGCGCGACAGCGCCTTGATGAGGATCTGGTAGCGGTATTCGTTCTTGAGCCGCGGCACGGGAGCTTCAGCCGGGCCAAGGATCCGGATTCCTGCGCCGCCGGGGCCGAGCTGCTGCGCGGCTTCAGCGCTGAGGCGCAGGGCGGCTTCCTGCGTGGCGGCGCGGATGAGCACATTGGCCATGGCGCAAAAAGGGGGGTACCGCATCAGACGGCGGAATTCGAGCTCTTTCTGGTAGAACTGGGCGTAGTCCTGGGCGGCGGCGCAGCGGATGGCGTAGTGATCGGGCGAGTTGGTCTGGATGACGACCTGTCCGGGCAGGTGGTGTCTGCCGGCGCGCCCGGCTACCTGCGTGAGGAGCTGGAAAGTGCGCTCGGCGGCGCGGAAGTCCGGCAGCGAGAGGCCGATGTCGGCATTGATGACGCCGACGAGCGTGACGTTGGGGATGTCATGGCCCTTGGCGATCATCTGGGTGCCGACGAGGATGTCGAAGGCGCCTTCGCGGAAGCCGCCGAGGATGCGCTCGTACTGGTGCCTGCCGGCGGCGGTGTCGCGGTCGAGCCGCGCGAGGCGCGCCTGCGGGAAGTGGCGGCGCAGCTCGTCTTCCACCTTCTCGCTGCCCGAGCCGAGGAAGTAAAGGTACTCGCTGCCGCAGCTCGGGCAGACCTTGGGGACGCGCTGCGCGTAGTTGCAGTAATGGCAGAGGAGGCGGTTGTCGCGGCGGTGGAAGGTGAGCCCGATGGCGCAGTTCACGCACTGGAGGCGCTCGCCGCAGGAGCGGCAGGAGACCGAAGAAGAAAAGCCGCGGCGGTTCATCAGCAGAATGGTCTGTTCGCCGGCTTCGAGCCTCGCGGCGATGGATTCCAGGAGGCGCCGGGAAAACAGCGCGCTCTGGCGCGTTTCCAGGAACTCCTCCCGCATGTCGACGATCTGCACCGAAGGCATCGGCCGGTCGGCGATGCGGGCGGGGAGCTCGAGAAGCGCATACTTGCCGCGATCGGCGTTGTAACGGCTCTCGAGCGATGGCGTGGCAGAGCCGAGAACCGCCACCGCGCCGGCGCGCTGCGCCCGGAGGACAGCCACATCGCGGCCGTTGTAGCGGGGGGTCTCCTCCTGTTTGTAGCTGTGGTCGTGCTCCTCGTCGACGATGACGAGGCCAAGATCGCGCACGGGAGCGAAGACGGCAGAGCGCGTGCCCACGCCGACACGGGCGGCGCCGGAGCGCAGGCGGCGCCACTGTTCGGCTCGCTCGGCGTCGTTGAAGGCCGAGTGCAGAATGGCGACCCGATCGCCGAAGCGGGCATGGAACTGTCCGGCGACGGCGGGCGTCAGCGCGATCTCCGGCACCATCAGCAGCGCGCCGCGCCCGAGTTCGAGAGCGGCTTCAATGGCGTTGAGGTACACCTCGGTCTTGCCGGATCCGGTGACGCCGTGCAGCAGCAAGGCCTGAAAGCGGCGCGCGGCCAGGGCGGCGCGGATGGCTTCGAAGGCCCGCTGCTGGGGCCCGGTGAGCGCGTGACGGGGATGGGCCCAGGACGCATCGCCCGTGGCGAGGTCGTACCGAAGGTGCGCGAAGCCCTTGCGCGCGAGCGCCCGGCCGGCCTGGGAAGCGCCCTTCACGCTCCGTTCGAGATCCGAGAGGCGGTGCGGACCGGGGTGAAGTTCCAGATAGGCGAGCAGTTCGCGCTCGGCGCGCGGCATCTTTCCGTCTGCGTCCGGCCGGCGGGCGAATTCGGCGAAGAGCTTCGAGGCCGGGGCGCGGAGCGGATCGCGAACGCCGGCGGAATGTTCGCATTCGACCAGTCCCTTCCTTTCAAGCGAGACGAGCAGCTTCCTGGCGCCGGGGATTTTCCGCTCCAGAGTGGCTTCCGCGAGCGGGCGGGCTTCCAGCGAACGCAGAACCGCTGCGGCGGGATCGGCCTCCTGGCCATCAAGGCCGAGCTGGCGGGTCACATCCAGCCCTTTCTGGGTGAGCGCCCAGATGCGGCCGTGGCGCACCTCTGCGGAGATGGGCGCCATGGAGCGCAGGACCTCGCCGAGCGGAGCGCAGTAGTAGCCGGCCACCCATCGGGCGAGGCCGATCATTTCGTCGTCGAAGGCGGGCTCGGCGTCGAGCAGGCGCAGGACGTCCCTCACCTCCACGTCCGGGGGATCGTTGTGGAGGCGAAGGACGACGCCCGCGAGTTTGCGCGTGCTGAAAGGAACCAGCAGCCGGCAACCGGGCTGCACGCGGTGGCGCAGGGTTTCCGGCAGCCGGTAGGTGAAACAACGGTCCACAGGGACCGGCAGGCTCACGTCGGCGAAGGCGAAATTTCGCTCCATGCGTAACCTCAGGCCGCCGGGGCGCGCTATTGCGCTTGAAGGAGTTTCCCCATGAAAGCCTGTCTTTCCATTTTGACTGTTCTTCTCATGGCCGCCGGTCTGGCCGTTGCCGGGCAGATCGACGGCAAGTGGGTGGCCGAGCGCACGATGAACCGCGGCGGCCAGGACGTGACCATCCGCCAGACCTTCGAGCTGAAGTCGGACGGCAGCAAGCTGACCGGGACGGTTTCGATGCAGTTCGGCCAGATGGAGCCGCGTACGATGCAGATCCAGGAAGGCAAGATCGAGGGCAACAAGTTTTCGTTCAAGACGGTGATGGAGACGCCGAACGGCTCCATGACGTCGGTGTATGAGGGTACGGTCGAAGGCGACGTGCTGAAGGGCACTTCGAGGCGCGAAGGCGGCCAGGGACAGGGCCGTCCATTCGAGGCCAAGCGCGTGCCCGCGTCCTGATCCGCGCCCAGGCGGGAGACATCGCGAGCGGCTTTCCCGGAAAGAAATTTCCGCGGGGAGCCGCTTCTTTTTTCGGACTTCGGGATACAATCGGTCTGATACTGTCACTTCCTGCAAGGAGAGAACCCTATGGCTGACAACATTGCCGTGTTGCCTTATTATTCCGTGATTGTGCCGAACAAGACCGGCGAAGGAGCAAAGCTGCTGGGCGCGCTGCGCGACGCGGGTGTGAACCTGCTGGGGCTGTGGGCCTACCCGGTGAAGGGCAAGAAAGCCCAGTTCGATCTCGTGCCCGCGGATCCGAAGCTGTTCGCGAAAGCCGCCAGGAAACTGAAACTGGAGTGCGGGGCGAAGCAGAACGTGATCTGCTGGAACGGCGAGGACCGGGCGGGTGCGGCAGCCGATGCAGCGGCGAAGCTGGCCGCGGCGGGCATCGACGTTCACGCCATGCAGGCGGTCACTTCCGGCGAAGGGCGCTTCGGCGCGCTGATCCAGGTGGCGCAGGGCGACGTCAAGAAAGCCGTGAAGCTGCTTTCGGCGTGAGCGGGCGGCGCCTTCTCACACGCTGAGAATCGGCAGGTATTCCGGCGCGCTGGCGTACGGTGCGGCGGCGCCGGAGGCCACCTGGTACATCCGCTCGTGCGAGGCGGCAGCGGCGGCGCCGATCTCCGGGTACGGACGGTTGCAGATATCCAGGAAGCCGATGTTGTAGTTTTCGCCGTCGAAACGGCCCAGGGCGCTCTGGTCGTACATCGTGAACCAGTGCACGCCCACGCAGTTCGGGTTGGCGGCGGCGTCTTCCAGATAGACCCGGTAGGCGCGGCCGCGGTCTGCCTGCGTGCGCACATGGCCGAGCCCCGATGCCGGCAGCCCCGCGTCGAGCGCGCCGAAGTGCCACTCGCCGACGAGCACGGGCATGCCGAGCATGGCATGGATCCTGTCTGAGACCTCGCGGGAAAGCTTCTCGCGGTAATTGTTCAGGCTGAAGACGTCGAAGCTCTTCATGCCGGCCACGGCCCATTCAGGGGGCACGCCGGCCCAGCGCATGCCGAGGTTAAGGTGATTGGGATCCACCTTGCGGCAGGCGCGCGAGAGCGTGCTGAAGTAGCGCTCCACCATCAGGACGCTGAACTCGCGCAGGTCGGCGTGCGATTCCTTCGAGAGCGGCCTGCGCCAGCGCCCGCGCGCGATCCGGCCGAAGGTGGTTTCCAAAGCCCAGGCCTTCGACAGCGCGGCGGAAGTCTCGTATTTCTTCGCGAGCCAGCGGGCCAGCTCCTCGCGCGTATGGCAGAGGTCGGTGGTGTAGAGCATGCCGGCGGCGGGCAGTTCCGAGGAAAAGCCCCAGGTGGGCTCGTTCATGAGGAAGTAGCCGAGAAAAGCCGGGTCCTTCGCCGTGTTCTCCAGCTGGCGGGCGTAGTCGGCGGCGTCCTGTTCGAAACCGGGGTGGAAGACGTCGGGGAAGTCGCGGTAAATGACGCCGCTGCGCGCGCCGCGGAAGTTCATGGGGCGGACGTAGGGGAAGGAGGCGCGGGCGGCGATCTCCCAGTCGCTCCAGTTGGCGACCGTGTTGAAGCGCAGGCGCTTCATCTCGGCCAGGGCGATGGCAGCCCATTTCTCGCGCCAGCCTTCGCTGCCGAAGACGCGGATGAAGTTGGCGGCGAGGAAGTTGACGAACTTCGCGCCCCGGCGCCCGGCGCGGCCCTCGCTCCATGCAGCCGCATACTCCGGCTTCTCCGGACTCCATTTGAGCGCGGTTTCGAGACCATCGACGCGCGCTTCGCAATCGACGCGGACGCAGTCGAGCCCCGCGGACCAGAAGGCGTAGCCGTCCGGATCGGCCAGCCACCAGCGGCCGTCCGCCTTTTTCACAGAGAAGAAGCCCGAACCCTCGCCAAGCCTGAGGTTTTTCCACCCTCCCCACCGCGAGAACATTTCCGGCCATTTCTGGTTTGGCGCGAGCTGGAGCTGCACGTTGAGCCGCTGTTTCAGCTCTTCGGCGCTGCGGGTCTTCCCGGGCCAGTCATGCAGCGCGCTCTGGCCGAACTCGTCCACCAGCGGGCCCTTGGGAAGGAGCGGCGCGCCGAGCCGTTCGGGCATCTTCGGCAGGAATGCGAGGCCGGTCATGCACCAGCGCGCCGTGCGGGGAGCTTTGCGGAGCACGGTGAAGGTCAGCCGGTCCACCAGAGAGAGGTCCACGCGGTCCCCGCCGCACAGCGGCTTGAGGAAAGCAGCCTCGCGGCCGGCCATCCAGCGGTTCTGGTCTACGAGGGAGAGATCCATCCGCACGCGGAAGCCGCACTGCGGCAACCCGCCGAAGTCGTAGCGGAAGCGGCGTCCCTTTTCACCCTCGCCCAGCGTGATGCGGAAGGCGATGACATCCTTGCCGTCGATCAGCATGTCGCAGGCGATTGCCTTCGCGCCTGCCAGCAGCCCGGGGCGGAAGGTGAAGGCCATGCCGTCGCCGGGCTTTTCAGCCTCAAACCAGCGGGCGCCTTCGATCGGCGTGCTGCCGTCTTTTTCGGCAAGCGAGCCAAGCGCCGTCCAGACGCCGAGATTCTGCGCACCGGCCGGCATCGGCGCCGCCGCGGATAGAGCGCTTACGGCAAGAAACGTTCTGCGCTGCATGAGAACTCCTGCTTGATTCCTATCAGAGCCGCGCGTCCCGTTACAAGCCGCCAGCACGCGCGCTGATGCGGCAGGCCGGCGGCGGCGGAGCGGCTCAGCCGGTAGATGCGCGAGGCCGCCAGGCTTGTCTCCGGCGCCGGTCAGGCAGGATGATCCTCAACCGGATCCGGGCCTCAGTGGCCGCCGCCCTGGCGGGGGCGGCACTCGCCAGCAGCATCCGCAAAATGCAGCGTTTCTGCTTTGGACTTCCAGTCCGAGCCAGTTCTGGCCTTGCACCGCGACAACCGTTCGGCGAAATCGCGGAGAAACTCTTCGCGCCACCGGCTCACGTGCTTCGCGCCCGCATGGATGCCTTCGGCGGCGTCCGGATCCGGGTCGTCGATCCACCAGTTCGGGTGCACCTTGGAACGGCGGCGGGTCCTCTCAGCCGGCGGCGGAACAGCAGTGAACTTCGCGGTGAGCCCGTCGAGTCCCTCAAAGCCGCTGCTGATGCGCAGGGACCAGACCTTGGCATCACGGGGCGAGAAGCGAAAACGCAGCGTGCGGCCGTCATGGACGGCTTCGGCGGGGACGCGGCCGTCGAACAAGATGTGCGCGGCGTGGTTTCGAGTCATGCCGGCAGGGAGCGGCAGCGCGAACTCGGTCACGCCGAACACCTCGACCTGATCGGCTTCCGTTGGCAGCCTGTTCAGGACCGTTCTCCTTCCGTCCCAAACGGGCACGAATCTCCCGCCCCAACCCGGCTGCGATGGATCGTCCGGATTGCCGCGGAGCAGATATCCGACTGACGGGCTGTCCCCCATTTTGAGCGTGCCCTTGAGGAGGCCCGCGAAGAAGCCGCCCAGCGCGCCATGGCCGGCGGCGTGAGCCGCGACGAACGTCTTGTTGCCCCACTCGCCGGCCTGATTGCCGCCGGTGAACCAGCCGCGATACGTCGAATTCGCCTCGATGATCCACAGCTTCGGATGGCGCCGCTCGATGTAGTCGTAGGCGTTGACGCTCCACATCTTGTTCGGCCCGCCGATGAAGTACACGCGCAGCCGGGGCAGGATGTCGGGCGCGTCATGAAGGGCCTGAGCGAGATCGTCGATGCCGCCCCAGACCAGCACATGGAGGGGGCGCGGATCGGAACGCCGGGCGCATTGCACGATCCAACGGGACCCCTCGGTCGGCGAACCGAAGCCCGCCGGGCGGGCACTGTCGATCGCACCCTGTTTTGCGAGCGCCCTCAACGCATCGGGTGATGGGTACTTCAGCGAATGGGTCCTGAGGTTTGCATAGTCCCGCGCGTAGGCGTCGATTACCTGAAGAATGTGCTCGCGGCGCCCCGGTCCCGGAGGGGAAGACACCAAGCCCTCGATGTCGAGCACGTCCGCATAGAGCAGGAGATGCACCATCGATTGGAAGTCGTCCGGGTCCGTGCCGCCGATGTCGGTCGACACCAGAACGCGGGGACGATCACCGGCCAGCGCTCCACCGCCCGGCGCGGCTTGCGCCAGCGCCGATGCCAGCGCCAGCACGGTCAGTCGAAGGGCGTTCATCACGACTCGACGCGGCTAGCATAGCAAAGTTGCCAGCATGGGTTGCTTGAGGCGGGGCATTCATCCGTGTGAAGTCCGAGGCGGCGAAACGGACCGCCGGACGCGCGCAGTTCAGCACGGCGAGCGCATGGAACGCCTCCGGGCAGAACCCGGGCTTCAGAAGGCCGGAAGCGGCGCGGGGCGGGGAGACTGAAAAGAGTCCTGCATCCGGCAATTCCAGCGGAGCGGTGAAAGGAGGAGAAGGGGGGACAGCGCCTTTGCAGGAAGAGGTCAAAGCCGGGCTTGACCCTGTCAGATCACGATTACGGATCCGCGCGGCTTCGGGGCTGCGAGAGACCGTGGGCGCACGTCCCGTCTTTGCGGATTCAACGCTGCCGCCACGGATAACCCGCATTTGCCTTTCATCGAATAGTAGCCACACGCTAACACAGCTTTAGCGGTCGGGCGCTACTATGCAGAAAAGAGATCAGGTGCGTCGCCCAAGGTTCCCTTCCGCACCAAGATGTACGCCAAGGAGTCCCTCATCATGTGGAAATATATATTCTGCTCCGCACTCGCCACAGCGTTATGGTTCGCGGCGCCTGCCTCGGCGCAATTTGAGACGGCAGAGGTTCTCGGCACCATTCGCGACAGCTCTGCAGCGGTGGTTCCCAACGTCTCTGTCACGCTGCTGAGTCAGGACACCGGGGTGAAGACCACGACAACGTCGGACGCGTCGGGCAGTTACAGCTTTTTCAACGTTCGCGTGGGCCGCTACACGGTTACGGCGGAAGCCGCGGGCTTCTCGAAGTTCACTGCCGCCGACATCCTGGTGAACGTGAACTCGCGCCAGCGGGTCGATATCACGATGCAGCTCGGGGCGGTCACGGAAGTGATCGAGGTGAAAGACGCGGCTGCGGCGCTCCAGACCGACACGAGCGAGAAGAGCCAGGTGGTCGGCACGCAGCAGATCGTCGAGCTGCCGCTGAACGGCCGCAGTTATTCCGATCTGGCGCTGCTGGCAACCAATGTCCGGAAGTCCCCTATCGCCATGACGCCCACGACGCCTCGAGAAGGCTCGGTCAATGTGAACGGCATGCGGAGCACGTACAACAACTTTCTGCTCGACGGCATGGACAATAACGCTTATTCGACGTCAAACCAGGGCTTTTCCAACCAGGTGGCGCGCCCCTCGCCGGACGCGGTGGCCGAGTTCCGCGTCATTACGAGCAACTTCAGCGCGGAATACGGACGCGTGGGAGGAGCGGTAATCAATGTGGTGATGCGCTCTGGCACAAACCAGTTCCATGGTTCGCTCTACGAGTTTTTCCGCAATACGAAATTGAACGCGGTGGGCTTCTTCAAGCCGAAAGGCGGGTTGAAGCCGCCTCTGAACCAGAATCAGTTCGGACTGACCATCGGCGGGCCATTCGTGAAGAACCGCGTGTTCTTCTTCGCGGGTTACGAAGGTTTCCGCCAGATTCAAAAGACGGTCTACTTCGCCACGATTCCCAACATGAACGACCGCGCGGGCATTCTGCCCGTCAGTGTTTACAATCCGCTCACGGCCACGCTGTACCCCGCGGGAACGCCGGCAGCCATGACGCCGTTCGCGCGGAAGGTTCTCTCCGAGCTGCCTCCGGTGCCCGCCGGCTCGGCGCGCTCCAACGACTACCAGCAGGCGTTGCTGAACCCCCGCGATTACGGCGACAAGTATGACGCCAAGATCGATGCGGCGCTCAACAGCCGCATGACCGGCTTTCTCCGGTTCAGCCAGTGGAAAGACAATCAGTTCTACTCGCCTTATCTGGAAGGGCCGTCGGGCGGGTCGGGCAACGGCTATGTCCGGGTCTTGAGCCAGGCGGCGGCTGCCGGGTACACGTGGACGCTGACGCCGACGTCGCTGCTGGAGGTCCGGATGAGCTACACGCACATGCGGGCGGGCAAAGCCCCTCCGTTCCTGGGCGGACCGAGCATGGAAGCGGTCTATGGCATCCGCGGGCTGCCTACAGCGCCGGACATCACCGGCGGTCTGAGCACGCAGAACATCAGCGGCTTTACGACGGGCATCATCGGACGCCAGGCCACCAATCCGCAATTCCAGCATCCCACCGTGTGGAATCCGAAGGTCAATTACTCGATTCTGCGGGGGCGCCATAGCATGAAAGCCGGCGCGGAATTCCACTGGATTCTCACCCAGGTGATGGACGTGAATCCTGTCTATGGACTGCTGGGGTACGCGGGACAGTTCAGCCGCCCGACGTGCGCCATCCTGGGCCGGCCGGCAGGCTGCTCGATCCCCGCCGATCAGGCCAGCTACAATCTGGCGGACTTCATGTTCGGGCTGCCCAGCCAGATTCAGCTCGCCAACTGGCTGGTGGGCAACTACCGCCAGCGGGACACTTTCGCCTATTTTCAGGATGACTTCCGCGTCAACTCGCGGCTGACGCTGAACCTGGGCTTGCGCTATGAATTTGCGACGCCGCGATGGGACCGCGACAACATGCTTTCGAACTTCGATCCCGCGGGCGTCCGCATGGTGATGGCGCGTCCGGGGAGCCTGTATGACCGCGCGCTGGTCGATCCCGATTACACGAATTGGGGCCCGCGTTTCGGGTTTGCCTTCACTGCAAATCCGAAGACGGTCGTCCGCGGCGGCTACGGCATCAGTTACATGCACCAGAACCGCATGGGCAGCGCGGACCTGCTGGGCATCAACGGGCCGCAAGTCAACATCGCCACCATCAACCAGACCATCCCCGCCGGAGGGCCGGCGCCGGCAACTTTCCGGACGGCCGAAAACGCCTTCCCGCCGGGCATGAACGACCCGGACAAGTTCAACCCCGTGAACGCAAATGTCTCCTACATTCCCCGCGACACGCGCTGGCCATATGTGCAGACGTGGTTCCTGGGCATTCAGCGGGAGCTCCCCTCGAACTGGGTGGTCGAGATCGGCTATACGGGCAACCACGGCTTGCGCCTGCCGATTCTCGGGGACTACAACCAGGCCTTTCCAAACCAGCCGGGGCAGAGCCTTGGCATTCAAGCCCGGCGCCCCATTCAGAGCTTCGGCGCCATCACCTGGGTGAATCCCGCGGGCCAGACCGTCTACAACGGCCTTTCCGTGCGTGCCGAGCGGCGCCTCAGCGGCGGAATGTATTTCCTGAATTCGTTCACCTGGTCCAAGGCGCTGGGCAATTCCGAACAAGCCCTGGAGAACAACGCGGTGGTGCAGAACATCCGCGATCTGAAGAACGAACGCGGGCCCACGAGCTATGACACCACGTTCATCAATGTGACCAGTCTTGTGTACCGTCTGCCATTCGGAAAGGGCCGGCGGTTCGGCGCGTCGTGGAATGGGGTGCTCGATGCCGCTGCGGGTGGATGGGAGGTCAATACGATCCACACTGCTTACTCCGGGCGCCCCGTGAACGTCATCTACACGCCGTCCGCCGCCCTCGATGTCACCGGGCGGCTCGCGGAATGGCGCGGCGGGGCGCAGCAGCGCCCGAATCTCATTGGCGACCCGTCCCGCCCGTCCGGCGCGAGCATGATCGACGCGTACTGGAACAAGGCGGCATTCGCCATCCCGGCGGCGAGCGAGCCGTTCGGCAACGTGGGGCGGAACGCTTTTCGCGGTCCCGACCTCTGGCAGTGGGACTTCGCCGTGAACAAGAGGTTCCGCCTGCCACGGGAGGGGATGTCGCTGCAGTTCCGCTCCGAGTTCTTCAACTTCCTGAACCGGGCGAATTTCGGCCAACCTGCCTCCAACGTCAGCGCTTCGAACTTCGGAACCATCCGCTCCACGTTTGCTCCGAGGCAGATTCAGTTCGCCCTGAAGCTGATGTACTGAGGCCGAACTTCTACGGCGGTGCGCGTCTCGGCAGAAACAGGCGCGCACTGCCGTGCTCCAGCGCGGCGCTTGCTGCCGGCGGCGGAAAGAGGAGAGACTCCTCATTGGAGGAGCGCGGCAGGGGCATCCGGCCCGCGCTTTCCGCCGCAGCCCTTTGAAAAAGAACATCGTGAATCTCCGGTTGTCTTCGGGCTGGGCTGTCTGAGGAGAGCCTCCGCTTTGCAAACGCGGCGGTGAAGCGTCCGGCTGAAAGGGCTCGATCCGCTATACTGGCGCGCTGGCGCCGGCAAGAGCGCCCCAATGCACAGGACAGACAGAGGATTCCGTGGCGAGGCGATTCCGTGCCGCCGGGGGAAGTCAGCCGCCCAAAGAGGCTTCGTAGACCACGGCGCCTTTGGTGTCGTGGTGGCGCAGCACCAGCCGGCTGCCTGCGGCGGCGGGTTCCACGGTGATACTGAGGAAGCCGCCGCCCACGCGGTGGAAGCGGTGGTAGCGTTTGTCCTCGCCGGGACTGCCGAGCGCGCTGCGGTCGCTCGCCGGACCCGCGGAGAATTCCTGGAGCCCCGTCTCAGGATCGACGGAGTGATATTGCCAGTGGCGGTCGCCGCAGATCACGACCAGGTTTTTCTTGCCGCCCGCCCACGCGCGCAGTTCCTTGCCCTCGGTGGCGAAGGCGGCGTTGGCGTGGTTGTCGGTGTTGTCTGAGCGATCCGGCCCGACCCACGGCGTCGGGCTGAGAATGATCTTCCAATCCGCATCGCTCTGATCGACCGTGCTCTTCAGCCAGGCCTTCTGCTCAGCGCCAAGGATGGTCTTCGACGGGCCATCGGGAGCGTTGTTGGGCGAGCGGTAATCCCGGCCTTCGAGAAGCCAGATCTGCACGCCTTTTCCCCAGCGGAACGTCCTGTATGTCTTGCCTTCAACCGGCGTCTGTTCCAGGAAAATGCGCTGGCCTTCGGCGAAGGTCATCGGCTTCATCCAATCCGGATCCTTGCCGGGCCAGCAGTCATCGCACAGCGTGTCGTGGTCGTCCTTCATCCAGTACACGGGCGTTTTGGCCAGGAACTGCAACGGACGGGGCATGGCCCAGAGCCTCTGCCAATGGTAGCGGGCGGCCTCGGTGGTGCTGGCAAGGGGCGGGTCAAAATCATAGTACACGCTGTCGCCGAGGAAGACGGCGAACTGCGGCGCGAGCTTCTCCATGGCAGGAAAGATCTCAAGACCCTGGTCATCGTCAGCCGACAGCCAGGAGAAGCAGTCCGCTGCGGCGAACTTCACCGGCACGCGGCGCTTGGAGTCCGGAGACGTGGTGAACGAGGCGAGCGCCTTGTCCGGCTTCGTGTGGATTTCGGCCCCCACGTAATAGGTGCGGCCCGGGCGCAGGCCCGTGAGGGAGGTTTTGACGACGAAATCGTTCTTCGTTTCCGCCTGAAGCCATTCGCCGGGCTTGGCGTCCTTCATGTCGGGCCGCGTGGCGACCCAGATGCGCACGCGCCCAGGCAGACCGGGCACGGCGCCGGGCAGCAGCCACGGATCCTGATCCTCAGGAAGGGCGGGCGGACGCGAGCCTTCGTACTTGGGCGCCTGGTAGCGGCCCTTGTTCTGCGCGGGCTGCTGGGACAGGCGGAAGCGCACAGCCGCGGAACGATCCGTGACCTCGCCGATGCGCAGACCTTCGGCCACGTAAGGCCCTTGGGCGAGGAGCAGAGCGGGGAAGAGCAAGGCGCAATATCTCATCACAAAGGGTTGTAATGCACGCGTTGCTCCGTGTCAACCGTAGAGTGGCGCGCTCAGCGCAGTTCGACGCCCGCCAGGAAAGCCCGGCCCGGCATGGGCACGCGGAGGATCTCCTCGTAGCGGGTGTTGGCGAGATTGGCGATCTGCACAAAGGGCGAGAAGTGGCGCCCGCGCCAAGCTACCGAGACGTCCCATACCGCGTAGGGGGCGCGCGCCCGCCGTTCCATCGCGCCGAGGCGCGTCCGGGCGAGCATTTTGCCGGCCGTGCCGGTCCAGGAAAAGACGCCGGAATGGATCGGGTAGTTCAGAACGTATTTGGTGAAAAGCCCTTCCGGGAGGGACGAAACCGCGTGCATCCCTGTGTAGGAAAATTCCGCCAAATGCGCCCGCCGCCGCCAGGAGGCGGAGGCTTCGATGCCGGTGAAATTCAGCCGCGTGATGTTGCGGGCTTCCCACGGGCCGAGGGGAGACGGGCTGGCATAATCGATGCCGTCGCGGTCCTGACGGTGGAAAACGGTGCTCTGGAGGCGCCAGGGACCGGACGGGCGGAAATCGGCGCCGGCTTCGAAGTTCCAGGCGGTCTCCGGACGCAGCGAAGCGTTGCCGCGGTTGGCAGGATCGCGGTAATAGAGGTCCGTGAACGTGGGGAGGCGGAAGGCGCGGCTCGCTGAGACGCGCAGCTTGAGCCGCGAACTTGCCCACCAGCCGCCTGCCAGCATGGGGCTCACCTGATCGAAGGCGCCGCGGAAGCTCTCGCTGCGGAGCCCGAGCGAGAGCGAGAAGCGCCGCAGCGCGCGGACATCGAAAGCCGCATAGGCTGCTCCGCGGGCGCGGCTGTGGACGCCGAGATTGGACGACTCGATCCGGTCGGTGAACGCTTCCGCGCCGGTGAACAACGTGACGCCGCCCCGCCAGTGGTCGCGGCGGCGGAGCGAGCCGTGGAATCCCTCGGCGACATGATGGTTCTGATAGCGCTGCGGGTTGTCACGGAACAGGTAAAAGAGATCGGAATGGCGGCGGTAGCTGAATGCCGCTTCCCATGACGAGGAAAAATTCTGGTGCAGGCTGGCGAACCAGGTTTTGGTCCGCTCCCAGGACGGATAGGGTCCGTAAAAATCCTGCGCGCCGAAAGGCTTGTCGGCATAACCGAGATCCAAGCCGGTGCGTCCGAGGGGGGATTCGACCAGCGTGTGCGCGCTGGCGGCGAGGTTGCGGTAGTCGCGGTTCGCCATGAAGCCGCTCGAGAAATCGCGCGACACTGAGAGCGACTGCGCCACGGCGCCTGCCTTGCCGGACAGCGTGGCCATCTGGTGCTGCGTGCCGAAGCTGCCGGCTGCGAGGCGCAGGCGCGCCTGCCAGCCTTCCGGCGGCGCCGTGAGAATGTTCACCACGCCTCCGAGCGCGTCGGACCCGTACAGCGTGGAACCTGAGCCGCGCAGCACCTCCACCGCCTGCACGGCGTCCAGCGGCGCGGGCACGTCCAGGGAATGGTGACCCGACTGCGGATCATTCATTCGCCGCCCATTCAGCAACACCAGTGTCTGCCCGAACGACGCGCCGCGGATGGAGAGATCGCTCTGCACGCCGCCGGGCGCGCGCCGGCGCACGTCCAGGGAGGGATCCAGCTGCAGCAGGTCAATGACGCCGGAAAACAGCAGGGACTGCTCTTTCACCGGCAGCGAGACGACGGCGCGATCGGCTTCCTCCAGCGGCAGCGGCTCCCACGTGCCGGTTACGACTACGGCATCATGCCGAGCAGGCGGCTGGCTCTGTCTGTCCGACTGAGGGTCTGAGGGCGGTTGGGGCGCCTGCGCCAGAAGGGCCAGGCAGAGCGGGACAAGACACGCTCGGCGGGCGATTCTCCACATACGCTCTTGGGATAGAAGACTGCGAACTCTTTTATTCCAGTTTACTCGGAAACGGGGCCGGCTGGCGCGGGTAATGCGCCGACGATCTCGAGAAACGCGCGCGCGGCGTGGCTGAGGGCGCGCCGGGCGGGGTAGACGAGGCGGATCTTGCGCTCGACGCGCAGTTCCTCGACCTCCACCTCGTTGAGCAAGCCTTGTTCGATCTCCTGCTCCACGCACATCTTGGGAAGGAAGGCGACGCCCTCGTTCTGCTGCACCATGCGGCGGATCGTCTCCACGGTGGGCATCTCCACGTCCATGTTCAGCGGGACGCGCGCGCGCTGAAAGGCTTTCAGCACCACCTCGCGGTACGGCGAAAGGACATTGTGGGCGACGAAGGTCTCCATGCCGAGTTCCGTGATGGAGACGGTCCTGCGACCGGCGAAGCGGTGACCCGGGCTGACGACGAACGCGAGGTGATCCGTGTAGATGACCCGCGTCTCCAGGCGGTTGTCCTCGGGGTCGTAGCTGATGACGCCCATTTCGAGATCTCCGTCCAGAAGCTGAGCGGGGATGCGGCTGGAAAGGCAGCGGCGCACCTGCACCTTGACCTTGGGATAGAGCCGCCGGTAGGCTTCGATGTGCTTGAGCAGGTAGAGCGCCGTCGATTCGTTGGCGCCGATCGAAAGGCGTCCGGACGCCCGGTCACGGAGCTCGGCGAGCGCATTCATCATGTCCGATTCGAGGTTCTGGAAGCGGCGGCAGTAGTCCAGCACAATCTTGCCGGCATCGGTAAGAATCAGGTCGCGCCCGGCGCGGTCGACGAGTTTCTCCCCCAGTTCAGACTCCAGCTTCTGTAGCGACAGCGACACGGCGGGCTGGGTCCGCATCAGCTTCTCCGCAGCCCGGGAGAAGCTGCCCTCGGTGGCAACCGTGTGGAAGACTTTAAGCAGATAGAGTTCCAAGAGTGCGATCTCCCTCTTGCAGGTTCGTATCAACCCTGTTTATCACATATGCTCCGATTATTCAATGGTAGTCTCTTATTAATTTGATCTATGCTATGGATTTGAAGAGAATGAGAAGAAGCGCTGCCGACGGCTGACCGGCCCCCGACAGCCTGGATCGCCAAGACCAAGGAGAGCGAACCTGATCATGGATGATGTACGAGAGCGAGAACGTGTCTATATCTTCGACACCACGCTGAGGGACGGCGAGCAGTCGCCCGGTTGCTCGATGACGGTGCCGGAGAAGCTCCAGATGGCACACAAGCTTGCCGAGCTTGGAGTGGATCTGCTGGAAGCGGGCTTTCCGATCGCCAGCGAGGGCGACTATCAGGCAGTCCGCCTGATCAGCACGGAGCTGCCGTGGGTCCGGGTGGCGGCCCTGGCGCGCGCCTGTCGGCTGGACGTGGAGCGCGCGGCGAGCGCGCTGGAGCCGGCCAAGCTCAGCCGCATTCACACGTTTATCGCCACCAGCGACATCCATCTGAAGTACAAGCTGCGGAAGTCGCGCCAGCAGGTGCTCGAGGAGGCTTGCGCGGCGGTGGAGCTGGCCCGGCAGTTCACCGGTGACGTGGAGTTCTCGGCGGAAGACGCGACGCGCACTGATCCGGACTTTCTGGAGCAGGTGACGCTGGCCGTGGTGAACGCCGGGGCGAAGACGGTGAACCTGCCCGACACGGTGGGCTACTCGGTGCCGGAAGAGCACGCGGAGCTGATCGGGAGGATGGCGCGGGCAGTGAACGGGCGGGCGATCATCAGCGTGCACTGCCACAACGATCTGGGGCTGGCGGCGGCGAACTCGCTGGCGGCGGTTCTGGCGGGGGCGCGGCAGGTGGAGTGCACGATCAACGGCATCGGCGAGCGGGCGGGCAACTGCGCGCTGGAAGAGGTCGTGATGACGATGAAGGTGCGTGCGGACCGGTTCCCGTTCTACACGGGCATCGCCACTGAGCACCTTTTCCCGGCCAGCCAATTGCTGTCTTCGCTGATCAGTTTCGGGCCGCAGCCGAACAAGGCCATTGTGGGCTCCAACGCGTTCGCGCACGAGGCTGGCATTCATCAGGACGGCTACCTGAAGGAGAAGTCGACCTACGAGATCATCGACCCGAAGACGGTGGGCATTCCGGAAGGGCGCCTGGTGCTGGGCAAGCACTCCGGGCGGCACGCGCTGCGCGCAAAGTGCGAGCATCTCGGCTACCAGCTCGCCAAGGATGAACTCGATGTGGTCTATCACGGCTTCATCGAAATCGCCGACCGCAAGAAGGGCGTCACCGACCAGGAGATCCTCGCGCTGATTCACACGCTGAAGGCGGGCGAGCACGTGCGGGCCGACCGCGTGGCAGCCGACTAGCCCTGCGCCGCGGCCGCACGGCGCGCTACACTCTCGATTTGCGCCAGAGGCTGAATCACGATCTATGAAGCTGAATATCCTTGTCCTGCCCGGCGACGGCATCGGAACCGAGGTCACGCGCGAGGCCGTGCGCGTGCTCCGCCGGGTCGCGGAAAAATACGGCCACGAGCTGTCGCTGGCCGAGGGGTTGCTCGGCGGCATCGCGATTCACAGGACGGGCAGCCCGATTCCGGAAGAGACGGCGCGGCTGGCGGCGGAAGCCGACGCCACGCTGCTCGGCGCGGTAGGGCTGCCGGAATTCGACAACGCGCCGCCTTCGCAGCGTCCCGAGCGCGGGCTGCTGGGGATCCGGAAGGTGCTCGGCGTGTTCGCCAACCTGCGTCCCGTGCGCGCCTACGAAACGCTGCTGGATTCCTCGCCGCTCAAGAACGAGCGCGTCCGCGGCACCGACATGATCATCGTGCGGGAGCTGACCGGCGGCATCTACTACGGCACGCCGCGCGGCATCGAGGGTTCGGGACCGGAAGAGCGTGCCGTGAACACGATGGCCTACACGCGCGCCGAGATCGAACGCATCGCGCGGATGGCGTTCGAACTGGCCCGGCAGCGGCGGCGGAAGCTTTCGAGCGTGGACAAGTCGAACGTGCTCGAGTGCTCGCAGCTCTGGCGGCGGGTGGTGGCCGGGCTTTCGGCGGAATATCCGGACGTGGAGCTCGAGCACGTTCTGGTGGACAACTGCGCCATGCAGCTGGTGCTGAACCCCACGCGGTTCGACGTAGTGCTGACGGAGAACATGTTCGGCGATATTCTGAGCGACGAAGGGGCGGTGCTGGCCGGATCGATCGGCATGCTGCCTTCGGCCTCGATCGGCCCGAAGCGGCCGTCGGGCGCATGGGTGGGACTGTATGAACCGGTGCACGGTTCGGCCCCGGACATCGCCGGGCAGGACCGGGCCAATCCCTTCGGCGCCATCGGGAGCGTGGCGGCGATGCTCGAGTATTCGTTCGGACTGAAGGAAGAGGCCGCTGCCGTGCAGCGCGCGATGGACGCCGTGCTCGCCAGCGGCCGTGTGACCGCCGACCTGAAACCCAAGGGCGCCCCGTGTTCCACGAGCGAAGCCGGCAGCGCCGTCTGCGAAGCGATTTGAAAGTCATGTCTCAGCCACGCACGATCATCCAGAAGATCTGGGATTCGCATGTTGTGTGCCAGCCGCCGGGCGCGCCGGCGCTGCTTTACATCGATCTGCATCTTGTGCACGAGGTCACCTCGCCGCAGGCGTTTGACGGGCTGCGCAAGCGGGGTCTGAAAGTGAGGCGCCCGGACCGCACGTTCGGCACCTGTGATCACTCGACGCCGACGACGCCGCGCGGGCTTCCGATTGTGGATCCGGTGGCGCGGGCGCAGGTGGAGCAGTTCGAGAAGAACTGCCGCGAGTTCGGCATCCCGCATTTCGGCTTTCATCATCCGCGGCAGGGGATTGTCCATGTGATCGGCCCGGAACACGGGCTGACGCAGCCGGGCATGACGGTGGTCTGCGGCGATTCGCACACAGCCACGCATGGCGCATTCGGGGCGCTGGCATTCGGCATCGGCACCAGCCAGGTGGAGCATGTGCTGGCCACGCAGTGCCTGCTGCAGTCGCCGTCGAAGAGCTTCGCCGTGCGTGTCGACGGGCATCTTCGCGCGGGCGTAACGGCCAAGGACATCATCCTGGCGCTGATCGCGAAGATCGGCGTGGGCGGCGGCACGGGCTGCGTGTTCGAATACATGGGCCCGGCCATCCGGGCGCTCTCCATGGAAGAGCGCATGACGGTGTGCAACATGTCGATCGAAGGCGGCGCGCGGGCGGGACTGATCGCGCCCGACGAGACGACCTTCGAGTATCTGGCGGGGCGCGAGTTTGCCCCGAAGGGCGAAGCGTGGGACCGGGCGGTCGCTTTCTGGAAAACGCTGCCCACCGGCGAGGGCGCCTCCTACGACCGCGAGGTGGCGATCGATGCCGCGGCTCTGGAGCCGATGATCACCTACGGCACCAACCCCGGCATGGGCATTCCGATTTCGGTGCCGGTGCCCGATCCGGCGGAAGCGCCGGACGCGGTGGAGCGCGAGACGCGCCGCAAGGCCCTCGCCTACATGGGGCTGGAGCCCGGCAAGCCGCTCACGGGGCGGCCGGTGGACGTCGTCTTCATCGGTTCCTGCACCAATTCGCGCATGACCGATCTGCGCGCCGCCGCATCCGTGCTGAAGGGCCGCAAAGTGAGCCCGAACGTGCGCGTGCTGGTGGTGCCCGGATCGCAGTCGATCAAGCGGCAGGCGGAAGCCGAGGGGCTCGACCGGATCTTCCGCGAAGCGGGCGCCGAGTGGCGCGAAGCGGGCTGCTCGATGTGCATCGCCATGAACGGCGATCAGCTCGCCCCGGGCGAGTACGCCATCTCGACATCAAACCGCAATTTTGAAGGGCGGCAGGGCAAGGGCGGACGCACGCTTCTGGCCAGCCCCCTCACCGCCGCCGCCAGCGCCGTCACCGGCGCGGTGACCGATCCGCGCGTGCTGCTCGGCTAGGACACGGAGGTCCGCACGATGGAGAAATTCACCGCCTTTGAATCGTGGGTCGCCGTTCTGCCGGTGGACAACATCGACACCGACCAGATCATCCCGGCGCGCTTTCTCAAGACGACCTCCAAGGAGGGTCTCGGCGATCAGCTCTTCTACGACTGGCGCTACGACGGGGAGGGCCGTCCGAGGCCGGATTTTGTCATCAACCGCCCGCCGGGCAACCGGGCGCAGGTGCTGCTGGCGGGGGACAATTTCGGCTGCGGGAGCTCCCGCGAACACGCCCCGTGGGCGCTGACGCAGTTCGGATTCAAGGCCGTCATTTCGACTTCATTCGCCGATATTTTCAAGGGAAATGCGCTGAAAAACGCGCTTCTGCCCATCGTGGTCCCCACCGACATCCATGCGCGCCTGCTGCACATGCTGGAAGCCAATCCGATGGCCACAGTGCGCGTGGACCTGGCCTCGCAGACTCTGACGCTGCCGGACGGGGCCGCGGTGGAATTCCCCGTGGATCCGTTCGCGAAAACGTGCCTGCTTGAAGGCGTCGACGAACTGGGCTTCCTGCTGAAGCACGAGGCGGAGATCGCCGCTTACGAGCAGTCGCGCCCCGCGCCTGTCAATACGCTGTCGGTAAAGCTGGAGAGCTGACGGTCAGGGGGCGGGCGGCGGCTCGATGGCGTCATAGACCCGGCCTGCCTTCAGGTTTCTCAGTTCCTGCCGCGCTCCGCTAAGCCAGAGGATCTCCACCACGTCCGCAGTGTCGTCCTGGCCGAGACCGAAGTGCAGAGGCGCGGCGCTCGCGCTGGCGTAGCCAGAGGTGAAGGCGGCGTGGTTGTATTGGGTGAGCGAGCGGCTGACCACCTTGACACGCGCGCCCTGCCCGTCGCGCGGCGAGCGCGTGCCTCTGAGCCGGAAGGCGATCCAGCGGTTCGCGCCCGCGCTGTCGTTGATCCACAGGGAAGCCCGCCCGTTCAGGGCGCTGACGGCGAAGTCGAGCCTTCCGTCGCCGTTGAAATCAGCCACGGCGGCGCCGCGGTGACGCGCCGGGGGCAGGGCATTGAGTCCCGCCTCGCCCGTCAGCGCCTGCCACCTGCCTTTGCCCAGATTGCGAAATACGGAGTTGTGCTGGTTGACCAAGACGCGCGGTTCCATCAGAGGCGACTGCACATGCCCGCGGCTCACCAGCAGGTCTTTCCAGCCGTCGTTGTCGAAGTCCGCCAGCACAGGGCTGTAACCCGCCATCGAACGCGAAAGGGACGTCATGCCAGTCTGAGCGGTGATTTCGCGGAAGGCGCCCTTGCCCGTGTTCAGGAAGACGGGGAACGTTTCGTTGTCGAGCGCCACCAGGACGATGTCCGGGTAGCCGTCGTTGTCGAGATCGCGGAAATCCACCCCCATGCCGGAGATCATGTTGCCGTGTTCGGCCAGGGCTACACCGATGTCAAACGCTTTTTCCTCGAATTTCGCTCCGTCGAGGTTATGGAAAAAGAAGTTGAACAGCTTGTCGTTTGAGACGAAAATGTCGGGCTTTCCGTCGAGGTCGTAGTCCGCCACTCCCGCGCCCATGCCTTTTCCGCGCTGTGCGAGGATGCCGGCAGGAGCGGAAATGTCCCGGAACGTGCCGTCTCCGTTGTTGAGGAAGAGCTGGTTGGGCAGCTCCTTGTAGTACTTCGGGTGGCAATATTCATTCCGGCCTTCATAAGGGCAGACGGGCTCGGTCTTTTCGTCCCAGAGCAGATAATTCACGACGAAGAGGTCGAGCCGCCCGTCGGCGTTGAAGTCCGACCACACGGCGGACACAGCCCACAGCGGTCCGTACTGTTCGAGCCGCGCCGGGGGCAGTCCGGCGGCCGCGGTCACGTCGGTGAAAGCGCCGTCGCCATTGTTGCGGTACAGGGTGTTGCGGTGGACGCCGGCCAGAAACAGGTCGAGGTCGCCGTCGTTGTCATAGTCTCCCACCGCCGCGCCGGTGTCATAGCCCGCCCCCTGAAGGCCGGCTCTTTCGGTGACGTCCGTGAAGCGCCCCTTGCCGTCGTTGGCGTAGAGGCGGTTCCAGTGCCTTGGCCCCTTCTTCTGGAGCGAGGACAGATCCGCGCCGTTGCAGAAGAACAGATCGAGATCCCCGTCGCCGTCGTAATCGAACGCCGCCACGCCGCCGGCCATCGTCTCGGGGGCGCGGCGCTTTTCGGATTCGTCGTTATCCAGAAAAAAATCGAGCTGGATTCCGCGGAAATGGACGGGTGATTCCGCAGTCCGCCCCTGAAACATCCAGAGGGAAATCGCCGTCAGCGCGGCGGCAGCCCAGCGTGCGGTCAAAGTCCGGCTCCCGCCACCAGTCTAGCAGCCGCATGAGGCGAATTCGTCCAGGAGCCGTTCGGCTTCGCCGGCCGCGCGGGGCACCGCCACCTGCACTGCGCCGGAGGGTGGCTGCCCGATCTCGAACCGCGCCGCGGTGATGCCTACCAGGGCCAGATGCTTCGGCCGCATTCCGAGCCGTTCCGCCATCCGCAGCGTTTCTGCCAGCGAAGGCTGGTGGGCGCCGCCGCCTCGCGACTCCGCGTATTGCAAGAGTTCCTCGGCGCGGAACACCCGCACCGTCCCCGGCGCGTCCGGGGCGGCCAGGGCGTCGAGCAGGATCAGCGTATCCGCCTCCTCCAGCTCGAGCAGCAGATCGACTCCAGCCATTCCCACGTCGCGCAGCCGCGCCCGGCGCCCGGCGCCGCGGCGGGCCAGTTCCGAGAGCACGGCCGAGCCTGCCGCGTCGTCGCCCATCAGCGCGTTACCCAGAGCCACGATCGGCAAGCCCGCGCTCCACCACTTTCGTGTCGCCCGTCATGATCCGCAGGCCTGCGCGCTGCGCCGCCTTGGCCATCGATTCCACGACGCGGCGCAGCGTTTCCATCTCCAGCCCTTCTTCGAGGATGAACGCCGCCGACTGGGCGACCGGCTCCGCTCCCGCCATGGCGAGGTCGTTGACGGCGCCATGGACGGCGAGGGACCCGATGTCGCCGCCGGGAAAGAAGATGGGACGGACGACAAAGGAGTCCGTCGTGAAGGCGAGCCGCTTGCCGTCGAGGGTCAGGCTTGCGGCACCGGTTTCATGCTGCGGGTCGAGCCTTGCGGCGAAGATCCGCTCGATCAGTTCCCGCATCAGGCGCCCGCCGCTGCCATGCGCCATCAGCACACGCTCGTGTTCGCCGAGCGGGGCAGGACTGCAGAGCGCGAAATCAGACATGGTTCCTCCCGTACCGGTAGTAAGCGGCGCAGGCGCCTTCACTCGAGACCATCGGCGCGCCCAGCGGGTGGTCCGGCGTGCAGCGGGCGCCGAACGCCGGGCATGCGGGCGGAAACCGACTCCCTGGACGGCCCCTTTGATCCGCGCGCAAATTCGCATCTTCGTATCCGATATTCCAGTACACGGACGGGCCTCTTGCCAGAGGCCGGGGCGCATGCCGGGCAGGGAAGCGCGCGCCGGACGCCGCGTCAGCGGCGGGCGTCCGGGATCAGCCGAAGCGTCTCCCGCGCCTCGATGCGCGCAAATTCGAGCCGGAAGGCGCCCCCGTTCAGGTACGTCTGCCACTGATCTCCGTAATGGCCGGAAAAGCGGTGCCCGGAGACGCCGGTGGGGATCACGATCCGGCTCGAGTCCAGATCGGAAAGGTCAGCCACGAAGCGCATGGATGGCCCGTAGGCTTGGGTGACCGCGCGCACGCTTGTGGCGCCGCCGTCCATTTCCGCGGGGCCGAAGTTGAAATACCGCCCGAGCCAGGGAATGCGTCCCATCACAGGGTGGGGCAGGGAGACGCGGTTGGCCAGCCCGTAGCGCCACTTTCCCGGGTCCCGTCCCTGCATCCGCCGGCCCTCTTCCACGGCGTCGGCCAAGGAATTGGCCAGCAGCAGGTCGAAATCCTCGAACCACTCGCGCCTGCGCTCGCGGACGATCCGCGCCACGACTCCCGGCGCCAGGAAGGTCCGGTATGCGGCGCCGTACTTGGGCGAGGCGCGCTCGCCGATGGCGCGGCGGAGGTGCTGGTAGAGCAGGTGAGCCAGGAACGCCGCCGCCGAGTCCCTGCGCATCTGCCCGTCCCATCCTGCCAGCAGCCGTGCGCCCGCCTGCGCCGCCTCATTCGAATCTCCGCGGCGATGGACCGCGTCCGCGGCGGCGCGCGCCAGCCCGTGATGCAAGGCGGAATAGACATCTCCCTGCAAGGCCAGCATGCCGGCCGGGGCGAACTTCGGCTTGCGGTCGAGGCGGGCCGTGATCTGCAGGGCCCTGTCCGGGGAAGAGAAAAATCCGCTCACCGTATAAGGCGTATTCGGCGGGAACGGGTTTTGATTGGCCGACACGAGGAGGCCGTTTTTCGGATTGAAATAAGAGGGCAATTCTTCAAATGGCACGAAGCCTTTCCAGTCGAAACGGCCCGAGGAGCCGTCGGCCGGCTCGGTGCCGTCGAAACCCTCGCGCACGGGGAGCCGCCCGGTCACCTGCCAGCCCGTGTTGCCGTCCACGTCCGCGTACAGGACATTGATGTTGGGGCCAGGCAGGCGCCGCAGGGCTTCGCGGAACGCCTGCCAGTTTCTGGCGCGGTTCAGGTCCAGGATGGAAAACTCCGAGCCGCCGTCCTGCGCGGCGGACCAGGCGAGGGCAAGCGGCGCGCCTTCCTCCTCCGCGACCACCGGTCCGTGGACCGTGATCCAGAGAGCCGTTTCCACCGGCTTCTCGCCTTTGACGGCGATCCGTTCCACCGCCCGCAGGGCCTGTGCCTGCCGCCCCTGGTGTTCGTAGCGGCCGGTGCGAACGTCCAGTTTTTCAAAATAGAGATCCATGTTGTCGAATTGCAGGGCGGTAATGCCCCAGGCAATCCGGTCATTATGGCCTATAATGACGCCTGGAATTCCGGGCAGAGCGGCGCCCGCCGCGTTCAGTCCCGGCGCGCGCAGATGAACCAGGTGCCAGGTGGCGGGCTGCGTCCAGGGCAGGTGCGGGTCGTTGGCCAGCAAAGGCTTGCCTGACGTGGTGCGCGATCCGCTGACGGCCCAGGCGTTGGAGCCGGGCAGCGGCTCCGTTCCCAGCCTGGGGGGGAAGAGCTGATCGACCAGCGCACGGTCGCCCGCGCGCGCCATGCGGTGTTTCAGAAGGTCGTGCTCCCATTGGCCGGAAAGCGTGCGGTTCATCTCCAGCGCGCACAAAAGCGTGTCGGCGATCCGCCAGGGGCGGGGCGCATAGCCGAGCAGGGTGAATTCAGGCGGCAGCCGGCGGAGGTTCTGTTCGAGGAAAAAGTTGACGCCGCGCGCGTAAGCGGCCAGCAGCGTGCGTTGCGCCGGCGGCAGAGCCGCCGCCCAGCGCTCGGCCAGCCAGCGCATGCGCAACTGCCGGGCGCGGAGATCGAGCGTCAGGGCGCCTTTGCCGGCGATCTCGGCCAGTTCGCCCGCCGCCAGCCGCCGGAGGCTATCCATCTGCCACAGGCGGTCCTGAGCCGTAACGTAGCCTTGGGCGAACAGTGCGTCCTCAATCGAGGCGGCGGCGATGTGGGGCACGCCGAGCCGGTCCCTCTCCACGCGCGCTTCGGCGGCGACGGGCGCCATGATTCCGCCGGAAAGCCCCGTGCCGGGACGCCAGAGAAACCACCATGCTGCGGCTGCCGCTGCGGCTGCGGCGAGGGCGAGAATCCAGTTCACTGCTCGGACGATGCGTTTCCACACGGTTTCTTCATAGTACTGAGACCGGGATGCGGCCGGCATCGAAACCGGGGTGGGGCTGAACTCTTCCGCGCCATGTGCGGATACAATGACAGATTCGGAGGCAATCGTGAACACCGGCGTGGAGTCGTCCCCGGTTGAAGTGGCCTCAGACCTGAGCGCCCCGATCCGATGGCCGTGGTATGCAGTCCGGGTCAAGCCGAAATTTGAAAAGGCGGTGGCGCAGTCGCTGGTGGCGAAGGGCTTTGACTCCTACCTGCCGCTTTACAAAGAGCGGCGCCGGTGGTCGGATCGCGTGAAGGTGGTCGAACTGCCTCTGTTTTCCGGCTACGTTTTTTGCAATCTGGATGTACGGCACAGGTTGCCGGTGCTGCAGACGCCCGGCGTGTTGCATTTTGTGTGCTTTGATGGCGAGCCGGCGCCCGTCGAGCGAGCCGAGATCGAGGCTCTGCAACGAGCCACGGGCAGCGGCGCTGCTCTGGCGCCCTGGCCCTATCTTCGGGAGGGACAGCGGGTGGTGGTGGCGCGCGGTCCCATGAAAGGGCTGGAGGGCATCCTTCTGAAAGTTCGAGACGAATTCCGCCTCATCATCAGCGTGACGCTGCTGCAGCGCTCGGTCGCGGTGGAGATCGACCGGGAAGCGATCCGTCCGGCTTGAAGCGAAAAACGCTCAAGAACGCCCGAAAAAGACCGATACGAAGGCTTCCAGACCCCCACTATTTTCTGGAGGCGCGGCGTGATCCTCTACCATCCGAATGGCGAGGCGCTCGTTCTGAACCCGGCAGTCTGGCGCGCAGCGCTGGATCTGGCGGAAACAGCGGGATGGCGGCCGGACGGGACCCTGCCGCCCCCGTCGGATCTGGAGCAGCCGCCGGTGGTGTGGCGCGGGGCATATGAACCTGCGCTCGGGCAGCAGGTGACGCGGTCCGATGCCGCGGCGTTGGCGGCGGCGCTTCACCGTGCTCTGGCAACGAGGCCGCACGCCGGCCGGGAACTGCGGCTGCTGGCCGAATTCTGCCGCTGCGGCGGCTTCCTGACCTGCTCTTCGCCCGGGATCTCCGACAGCCTGGCGAGCCTGGCGGTTCACGTTGGGACGAGCACTGAAGTGCCGTCCACCCTCCCGGTTGCACGCCCGCTGCACGGCCCCGCTGCGGACGGGCAAAGCGCGTCCCCGCAGCCATGACTGACCGCGATCCATGGGCGGTTCCCGGAGACTGCCTTGCCGCGGCGCCTGAGAGGCAGCACCCCGAAGGCCGGTTCGCCGAGCCCGCCACGGCCGGTATAATTCCTCTTTGACGCCGCCTTCTACTGGGATCGCCAAGGCCGCCGACAAGCCCTTCGCGCAAGCGTTGTTGAAGCCCGCCGTCCGCCCTCGGCCGCTGCCGCTGCTGGGCTCGGCCGGCCTGCACGCCGCTGCCCTGTTCCTTCTTCTGCACGTCCCGGCGGCCAATCCCCGCGCGTTCCGCGTCGAGGATTACCGGGTGCTGCCGCCGCCGCGTGACCGCAAGCTGATCTGGTACAAGCTCGACACCCGCATGCCGGATGTCTCCATCGGGCGCAAGTACGGCCAGAGGCCGCCCCGCGCCCGCCTCCGCTCGAAGGATCTCGCCATCCACGCCTCCATGCCTGACGCGCCCGCCCGCGACGAGTTGATCTTCCAGCCCGCAGCCGCGGCCGAGATCCCGAAGAGCGTGCCGTCGCCGAACATGGCCGCATTTCAACCCGCGCCTCCGCCTGAGCCGCCGCTCCAGCCCAAGCCGGAACCGCCGAAGCCGGAAGTCCCGCCTGTCTCCGTGCCCGCTCCGAGACGCGCGGTCCGGGCTTTCAAGCCTCCGCCCGCGCCAGCGCCGTCCAAGCCCAGACCCATCGAACTGACCGAAGCCCCCATTGATGCCGTCCCGGATACCGCTGCTCTGGGACAACTCACGGCGGTCGTGGTGGGCGTAAAACCGATGCCCGGAGCGCCGCCTGCCCTGCCTGAAGGGATCCGCCCCGCCAACGTTTCCGTGGGACCGGCGGCAGGCAACGGTCCGGGCGGAGCGCTGAACCCCTCGCCCGCCTCCGGAATAGAGCTGATCGCAAGCGGCGGCGGCTCCGGAGCGGGCATGTCCGGAAAGCCGGTCTTCGCCTCTCAGACCATCCTGTTCACGCGCTCGGAAATCGAGCAGCGCCGCGGCGCTGTCGCCGTGCCCGTCCGCCTGGCAATGGTGCCGGAACTGGCGCAGAAGCACTTCGGCGACCGCACCGTCTACCTGACGTTTCTCGAAAAGCCGAACCCGCAGCATTACACGGGCGACATCCTGCTGTGGTTCGCCGAACGCGGCCAGACGGCGGCAGGCGGGCAGGCGATGCATGCGCCTGTGCCGTTTCGCCAGATGGATCCTTTCGGGCCGAAGTCGCGCTCGCCGCGCCGGATCCGCGGCACGATCCGGCTGGCGGCCATCATCGGCGCCGATGGGTTTCTCTCCGATTTGCGCGTGCTCGACAGCCCCGATGACGCGCTCGACTCGCCGCTGCTGGAGGCCGCCGCCAAGTGGACTTTTCTGCCGGCGCTGCGCGGGCCGGCGCGCATTGCCGTGGATGCGTTGTTTGAGATCCCTGTCGCGTTCGCGCCGGCATCGCCGGGCGGAACCACGCCGGCTGCGGCCCGTTGAGCTTGCCGGAGCGGGGCTTTCGCCGGCTGAGGCTTGACGCCGGGCCAGAAGCGGGCGTACGTTCCAGAAAGTGGGTTGAATCAAAATGGAGTCGATTCCGGCCGGGCGTGAATCATCTGCGCAGCGGGTGTGGGAAAAGACATGGTGGATTTTCGCCATACTCTTTCTCGCGCTGAATGTCTGGGGCTGGAACGAGTTCGGCGTCTATGCCCTGCTACGGTTCTGGGCGGGTTTCTTTGCCTTGCTTGGAGCAGCCACCATCCTTTACGCGCGGCGCAGCCGGCGCCTCGCGGAAGAAAGCCTGAACTGGCCTCCGGTCGAGGCCAAGGTTTTGCGGTCGCAAGTCGTCAAGGACGTCCAGACGTCTTTCAACGATGAGTCTTTCGGATCCTCCAGGACGATGGTCTACTACTACCCGGAAATCGAATATGAATACGAGGTGGAAGGCCGGAAGTACCACTCGAACCGCCTGATTGCCGTTCGCGTGAACTTCCCGGAATCCGCGGCCGCCTCGTGGGTGGCGCAATACCCGGCCGGCGCCGTCGTCACGGCTCGCCGTCATCCGGAAAAGCCCGAACTGGCCATCCTGCAGCCGGGCATCCAGGGTTTTGAAGGCAGGTATCGGATTCCCTTCCTGGTGGGCGTCGTGTTTCTTGCCGTTGGCATCACAGGCTGGCTTCTGCTATCCCGGTTCGGCTGAGCGCCAAGGCGGTCTGGCGCGCGCTGTGTTTCGGAGCTTCCACAGAAGCGGGACCGCCGCGTGCCGGAGCCGAGATGACGGGCGGCGCTTGAGTCCATAGCCCCGGGACGTCCGCGCTGCTCGAGCGCAAAGAGTTCCATCTGTCGCAGCTGCCATGGCCGGCGAGTTCAGCTCCCGCTGCCGCAGCACGCAGCGGGTTGCCCGCGCCGGGCGCGCAGAGACGCTGTGCTGCACGCCCTATGGGCGGCCGCCCTGCTCTGCGAGCCGGCAGGCGATCGCCCACGCCCGGCGCATCCATCGCCGGCGGGACGCCTCGCTGCGCAGTTCCAGCCACAGCCACGGCGCGCCCCACGCCACATGCCGGACGATCTCCCAGGCGGCGCGATCCTGCTGCGGACCGGCCGGCCGGCGCTCCGGCGCCAGCAGCAGAGGCAGCCAGCGAAACTCCTCTGCGTGCGCGGACGCGGCTTCCAGGAGACGGAACGTTTCCTCGCTGATTTGTTCCATCTGCATCCGCCGCAGCCGGAGGCTGAGCCCCGCTGCGCGCAGCTCCGGCCACAGTTCCAAGATCACCCACCACAGGAGCACCCACGACAGGAGCGTGAAGGAGACCGCCGTGGCGCCGGAATCGCTCATCCCTGCCGCTGCTCCTTCAGGCACGCGGCCAGAGTCTTTTCCAGTTCCCGCCGCAGAGCGCGCTGCCCGAGGCCATAGGCGACACCGGCCAGCCCGAAGATGATCGCCGAGAGCCGGGTCACCTGCGCCTTTCCCATCCAGGCGATCCACAATTCCAGCATCGAGTCCTTGCCAAGCAGCCCTGCGGCTATCTCCCGGATCAGATACAGGGCGGCCAGCAGGGCCGCCCACGGCAGCACCTTCCGGATCAGCCATAGAAGAATCCCTTGAGAATTCACGCTCTTCACGCTCCCTTTGCCGCCGTCTTCCAGAGGAACGGGCGGCAGGCCGCCGGCCACGCGGAAGCCGGCGCCACGGCTGCACACTTCCGGCCACGGCATCGCAGCCCGGCATCATGACACAGTGTAGCCGACCGGTTTGCAGACTCGGCGGCCATTGTGGCGACCCTCCCGGGGAGCGGGCCTGCGCGGGGGGAGGAATGCGCGCTATTTACGGCCCCGGTGAGACATTTCTCAGGAGCGAACTAAGGTTTCCTTCGGATTTGAGTAGAACCCGAGTACCGTTACGCTTGATCTAGCAACGGACAAGAGTTGCGAATTCGGGAGAGGAGAAAGAGAAAGAATGAAGAAGCTCAACACCCTGATTTGGAAGCTGCGGCTCATGAAGGACACCCGCGGCCAGGATCTGATTGAATATGCCCTGATGGTCGGCTTCATCGCGGTGGCGGCTGGCGCCGTCATCCCGGGCGTGGTCACCAGCATCCGGAGCATCTTCGAGAAGATCTCGGGCGTTCTCGTGAACAGCGCCAGCCAGCAGTAACCCCTTTTCTCAACAGAAAGCGGAGGGCCGGTCCTGCTCCACGGCGTGGGGCGCCGGCCCTTTGTTTTTTCCCCGGCTGATTCCCCTGCCCGTAAATCGTTCCGCTGCCCTCCCCCTCAAAGCGTCCGGACGGCGGCATGGCTGCCTACTCCCCTTGCTTGCCTGGAAGCCAGACCCCAATCCGCTGAATGGCAAGGGATTGCCGGCCCGGTCTCCAGGCTGGGAACGCAGATGGTCATCAGAGGGATCGGGCCGGTCCCGTTTGGCGTCATCGAGTCTTCCTCGTACTACCTGCCTGCAGTCCGCCGGCGCCGCCTGCCGGAAACTCCCCCCTCGTCATGGGTCCCACAATCCTCGGGACTCAGGTGAGTCGCGGATTGGGGCTTTGCCTCCCTTCCGTTACACTCGTCTCAAGGTCCGGACGGGACCATTTCGGCGGTAAAGAGGAGTGGCCGCGAATGCAGAGATACAAGAGGCTGGCTTTGAAGCTGTGGCTGATGCGGGATAGCCGTGGTCAGGATCTGATCGAATATGCTCTCATCGTCGGTTTCATCGCCGTCGCGGCGGGCGCTCTGATTCCCGGCATCACCACCACCATGCGGAGCATTTTCGAGCGGATGTCCGGCATGCTCGAGAACAGCGCCAATCAGCAGTGACTCCATCAGCGGGCCAAGGCATGGCGCTGCCGGCGCTCCGCGGAGCGAGCCCCGGCTCGGGGACCCGTTTCAGCCGAGTTCGAGCCCCAGCCACTCCCGGAGGTCGCCGTTCTCGTCGAATTCCAGCGGCTGAGGCTGGCGCAGCAACTCGACATGCGGCCGCGCCAGCGCTTCCTCCAAAAGGCTCTCCGAGACGGCGAGCACCGTCAGGTCCTGCGTATTGCGGATCCACGCGAGGCCCAGCTCATGCGGCGCGAGCTTGCCCGTGCTGCGCGCCAGCGCCTCCAGGCATTCGCGGTCGTTGCGGAACGTGGCGGGGATCTTCAGGCACGCCAGGGCGCCGGAGGTGAGTCCATTGACATAGGTGGGCCGTTTCTTCATCGCCCGCGCCAGCCTCTGGTGCACCGCGTCCGCCATTCCGATGCCGATGGCGTTTCCATAGCTGAGGGGATGCAGCCGCCGCGCGGCCACCCTGCCCACCTTGGGAGCGTAAGGCCAGGGGTTCACGTGGCCATGGATGTGGCGGTTGATGATTTTCGGATCCATCCCGGAGCCCGACCAGTTCTTCCCGATCTCATCCACCACCAACAGGTCCACCGCGTCTGCCGGCAGGCGCGGCATCCAGCTCTTGACGCGGTCCAGGAGCTCTTCTTCCCGCGCCTCCATCCCGGCTGGCGGGAGGAACTCGATGTGGGCCACCTCGTGCCAGGCGTCCTCCAGAATCGCCAGCCCTCCGGCGATCCTGCCTGTGGCCAGCACCTGCCGCCCAACGGACCGGATCACCGTCTCCAGTCCCAAGCGGTGGCCGAAGGCATGGTACATCTGTGCGCCGGCCAACTTCCCCAGCCCGATGGCCATCATCTTGAACAGCCCGCTTTCGAGCTTGCCCTCGAAATCGGTATGCCACTTGACGCGCGCCACCAGGACGATCGCATCCGCGCGGAAGGCCTCGCGGCCGGCGACGACATCAATCCCCTCGGGTGTCCGCCCCAGCGGCACGACGGCCAGAGAACTGCGGATGGGCGCGCCCGTGCGCTCTTCGCTGAGCCCCAGCTTTTCGAGCACCGCCGCCTGCCCGCGCGCCGTCGCCGCGCCATGGCTGCCCATGGCTGGAAACAGGAAAGGGCGCAGACCGCGCCCTTTCAGGCAAGCCACCAGTTCGCTGACGATCTCGTCGATCCGCGCGATGCCCCGGCTGCCCACCCCCACCGCCACGCTCGCGCCGGCGGGCAGGCGGTTCAGAGTCTCCGCGCCCCGCACGGCCTCCCACACCGCCGCGCGAACGCCGGCAAGCCCGCGGCGCGGGAAGTTCTGCCGGATCAGGGCACAACGGGGCAGCTCCATATGTCCATTCTAGGGAGGGCGCGCACGGACCGCGCCGGGACATGCCGCCGGCGGTTGCCCGGCGCGTGCCGCGCGTGTGCGCCAAGGCGGGGGATCGCATTTCCAAATGGAATTATTGGAAAAAAGCGTGCCGTGCGCGCCAAGGCGGGAGTGAGCCTGCGGCGAGAGTCAGTCGCCCGGCGCCTGGGCAGGCGCGGCGCGCATTCCGTGGCGTTGCGCCGCCTACGCACTCAAATCAGGTAAAGCCGTGCTGCCGGCGGTGGAATCCGGCGTCGAACCGCTGCGTGGTCTTGAACAGCTCGTAACGCCCGTCCCCGCTCACTTCGCGGACGCGTTTCAGCAGCCCGCCCATCTCCGCCTCGGTGATCGGCTGGAAATTCCGCGCGATCTTCGCTGCCCTTTGCAGGTCTTCCATCGACGCCAAGCCCACCACCTGCACGCTCACCGGCTGAGAAAGGAAATACCGGTAACACTCCTCCACCGTCACCACGCCGTCTGTCAGCACCCGCCCGTCGCCGCCGCAGCCCTTCATGCCGATCACCGCGATGCCCCGCCGTTCGCATTCGGGCGCCACTTCATGGCGGAAACTCTCGAAACCGCGATCCATGATGCCGATCGGCATTTGACAGGCGTCCCAGGGAAAACCGAGCGCCGGCATTTTCCTGTGAATCCGCGGATGCTTATGGCCGATAAATCCAAAAAACTTAACTTTTCCCAGTTTTTTGCCTCTAATGCTTCCCGTAATCCGCCTTTTTCCATCAGAAATTCTGGGTCATTGTGATAGTTGCATTCGTGGAACTGTCACAGGTCGATGACGCCCGCCCTCGGCCTCCGCTGCCATTCGATTCGAACCGCCCCCGGCAAAGCGCGCGCCGGGCGCGGCGAGGCGCAGGATCTATCCGCGGCGTGCGTCGTCTTCCCGCCAGCGAACACGGAAGGCTCGCGGCGCCGCCTCGGGAGGGCGTTCCGCCTCCGGGATCGCCGTCTCGTTGCCGTCGCGCAGCGCGTTGTAGGCGGGCGAAAGAATCTCGACGCCTGCCGCGTTGAACTGATCCTGAATATTGGCGTGCAGCGCCGAATAAATGTCCACCATGTCGTTAGGCCGGTCCGTGTAAGCGTTGATTTCGTAAGAGACGTGGAAATCGTTGAGCGAGGTCTGGAGCACGAACGGCGGCGGGTCGCGCAGGACGCCCGGAGTGGACAGCGCCGCCTGCTTCAGCAGTTCATGCACCTGCCGCCACGGCGCGTTGTAGCCGATGGTGACCGTCGTGTGCAGGATGAGCCCCTGATTCAGCGCAAGCGTGCTGTAGTCCAGGATCTGCCCCCCGAGGATGGCTGCGTTGGGGATCGTCACCTCGACGTTCTTGATCGTCCGCAGCCGGGTCACCAGCAGTCCCCGGGCTGCCACGTCCCCCAGCGTGTCAGCGATCCGCACCCGGTCCCCCACCCGGAACGGGCGCATGTAGGCCAGCACCACGCCCGCCATCATGTTGCTCACCGCCGAGCCCGAACCCAGCGAGATCACCACGCCAAGAAAGATCGACACGCCCCGAAACGCCTCCGTGTGGCTCCCTGGCAGGTACGGAAACACGATGATCAGCACGAGCACGACCACCGCGACGCGCAGGAGCTGATACGTGATGCCCGCCGTCTCCGGATGAAACTGCTTCAGGCGCAGGTCGCCGCGCTCCACCGCACGGAAGAAGATCTTCGCAATCTGCAGCCCGTAATACGCGAAGGCGCAGACCACAAGGACGAAGAGTCCCCGCGGCAGATAGCCCACGAATCCGTGGACCGCCTGTTTCAGGGCGTTCCACAACGACGACACCAGCGACACCGAGATCCCTTCCGTCGCAGGAAACAGGCTGAAACTGTAAGTCACAAGGACCGACACCCACACCAGGACCAGCACCGCAGCGGCGGCGCGGGCCAGCATCAGGGCCAGCCGCATCAGGCGTTCGAACATGAGCGCCACCAGCCCGCGGGCGCCCTTGCGTTCCGCAAGGCGCGCGAACCACCGTTGGATGCCGGCGCCGGCTTCGTCCAGCAGCCGCTTCGCCAGCCACAGCACGGCGGCAAAGACCGCCCACGCCAGAACGAGCTTGCCAATATTTACCAGCACGGCCCGCCACCCCGGGCGCCGCGGGGTTTCAGGAGGCGCCGCCGGAGCCGCGTGAGCCGCGGGCGCAGCGGCTCCGGGCGTGTCCTGAAGAAGCCCGGCTGCCAAGGCGGCATTGGCGGATGCCGCCTCCACAGCCGCTCCGCTTATGACAGCGGCCTCTGGGGCGCACCGCAAAGCGGCGAGCGACAGCGACAGAACCCACACAAATCGTAGCCATCCCATGTCCAGTCAGGCTACCGCGAATCCGGCCGCTTCTGGACGTTGTCAAGCCCTTGCGGTATAGGCCACGATTCGAATGGCTGTTGCGGCTCCTTCCGGCGCCGCAAGTTCTCCCAGCTCCGGGCCGTCTCCAGCCGCCCGCGGATGCGCCGCGCCGGCCCGGGCATTGGAGCCGCTACGGTGGCAGACGTGAGTGCGCCTTACAAGGGCCAGCGGGCTCCGGGCGCGCTGTGCGGCGGGCAGAGGCGTCGCCCTCAAAGAACCCGCCAGCGTCGCAGGGGCGATCGGCTCGTGTTTCTGTATTGCAACATGTGCCGGGCAGTGATGCCTCGCGGAGAGACATTTTCCCCTTCCATGAATCGATTTCATCGAATTTGCGTGCGCGCCCCGATGAGGTGTCAAGGGGAAAATTGGACAATCCCATCCGCCGTGGCGTCCCGGGCGCCAGCATCAAGCGCGGAGGCGTGTGGGGGCGGCTGCCCGCGTTCACTCCGGCTGGCGCTCGCCGCCGGCATCAGCGATGGGATGGCCCTCCCGGCGCCGCGCGTCCTTCCATTTGCGGACCGCCTCCAGCCTTTCGCGGATGCGCTGTTCGATGCCGCGGTCCGTGGGTTCGTAGAAGGTGCGGCCGCGCAGCCATTCGGGCAGGCACTCCATGGCGGTGAGGCCCTCCTCCTGCTGATGCGCATGCTGGTAGCCCTCGCCGTAGCCCCACTCTTTCATCGCGCGGGTGGGCGCATTGCGCAACTGCATTGGCACGGGATCAACGGCCTTGGCGCGCGCAGCCTCGCGGGCTTCATTCAAAGCGCGGTACGCGGCATCCGATTTCGGCGCCACAGCCAGATAGATGGCGGCCTGCGCCAGCGCCTGGTCTCCCTCCGGCTCGCCGAGGAAGTGCACGGTCTGCCAGCAGGCCACCGCCTGCTCGACGGCGCGGGGATCGGCCAGTCCGATGTCCTCGATCGCCATGCGCACCAGCCGCCGCGCGATGTAAAGGCGGTCTTCGCCGCCTTCGAGCATCCGCGCCAGCCAGTACAGAGCCGCATCCGGATCGGACGACCGCACGCTTTTGTGCAGCGCCGAAATCAGGTTGAAGTGCTCCTCGCCGCTCTTGTCATAGAGCAGCGTCTTGCGTTGGATGGCGTCCTCCACCGCGGCGCGCTCCAGTTCCGCTCCCGCGCTTGCTGCGGCGGCGATTTCGAGGATGTTGTACGCGCGGCGCGCGTCGCCTCCGGCATAGACGGCGATCTGCTCCAGCAGCTGCCGCGGCGCGGTCTTGCCGACCACGGGCAACGCGCGCTCGAGGAGCGTCACGCTCTCCTCGACTGTCAGCGGCCGCAGCGCGTACACCTTCGACCGCGACAGCAACGCGGGCACGACTTCGAACGAAGGGTTCTCCGTCGTGGCACCGATCAGGATGATGTCGCCGCGCTCGACATAGGGCAGGAACGCATCCTGCTGCGCCTTGTTGAAGCGGTGGATCTCATCGACGAAGAGCACGGTGCGCAGCCCCTGGCGGCGGTGTTTCTCCGCCGCGGCCATGACCTCCTTGATCTCCTTGATGCCGCTGAGCACCGCACTGAACGGCACGAACGCGCACTTCGTCGTGCGCGCGATCAGCCGCGCCAGCGTGGTCTTGCCCGTGCCCGGCGGACCCCACAGGATCAGCGAGGTGAGCCGGTCGGACTCGATCTGCACGCGAAGCGGCTTGCCCGCGCCGAGGATGTGTTCCTGCCCGACGAAATCCTCCAGCCGCTCCGGGCGCATCCGCTCGGCCAGCGGCCGGCTCTCGTCCATCCGCCCGTCCTCGCGCGGCATCTCAAATTCGAACAGGCTCATGGCGCCCCCCGCTGCCGCATGGCTTCATAGAGAACCACGGCCGCAGCCGACGCGGCGTTCAGGCTTTCGACGCCGGCTGTGGGGATGCGCACCGGTTCGCCCGCGCGCGCCCATTCCGAGCCCACGCCATGCGCTTCGTTGCCGATCACCAGGGCGCAGGGCGCGCGCCAGTCCAGCTCCCAAGGCGGCGCGCCTTCCCGCGGCGAGGTGATGCGGATGGCTGCGCCTCGCGATTGCAGCATCTCCGCCGCCTCCGCGGCTTCCGCTTCGATCACCGGAAGCCGGAACAGCGATCCGGCGCTCGCGCGCAGCGTCTTCGGGTTCCACTGCGCCACCGTGCCTTTCACCCACAGGATGCCCGCCGCGCCGAAGGCCTCCGCGGCGCGCGCGATGGTTCCCGCGTTGCCCGGGTCCTGCACCCGGTCCAGAACCACCAGCGGCGCGCGGCGCGCAAAGAGGTCCTGCTCGCGCCATTGCGGCGGCTCGACCAGCGCCAGCACGCCCTGCGCGTGTTCGGTGGCCGAAATTCCCGAAAACAGGCTCTCGCCGATCCGTACGAACCTTGGTTTCCGCCCGCGCCCGAAGTCCGCGCGGAGCTCCGGGGCTGCCCGCTCCGTGGCCAGCACTGTGTCGATGCGCAGCCCGCTGCGCAGAGCCTCTTCCAGCAGGTGGAAGCCTTCGGCGACGCACAGGCCTCCGCGGGTAAGGCCGCCGCGCGCCACCGCCCGGCGGATCTCCCTGACGAGCGGGTTGTGCGCGCTCTGGATGGAAGAGGCTGCATTCATTCCGGCTACAATCATCATCAGACGATGCGGAGGACCTTCGCCATCCTCGGCACTGGCGGGGCCATCGCGCTCGCCGTCTATCTGCTGGCCATTTCACACCGGATCGCCCGCCAATCGGAGGCCGACGAGGCCAAGGCGGCAGATATCATTGTCGTGCTCGGCGCGGCCGAATACAACGGGCGTCCCTCGCCGGTGCTGAAGGCGCGGCTCGACCACGCCTACTCCCTGTACCAGCGCGGCCTGGCGCCGCTGATCTTCACCACCGGCGGCGCCGGCGGGGACCCGCAGTACACCGAAGGGCAGGTGGGCCGGGATTATCTCGTGCAGCGCGGCATCGCCAGCGAGCACATCGTGGTCGAGGGCGAAGGCGACACCACGGTGGAGTCGCTGCTCGCCGTGAGCGAAGTGATGCGGCGGATGGGGCTGCGCAAGGCCATTCTGGTCTCCGACGGCTATCACATTTACCGCGCCAAGCATATCCTCCAGCACGCAGGCATGGAGGTCTACGGTTCGCCCCGCCCGCACACGCGCCGCGGCGGGTGGCGCGAACGTTGGCTCTACGTCAGGCAGGCGGTGGGTTATCTGCTCTGGCGCCTGCACATCGCCGTGTGACGGCGCGCCTAGAGCCGGAACAATTCGCGCAGCCGGCGCGTTTGCACGCGGCTGACCGGAATCACGGCGCCCTTCTTATCATCCATGCGGATCTGATAGCTCGACTTGAACCAGGGGATCACTTCGCGAATCCGGTGGATGTTGACGAGGAAGCTGCGGTGGGGGCGCCAGAACACGGCCGGATCCAGGCTCGCCTGCAGCTCTTCCAGCGTCTTGAAATTGCTCTCGCCCTCAGCCTGCGCCGCCGCCACCGTGATCAGGCCGTCTTCGATGCGCGCGTAGATGACGTCGGAGGCGTCGACGATCAAGTGGCGGCCGCCGCTGCGGATCAGCAGCTTGCGCACCTGCGGGACCGTGGAGGCCGCAGCGGGCTCCGGCTCCAGCATGGTTCTCTTCACGCGGTCGATGGTCACCGCCAGCCGCTCGCGCGCGATGGGCTTCAGCAGGTAATCGAGCGCCTCCATGCGGAACGCCTCCAGCGCGTACTGCTCATAGGCGGTGCAGAGGACGAACGCCGGCACGGGCGCCTTGTCCTCGTGCAGTTTCTCGATCAGCCGCAGGCCGTCGAGCCCGGGCATCTGCACGTCGATAAAGACCAGGTCGGGTTCCAGCTCTTCGATGCGCTTCAATGCCTCCAGGCCGTTGGATGCCGTGCCCACGACCTCGATTTCGGGGAAGCTTTTCAGCAGGTACAGCAGCTCATCCAGGGCCGGCGCTTCATCGTCGGCCACCACAGTGGGAATGGTTGCGCCAGTCCGCCCGCTCATCGGCCACAGTATAGCAGCCCGATGGCGCCGCTCCCTTCCGCACGCTGCTAAGATAAGATTTGGCCTTCATTCGGCTGCATCTCGTTTCGACCTACCCAAGGAGTGTCTGACTTTGCCTGCCCAACCTAATGTCCAGATCCGCCCGGCGGAAGGAAAGCTGGGTGTCCTCATTCCCGGCATCGGCGCCGTTTCCACCACGTTCATGGCCGGTGTCGAAGCCGTCAAGCGCGGCCTCGGCCAGCCCGTCGGGTCGCTGACGCAGTTGGCCACCATCCGCCTCGGCAAGCGGACGGAGAACCGCACCCCCCTAATCAAGGATTTCGTTCCGCTGGCCGGCCTCGACGACCTCGTCTTCGGCGGGTGGGACATCTTCGAAGACAGCGCCTACGAAGCCGCCGTAAAGGCGCAGGTGCTCGAGCGCCCGCTTCTCGATCAGGTGCGCGCGCCGCTGGAAGCCGTCCGCCCCATGAAGGCGGTGTTCGAACAGGATTACGTCAAGCGGCTTCACGGGACCCACGTCAAGACCGAAGCCACCAAGTACGAAAAGGCTCTGGCCGTGATGGAAGACATCCGCCAGTTCCGTGAGCGGACGGGAGTCAGCCGCTGCGTCATGATCTGGTGCGGTTCCACCGAAGTCTTCCACAGGCCGACGGCCGTGCACCAGACGCTGCAGGCGTTTGAAGAAGGCCTGAAGAAAAACGACCCAGGCATCGCTCCGTCGCAAATTTACGCTTACGCGGCGCTGATGTCCGGCGTGCCTTTCGCCAACGGCGCGCCGAACCTGACGCACGACATTCCGGCGCTGCTCGATCTGGCGCGCGAGCGCAACCTGCCCGTCTGCGGCAAGGATTTCAAGACCGGCCAGACGTTCATGAAGACGCTCATCGCCCCCGGCCTCAAGGCCCGCATGCTGGGCGTGCACGGATGGTTCTCCACCAACATCCTCGGCAACCGGGACGGCGAGGTGCTGGATGATCCGGGCTCCTTCAAGTCGAAAGAGGAGACCAAGCTCAGTGTCCTGGACACGATCCTCCAGCCCCACCTGTACCCGATGCTGTACAAGAGCATCCACCACGTGGTGCGGATCAATTACTATCCGCCGCGCGGAGACGCCAAAGAGGGCTGGGACAACATCGACATCTTCGGCTGGCTCGGCTACCCGATGCAGATCAAGATCGACTTCCTGTGCCGGGACTCGATTCTGGCCGCGCCCATCGTGCTCGACCTTGTCCTGTTCCTGGATCTCGCCCACCGCGCCGGCATGCGCGGCATCCAGGAGTGGCTCAGCTTCTACTTCAAGGCGCCCATGCACGCTCCCGAGGTCTATCCCGAGCACGACATTTTCATCCAGCTCATGAAGCTGAAGAACACGCTGCGCTGGATGCGGGGCGAGGATCTGATCACGCACCTCGGCCTGGAGTACTACGACTAGCGGTTCTGAGGAAAGCGCGGACCGGGAATGAAAGCTCTTGTCATTGGCGGAACGCAGTTCATCGGCCGGCAACTCGTGCAGACGTTGCTGCGCGGGGGCCACGAAGTGGCCATCCTGCACCGCAAGCCGGAGCATGACTTCGGCAAGCGCGTGGCCAATTTCCAGGCCGACCGCAACGATCCCAGGCAGGTGAAGGCGGCGCTGAACGGCCAGGTCTTCGACGCCGTCTTCGACCTGGCCTACGACTGGGAGCGCGGCACGCCTGCGCAGGCGGTGGCCGAAGTGGCGCACTTCCTCACCGGGAGCATCGGCCGCTACGTGTTCGTTTCCTCTGTGGCCGCTTACGGCGACGGGCTCAACCATCACGAAGGCGACGCCCTGGCGGCCGACGATCACCCGGATGCCTACGTGCGCAATAAAGCGCAGTCGGAGCGCGCGCTGTTCCGGCTCTTCCACCGCTACGGAACGCCCATCACCACCATCCGGCCGCCGTTCGTCTACGGGCCTGGCAATCCGATCTACCGCGAGCAGTTCTTCTGGGACCGCATCCGCGACAAGCGGCCCATCATCCTGCCGGGCGACGGCAGGCGCCTGATGCAGTTCGTGTACGTGAAGGACCTGGTCGGCGCGATGATCCGCGCCGTCGAAGTCCCGGCGGCGCTCGGCCACGCCTTCAACGTCGCCAACGCCAGGCCCCTGACGCAGGCTGAACTGATCGACGCCTACTTCGCCTCGGCCGGCAAGCAGACTGCCGTGGCGCGCGTCCCGCGCGAGCGGATCCTGCGCTCCGGAGGCCATCCGATGGGGCCCCGGCTGTACTTCGGCGTATATTTCGATCTGCCGCCCGTCACCATGGTCATCAGCAAGGCCCAGCGGGTGCTCCGCTTCAAGCCCACGCCGTTTCTGGACGGGCTGAAGGAGACCTACCGCTGGTATCTGCGCCACCACACGAAGCCGCAGATCGACTACACGTTTGAAGACTCGCTGCTCAACGGCTACCGGGCGCAAATCGCAAGCTGAAGCCCGCCTCCGGTTCAAACCACCCCGGCGGACGCCGATAAGGAACTCGGAGACGCGCCGCGATTGCGGCGCCGGGATACTACCATGCCGCCGACCGCCGAGCCATACCGGAACCAGGGGCAGGCCCCTTGGGTCATCGTGCAGGTACATCATCAAAGCGCCGCCCTGCATACCTCCATCGTTCGTGAACTCGTGATTCAGCCTGACGTCACTTCCGTGCCTGGCATGCCGGATTCCATCCGCGGCGTGATGAACTGGCGCGGCAAAATCATTCCCAACATCGACCTCCGGCTGCGCCTCGGAGTGCCCGCAGCGAGGGAGGAACTCAACGAACTCGCGGCCGCCATCACCGTGCGCGCCGCCGATCACATGGACTGGCTGAAGGAGTTGGAGGACTCGGTCACCGAGCACCGCCCGTTCACCCTGACCGCCGATCCGCACGCCTGCGCCTTCGGCCGCTGGTATGACACTTACCAGACCAGAAACCTGGTCGTCGCCGCGCTGCTGCGGAAGATGGACGCGCCTCACAAGGCCATCCACGCCGTCGCCGAGCGCGTGGAGGCTTTGATGGGGCGGGGCAAATTTGAAGAGGCGAAACAACTGGTCGAGTCCACGCGGGAGACCTCGCTTGCCCGCCTGCTCGATCTATTCACGAACTTCGAGCAGGCCATTCAAGAGAGCCACCGCCCGGTGGCCGTGATCGTGAACACCTGTGGGACCCTGGCGGCTTTGACCGTCGACCGCGTGCAGGCGGTCGAACCCATCGATCCCTCCACCATCCAACCCCTGGACGATCGAGGCGTCGAAAGCTACTCCTCTGTGATCCGCTCCATCGCCCAGCGCGCCAAAGGAGCGGGGCTCGTCGGTCTGATCGACGAATCCCAGATCCTCGAGTCCGCCGCCTGCCTGTCCGCCCCGCCGGCTTCCTGACCAAGCCCGCTCGAACAGCGCTTCGCCAAGGTTGCAAGTACTAGGACTCACAGCCGACTGGTTTTCTATCTCTCGCAGGAAGTCCGGGCGAAAATGGGGACAAATGAATGCACGTGTCTTCATCACGCTCCTGGCGTGCGGTTTCCTGCTGCCTTGTGCGGCGCAGGAGCCGCTGGAGGCCGCACGCACCCTGCAGGAACGCCTCCGCGCCGTCTCGCGGCAGGAACCCGTCCCGCGCGCCGTCCGGCTGGGAATCCTCGCGCTGGATGGCGAGGCCGCCCGGCTCCGCGCGCTGGTCGGTGAGCTGTCCTCGCTTGAAGGCTTTGAAGTCCTGCCGGAGGAGATGTCAGAGGCAGCAGACGTCCGTATTTTTCTGCGCGCATCCGGCTCGGACGCTCCGCTCGTCATCTCCAGCAGATCGCTGAGCGACGCGGCATCGGTTTGGAAGACGCTCACGCCCGGAAGCCGGGCGGCGGCTTGCGACAGCTGCTTTGCGGACGGCAAGCCGGGTCTGGTTGTGGATGTAGGCCGCGCCGCCTCGACGCCCGGACAGATGATGGAGGCCGCGCTCGCCGTGCGCGGGGCGCTGGCGAAACTGTCCTCAGCCGGGCCGCGCACGGCGCAGAAGGGCGTCATGCTCTCGCCCGCGCCGGGCTCCACTCTGCCCGGCGGCGCGGTCACGTTTCAGTGGTCGGCCGGCGAGGGCGTGCAGCAGTTCTGGCTGATGATCGGGCTCTGGCCCGGCGGCAATACGCTCTATTCGGCCGATCAGGGATTGCTGACTTCGGCGCCGGTGAGCGGACTGCCCGCCGACGGGCGCACCATTTACGTGCGGCTTTGGTCTTACATCGACAATCAGTGGGTCTACAACGATTACCAATACCGCGCCGCCGGCGCAGTGACGCCCGCCAAGGCGCAGATCACCGATCCCGCGCCCGGTTCGACGCTCGGCGGCTCCACCGCCACTTTCCGGTGGAACACGGGCACGGCGGTTTCGCGCTATTTCCTCTTCATCGGCCAGTGGCAGGGGGGCAACACGATCTTCAGCCAGGACATGGGCACATCGACGGAAGCCACCGTCACGAACCTGCCCGCCGACGGCTCGACGATCCATGTGCGGCTGTGGTCCTACATCGACGGCGCGTGGCAGTTCAATGACTGCACGTTCAAAGCCGCCGGCTCGGTGACGCCGGTGAAAGCCGAGCTGACCTCGCCCGCGCCCGGCTCGGTGCTTGCAGGGACGAGCGCCGCATTCCAATGGAGCGCGGGACAGGCGGTCACGCGTTACTTCCTCTTTGTCGGGCGCTGGCAGGGCGGAAATACGATCTTCAGCCAGGACATGGGAACCTCTCTCAGCGCCACGGTGAACAACCTGCCCGCCGACGGCTTGCCCGTATATGTGCGCCTGTGGTCGTACCTCCAGGGCGCGTGGCAGTTCAACGACTACGTCTTCACGGCCTCCGGCTCGCAGCCCGCGGGGCAGAAGGGCGTCCTCGTCTCGCCAGCTCCAGGCTCGACCCTGGCCGGCGCATCAGCCACGTTCACCTGGACTCCAGGCGTGCGCGTGGAGCGATTCTGGCTGTTTGCAGGCACGAGCCTCGGCAACAACAACATCTACGGCGGCGACCAGGGAACGAACACTTCCGCCACGGTCAGCAATTTGCCTGTCAACGGGCAGGTCATCTATGTTCGGCTCTGGTCCTATATCGACGGCGCCTGGCAGTACAGCGATGCCTCGTATCGCGCTGCCGGGCCTTGAATCTCCCTGTGCCTGGAAGGGACGGCGCCGCGTGCCGCACGGTGCGCGGCGCTTTTTTTACAGCAGCCGGCCCGGGCGCGGCGCCGCCGCCTTCTCTCTCAGGCGGCGGATGCGCTTCTCGAGTTCCTGGCTCGGCTCGATGGCGGACGCCGCCATCGCCATCTCCAGCGCCAGCGCAGCGTTCTTCTCCCGCCGTTCGTAATGGATGGCCAGCTTCTCGAGCGCCTGCGCCTGATGAGGATTGCCGATGGTGGACAGTTCCGACCAGCGCGCCACGGCGGCGTCCGTGCGCCCGAGCTTGCGCTCCATGTCCGCCGCCTGCCACAACGCCTCCCACAGCATCTCCTCCGGCAGCGTGCGCCGGAGCGCTTCGTCGATCAGCGTGAGCGCCTCCTCCAGCCTTCCTTCCCTCTGGAAGTACCGCGCCAGCGCCACCATTTCGGCCGGGTGCGCGAGCCGGGAAGGATCGCGGAACGCCGCGGGCACGATCGCCGTCAGGCAGGCGAGCGAGAGGATGTCGAACGCATTGTGAGAAAACACGGGCACGAGCGGGCGGAAATTCCCGGTGTGAAGGAACTCCAGGTAGAGCCTCGGAACGGCCGCCCCGCCGGGGTCGCCCTCGCGCTCATAGCCCAGAATGCGGGCCTCCAGTTCCACCAGCCGGCACGAATCCAGCGCCAGCCGCCACAGCCGCCTGGCTGAATGCAGCAGGTCTATGTGCGCCAGATGCGCGAACGGGGCGCGCTGCCGCGCCAGCCGGTAGCGGGTTTCGAGCAGCGGCAGATCGAACGCCTTGCCGTTGTAAGTCACCACCACGCGGAACTTCTCAAGATGCCGCGCCAGGGCGTCAAGCATGGAGGGCTCTTCGCCGTGCTCGCGCATGAAAAACTGGCGTACGGCGAAACCCTCCGGAGTGGCGTGGCCCGTGCCTACGAGGAACGCGAACGCTCCGCTGCCGCCGGACACGCCGCTCGTTTCCGTGTCGAGAAACACCCATTGCTCCGGCGGGCATCCGGCCGCCTCTTCGTCGAGTACAACGAGAAGATCGGCGGGCAGGTCGGCCAGCGCGCCCACATCGGAGCTGCCGTGGCGGTGGTGCGCCGGCCAGCGCCTCTCGATCTCCCAATGGGAGCCCAGGGAGGTTTCCACGGCGTGGCCCAGTTCCGGGGGCAGGGAAGCGGGGGCGTCCCGCGAGGCGCCGCGGGACTCCAAACGCGCGATTCTGCGCCGGAGCTGTTCCAGTTGTTTTTTCAGCAGCTCGTTCATTCAGCGTCGCGCCAGTTCGGTCCGTCGGCGGTTTCCACGAGCAGCGGCACTGTCAGCTTTTCCACGCCTTCCATGGTGCGCTTGACCATGGCGCGGACCTCGCCGAGCTCCTCCGGCGGGCACTCGAGCACCAGCTCGTCATGCACCTGCAGCAACAGCCGGCTGCGCCAGCCGCGCTGCCGCAGCTCGGCGTCGACGAGAATCATCGCCTTGCGCATCAGGTCGGCTGCCGTGCCCTGCAGCGGCGTGTTCACCGCCGTGCGCTCGGCGAATGCCCTCGCGTTCGGGTTCTTCGAAGCGATGTCGGGAATGGGACGCCGCCGCCCCCAGAGCGTGAGCGTGCAGCCGCGCTCGCGCACCTCCTCGATGGTGCGGTCGATCCAGATCCGCACGCCGGGATAGCGTTCAAAGTACCTGGCAATGTAAGCCCGCGCTTCCTCCACCGGAATGCCGAGCTGCTGCGACAGCCCGAACGGCGTCTGCCCGTACACGATGCCGAAATTCACGGCCTTGGCCGCACGGCGCATCTCGGGCGTCACCATCAGCGGCGCGACGCCGTGAATCTCGCTGGCGGTGCGCGTGTGGATGTCCTCGTTGTGGCGGAACGCCTCCAGCAGCGCGGAGTCGGAAGAAAAGTGGGCCAGCAGGCGCAGCTCGATCTGCGAATAATCGGCCGACAGCAGCATCCAGCCCGGTTCGGGGATGAAGCAGGAGCGGATCTCGCGGCCGAGTTCGGTGCGCACAGGGATGTTCTGGAGATTCGGATCGGCCGAAGAGAGCCTGCCCGTGGCCGCGCCCGCGGGATTGAACGTGGTGTGGAGCCGGCCGTCTTCCGGCGAGATCAGTTGCGGCAGGGCGTCCACGTAAGTGCCCTTGAGCTTGGCGAGCTGCCGGTAGTCGAGGATCTTCGCCACGATGGGGTGCGCCGCAGCGAGTGATTCCAGCACGTCGGCCGACGTGGAATAGGCCTTGGTTCTGCTCGTCTTGCCCTGCGGCTGGAGGCCCAGACGTTCAAACAGAACCTCTCCCAATTGTTTCGGGCTGTTGATATTGAAAGGCATGCCGGCCAGGGCGTAGATCTCGTCTGTCAGCCGGCCCAGCGCGGCCTCCATCTCCGAAGACAGTGCGGCCAGACGGCCGGTGTCGATGCGCACGCCCGTCTGTTCCATGCGCAGCAACACCGGCATCAGCGGCAGGTCGATCTCGTCGTAGAGCCGGCGGAGATCGCCCGTGACCATGGGGCGCAGCCGGCGCGCCAGAGCCCGCAGCGTCTCCTCGCGCGTAGCCGGAGCCCTCTCCAGGTAGCGCGCGATCAGCGATTCCAGCGCGCACGATGATGGATCCGCCAGGACCAGGAACGCATAGAGGAGCACGTCTTCCACCGGTTTGCCGGGATCCGGGCAGCCCGCGGCCTTCCAGTCGTAGAAGATGGCCGTGTCCGGCTCGGCTTCCCCGCCCTCCGCCTCAGCCGCTTCGGGACCGGCTGCCTGCAGATCCAGCTCTTTGAGGAAGCTCAGGAACTCGTACTCGCGGTAGAACGCCGCCAGCGCCTCCAGATCGGGCGGCTGCGCGCGCAGCAGCTCCACATCGATCTCTACCGGCGCGCTCGTATCGATCGTCGCCAGCCGGCGCGACAGCTCGATCTGATCCCGATGGTTCAGCAGGCTCTCGCGGTAAGACTTGCGGCTCACCTCGCCCGCCTGGTCGAGCAGCTCATCCAGGCTGCCGAACTGGCTGAGCAGCTGCACGGCGCCCTTTTCGCCGATGCCCGGCGCGCCGGGGATGTTGTCCGAGGAGTCTCCGACCAGCGCCAGCAGGCCGACGATGCGTTCCGGCGGCACGCCCTTGAACTCCTTGACCTTGGCGGGATCGTACAGCGTGTCGTTTTTCATGGGATCCAGCATGAAGATCCCATCGCCTACCAGTTGCAGCAGGTCCTTGTCCGAGCTGATCATCCATACTTCGAGCCCAGCCGCCGCGGCTCGGCGCGCCAGCGTGCCGATCACGTCGTCGGCTTCAAAGCCCGGCGCCTTGAGCACGGGGACGCGCATGGCGCCGAGCATCCGCTCGATGGCAGGGATCTGCTCGATCAGCTCGGGCGGCGTTTCGGCGCGGTTCGCCTTGTACTCGGCGTATGCCTCGTCGCGGAAGGTCGGCCCTTCGCTTTCAAACACGGCCGCCAGGTACTCCGGCGAATACTGTTTTTGCAGACGCCGGATCATGTTGTGGAAGATGTAAATGGCCTCGGTGGATGAGCCGCGTGAAGTGCGCATGGGCGCCGCACCGCTGCGCTGCCGGGCGTGATAGGCGCGGAAGATCAGATTGAAGGCGTCGACGAGGAACACACGCGGCATGATCTGATTGTCCCGCATGCGCGCCGCCCCTGCGCCGCCACTCTGGCAGAATGGGCACGTGGCCTCCTACCGGGACCGCCTGCGGCCGGAACTGCTTCGCTTTCCCGGCTTGTGGCGCACGCGGATTCTGATCGGCGCCGGGCTCTTTCTGGCGGCCTTCAGCGCGGTGCTCGTCTGGGAATTCGGCGGCCCGCGCGTGGATGCCCGCTGGAGGGAACTGGGCGTGCTGGCGATCTTTGCGCTCTGGCTGCTGGCCTGCTGGCCGGGCGAGATCGTCTGCAGCCCCGCCGGAGTCGAGCAGCGGCGCTGGTTCGGACTGGTCAGGAAGACGGTCCGCTGGGATCAGGTTCTGGGCATCGAAGAGACGGAAGAGTTCGCGGGGCTGGGCCGGCGCCTGGGACTGGCCGCCCGCGTGATTGCCGTGACAGGCACGGACGGGGCTGTCCGGCACACGCCGCGCCACCCGGACCCTGACCGGTTTCTCCGGGAGTGCCGTATGAGAATGGAGGAATGGAACGCGCGGCAGGGCGGCGCGTCTGTATCATCCCGCCCGTTCCGCGCGGGGGAGGAAAACAGATGAGACATGGCACGGTTCTCGCGCTCGCAGCACTGCTGGCGATGGCGCCGGCTTCGGCGCAGAAGAAAACGGTCACGCTGGACGGCGGGCAGACCTGGGTGGATACGGGCGTGGATGTGCAGCCGGGCGACCTTGTCCGCATGACCGCCGAAGGACGCCTGAAGTACGCCGATGCGCGCGAGGAAGCCACGCCCGAAGGCCTCAGACGGGGCTGGATGGATCTGATCCGCGCCATGCCCCTCAACGATGCCGGCCGCGGCGCTGTCATCGGCCGCGTCGGACAGGCGGCGTCGGCCCGGCCGTTCCTCATCGGCTCGCGCCGGGAAAGCCGCATGACCGGCGCCGGACGGCTGTTCGTCGGAGTCAATCAGAACACGTCCCCCATAAGCGGCCAGTATCAGGTGACCGTCGAGATCGTGGAAAAAGCCAGTGCCGCTGAACAGAAATTCGAAGGCGAATTACCGCGCATTACCGACGAAATCCTGGCAAAAATTCCGCGCCGGGTTGTGGACAAGGCCGGCCTGGAGGGAGACCGCGTCAACTTCCTCATCCTCGGCACGGAAGAGCAGGTGAAGCGCGCGCTGCTCGACGTCGGCTGGGTGGTGGTGGACCGCTCGGTGAAGGACTCCATCCTTCGCGGAGCGCTCGGCGCGCTCTCGCGTCAGGCGTACCTGACCATGCCGATGAGCGAACTCTATGTTTTCGGGCGCCCGCAGGATTACGGCTTCGCGATGAGCGATCCCGTAATGACCGTGGCTGAGCGGCACCATTTCCGCATCTGGAAGGCGCCGTTCGAGGTTGGCGGGCTGACTCTCTGGGTCGGCGCCGGCACGCACGACGTGGGCTTCGACCGCGACCAGCGCACCGGCGGCGTCACCCACCGCATCGACCCCGATACCGACAAGGAGCGCGAGTTTATCAGCGAAACGCTGAAGCACAGCGGCCAGGTGGTCAGGACCGAATATGTCACTCCGAAGGACACAATTACGAAGGCGAAGACGGCGCACGGCCAGGAGTATTTCTCTGACGGCCGCATTCTCGTGATTTACCTGCGTCCGGACACCGGCAATCGTGCAAAGGAGTTCTCCGACCTCTTCTGCTCCGTGCTCAGGCAGAACCATCCGGACGGAGAAGAATTGCAGCCGTGCTCGCAGTGGCTCGAAACGCCCGGAAGGGAAGACCTGCCGCTCGGAGAAGTGAGCTGCGGCTACCGCCTGCTGGTCATTCCGGGCATCTTCAATACCTGCGTCTCCGACAACCCGGCCTATGCGGCCGGCCGCAAGGTCCTGGCGGAGAAGTATGGGGTGAGCACCGAGATTCTCTCCGTCCCGAACGACTCGAGCGAGGACAACGCGAAGCTCATCTCCGACTACATCGAGGAGAAGTGGCTCGATGACAAACGGCCCTTCATCCTCGTGGGCTACAGCAAGGGCACGCCGGACATCATGACCGCGCTGGCCTTGTACCCGCGGCTCCGGGAAAAAGTGGCGGCTTTTGTCAGCACGGCAGGCGCCAGCGGCGGCTCTCCCATCGCCGACTCGCTCCCGATGCAACTCGACGCCTGGATGGGCAAGGTGAAAGACCGCGCGGGCTGCAAGGGCAATCCCGCCGACGGCTTCAGGAGCCTGAAGCAGGACACGCGCCGCCGCTTCCTCTCGGCGCATCCGCATCCGTATGTGCCCACATATTCCCTCGCCGCCGTCATTCCGCCGGACCGGGTGCCGAAGAACGCCGCGCAGACCTACCGGATGCTTTCCGCGTGGGATCCAAAGAACGACGGGCAGCTCCTGCGCATGGATCAGATCATTCCGGAGTCTGTCTACCTCGGCGTGGCGTGGTCCGATCACCTGAACATGGCCCTGGTGATGGGCGAGAAGTTCCCGCGGGCGGCGCTGCTCGAGTCCGTGTACCGCTTTGTGACCGGGGATCTGAAGAAGCGCAAAGCCGCCGCCCCAGCCTCGCAGCCGCCCAAGTCCTGGGCCGACGGCTGGAGCCAGCAGAAGAAATAGCGCGCGGCCATTGCATCCGCGGGGGCCGATTCAGGAAAATGGGAGCGCTATGTCCCGGAAATGGCTTGTCCCACTGATCCTGGCTTCCGTCCTGCCGATGGCCAGCCAGCAGACCCCGCGGCGCCGCGCGCCCGTCACGGGGCCGGAAGCGAAGATCGAGCGCCTTCTGCGCCAGATGACGATCGAGGAGAAGGTCGGTCAGATGACGCAGGTGACCATCGATGTCGTTTCGGTCCCCAACGCGGTTGGCCGGAACCACCGGATCGATCCCCAGAAGTTGGAAGAGGCGATCCTGAAGTGGAAGGTGGGCTCGATCCTGAACGTGAACGGTGAAGCCTATACGGTGGATCACTGGCACGAGATTCTGAACGCCATTCAGGACGTGGTGGAGAAGAGCCGCCTGAAGATACCGGTGCTGTATGGGATCGATTCGATCCATGGCGCCAACTACACGCTCGATGCGGTGCTGTTTCCGAACGCCATCTCGGCGGCGGCCACCTGGAACCTGGATCTGGTCAGGAAGTCGGCTCAGATCTCCGCGTTCCAGACGCGCGCCTCGGGCATCCCGTGGACGTTTTATCCGGTGATGGACATCGGCCGCCAGCCGCTGTGGCCGCGTTTCTGGGAGACCTTCGGCGAGGACGTGTATCTGGCTTCCCGGATGGGCGCTGCGTACACCGAAGGGCTCCAGGGCAGCGACGTGTCAGCGCGGGACAAAGTGGCGGCGTGCATCAAGCACTACGCGGGATACTCGATGCCGTTCAACGGGAAGGACCGTACGCCGGCCATTCTGGACGAGCGCACCATGAGAAGCGTGATTCTGCCCCCGTATGAAGCCGTCGCCCGTGCCGGCGCGCCCACCGCCATGATCAACTCCAGCGAGATCAGCGGCGTGCCGGGCCACGCGAATTCGTGGCTCATCAATCAGGTGCTGAAAAAAGAATGGGGCTTCCGCGGCTTCGTCGTCAGCGATTGGGAGGACATCAAGCGCCTGCACACGCGCGACCGCGTGGCCGCCACGCCGAAGGACGCCGTGCGCATCGCCGTCATGGCGGGCGTCGACATGAGCATGGTGCCCTATGATTACAGCTTCGCCGAACTGCTGTTGCAGTGCGTCAAGGAGGGCAGCGTGCCCGTGTCGCGCATCGACGACGCCGTGCGCCGGATCCTGCGGGTGAAGATGCAGTTGGGGCTGTTCGACCGCCCGCGCCCGGATCCGGCGATGAAAGCGCAGTTCGACAAGCCCGAGTTTCATCAGACGAATCTCGAAGCGGCGCGCGAAGCCCTGGTGCTGCTGAAGAACGACGGCGCGCTTCCGCTCGCGCGGGGCAGGAAGATCCTGGTGACCGGACCGAACGCCGACCTGCTCAGCGTGCTCAATGGCGGCTGGTCGCTCACCTGGCAGGGCAACAGGGAAGATCTGTTTCCAAAGAGCAAACCGACGATCCTGAAAGCCATACAGTCGCTGAACAACGGCGGCGCCGTGCAGTATGTGAAAGGCGTCGAGTGGGAGAAGGAAGTGGACATCCGCGCTGCCGTTGCGGCGGCGGCTTCCGCCGATGTCATCGTCGCCGTGATGGGCGAGCCCACCTATTGCGAGACGCCGGGCAACATCGAAGATCTTGCCCTGCCAGAGCCGCAGATCCGGCTGGTGGACGCGCTCGCCGCCACGGGCAAGCCGGTGATCACGGTGCTTGTGGGCGGGCGCCCGCGCGTGCTGCGCACCGTGACGAAGAACTCGAAAGGCCTCCTGTGGGCGGGACTGCCCGGCAACGAGGGCGGGCGCGCCGTGGCGGAAGTGCTGTTCGGCGATGTGAACCCCAGCGGCAAGCTCCCGTTCAGCTATCCGCGCAATGTCAACGGCTTCACCACCTACGATCACAAGCCGCTCGAAAGCACTCACGACAATCCCACCGGCTGGGAGTTTCCCTTCGGCCACGGGCTCACGTACACGACCTTCGCCTACAGCGACCTTCAGCTCAGCGGAAAATCCATGGCGCGCAACGGCAGCATCTTCGTCACGGTGAAGGTGAAGAACACCGGGCGCCGCCCGGCGAAGGAAGTCGTGCAGCTCTATGTGAGCGATCTGTACCGGCAGGTTTCGCCGCCGAACAAAGAGCTGAAAGGGTTTCAGAAGATCGGCCTTGGTCCGGGCGATGAAACAGTCGTGCGCTTTGAGCTCGCCGCAAAGGACCTCGCCTTCGTCGGGCTGGAGAACAAGTGGATTCTCGAGCCGGGCGAACACAAGGTGCAGATCGCCAATCTGACGTCAGGCTTCGTGCTGCGCTGACCGCTGCGCAGCACGAGCCCGGACTGTCCTGTCAGCGGAGCCTGCCGAACCGCCCGCGCACTTCCTGCTCGAACTCGCGGATGTGCGACACGGCGAACTCGAGCGGGTCGATCGACGTATCGGTCACCAGCGGCGTGAGATCCATGCCGAAGATGATCGCCTGCGCCTGATCCACGGCATGGCTCTGGAAGTACGTCGCGTTGGCGCGGCGCCGCCCCAGCGTCGCCAGATCGTAACGCTTGCCGCCGGCGATCTGCGAGTCGAACACGCCCAGCAGCGCGGCGGAGAGGTTCTCATGCGCTCCGGCGTCGAAGACGACCTTCTTCGCGTCAGGCAGCCAGTCGAGATCGCGCCACACCTCGCACCCCAGCAGGCGCGCCGGGCGCTGCTCGAGCGGCAGGCTGCGGATGGCCTCAACGGCGCGCAACGCGACGGCGACATGCGTGTCGTGCTTGTCGCAGAGATTGTGCGTGTAGACGATCTCCGGACGCGCCGTTTCGAGCACCTGCCTCAGGTCCTCCGCCGGACGGCGGTTCGAGCCGTCCTTGATCTCGCGGCTCGGATAGTCGAGGAAGACGCAGGCGCCGTACTCGCCGACCATCGCCGCCTTCTTCTGCTCGATGCGGCGCACGCGCATCATGTCGGCATCGGTGTAATGCGCATAATCGCCTTCGCGGGCGCTGCCCGCGCCATCGGTGACGATCACGCAGGAAAACCACTGGTCCGGCTTCTGGAAGCAGGCGAGGATGCCCTCCATCGCCATGATCTCGATGTCGTCCTGATGGGCGGAGATGCCGAGCCGCGTGGTGCGCGCCAGCGCCTCCGGCAGCGCCGTCCCGTCGGGAACATAAATCTCGGAATTTGTCTTATGGAACTGCATGGGAAATCACCTCAGCCTTTCTTGGGAATCATGGGCAGGCTCGCCGCCGCGATCGACTGCCCCACCCGCCGGCTCTTCTCGTCCGGCAGCGCCATCCGCACCCGCTCCGCCACTTCCGGGAACTCCGCCTCCAGCACGCGCTGCGCCTGCGCGATCATGATGTCGCCGCCCGCGCCCGTGGTCACGCGCCCGAGCACCAGGATGTGCTTCAGCTCGTAGAAATCCGCGTAGTGCGCCACAGCGTAGCCCAACTCCGTCCCGATCGTCTCATACACCTTGCGCACCAGAGGGTCGCCTTCCTTCATGCGCCTCTGGAGCTCCACCAGCCGCTCGGGAAGCGGCATGGCGGGATCGAACGGGATGCCCGCCTGCGCGGCGATCCGGTTGGCGCCCACCTGCGAGAAATACTGCACGCCGCAGCCGGCGTCCCCGCTCCATTCATCCACCGGGGCGTCCTCGCGATAGTCAACCGGCGCGAACGCCAGCTCGTTCAGCCACCCGGTGATGTTGCCGTTGTGGTCGGCGTAGCCCGCGGCGAGGCTCGAACCCATCGCTATGCCGAGCACGGGGTTTTCGTTCAGCGACATCGAACCCGCCAGCGCGGTCACCTCGCCGTCGTTGACCACTTCAAGCGGCACACCCAGCTCTTCGCGGATGCGCAGGAACAGGTCCGCGATCTTCGCATCGAACAGGTCCTTGGGCACGCCACGGAACAGCGAAGCCACGCGCACGCGGTTGTTGATGTAGACGCCGGCTGCCGAGCCGCCTACCGCGTCCAGCCGCGGCAGGTGCGCCGCCGCGCGGCGGATCGAATCCATGATGCCGTCGTAGTGGTACTGCGGATCGGACTGCGGGCGCGGATCCCAGGGGACTTCCTCGCTGAACACCGGCTCGCCGTCGATCACCGCCGACGCCTTGCGGTCGCTGGCGCCGAGATCGAAGCCGACGCGGCAGCCGTCCAGGTGCCGCCCCAGCGGGCTGGAAGTCTCGCGCGCGGCGGGCACGCGCTCCGCGCTCGTGATCTCCACCGTGAAGGGTCGTTCGTAAACGCCGCTCATGAACTCGTAGTCGAAGGCGCGCGCGCCGCCGGGTGCATAGACGGCGCGCAGATGCTCTCCGATCGCGGCAGGTCCGCCGGCGTAAACCTTCCAGCCGCCGCGCTGCCACAGCAGGAACTTCACGATCCTCTCGGCGTAACGCAGGTTCAGATCGAAGGCGGGAGAGCCTTCCGGCAGCGCAACCGTTTCGTAGCGCGAGATGCTGCCGTCGCTGCGCTCCACTGCCAAAACGAGCGGCACGGCGCCCTGCTGCGCGGCGAGCGCGCGGAAGGCGCGGTTCCACAACGAAGCGGGAACAAACTTTGGATCGAGTTCGGGGATGAACTTCGGTTGGATGGAGAGAGAGGATGACGACTTGGGCATGGTCACTCTCATTATGCCCGGCGCGGCCGGGGGGTATACTGGCATTTCAGACGAGGTGAACCCAGATGGCCTTCATCCATGACGATTTCCTGCTGTCCTCGCCCGCCGCGCGGCGCCTCTATCACGAGTACGCCAAGGACGAGCCGATCCTCGACTACCACTGCCACCTGCCCCCAAAGGATGTCGCCGAAAACCGGCGTTTCGCCAACCTGTTCGAGATCTGGCTGGAGGGGGATCATTACAAGTGGCGCGCCATGCGGGCGCACGGCGTGCCGGAGAAGCTCGTCACCGGCGAAGCTTCGCCGAAAGAGAAGTTCCTCGCCTGGGCGCGCACCGTGCCTGCCACGCTCCGCAATCCGCTCTATCACTGGACGCACCTCGAGCTGAAGCGGTACTTCGGTATCGACGAACTGCTCGACGAAAATTCCGCCGAGCGCGTATGGGAGCAGGCGAACGCGCTGCTGGCAGGCGAGAGTCTCCGCGCCTGGGGCATCCTCGAGAAATTCAAAGTGCGCGCCGTGTGCACCACCGATGACCCGGCAGACGACCTGCGCTGGCACCGGCAGCTCGCCGGCAGCACGCTTGGGACGAAAGTCTTTCCCGCATTCCGCCCGGACCGTGCATTCCTGGTCGACCAGCCTGAAACGTTCAACGGCTGGCTCGGGCGGCTGGCGGCGGTGTCGAACACCGACATCGCCGACTTCCAGAGTTTCCTCGACGCGCTGAAGAAGCGCCACGACGCTTTCCATGCCCTCGGCTGCCGGCTGAGCGACCACGGGCTGAAGGTCTGCTTCGCCGCCCCCTGCCCGGAGAAAAGAGCGGCGGAGATTTTCGAAAAGGCGCGGGCGTTTATTCCCGTTGCGCCGGAAGACCAGGCGCAGTTCGCCTCGTTCCTGATGATCTTCTTCGGCCGGCTGGACGCGGAAAAGGGCTGGACCAAGCAGCTCCACCTGATGGCTCGCCGCAATAACAACTCCCGGCGTTTCCGCGAACTCGGCCCCGACACGGGCTTCGACTCCATCGGCGACTGGCCGCAGATGGATGCCCTGGCGGCCTACCTCGACTTGCTGGAAAGCGAGGGGGCGCTGCCCAAGATGGTGCTGTACAATCTGAATCCGGCGTGGAATTACGCCTTCGCCACCATGATCGGCAACTTCCAGGACGGCTCGATTCCGGGCAAGATGCAATTCGGCAGCGGCTGGTGGTTCCTCGACCAGAAGGAAGGCATGGAGTGGCAGATGAACGCGCTGTCCAACTGCGGGCTGCTCAGCCATTTCGTCGGCATGCTCACCGATTCGCGCAGCTTCATGTCCTACCCGAGGCATGAGTATTTCCGCCGCACGCTGTGCAACCTGCTCGGCGACGACATGGAAAAGGGGCTGCTGCCCGCCGACTACGAGCTCGTGGGCGGCATGGTGCGCCGCATCTGTTACGCGAACGCGGAGCGATACTTCGGCCTGCCGCTGTGAAGCCGGTGGCGCGCGAGGCGCGACGGTGAGAAAATCGGAAGCGAAGGAGTCCGTCATGATCTTTGGACGCAGGCCTTTTCTTGGCGCGCTGGGAAGCCTCCCCTTGCTCGGCCGGGCTGGGCTGGCTGCGCCGCGCCGCCGCGACGTCATCTCCGAACTGGGCGTCCGCACGCTCATCAACGCCGCCGGCACCTACACGATGCTGACCGCCTCGCTGATGCCGGATGAGGTGATGGAGGCGATGCGCGAGGCATCGAAGCACTATGTTGACCTTACCGAGATGCAGGACGCCGTGGGCCGGCGGATCGCCGGGCTGCTCGGCTGCGAGGCGGCGATGGTGACCTCGGGCGCTGCCGGCGCGCTCACCGTGGGAACCGCGGCGTGCGTCACCGGCAAGGACCCCGACAAGATCCGCCGCATCCCGGACCTCACGGGCATGAAGAGCGAGGTCATCATCCAGAAGTCGCACCGCTACGGCTATGACCACGCCGTGCGCGCCGTCGGCATCCGCATGGTGGAGGTCGAAACCGCCGCGGACTTCGAGCGCGCGGTGAACGAGAAGACCGCAATGGCGCTGTTCTTCAACGACGCCGACCCGCGCGGGCAGATCAAGATCGAACAGTTTGTCGCGCTGTGCCGCAAGCACGGCATCCCCAGTTTCAACGACGCCGCTGCCGACGTGCCGCCCGTGGAAAACCTGTCGAAGTATACGAAGATGGGCTTCGACCTGGTCACCTTCAGCGGGGGGAAGGGAATCTGCGGCCCGCAGAGCGCCGGGCTGCTGCTCGGACGGAAAGACCTGATCGAGGCAGCGCGCCTGAACACGTCTCCTTACAGCGACTCGATCGCGCGCGGCATGAAAGTGAACAAGGAAGAAATGGCGGGCATGCTCGTCGCGCTGGAGTTGTACCTGAGGAAAGACCACGCCGCCGAGGCGCGCGAGTGGGACCGCCGGGTCGAGATCATCAGCCGCGAGGCGAAGAAGGTGAAGTCGGTGACGGCGGACGTCCGCCTGCCGCCGATCGCCAACCACACGCCGCACCTGCGCATTCTGTGGGATCAGACCGTCGTGAAGATCACGCCCCCCGAGGTGATGAAACAGTTGCGCGAAGGGCGCCCGTCGATCGAAGCCTGCCCGATGACGAACAAGGAGGCGCTCGTCGTCACCGTGTGGATGATGCAGAAGGGCGACGCGGAGATCGTCGGGCGCCGGGTGCGCGAGATCCTCTCGCGCGCCGCAGCCTGAGCGGAGAGACCGGGAGCGGGGCGCGCCGCGGCATGCGCCCCGCCGCTCTTCAGATAAAAGCGATCACGTCGATTTCGATCAGTGAATCACCGGGGATGTCGGCCACCGCCACCGTGGTGCGGACCGGCGGCTGCGGGCCGAAGCGTCCGAGGAAGACTTCATTCATCGGCTTGTAGTGCTCGAGCGTCTTCAGATAGACGTTGCACTTGAGCACTTTTTCCATCGATGAGCCTGCATTCTTCAGCTCCGCTTCCACCTCGTCCAGAACCCCGGCGGTCTGGACCTTGATGTCGCCCCCTTTGTGCCAGCCCTTGCCGGCGATGAACAGCAGGTTGCCGTAGGAGACGGCGCTGGAAAACAGCGGAGTCTTCTGCGGTTTGGCGCCGCGGTAATGCACCTTTCTTGCGGGCTTCTCCTGCGGTTGAGCGGCGGCGGGCGCGGCAAGCGCCGCCCCGGCGAGGAACGTTCTTCTGGACTTTGCCATGTCTGCGCACTCCTTTTCGATGAGTCTGCGGCCGCCGCTGCGGGCGGCGGCGCCATTCGACCGCGAGTATATCGAACGGCGCGGCTCCTGGCGGTAGAATGATCCGCATGCCTGATTTCAACCGCCGCGAACTGCTGCTGTCGTCCGCTGCGCTCGCCGCGCCCAACCTCGCCTGGGCGTCGCAGCAACTGGCGCCCGGCGCACTGGAGTTGCGCTTCCGCCAGATTCATCTCGACTTCCACACCAGCGAGCAGGTCGAAGACATCGCGGCTCAGTTCGATCCGGATGACTTCGCCCGCACCCTGGAGCGCGCGCGCGTCAACTCGGTCACCTGCTTCGCCCGCTGCCATCACGGCTGGATCTATTACGACACGAAAGTCAACCCCGAGCGGCGCCACCCGCATCTGAAGCGCAATCTTCTCCAGGAGCAGATCGACGCGTGCCACAGGCGGAACATCCGCGTGCCGATTTACATGACCATCATGTGGGACCACTACACCGCGCAGCGCCACGCCGACTGGCTGGTGGTGGACGAGAAGGGCGCGCCCGCGGGCACGCCGATCTTTGAAGCGGGCTTCTACCGGCGCCTTTGCTACAACACGCCCTACCGAGAGTTCCTCCGCCGCCATGTGACCGAAATCTGCGAGATGCTGCCCGTCGACGGCTTCTTTTTCGACATTGTCCACGACACGCCCTGCGCTTGCTTCTACTGCCGTGAGCTGATGCGGAAGAAAGGCCTTGACCCGGCGAATGCCGATCAACGCTGGCAGTTCATGCACCAGACCATGCTCGACTGGCAGGCGGAGATGAGCGCGCTGGTGCGCCGCTACCACAAGGACGCGACCATCTTTTACAACGCCGGTCATGTCGGTCCGCGCCACCGCCGCATGGCGCCGTCGTTCACGCACTGGGAACTCGAGTCATTGCCAAGCGGGGGCTGGGGCTATCTCGACTTCCCTTTGAAGGCCCGCTACACGCGCACGCTCGGACTGGACTCGCTCGGCATGACGGGCAAGTTCCACACCTCGTGGGGTGACTTCCACTCGCTCAAGAACCGCGCCGCGCTGGAGTACGAGTGTTTCCAGATGCTCGCCCTCGGCGCCAAGTGTTCGGTCGGCGATCAGCTCCACCCCACCGGCAGACTCGATGAAGCGACCTATGACCTGATTGGCGCTGTCTACCGGCAGGTGGAGGCAAAAGAGCCCTGGTGCCGCGGCGCCCGCGCCGTTGCCGACGTGGGCGTCCTGACGCCGGAAGAATTCTACCGGGGACCCGGCCGGGAGATTCCGCCCGCTTCGTTCGGATCCGTGCGGCTGCTCACGGAGGCCAAGGCGCAGTTCGACGTGCTCGATTCGAAGAGCGACTTTTCGCGCTACCGCGTGCTTGTCCTGCCGGACCGGATCGAGGCCGGCAGCGAGCTGGCGCGGAAGGTGGAAGACTACGTGGCCCGCGGCGGCAGCCTGCTCGCATCCTACGCCTCGGGCCTCGATCCAAAAGAAGAGCGGTTTGCGCTCCAGTGCCTGGGGCTGGAATATGCGGGCGACGCCGAGTACAGCCCGGACTTCCTCGTCATCGACGGACCGCTGGCGGAGGGGCTTCCGCAGACGGAGCTGGTGATGTACATGCGCGGCAAGGCGGTGAAGCCAAGGCCGGGCGCGCAGGTGCTGATGGGCACGCACGTGCCGTACTTCAACCGGACCTGGGATCACTTTTTCTCCCACCGCCACACGCCCTCATCCGGCCGGCCGGGAGGCCCCGGCATCGTGCAGAACGGCCGCTGCATCTATTTCATGCACCCGGTGTTCACCCAGTATCACGCCAACGCTCCGCTCTGGGTGAAGCGCCTGGTGGTGAACGCCCTGCGGCGGCTGCTGCCTGATCCGGTGATGGAAGTGAAGGCGCCGAGCTCCGTCCTCGCGTCTCTGAACGAGCAGCCGGCCGAAAACCGCTGGGTGGTGCACCTGCTGCACTACATTCCCGAGCGGCGCGGGCAGGCTTTCGACGTGATCGAGGACGTGGTCCCGGTCGCGAACATCGACGTCCGCGTGAAGACTCCTCGTCCCGTGCGCCGAGCCTTGCTTGCACCGGAAGGGCGGACCCTCGAGTTCCGGCGCGAAGCGGCTTACACGGTTTTCCGGCTGCCGGTGCTCGAAGGGCATCAAATGATTGCGCTTGAGTTCTGAACTGACGATCCGTGCCATATCCCACCTGAGCATGGCGTTGCTGCTGGCGGCCGCGCTGCGCCGCGCGCCCCGGGCGGTGATGGCGCCGCCGCTGGCTTTGGCGGGCTTCTGGCTGCTGCTCGAGTGGATGACGGGCGACTCGCGGCTGCTGTTCCCTTTCGCCATGACCTGCGCCGCCGCAGCCGCCTGGCGCTTCGGCATTGCGGGGGCTACAGCCGGCGCCGCGCTGTTCCTGCTGCAACGTGCAGTGGCGGGCGCCGCAGCCGGAGTGCTCATGACGGAAGCGGCGGGCTCGTGCCTGGCCTTGGGGGCGGCGCTGGCGGCGCGCCGCGGAGGTCCATCCGCCTCGGCGGCTGCAGGCTCACTGGCTGGGCTGGCTGCTCTCCTGTTGTGAAGCGGGCGGGTGATAGAATCGGCGCGGAATGCGTCTGCAAGCCGTCTGTTTCGCCCTGCTGGTTCCGGCACTGGCACAGGTGCCGCGGTTTCCCACGGTCTACTACGGCGCTGCGTACTACCACGAGTACATGCCCGAGGAACGGCTGGAGAAAGACGTTGCGCTCATGAAGAAAGCCGGCGTCACCGTCGTCCGCATCGGCGAGTCGACATGGTCGAGTTGGGAGCCCCGCGACGGGCAGTTCGAATCCGGCTACATCGACCGTGTCGTGGACGCCATGCACAAGGCTGGCATCAAAGTCATCCTCGGCACTCCCACGTATTCGATTCCGCCCTGGCTTTACCACAAGCACCCGGAGATTCTGGTCACCCATTCCGACGGGCGCAAGGCCACATACGGCATCCGCCAGAACATGGACATCACGCACCCGGCGTACCGCTTTTACTGCGAGCGCATCATCCGCAGGATCCTCTCCCGTTACAAAGATCACCCGGCGGTCATCGGCTATCAGATTGACAATGAAACTTCTCCTTACAACGCCGCGGGCGCGCTCGTGCAGAAGAATTTCGTCGAGTATCTCAGGAAGAAGTACAAGTCCGTAGACGTCCTGAACCGCGCTTGGGGCTTCGTCTACTGGGGGCAGCTCGTGCAGGGCTGGGAGGAGCTGCCGCCGCGCGACGGCATCCTGAACCCCGGCTATAAGCTGGAATGGGAGCGATTCCAGCGGGACAGGGTGACCGATTTTCTTGCCTGGCAGGCAAAACTTGTCAATGAATACAAGCGGAAAGACCAGTTTATTACACATGATTTCTCGGGCGGCGCTCACACCGATATCGACCAGTGGGCGATCGCCCGCCACCTCGACATCGCCGCGGTCAACCCGTATTACGACGTGCAGGACCGTCTGGACGGCCACTCGGCCACATTCACGGACGATGTCGCCCGGTCGCTGAAGATGGCCAATTTCCTGGTCACGGAGACCAACGCGCAGACCATCGGCTGGGACTCGAAAGGCCAGTTCCCGCCCTACGACGGCCAACTCCGGCTCAACGTCTACAGCCATATCGCCGACGGGGCCAACATGGTCTCTTACTGGCACTGGCACTCGCTGCATTACGGCCAGGAGACCTACTGGAAGGGAATCCTTTCGCACGACCTGGAGCCGAACCGGGTTTATGAGGAATTCGCGCGCACCGCCGCGGAACTGAAGCGAATCGGCCCGCAACTGGCCAATGTGGAACGGCGCAACCGGGTGGCGCTGCTGTTCAGCATCGACAGCCATCACGGCATTCAGTTCATGCCGTTCAGCAGCCGGGTCAACTACCAGAGCTTCGTCCGGCAGTTCCACAAGACGCTTTACATGCTGAACGTGGGCGTCGACTTCGTCACCCCGGATTCGGAGTGGTCCCGCTACGCGGTGCTGCTCGTCCCCCCGCTTTATGTGGCCTCCGATGCCACGCTCCAGAAGATCGTGGCCTTCGTCGCCAACGGCGGCCATGTCATCGCGACGATGAAAAGCGGGTTCACCAACGAGTACGACACCGTCCGGCACGTCATGATGCCCGGTCCGCTGCGCCCGGCAGCCGGCTTCCGCTATCAGGAGTTCTCCACCCTGCGGGAGCCGTTGCCGCTCCGGGACGATCCCTTCCGCGCGGGGGCGGACAACCGCGTCTCGGAGTGGGCGGAGATGCTGATCCTCGAATCGGCGGAAGCGCTCGCTTGGTATGACCATCCCTTCTTCGGCCGTTATCCGGCCATCACCCGCAACCGCCACGGCAAGGGCACGTTCACTTACGAAGGCACGTTTTTGAGTGATGCGCTGCAGCGGGCGGTGGTGCTGGACGTGCTCGCGCGCGCGGGACTGACGGGTCCCGACCAGAAAATGCCCGCGCCCGTGCGGGTCAAGCACGGCGAGATCCGCGGCAGGCCAGTCCACTTCTACTTCAACTATTCGGCCGCGGAGCAGACATTTCCTTACGCTTATGCTCCGGCCGCCGACCTGCTGACCGGCAACCGTGCGGTTGCCGGTGCGGCTCTGCGGCTTGGCCCCTGGCAGGCGGCCATACTGGTGGAGAACTGAGCCTGGGGTGGCGGAAACATTTCTGACTCCGGCCAGCCCCGCCGTCATCCATTAGTAAGGCATGAGTTCTGTGCAACGGACGCCCTCGTGGACGCGCCTCGTCCTTCAGTCGGCCGGACTGTATAACGTTGTCGCCGCCGCCGGCGTCGCCGTCATGGCGGAATGGCTGGACCGGCGCCTGGGCGGCTCGGTCCCTCCCAGCCCTCTGATGTCGGAGGGCTGGCACGCGCTGGCCGTCTGGATGGCCGTTTTCGGCCTGGGATTCCTGCTGGCATCACGCGACGCCTACCGGCACTGGCCGGTCGTGCTGATGGGCCTATTGGGCAAAGCAGGCGCCGGCGCCTGGATCGGCTGGGACATCGTCCGCGGGCGCGCTCCGGAGCTGATGTGGTGGTGGATCGCCGTGGATGTGGTTGCCTGGGGCGTTCCTTTGCTGGCGATCCTTCAAAGCGCTTATGAAGCGGGACTGGCCCTCAGGCGCACCATTGCGCCCGAGGTTCTGCGGTTCGCCCTGCACCGAAAGACGAATGTCGGCGTCACGCTGGACGAGTTGTCGAGGCTGAGCCCGGTGCTGCTGGTTTTTCTCCGCCACATGGGATGCACGTTCTGCCGCGAGGCGCTGGCCGACCTGGCCGCGATGCGCCGGCGGATTGAAAGCGAGGGCGCGCGGCTTGTGCTGGTCCACATGAGTTCCGAAGAGACTGCCTCGCGTTTCTTCTCCAGGTACGGGCTGGAAGACGCGCAGCGCATCAGTGATCCCGAGCGCACGCTCTACCGCGCCTTCGGCCTGCCCCGCGGCCGCTTTGGCGACGTGCTGGGCCCGAAGGTCTGGTGGCGTGGGTTCCAGGCCGGCGTGCTGGGCGGACACGGCGTGGGACGGCTGATGGGCGACGGGTTCCAGATGCCCGGCGTGTTCCTTCTCTTCCATGGCGAGATCCTTCGCAGCTACCGGCATCAGAGCGCTGCCGACCGCCCGGACTACCTGTCGCTGGTCACGGGAAGAAACTACGCCGCGCCGGAATTCCGCGACCGCTGATCCGCGCGCGGGCAGGCTGTCCGCAGGCGGTGGAACGGTATCATGACAGCAGGATGAGTCCCGGCTCCATGCCACCCCGGCCCGCAGGACGCGTCCCGGGCATCGCCGGTTCGGTCACGGTCTTCGGCGTTCCGGTCCGGTTCCATTTCACCTTCTGGCTGATCGTGATCTGGATGATCGTGCTGGCCAGCGGGGGCAGGCAGACGGTGGTGGGGGCGGCACTGTTCATCTTCGGCTTGTTCTCCTCCGTTCTGCTGCATGAGGCAGGCCATGCGCTCATGGCCCGGCGGTACGGCATTGGCACGCAGGAAATCGTCATGTTGCCCATCGGCGGACTGGCGCGGCTGGAGCGGCAGCCGAAGGCAGGCGAGGAGTTCTGGGTGGCCTTCGCAGGGCCGCTGGTCAATTTCTTCCTCGGTCTCGCACTGCTTGGCGCCGCATACTGGACTGGCGGCGGAGTGGCTGTCGGGCACTGGCTCGAAGCGGCCGACACGAACATCGTGAGCCGCCTGGCAGTGGCGAACCTGGTGCTGGCGCTGTTCAATCTGCTGCCCGCGTTCCCGATGGATGGCGGCCGCGTGCTGCGGTCTCTGCTGGCCGAGCGGCGCTCTTTCGAACACGCCACGCGCATCACGGCGCGCATCGGCACCGGCATCGCCGCGCTGATGGCGCTGCTGGGGCTGCTGCAGGCCAACTTCCTGCTGCTGTTCGTGGCGCTGTTCATTTACATCGGGGCGATGCAGGAATCCATGGCCGCTACCGCGCAGGCGCTGATGCAAGGCGCGAAGGTGCGCGACGCCATGGTGACCGATTTCCGCACTCTCAGCCACGGCGACACGATCCGCGATGCGGCCGAACTCCTGCTCGCCACGTCGCAGCAGGATTTTCCCGTGCTGGCCGGGCCACGCGTCACCGGGCTGCTCAGCCGGAGCCACCTGCTGCGCGCGCTCGCCTCGGAGGGGCCCGGTGGCTATGTCGCCTCCGCAATGGACCGCGACTTCCGGCGGCTGGATCCGGAGGCGGATCTGGCGGAGGCCGCAGGCGTCCTGAGCGGCGGAGTCAACTGCGCGCTCGTGTTCGAAGACGAGCGGCTGACCGGCATGCTGACGGCCGAGAACCTCTCGGAATACCTTGTGCTGAAAAAGCTGCGCGAGGCTCGCGCAGCCGGCAAGGAGGAGCTGTCGAAACGCGATGTCTGAGTTTGATGTCCTCATCGTCGGCGCGGGCTTGTCCGGGCTTGCCTGCGCCCGGCGCTTGGCGCGGGCGGGCGTCAGCCTTCTGATTCTGGAGGCTTCAGACGGCGTGGGGGGGCGGGTCCGCACGGACACGGTGGACGGGTTCCGTCTGGACCGCGGCTTTCAGGTGCTGCTCACCGCCTACCCTGAGGCGCAGGAGGTTCTCGACTACAAAGCACTGCGTCTCCACGCCTTTGCCCCGGGAGCGCTGGTCCGCTACCATGGCCGTTTCTATCAGCTTGGCGATCCCTGGCGCGATCCCGGGACGCTGTGGCCGTCCCTGCTGGCGCCCGTGCCGAGCTGGGGGGACTACTGGCGGTTGAGGCGGCTGCGCAGGGCACTCCTCCGCAAGAGGGTCGAAGAGATCTTCTCTTCGCCCGAAACCACCGTTCTGGCCGCACTGCGCAACCACGGCTTTTCCCGCCGTCTGATCGATTATTTTTTCCGCCCGTGGATCGGCGGCGCCATGCTCGACACCACCCTGTCCGGATCCTCGCGGATGTTCGAGTTTCTCTTCCGCATGTTCGCCCTCGGCGACGCCGCCGTGCCCGCCGGCGGAATGCAAGCGATCCCCGCACAACTGGCGGCGGCTCTACCCGCCGGCGCGCTCCGCCTGGAAACGGGCGTGGAGGCGGTGGAGGAAGGCGCCGTACGGCTGGCGGGCGGCGGGCGCTTGACGGCGAGAGCGGTGGTTGTCGCCGCCGATGGCAGTGAAGCCGTCCGCCTGCTTCACACCGGCGGCGACATGGCCTGGCGTTCTGTCTGGTGCCTGTACTTTGCCGCCCGCGAAGCTCCCGTCGAAGAACCGCTGCTGGTGCTCGGAGGCGGCGGGCGGGGGCCGATCACGAATCTCGCCGTGATGAGCAGCATCGCTCCTGGATACGCTCCCGAGGGCGAGCATCTCATCTCGATCAGCGTCGTCGGTTACGAGCAGCGTGAGCCGGGCAGCCTCGTTTCGGCCGTCCGCGCGCAGGCACGGCGCTGGTTCGGCCTGGTGGCTGAGGAGTGGCGGCTGCTGCGGCACTATCACATCGAGCAAGCCCTGCCCGCCCTGCAGCCCCTGGCTGCGTCGATGGCGCCTGAGGCGGCTCCCGGGATTTACGCCTGCGGCGACTGGCGCGCCACCCCTTCCATCAACGGGGCGCTGGAAAGCGGGCGGCTCGCTGCCGAAGCCGTGCTGCGCAGCCTGGGCGCTGCATCCCGTTCCGACTGACGGGCATGCCGGTCCCGTGGCTGGACGCCACAGACCGGCGCGACGCCGCCGGGAGAAACACCGATGGCCGAATTCCTGTTGGCGCTTCACGCCGCCGCCACCTTGCTGATGACAGGGCTGGCCTGGTTTGTGGCCGTCGTGCATTACCCGTTGATGGCGGAGGTCGGCGGGCAGGAGTTTCCGCGCTACGAGCGCCTGCACCGGAAGCGCACCACCTGGCTTGTAACTCCCCTGATGGCGGCTGAAGCGGGACTCGCCGCTTGGCTGTCCGTCTTCCCCGCGCCGGCCGTGGCCCTGTGGCAGCTTTACGCGGCAAGCGCGCTCCTGGCGGCGATCTGGGTGTCGACGTTCGCCGTTGCGGTACCCCTGCATCAGCGGCTTTCGCAAGGCTTCGACCCCGCCGTTCACCGCAGGCTGGTAGCCACTCATTTCTGGCGCACCGCCGCATGGACGCTCCGCTCCGTGCTCGCCCTGGCGTGGCTCGCCGCGCAATGAGTGGCATCAGAGCGAATCCGTCTGCCGCCTAGCCAGCCCAGGCAGACGATTGCCGCCGGCTCGTGACCGGCAGGGAGCCCGTAGCCGTGCCAGACCATCCCGGATTCGTTTCGCCTCCTGCCGCCACGATGGCGGCTCACTCCGGCGCGAGAACGCTCTCGATCTGGAAGACCCGCTTCCTGCCATTGGTCCCGATCCGCCCGCAGTACTTCTTCGTGCCGTTCACGATGAGATCGACAGGCCGGTGAATCGGGTAGTCCAGATCGAGGATGTCGCCCTCGTTCATTTCGAGCATCTGCTGCACCGTCAGCATTGGCCCCGTCACCCGGGCATCGAACTTCAACTTTGCCGGCTGCAGCAGCCGCCACATGCGGTTCTGTTCCTCCTCCGACGAATCCGATTTGCGCACCGACCACTGCTGGTCGAACTTCTGCCGCAGCATCTTCACGATGATCGACGGGATGCCCAGGTTCATCATGCCCGAAACCTCGCCGATCCGGATCTCGATGCCGATGGCAACCACCGCCTCGTTGGGGGCCAGGATCTGCAGCAGCTGCGGCTCCGTCTCATAGGATTCGATGGAGAAATTGAACTGCGTGATCGGGGCCCACGCCTCTTTCAGGTCATGCAGGATAATCCGGAAGACGCCCGTCAGGATGGAACGCTCGATCTCGGTGATCTCCCGGTTCTCCTTCAGCGGCGTCTTGCCCGAGCCGCCCAGCAGCATCTCGAGGATCGGAAACACCATTTGCGGGTTCATCTCGAGAATTGAGTTGCCGTCAAAGGGCCGCATGCTCAGGCTGACGATGCAGGTGGGCGCCGGCAGGCACTGCGAAAACTCGAGGAAGGAGAGCTGCTCCACGCTGATCAGGTTCACCATCACATAGGCGCGCAAGTACGCCGAGAGGCTCGACGCCAGCGACCGGGCGAAGTTGTCGTGAAGCAGGTGGATCGCCCGCAACTGGTCCTTGGCAATGCGGTCCGGACGCCGGAAATCATAGACCTGCGCCCGCTTGGCCGGATCGTCCTTCGGCCGGACGCCCTTCGCAGTCCGGAATACGTTGTCGATTTCCTCCTGGCTCAACAGCCGGTCAGACGCCATACTGCTCTCTCCATCGTCACTCTCTGCCGCTTCCAGTATCCCGCGTTAGACTTACCACCCCTGCCCGGCAGGCGTACGCCTTCGGGTTAGTCCGGCCCGCGCTGATAGACTGAAATCGTGAGGCGGTTTTTCGTCCAGAATTTCGGTTGCCGCGCGTCTCAGGCTGATGGCGCCGCGATCGAAGGACTCCTCCGGGAGAGGGGCCTCGGCGCCGCCGGGGACGCCGCCGCCGCCGACTTGGTCATCGTCAACACGTGCACCGTGACCTCGGCTGCCGACGAGGACGCCCGCAAGGCCATCCACCGGCTCCACCGCGAGAATCCTGGCGCCCGCATCATTGTTACCGGCTGTTACGCCCAGCGCTCGCCCGAGGAGCTGGCCCAGGTTCCCGGAGTCGCCCTCGTGCTCGGCAACACTCACAAGGATCAGGTCGGTCTTGTCGTTGACGCGCTGGAAAGCCGCGAGGACTACCACGGTGAGATCCTCGTTGGGGACATAGGACGGCAGGGCGCCTTTCTTTCCGCCCCCGTTGACGAAGCGTCCGGCGACCGGACGAGGCCGAACTTGAAGATTCAGGACGGCTGCAACAATCCGTGCTCATTCTGCATCATCCCCTCGGTGCGCGGACCGAGCCGCAGCATGAGCGAGGACGAGGCCCTATGGCAGGTGGGCGCGCTCGCCGCCCGCTACGCCGAGGTCGTGCTGACCGGCATCAATCTTGGCCGATGGGGCAGGGAACGGGGGTTCGCCCCTCCCCTGAGGCTGCACGACCTGCTGCGCCGTGTTCTGGAGGAAACTCCCGTGCAGCGCCTGCGGATCAGTTCTGTAGAACCGATGGACTGGACCGATGAGCTGTTTGAGCTGATGGCCTCGTCGCCGCGCATCGCGCCGCACGTCCACATGCCGTTGCAGTCCGGCTCGGATGCGGTGCTGAAGCGGATGAAGCGGCGCTACCGCACGCGCCATTATGAGGACCGGATCCTGCGCGCCGCCCGGCTGATGCCGGAGGCGGCGTTCGGCGCGGATGTCATGACAGGCTTTCCCGGCGAGACGGATTCGGAGTTTCAGGAAACACTGGAATTCATCGCGCGCATGCCGTTTACTTATCTGCACGTGTTCACCTACTCCGAACGGCCGGGCACGCCCGCGGCCACGATGCCCGGCCGCGTGCCGTGGGAGGTAAGAAAGGAACGCACGCGCCAGTTGCGGCGGCTGGCGGCGGAGAAGAATCTGGCGTTCCGCCGCCGCTTTCTGGGGCGCAAGCTGAGCGTGGTGACGCTGGACAACGGCAAGGCGCTCTCCGGGAATTACATCAGCGTGGATCTGGCGCGTCCGCG
>DYJN01000056.1 GCA_020723085.1 Arcobacter sp.
ACCATCACGCCGCCCCCGCCGCCCATCGCCTGTGTCATGACGCCGCGCCTGCAGGTGGGCGCTACCGGGCGCGTGACGCCTGGCCTGCCCAACGTGCTGCGCACGCAGCCACGGCGCGGCAGCGACAGCCTGTGCGATGATCTCGGGCGCGATCGGCCCGCTGAGCGTCACCTGGGCGACGGCACCAGCGCCCTCCACCTTTGCGTGCGAGGACAACACGGCCGCGGCCGCGCACGCCAGCGCCGTGAGCGCGCCGCCCGCCAGCGCGCTGCCGGGCAAGTAGCGGAACTCAACCCGGTGCCGGCCGCCTTCCAGCACGACGCCGCGGACGGCGGCGTAGGCTTCGTGGATCTGCACGGGGCGCCCGTCCACGGCGGCGCGCCAGCCGGGAAACCAGGTGTCGGTCAGGATCACCATGCCGCGGCAGGCCATGCGCGCTTCGATCACCACACGATTGTGGCCGTATTCAGCGATGCGCGCTTCGTCCGAGCCGGCGCAGGCCTCCAGATCCGGAACGGGACCCGGCAGAAATGTTTTTTCCCCGGCCGCGTCCCGCATCCCGTAAAGCACGCCCGCCGCATGCAGCCGGTTCTCGAGCCGGAACGCTTCATGCACGGTGAACACGCGCGGCAGCGCCTCGTCCCATTCATACACGTTCGCGCCGTCCGCGCCCCGGAACACTTCGCGCGCGTGCGTGCCGGACGGCGCCGGAGCGACGCGGAACCGGACGCCGAACAGGCGCTTGTCCTGAGGCGCGTGGATCTCGTGCCGGTAGAGATTCTCCGTCACGCTCGCCAGATAGCCCTGACTTTGCTCGACGCCGTGCCAGCCGCCGAAGTTGTAAGGGATGGCGGCGTCATCCACTTCCACGCGCCAGTGCCCGCCGCGGGCGCGGAGATACGCGGCGATGTCCGCGTGGGAAGCAAGCAGCCGGAGGTAGCGGGCCGCCGCTTCGGAGTCGGCCGGAGGGAGCAGAGCGCAGCGGATGTGCCGGCTCTCCACCGCCGTCACCGCCGTGGCGATCAGCGCGAAGACCCACGCCGGCACGAACCTGCGGCCGGCGAGCCAGACGAGCACGGCCAAGGCAGCCGCTCCGGCGCAGGTCCACCACCCCGGATCCACTCCGGGCATCCTGCGCCAGACCGCCGCTCCGGCGGCAACCGCAGCCGCAGCCCAGAGCGCCGCCACCAGCCCGCGCCACCTCTGCCTCCCGCCGTGGCGGGCCAGTTGTTCGGCGCCGGCGGCGGCGAGCGCCGGAAGCGCGAGGCTCAGCAGCACCACGGCCGCTTTCGGCGAACGCGCCTTGTCAAAGTGCGGAACCGCCCCATACAGCAGCCGGTGCAGCCCGCCCTCAGGGCCGAGCGACACCCACACGCCGAACAGCGCCAGCGCGCCCAGAGCCAGCGCCGCCCTCCGCCGCATCAGCGCCGCCCCCAGCAGCCCCAGCCCCAGCCCCAGCCCTCCATGGAAGGCAGCCAGTTCGCCCCTGTAGCCCGGCAGGAACAACGCCGGCAAAGCCTTCGGCGCAAGGCTGTATTGGCTATGGATCGCCGGCGGCACGCGCCCGTTCCACCCTACCGGCTCCTCGCCGCCCACCCAGCGCACGGCGCGCCGGCCGTATTCGATCACAGGGAGGATCTGCAAAGCGCCCGACGCCCCCGCCATGAGGAAAAACGCCGCTGCGGCGGCGATTCGGCGGGGCTCAGCCCCAAGATACAGCAACCACACCAGGGCAAAGCCGAGCGACAGGAACAGCGGCGCCTGATGATGCCCGCCCAGCCAGCACAGGCCGAGAAAGAAGCCTCCCAGCATTGCCTGGCGCAGGCTGCCCGCCCCCGCCGGAAGCTCCGCAGCCCGCAGCAGGTGGCGCAGCGCCCAGGGGGCCCACATCGCGCCCATCGCCATCTGCGGCCGCATGCTGAAGGCGAACCATCCCGCCGTGGCGTAAGCGAAGCCCGCCAGCACGGACACCAGGCGCCCGCAGCCGAGCGAGCGCGCCAGACGGTACATGCCCGCCGCGCCGATCCAGCGGATCAGCAGGAAGTACACGTTGAGAAACAGCCATCCCGCCGCCCCCTCCGGCTTCCACCCGAGCAGCCAGTTCGGCGGAGACGCCACCGCCGGCTGAGCCTGCCCGAGAAGCGGCTGCCCCATCCACTGAAAGGGATCCCAAAGAGGCGGCTCGCCGGCGCGCCACGCGCGCGCCTGCACCTCCAGCCAGGGCAGCACCTGATACGCGCTGTCATCGGAGGCGAACCATACGGCCCTTGGCCCCAGCAGCAGCTTCCAGTAGAAACCAGCCAGCAGGAGAGGCAGGACAGCAGCCGCGGCCATGCGGGCGGCGCCGGGGCTCGCTCGCAGCATACACACATCGTGCCAGAGTCCGGCGCGCGCACGCACCGGCGCGCTCCGCCGGGGGCGGGTACGGCCGGCGTCATCATCTCCCGCCCTGAGTCAGCGGAATTCCAGCCAGACGATTTCGCCCGCCACCGGTTCGGGCTTCGGCTTCGCCCGAGCCGGGCGCCGCGCGTTCTTCGTCTTCGCGGACGCCTTTTTCGCGGTCTTCGACGAGACCGCCTTCTTCGCCGGCGCGGGCGGCGGACGCTGCGGGGGCGCAGCTTCTGCCGCGGGCGGCGGCGCGAGGATGTATCCGGCGGCGACCAGGGGCGCGGGCTTCTGCTGGCCGCAGACGAACTCGCGGCGGCCTTCTGCTTTTCCCCGGAGCATGACGAGGTTCGGCTTGCTGGTTTCCAGCAGCACCGTCACAGCGCGCGTCTTCGCCGTTCGCCGTTTGACTTCAATGCGGAACAGCAGGCGGGTGTCTTCGCAACTGATGAAAACCAGGCGCCCCTCGGCCCGCGCGTCGCCCTCGCGGGGTTGCCAGCCCGCGGGTGTCTGCACTGCGGGCGGCGGCTTGGGCGGCTGAGCCGGGCGGACCTCGATGTCGCGCATCAGGGCGAGCGCCATTTCGCGCTGCTCCGGCGTGGAAGCAGCCTCCAGCGCGCCTCGGGCAGCCTCGCGCGCCCGCTGCCGCTCGCCCGCTTCCAGCAGCGCCCGCCCCCAGGCCTCCCAGGCGGCGCTGCGGCCGGGATCGAGCGCCGCAGATTTCTCCAGGCACGGCGCAGCCTCGGCCGCGCGGCCTTTGTTGAGGAGCCAGTTGCCCAGGACAAGCCAGGCTTCGGCGAAGCCCGGCTCCGACGCCACCGCCTGCCTCAGGGACTGTTCGACCAGCGCATCGGGCCCCTTCGTGTCGCCCACGAGCATCGCGTATTCGAACTGCGTCCGCGCCTCCGCCCCGCCGAGCGCGATGGCGCGCTCCAGATGGCCGCGCGCCGTCTCGTAGTCCGCTCTGCGGAGAGCGAGCGCCCCGAGCATCGTCTCCGCCGCGGCGCTCGCCGGATGCCTCCGCGCAGTCTCGCGGGCCAGGCGTTCGGCTTCGCGCTCCAGTCCCGCGTCGAGCATCGCCTCCACTTTCATCGCTTCGGGCAATGGCGGCGGCAGCTCCTCGCGCGAGACCGCGGCCGGCGCAACTCCTGCCGTCACGGGCCGCACATCGGCCGCGGCGTCGGCCGGCAACCTCTCCAGCAGGAGCCGCGCCCTCTCGATCCCGGCCTGAAACGCCACGCCGTAGGTTTCCTGGAAAGCCGCCCCCTGATCCCGGCCGGACGCCAGCAGGGCCAGAAAAGCCGCTGCTTTCGCCGAACCGCCTCCCTCGAGCATCATCCATCGCACCACCGCCCAGCTCTCGGCGTAGAACAGCGCCGCCGTCCGGGCGTCCGCTTCACCGTCTTCGCCAGGCCGCAGAGTCATCAGGCGGGGCGCGTCCAGCCAGGCCTCATCCTTCAGCAGCCGCGCGTGCGCGCCGGGCGCCTTGCCCAGGCGCAGCCGCCCCCCGGCATGCTCCAGCGTCGAGTAGTAATCGGCGAGCCCTTCCTCCACCCAGCGCGGCGGCGGCGTGCGGCGCGCGTGGCGCAGCATCAGGTGCACGAGTTCATGCCGGGCGGCGCGCAGGGTTTCCCCTCCCGAGTCGGGCAACAGGATCCAGTCGCATTCTGCCCCGGACAGGTGAAGCCCGCGGTTTGCTTCGCCCCGGCGGAAAGGCTGGAAGTCCCGGGCGGAACGGAAAAGCACCACCCGCACCCTGCGCCGCGGCGTCGCCGGCGCGGAACTCAATTCGGCGGCGGCGCCCCGCAGCAGCGGGTAACTCCCGGCGAGCTTCACGAGCAGTTCTTCTCCGCGGCGCTCTCCGGCATCGGTGGAGAGCTCCCACGCGCCGGATTGAAAGCGGTACCATATGGGAGAAGCGGCTGCAAGCGGAATGGCAGACAACGCCATCCTGGTCAACAGCAGGATGGCGTGCAGGGTTGGCCCTGGTATGACCCGCATAGAAAGTTTGAATTGGACGGCCCGCCGCCCCGCTTTTATCCTACAATTACTGTGGCCTCGTCACCTCTAATGGAGTCACTATCCGGCGAAGTTTCTCTCTTGCATCGGATCAGCAGCATCATCGCCTCCAACCGCTCGGTGGACGAGATGCTCGGCGAGATCATCGGCATGACCGTGCAGGTGACCGGCTGCGACGCCTGTCTCGTCTACCTGATTGAAGCAGCGACGGGAGAAATCGTGCTGCGGGCCTCGCAGGTCCCGCACGCCTCCGAGATCGGCCAGCTCACCGTGGCCGCCGGACAAGGCCTGACGGGTTGGGCGATCGAGCACAAGAACGTCGTCGCGCTGCCCGAGAAGGCATATCAGGATCAACGCTTCATCCGCCTGCCGGGGCTGGTCGAGGACACCTATGAGGCCTTCTGCTCCGTGCCTTTGATCTCCAGCGGCGAGGTCATCGGAGTCATCAACGTGCACCACCGCGAGCATCACGATTACACCCCGCAGGAGATCGCCCTGCTGAACTTTGTGGGCGAGCAGATGGGCGGCGCGTTGGCGCGTGCGCGGCTCGAGGAAGAGAACACGCGCCTGGCCGCCGAGGCCGAGGAGATGCGCCGGCAGCTCGAAACCCGCAAGCTGGTGGAGCGCGCCAAGGGCATTCTCCAGTTCAAGTTCCACCTGACGGAGGAGGAAGCTTACCTGCGTCTGCGCAACGAAAGCCGCCGCCTGCGGCGCCCGATGCGGGATCTCGCCGAGGCGATCATTCTCACCGAGGAACTCTCGCGCAAAGCCGCCGAGCCCAGCACGCACACCACCGAGGCCGAGAGCGACTGAAGCCCGGCTGGTAAAATCGGGACTTGCAGCCCTTCGCCCCTCTTTTCCGCAATGCCCACTTGGCCACTCTGGCAGGCAATTTCTGGCCGCGCCCGCTCGATGAAGCCCGCTTCCCCACCCGGCGGACGCTCTACCGCACGGCGCCGGACGTAGGAATTGCTGTCGAGGAGAACCGCCCGCAAGGCGAAGCGCGCGGCGAGGTGCTGCTGCTGCACGGGCTGGAGGGCTCAAGCCGCAGCGGCTACCTGATTTCGCTGGCTCAGAGGCTGCTCGAGGCGGGCTTCGCCGTCCACCGCATGAACCTGCGCGGCTGCGGGCTGAGCGAACCGTACTCGCCGACGCTGTACCATTCCGGTCTCACCGAAGACGCCAGAAGCATTCTCGCTGAGTGGCGGCAATCAGGCCGCGGGCCGCGCTTCCTGGCAGGGTTCTCTCTGGGCGGCAATGTCGTGCTGAAGCTCGCCGGAGAAATGGGAGCCGATGCCGCGGAACTGGTGGAAGGCATCTGCGCCGTGTCTGCGCCCATCGATCTGCACGCCTGCGTGCGGCGCATTGACGCGCCCTCCAACTGGATCTATCACCAGAAGTTCGTCCGCAGCCTGCGCCGCCGCTACCGCCGCCGCCACAAGATGGATCCGCAGCGGTTCCCGGACTGCGGCATTGAAAAGGTGCGCACGATCTTTGAGTTCGACGACCTTGTCACGGCGCCGTTCTTCGGCTTCGGAGACGCCCCGAACTACTACGCCACGCAGTCCTCCCTGCGCTTCATCCCCGGCATCCGCGTGCCGGCGTTGCTCGTACAGGCCGAGGACGACCCGATGATTCCGTTCGAACTGTACCGGCGCGGGGAGGTGGGATCGAATCCCTCCGTGCGGCTGCTCGCCGTGCCCCATGGCGGCCATCTCGGATTCCTGGCCCGCGGCAGGCGCCGCTTCTGGCTGGATGAGGTTTTGTGCCAGTGGTTCGAGGCATTAAGGAACAAAGTGCCCTTCGCCGGCGTATTTGCACAAGGATGAGCCATTTTGTCCAGGTGCAGGAGGCGTTCCGCATCGCGGCGGCCAGCCTGCGGTCGGCCAAGCTGCGCAGCGCCCTCACGCTGCTCGGCATCATTCTTTCCACTACGACGCTGATCGCCGTCATGGCGGTCATCCATGGCATGGATGTTTACGTCGCCGAAAAGATCGCCGATCTCGGCGCCAACGGCTTCACGGTGGTGCGCTTCGCCTTCATCGGCGACTGGGATCCGAAGAAGTTTCTCGAACTGCTGCGGAAGAATCCCGAACTGCGCCCGGACGAGTTCGAGTTCCTCCGTCAGCGGGCCACGCTGCTCGGCGAGATCGGCATGTCCGGCTCCACGCGCGGCGACGTCTCCTACAGGAACGAACTCATGGAAGACGTCCGCGTCCTCGGCGCCACGGCGAACCTGAACGTGATCTCCGGCGTGCAGACGGAAACGGGCCGCTACGTCAGCGAGGGCGACGTGCAGGGGCGGCGCATGGTGGCCTTCATCGGCGCCGATCTCAGGGACAAGTTCTTCATGGGCGTCGATCCCATCGGCAAGACGATCCAGATCAACGGCAAGCCATACGAGGTGATCGGCGTGGCCAAACGCGTCGGCAGCGTCTTCGGCCAGTCGCAGGACAACTTCGTCACCATCCCCCTGTACACGTTCTTCAAAGAGTTCGGATCCCGCCGCTGGCTCAGCTTCAACTGCCTGGCGGTGGACCGCGCGCGGTTCCAGAACGCGATGGACGAAGTGCGCGTGCTGCTGCGCGCTTACCGGCGCCTGCCGCCGCAGCGCGAAGACAACTTCATGATTTTCACTTCGGACTCGATCATGGGCGCGTGGGACCGGCTTACCGGCGCCATCGCCGCCACGGCGATGGCGGTGGTCAGCGTCTTCATGGTGGTGGGCGGCGTGGTGATCATGAACATCATGCTCGCCGTGGTCACCGAGCGCACGCAGGAGATCGGCATCCGCAAGTCGCTCGGCGCGCGCCGCAGCGACATCCTCTGGCAGTTCCTCATCGAGTCGGCGGTGCTGGCGGGCGCGGGCGGGCTGATCGGCGTGATCCTTGCCTGGGGCGCCGCGCTCATCGTGCGGAACCTCACGCCCATTCCCATGGTGTTGCCTCTGTATTCGGTCGTCCTCGGCGTCGGGCTGTCGGCGGCCGTCGGACTGTTCTTCGGCATCTATCCCGCGCGCCAGGCGGCGAAACTCGATCCCATTGAAGCGCTCAGGGCGGAGAAATGAAGCAGCGGTCCCACAATCTGATCCTGATCCTGTCCGGCATCCGGCTGGCGCTGGCGACGATCCGCGAACATAAGCTGCGCAGCTTCCTGACGGTGCTCGGCGTCATTATCGGCACCGGCACCATCATCGGCGTCGGCAGCATCCTCACCGGCTTCGACGGCGCGGTCACCGGCGTCATCCGTAGCCTCGGCACGGAGACGATCATCGCGTTCAAGTTCCCCGTGGGCATTCAGTTCGGCCGCCGTTCTCGCGAGGAGTTGCAGCGCAAGCCGCTCACCTACGCCGACGCCATGGCGATCCAGGAGCGCTGCCGGTCGGTGGCCGTGGTCAGCCCGTACCTGTTCCCGAACTGGAACGTCATGCACCGCGTCCGTTACAAGACCAACGAGGTGCTCCAGATCGACCTCGGCGGCACGGACGACAAGTACGCGCAGGGCGGTCAGGCCGAGATGATGGCGGGCCGGTTCTTCACCGACTTCGAAAATCTCCGGCGCGTGCCCGTCGCCGTCATTGGCGAGGACATCTACAAGAGCCTGTTCTCCGGCCTCAACGCCATCGGCAAGTCCATCCAGGTGGACGGCCACAGCTATGAAGTGATCGGCGTGATGAAGCGCCCGGCCAATTCGTTTCCCGGCCAGCAGGACAATCGCGTGCTGCTGCCCTATCACACGATGCGCAAGCTGGAGCCGGGCGCCGTGGAACACATGCTGATCATCGTGGCCCAGCCCGGGATGCTCTCCCAGGCCATCGAAGAAGTGCGCGGCGTGCTCCGCCAGCAGCGCCGCGTGAAATGGAACGAGCCCGACAACTTCGGCCTCAGCACGGCAGACCAGATGGTGGAGCAGTTCCGCCAGGTCACCAGCGTCACCGCGCTGGTCATGGTCGTGCTGTCCTCCATCGGCCTGCTGGTGGGCGGCATCGGCGTGATGAACATCATGCTGGTCTCGGTCACTGAGCGCACGCGCGAGATCGGCGTCCGCAAGGCGATCGGCGCGCGGCGGCTCGACATCGTCGTGCAGTTCCTGACCGAGGCGGTCGTGCTCACCTTCGCCGGCGGATTGCTGGGCATGACGCTTGGATGGGTCATCTCCAGGGCCGCGAGGTTCGCCTTCCCTACCCTGCCGACGAGTGTCCCGTTATGGGCGGCAGCCCTGGGCGTCGCCGTCAGCGTGGGCGTGGGACTGTTCTTCGGACTTTGGCCGGCGGCCAAGGCGGCGCGGCTGGATCCGGTGGAAGCGCTGCGCTACGAATGATGCCCCGGTGATAAGCTAAGAGCCATGCTGCGGCTGTGTTTTCTGATCTTGCTCAGTGCGGCGCTCGTCTTCGGACAGGGCAAAGGAGCCGCCAAAGCGAAGGGCCGGAGCGGGAACCCGGGCTCGCCGGCGAAACAGGCGGTCACGTATCCCTCGTTCCGCGACGCCGAAATCCGCATCCTTCTGGACTTCTACCGCCCCGGCTCCGGCAATCTCCCGCCCGGCATCGCGCGCAAGGGCGAATTCCCGCCCGGCCTGATGAAGCAGATCGCCCGCGGCAAGGGACTGCCTCCCGGCCTCGCGAACAAGCTCCAGCCGTTCCCTCCGCCGCTGGCCCGGCAGTTCCCGGCGCCGCCGCCCGGCTATCGCCGCATGATCTGCGGCACGCTCGCCCTGATGCTCGACGACTCGACAAACATGGTCGTTGATGTCGTGAATCTCGTTCCCTGATCCCGCCGGCGGATTGAGGCAACGTTTCCCGCGCCTGTGCGTATGACAGTCGTGGGCCGGTTGAGATTCTCCTTCGCCGTTGTTCCCGCAGCCATCTGTCTGCCTGCCGCCGCGCAGTGTCCGGCGCCGCCCCCTCTGGAAGAGATCCTCGCCCGCGTGGCGGACAATCAGGAGCGCGCCGTCGAAGCCCGGCGGACCATCGTGTATCAGCAGCGCGTGCTCGTCCGGCTTCTCCGCGCCAACGGGAAGCTGGCGCGCGAGGAGCGCCGCGTCTACCTTGTGACGCCCACCCCCGCGGGCTCGGAGAGGAAACTTGAGCTCTTCGAGGGACGCTATGAGCGCAACGGGCGGTTGCTCCCATACGACACGCCGGGTTTCAAGTACAAAGACCTGGACCTCGACGGCGATCTGATCGATAGCCTCACTGACGGACTGATCCACGGCCGCAAGGCGCGCGACGGCATCGCCGCGGATCTGTTCCCGCTCGCGCGGCGCGAGCAGCGCGGCTACCATTTCACGCTGGAAGGATGCAGGCCTCTTGCAAGCAAGCCTGCTTACCATCTGCGCTTCCAGCCAGGCAAACCGTCCCGGGGAGATTCGAAGCCCTGGGCGGGCGAGGTGTACGTGGACCCGAAAGAGTTCCAGCCGCGCCTTGTGTCCACCAGGCTCGCCAGGAACGTGCCCGCCGCTGTGCGGATCCTGTTCGGCATCCGCATCCGACAGCTCGGCTTCAACGTCACCTTCGCCAAGGCCGGCGGCGGGCTGTGGTTTCCGTCAACCTACGGGACGGAGTTCGGGCTCACGGTGCTGTTCGGCTACAGGCGGAACATCACCATGAGCGTCGTGAACTCGGACTTCCGCCGGACCGCGGCGGAGAGCACGCTGACGTTTCCCGAAGGGCTCGCAAATCCCTGATCCGACGCCGCCTGCTCCGGCGATTTGCGCGCGGGGCGCGGCGGATGTTACCATGCCCTCACGCATCGTAACGGGTCATGAAAGTGGGTGAGGGCATCAGCGCCTTTTTCCCGGCATACAACGACGCCCCTTCTCTGCCGGGACTTCTCCGGCGTGCATTCGCGGCGCTGGAGCAGGCCACCGATGACTTTGAAGTGATCGTCGTCAACGATGGCAGCCGGGACGGGACTGCCGCCGTGCTGGAGCGGATGCGGCAGGAACTGGGTCCGCGCCTGCGCGTCGTCACGCACGAAAACAACCGCGGCTACGGCGGCGCGCTCCGCAGCGGCTTCGCCGCCGCAACCAGGGATCTTGTCTTCTACACCGACGGCGACGGGCAGTACGACCCGGCGGAGATCCATCTCCTGCTGGAGCGGTGGACGCCCAACGTGGGGCTGGTAAACGGCTATAAGAGGCTGCGGCAGGACCCGTGGCACCGGATCCTCATCGGCAGGGTGTACAACGGCGTCGCGCGGTTGGTGTTCCGCATCCGCATCCGGGACATCGATTGCGACTTCCGCCTGATCCGCCGTTCGCTGGTGGAGAACCTGCATCTGGAGTCCACCTCCGGCACCATCTGCCTGGAGCTTGTGCGCAAGATCGAGATGACCGGCTGCGAGGTGGCGGAAGCCGCCGTCAACCATTACCCGCGCCTGTACGGGCGCAGCCAGTTCTTTCGCTGGCGGTCGCTGCTGTGCACGGCATGGCAGTTCGCGCGGCTCTACATCCGGCTGGTGCTGGTTCCGGCGGTTGCGTCCGCCGCTCAGAGCCTCTCCTCGCGGGCGCCGGGGGCGCACCGCAAGCCAGCCGCCTGACCACCCGCCCGTTCACGCGGGCTTGCGCGCCAGCAGAACCGCCGACTGCCCGATCCGGAACCGCCCGCCGCGCCCGATCCATCGCGCTTCCAGCTCCAAAGCCGCGCCGAGCGCGCGCTCCAGCCATGCCGGACCGGGACGGACGCCGCTCGCCGCAGGCGCCCGCATCAGCGGCTCCACGACGCGGAACTTCGCCAGCGCCACGGGCAGCAGGAGCGAGTTTGCGTAAGTCGAGCAGCGCGGCTCCATGCCCGCGCTGCGTGCCGCCTCGATCAATTGCGGCAGCGTGAAGCGCTGCTTCTCCCCCACGAACTCCGAGTGCCGGCTGCGGAGCCAGCGGAAGGCGGCAGCGCGCAGGAACAGCCATGCACCGGGACGCAGGCAGCGCGCGAACTCCGCCAGGGCGCGGCGCTCTTCGCCGGGCTCGAGATGCACGAAGACGTCGAAGCAGGTGATGAGATCGAAACTGCCATCGCGGAATGGAAGCGCGCGGATGTCGCCCCGGATCAGTCCCGCCGGCTCCTGCCGTGCGCGGGCGAACTGAAGCCCCGCTTCCGCGCAGTCCAGTCCCGTCACCCGCCAGCCGAACGCGCGCGCCATCCATGCGGCGTTCGCTCCCGTGCCGCAGCCGGCATCGAGCACATCCCGGATGCCGGGCGGCAGGTGGCGCGCGGCGACGCTTTGGAAGATCTCCCGCATGCCGCGGAACCACCACATGCGCTCTTCCGCGGCGGCGAGATGCTGAAACTCAGCCGGATTCATGCGGGACTGCCACCGCCGATCATAGCGGAGCGCGGCGGCGCGGCGCAGCCGCGCGGGTCAGTCCAGCCAGAGGGGGCGGATGTGGCGGTCAAACAGGTTCGCCGTCACGTTGCGCGACACCGTTTCCTCGCAGGCGCGCACCAGCGCGAGGTAGCGCCCGCCCATCTTCGCGGCGATCTTGTAGCCGACATGGAGCAGTTGCCTCAGGTCGGCGTTGAAGCCGGGACAGGCTGGGTCGTGCCGCAGCGCCGCCACAAAACGCTGCGAGTCCCACGAGGCGACCGCCGCCGGCGCCGGCAGCTTCGCCGGGTCGATGTCGATCACGGCGGCATACGGCGCGCAGAGCTCCTCGCGGTGCTCGAAAGCCCCGGCATAGATCTCTTTTGCGAGTTCGAGCCCCGCGCCTCCAGCCTCTGCCAGCCCGATCAGTTCTTCGAGCCACGTCGTGCCCGCCGTCTTGACATGCACGCCCGCGCCCGTTTTGGCGAGAACGCGCCGGATGGCCGGATACAGCGAGAACTTGTCGCTGCCGGAATGAACGCTCAGCTTCAGGCCGGCAGGAAGACCGTAGCGCTCCTCGGCCACGCGGATGGCGGCGATGTCGGACTCGAATTCGCGCTCGAACTGCGCCACGTCGCCCACGTAATCGACGCCCTTGTTGAACCGGCCGGTGAACTTCGGCGCGATCGTGTCCACGGGCACGCCCTCGCGCGCCAGCGCCGCCAGGATCACCAGCAGTTCGTCGGGCGTCTGCGGCGAGTCCGTTTCATCCATGGAGACTTCCGTGATGAAAGCGCCGCGCCCCCGGGCGGCTTCGATGCGCCGGTAGATCCGCGCCGCTTCCTGCACCGCGGCCAGGTATCTGGCCGCGATCCTCCGGACGCTTTCCCGCGTGAGTCCGAACCCGCCGCCGCAATCGCCCGCATCGGCGCAGAAAGCGGCCAGCGACGCCTCATCCGGCGGCCGGCCGATCGAGTCGGCCACGTCGATGGTGAAGAAATCGCTGGCTTCGAGGAACGCGTCCACGGTCTCCAGCCGGATGTGGTCGGCGTCCACGAAATACGCTCGCGTCCAGCCGAGCGCCGCCACGGCGGCGTCCGCTTCGCGCCGCACGCCGGCGGGCACGCTGCCCACGATCGAATGCTCGCGGTGGCTCTTGTTCCACACGGGCGTCACTTCGACGCCCGCCTCCCGCGCCCGCAGGCAGGCCGCGAGCTGCGCCCTGCCCTGCTGCGCGAACCGGTCACCCATGCCGAGCGAGAATTTCCCCAGAGACTTTGCGATTTCCATGGCCATGTACTAACATATCAGTATCGGGGCTTGCAATGGAACCATCCACACAACCGTTCATGACACTGGAGCAGGCGTTCTCGCTGAAGAACGAACTGGCGCTGATCACCGGCGGAGCGACCGGCATCGGCCGCGCCATCGCGCACGCGTTCCTCGAAGCCGGAGCGCGCGTCATCCTCGTGGGGCGCCGCCGCGCGCTGCTTGAGACCGTCGCCGCCGAGTTGGGCCCGCAAGCAGGCTGGGCGGTGCACGACGTGGCGGACACGCAGAACGTGCCGAAGCTGGCCGAGGACGTGAAGACGCGCTACGGCGATGTGACGATTCTCGTCAACAACGCTGGACACCACCTGAAGAAGACGATCGAAGAGACCGACGAGACCGAATTCCGCCACATGCTCGACACGCACGTCACCGGCGCGTATGCGCTGACGCGCGCCTTCATCCCTCCGATGATCGAGCGGCGCAACGGGCATGTGCTGCTCACGGCGTCGATGACGTCGTTTTTCGGTCTGTCCCGCGTGTTCGCATACACCACGGCGAAGTCCGCCTATCTGGGCATGGTGCGGTCGCTGGCGGTGGACCTGTCGCCGAAGGGGATCCGCGTGAACGCCATCGCGCCGGGCTTCATCGAAACCGAGATCTCGCGCAAGGCGCTCGACTCGGACCCGGCGCGCAAACAGCGCGTGCTCGGCCGCACACCGCTTGGCCGCCTCGGCACGACGGAAGACGCAGCCTGGGCCGCTGTCTATCTGTGCTCGCCCGCGGCGCGCTTCGTCAACGGCGTCGTGCTCCCGGTGGACGGCGGCGTGCTGATCGGCTTCTGACCGCCAGTCCCGCCGGAGGCCGATGCGGGCGCCTGCCTCTCCGGGGAGACCCGCAGGTGCGGTCCGGCGCGGAGGGGACAGCCCGGCAGGATGGGGGGTGGGCCGGTGCCGGTCTTCCCCTGGCATCGCAGAATGAAAACCGCGGGAACCCTGCGCACGGGAGCGCACATCCTCCGTGCGGAGCTCCATCGTTGCCGTATGGGGGACTTCGGGACCGGGGGGAGGGATACGCCCGCAACCGTCTTTCGCCGCCCGGCTCATCCCAGAGGCATGCATGGCGTGATGATCCCCCCCTGTATGGACTGTCAACAGAGGATCGCAGAGAAAATCCCAAAGCCCCGGGCGCATCCATCGACGAAGTAGCAGATGAGCCCCTGCCGGGCTGTCACTTCTGCCGAAGTGCTGACGCTGAAGGAGAAACAAACCGCCGGCTGGGGAGACGCCGGCATATTCAGACTGTTCCTGCTGCCGCGTCAGCCATGTGGCGTCAGCGCGAGGGGTGGCTGGCTCAGCATCCGGCATTTCCGGTTGTCCCTTCTGCCGCGTCAGCGGCAGGGAGGGCTTTCCCAGGAGGCTCTCTGCTGGCCGGCATCTGGGAGAGCCGCACGGCTACGGGCGTCAGCGGCGCGGAAGGCTTTCCCAGAAGGCGCTCAGATCAGCCGCCACAGGCGCCTGGAAGGACACTGCGCCGCACGGGAGTTCGAAGCGGATGCGTTCGGCGTGCAGCATCTGCCGCTCCGCGCCCAGCAGGCGGCGGTGCTTTTCCGTGGACCCGTAGCGGAGGAATTCGAGGAACAGCGTCTCATCGGGTCCGTAGAGCTTGTCGCCGCAGACGGGATGGCCGATGGCTGCCGCATGCACGCGGATCTGATGGAGCCGCCCGGTTTCGGGCTCGACGCGCGCCAGCGTCCGCCCGCCGCGGCGCTCCAGCGGCACGAACCGCGTGCGCGCGGGGTATCCTCCGGCGCAGACTCCCTGTTTGAGAAACACGCGTGAGCCCGCGGCGCGTCCGATGGGCAGATCCACCCGCGTTTCCGATTTCAGTTCGCCTTCCAGGATCGCCAGATAGCTCTTGCGCGCCTGCCCGTTCTGGACCGCGCGCTGCATGGCGCTGGCGAGACTGCGCCGCCGCACCAGGACGACGACTCCGCTGGTTTCCCGGTCGAGCCGGGACGGCATGTGGAGCGCCGCCTGGCCGAGCCATTCGCGCGCGGCGCCGACGAGGCTGGACCAGGGGCCATGTTTGGACGGATGGCACACGACGCCCGCCGGCTTGTTCACCACCAGCCAGTCCGGGGTCAGCTCCAATGCCCAGGCGCGCAGTTCATCCGGCGTGATCAGCCAGCCCCAACCGGTCAGCGGCACCTTCTCCATTGTGCGCCGCCGCCCCGGCGGTCCTCAACGGCAGGCGGAGGAGCCAGACGGCGGAGTGCGCGCCGCCTGCGGGTCATCCATCAGGTGATCGCCGGAGAAGAGATTGCGGCCGGCGCCGCGCGTGCGGTACAAAGTGGGATCACCCATGGCTGAGAACCTGCCAGTGGACGCCTCAGCTCAGGACCTGACGGTCAAGCGGGCGCAGGTGGACTTTCACAATTTCGCCTCGCTAGGGCAGCCGGAGCGCGTTCTGGCCGCATATGCGGAAGAGAACGCCCGGCGAGCCGGGATTCTGGCGGGCAACCTGGACGCCGCCGCATCCCTGTCGCCGTTTCTCGAGATTGGCGCCAACGCGGGCCACAGCTCCTACATGCTCGCCAACCGCTTCGGGGCGGCGGGCTTCGCGCTGGACATCTCCGCCGACGCGCTGCGCCACGGACGGTTCCTGCGCACGGCGTGGCGCCTGGAGAAGAGCCCCGTGCTGGTGGCGGGCGACGCCACGCGGCTGCCCTTCCGGGACTCTTCTCTGGCGTTCGTGATGAGCTTCCAGATGCTGTCGCAGTTCATGGACGTGGAGGCGGTGTTCCGCGAGGTTCACCGCGTGCTGGCGCCGGGCGGAGCGTACTTCTTTGCCGAAGAGCCGATCCGCCGGGCGCTCACCCTGCGCCTTTACCGCGCCCCCTATCCCGACCGGATGAACAGGATCGAGCGCGCCCTGCACCGCTGGGGGCTTCTCGATTTCATCGCCGCCGACGTCATCGGCGCGTGGCAGGAGGAATCGTTCGGCATCCGCCAGAATCACCGCTACGGGCTGCGCGACTGGCTCGGGCTGATCGGCCGCTATTTCACCGGCAGCCGCGTGCTGACATTCCCGCGCGCGTGCGGGTGGGCCAACGCAGCCGTGGTCCACGCGCTGCGGCTGTATCCGGGCTTCACGGACGCCCGCGCCACGCGCTTTCTCGGGGGCACGATCGCCGCGCTCTGCCGCAAGCCCGGCCAACTGCCGCCGTCGCTCTCCGTGGAAGAGGCGCTTGCCTGTCCCGACTGCCTGGCGGCGCTGCCCTGGAACCCGGCGCTGCTCGAATGCCGGCAGTGCGGGTTTTCCGCCCGAGCGGAAGGAGAGGTGTTCCACCTGCTGCCGTCCCGGCTGCGGGAGGAGCTGTATCCCGGCGTGCGGCCCGACAACATCGACTTCTCCAAACCCGGCCACGAGGAGGCTCTGATCGACGGGTTCCACGAGCTCGAGGGGGAATTCGGCAACAAATACCGCTGGATCGGCACGAAGGCGCGGGTGCGGCTGAAACCTTCGCGCCCCGGGCGCGCCACGCTGCGGCTGCAAGGCTTTTCGCCGAACCTGGCGAAGATCGAACTGCGCTGCAACGGATCTCCGCTGGGGACGCGGCGCCTGACGCGGACCGGGCTGTTTGTGATCGAGACGCCGCTGCCCGAGGCGCCCGAGCATGTGATCGAAATTCTGGCGTCGCCCGCGTTCCAGCCGGAAAATGACGCACGAACCCTGACGGTCAATTTCTCTCTAATCCGCCTCCAGTATTGACAAGACAGTCAGCAATAATGCCACCATTCTGGCCTTTTCTGGAACCATAAAAGCCGGAAAATTCGGAGAGGCAGCGGAGCCAGCGAGGAGAGGTTTTTCCGGAAATCCTACGGTTGTTTTTTGCGCGGGCGGAGGGAATGCAGCCTGAATGAAAGGTGGCAGGCGAGAAGAGCGAGGGGCCGGGGCGGCGCGGCAGCGTTGGGCGGGGGTCAGGCATGGGCGTGGCTCCGGGCGGGGAGGGGGAGGACGCGGACGGCGCGGAGAGTGAAGCCGCGGCGGTTGTCGAAGGGTTCGACGACGGCTTCCAGGCCAATGACGGGCTGGACGGTCCAGTGGCCGTAGTTGCGGTAGACATCGGCGAAGAGGGCGGCTTCGAGGAAGCCGGTCCAATCGGCGAGGGTGATGAACTTCATGACGCCGTTGGGCGTGGGGTGGCGGCGGTCGGCGACGATCAGACCGGCGACCCGGACGGTTTTGCCGTAGAGGCTCTGCTGGCGGCGCGCCAGATCGGCGGCGGAGAGGAAGTCCTGCCAGGGCACGTGGGCGCCCCAGAGGGCGAGGGGGTGGAGGCTGACCGGAAAGCCGAGGATCTCGGCTTCCCAGCGGGCGCGGTTTTCGGCTGAAGGCTCGAAGGGGGGCGGGGCTTCGGGTTCGATGAGGCGGCGGTCATGCGCGCCGTAGGTTTCCAGGCGCTGGAGGCGCCAGAAGAGGCTGCCACGGGGTTCGCCGAAGACGTCGAGGGCGCCGGACTTGAGCAGGGCGAGCCACTCGGGGCGGCTGGGCTGGACGCGGCGGTAGAAGTCGCCGGGGTCGCGGAAGGGGCGGTGTTCGACGATGCGGCCGAGGGTGGCTTGAGACAAGCCGCGCACCTGATCGAGGGGGAGGCGGATCTCGGCGCCGCGGACGGTGAAGCGGCGGGGATCGGAGAGGTGAAGATCGGGGGGGAGGAAGCGGGCGCCGAGGCGGAGGGCTTCGAGGACGTAGACGATGGGGGCATAGAAGCCGCGGCGGGAGCTGAGGACGGCGGCGAGGAACTCGGCTGGATAGCGGGTTTTGAGCCAGGCGCCGGAGAAGGCTTCGACGGCGTAGGCGGCGGAGTGGGCCTTGTTGAACATATAGCCGCGGAACTCGCTGACCATCTGCCAGACGCGCTCGGTGTCTTCGGGGGAGCGGCCATGAGCGAGGGCGGACTGGCGGAACTCCTGGCCGAGCTGTTCGATCAGGGCGGCGTCGCGGTTCTTGACGAGCGCGCGGCGGAGGAGGTCGGCGCGGCCCCAGGGCATGCCGGCGAAGCCGTTGGCGACGAGCAGGATGTGTTCTTCAAAGGCCATGAGGCCGCAGGTATCGGCGAGCAAAGGCTCCAGCGAGGGATGAGCGTACTGAATGGGTTCGAGGCCCTGCTTGCGGCGGGCGAAGGCGAGCTTCCTGCCCTCGTTGGCGGCGCCGGGGCGGATGATGGACTCGACGGCGGCGAGGGTGTCGATGTCGCGGCAGTTGGTCATGACGAGGAGGCTGGTCATGGCGGGCGACTCGATATGGAAGACGCCGCGGGCGTTGCCGGTGGCGATGACATCCCAAGCGGCTGGGTCGTTCCAGTCGAGATGGTTCAAGTCCGGGCGTGAGCCGTGGTTAGACTCGATATTGTCGAGCGATTCCCGAAGGACGGCGAGGCCGGCTTGGCCGAGGAGGTCCATCTTGAGGAGTCCGAGCTCCTCGACGTCCTCCATGCCGTAGTGGGTGGTGAGCCAGCCTTTGGAGGAGGCGAAGAGGGGCATGCGGCGAGCGAGGGGCTCCGAGCTGAGGACGAGTCCGCAGGGGTGCATGGCGAAGTGGCGGGGGATGCCGTCGAGTTCGCCGGCGATGCGGAGGATGGTGGAGTAAGGCTCCTCATTCCAAGGGAGGCTGCGGCACTCGGGAGTGTTGAGGACGGCTTCGAGGGCGTCGCCGTGGTGGCGAGGGAGGTGCTCCGTGAAGCGGCGGGCTTCGCGCTCGGGGATGCCGTAGACCCTGGCGATTTCGGCGACGGCGGAGCGCCCCTGGAAGGTGTGGATGGCGCCGATCATGGCGGCGTGTTCGGGACCGTACTGCTCGAAGACGTGTTCGATGACCTCGTCGCGGCGGTCCCAAGGGAGGTCGAGGTCGATGTCGGCCAGCTTCGAGAACTGCATGCGCTCACGGTTGAGAAAGCGCTCGAAACACAGGCCGAAGCGGAAGGGGCAGACGTTGCTGATGCCGAGCAGGTAGCAGACGAGGCTGCCGGCGGCGGAGCCGCGGGCGAGGGTGCCGATGCCGCGCGCCTGGCACCACTCGACCAAGTCGGCGAAGACAAGGAAGTAGCCGGCGTAGCCGACTTCCTCGATGATGGCGAGCTCGCGGCGGAGGCGCTCGAGGACTTCGGGGCGGGGGGAGGAGCCATAGCGGCGTTCGAGCCCAGCCTGAACTTTGGCGCGCAAGAGCTCAATGGGATTGTCGCAGGGGAACTGGGGGAAGCGGATATCGCCGAGTTCGAAATCGAACTGACAGCGCTCCGCGATGCGGAGGGTGTTCTGAAGGGCTTGCGGGAGCCCGCCGAAGCAGCGGGCGATTTCGTCGGGCGAGTGCCAGTGGTAGCGCCCGGGCGGGAGCTTTTCGGCGTGGGACTGACCGAGGAGGGTGAGGGTGCGCATGGACTGGAGGATATCGAGCTTAAGCCATTCTTCCGGCTGGAGGTAATGGATTTCCGCGGCGGCGGCTAGAGGGACGCGGCGGCGGCGGGCGAGTTCGACGAGGAAGCGGGCGAGGCGGAGGGCGGTTTCGTGGCTTGGATTGATCTCGAGGGCGAGGTTTTTGCCGTAAATGGATTGCAACTGCTGGAGTTGTTCGTCTCCAGAGCCGCCGCGGAGGATGGCGCGGGCGACGGGGGAGCGGGCGCCGGCGAGGCAGATGAGCCCCTGGCTGTAGCGGGCGAGCTGATCGAGGGTGACGCCGTGGGGATTGAGGCGGGCGGGGCGCTGGGAGCCATGCTCAAGTACTGGAGACTCCTGGGGTAAAGTGACTGATTCCGTGAGGAGCTGGCAGAGGTTGCCGTAGCCGTGGCGGTTTTCGATGAGGAGGATGAGGGTGGCGCCGCCGGCGAGGGTGACTTCCGCACCGAGCACGGGGTGGATGCCGAGCTGGCGGGCGCGCTTATAGAAGCAGACGGCGCCGGCGAGGGTATCGCGATCGGTGAGGGCGACGGCGGGGAGGCGGGAGGCGTGAGCGGCTTCGGCGATGCGCTCCGGCGGGAGGGTGGAGTCGAGGAGAGAGTACCAACTGTGGGTATGGAGCGGGGCCAGCGGCATAGTGTAATCATTTATAGTATAGCGCAGAGAGGGCGGATGGAGAAGAGAGGGAGAAAACCGGGCGGAGGCCGTGCCGTTGGGAGGGGGCGCGGGCAGGGTGCAGCCCCCGAGCGGGCGGAGGCTGGGCTCCCGCTCCCATACACCCATCAGCGGGGCGGTGCAGCCCCTGAGCGGGCGGAGGCTGGGCGCGAAGGGCGGCGGAGGGGAAGCGGTGATCCGAGTGAGTGCCTGGATCATGCGGCGTCCTCGAGGAGCCAAGGGTCGAAGGAGTTGTCGAGGGAGGACTCGAGGAGTTCGGCGGAGAAGATGGGGATGGCGTCGGGGGAGAATTCGCACAGGTATTCGCGGCGGAAGCGGAGCTCGCCGAGGGCGAGACGGGCTTCCGCGAGGTGCTCCCTGGAGATCCTGGGGCACTGTTCGGCGGAGGCTTGTATACGGGTGTAGGGGAGATCCGGGTGCGTCCAGATTTCGTAAAAGAAGCCGGAGGGTGGACCGGCGGAAGAGATGAGCCAAATGGCGCCGGCGGTGGCGGCGACGGAAGGGGCGAGGGCGGAAAAGACGGGATCGGGGATGAAGGCGGCTTCCTCGAAGAGGAGGAGGTGGGCGGAGTAGCCGCGGTTGGAGTGAGAGGTGCCGGGCAGGGCGAGGATGCGGGAGTGGTTGGGGAGGGCGAGGGAGCATGGGTGGGCGGGAGAGGCGGGTGCGGCGCGGCTGGAGAGATGGGGCTGGGCGGCTGTGTTGTGCGGGGCGGGTGATGCCGCGAGGGTGAGGAGCCCGCGACGGGTGGAGCGGTTTGGCTGGGGCGGGGCGGATTCTGACGGGCTTGTCGGCGGGGCGGCGGCAATGTGCGGGGCGGAGGGGCAGGAACAGTGGGCGGGCGGAGAGGAGGGGTTCGGGAGGTTGGGCGACTGGCGGGAGGTCCAAATGGAGTAGAAGTCTTTGACGAGGCGGAGCCATTCGGCGGAGCGGCGGAGGGTGGGGGAGACGCAGAGGATGGTGGCGCGCGGGTGGGAGAGGGCGAAGTGGAGGGCCTTGATGGCGGCGAGGGTGGACTTGCCGAACTGGCGGGCACAGAGGAGGATCAGGCGGTGCTGGGGGGAGTCAAGGACTTGAGTCTGGAGGGGATCGGGGTGGAAGCCGAGGCAGAGCTGAGCCCATTGGGAGGTGGAGAGGGGGGAGCCGGCGGGGTGGCAGGCCAAGGGCGGGGCTGCGGGGGTGGGGCGGGAGCGAAGGAGTGAAATGAGACTGGTGAAAGGAACCGGGGTTTTCATGGAACGATCAGGCTGCCTCCGGAAGCGGGGGTTCTGAGACAAGCGGCGTGTTCCGCGGCGGTTGAGGCGGCGACTGCGAGGGGTTTGTTCCGGGTTCGTTGTGAAACGAACTTGGCCGGTTCGGCGGCCTGTTTTCAACAGGTTGGGTGGATTCTGGCACCGCCCCCCCTGGGGGGGAGGGGTTGGCGGCGGCTGGGGGAGGCTCCGGGGGATGGGAGGGGCCGGGAGCGTCTGGCGAGGGGGGCTGGGCGGAGAGGTCCAACGGGGCAGCGAAGCGCGGGCAGGGCGGCGCGGACGCGCTCTGCCTGCGGATCTGGCGGAAGGCGGCGAGGATCTGGGCGCGGGCGTTGATGAGCTGGGACTCGCGGGTGGCGAGGTAGTAGGGGAGCGGCGAGGATTCGAGGAGCTTGTGGGCGGCGGCGCCGAGCTGGACTTCGGGTGCGGCGGTGACGCCGTGTTGATCGAAGGCGGCGGCGGTGGCGGCGAATTCGGTGTCGAGGAGGGAGGAGTCGAGGGCGAGGACGCGGTGGAGGCGCCATTCGATGGCGGCGAGCTGGCGGACGAGGTAGTATTCGAAATCGGTTTGGGGGAGGAGGGCGCGGGTGATGACGCCGACCAAGTGATCGAAGGCAGCCTGATCTTCGTGGCGGAGGACGAAGAAGGAGCGGGCGTAGCGGCCGTGTTTGAGGGCGTTCAGGGAGGAGCGGCGTTTGCCCTCGGGGGTTTTGGGACCGCCGCGGCGGCGGCGCTTGCCGGGATCGACAGGTTGAGACTGCATGATGCCTCCGGGGCGGATTATAGGGCGGGGTCAAGGGCGGGGCGGCGGGGGAGGGGGCCGGGGCGCGGGCAAGTGGTTGTGGGGAAGGGGGAAAGCGGGAGCGAAAAAAAGCGGAAGGGGTGTGAAGGGGGGGCTATGAGGGGCCGGGCTGGATGGCTGAGGCAGGCACCGCCGTGGGGCGGAGGGGGGGGGATGCCACGCGGGCAGATGAACAGGGGGGCAAGGCACCCTCAGAGGCGAGCGGGAAGGCTCGGGCAGGCTCCGGGCTGAGTTAATGGATCGGGGCGGGAGAGTCCTCCGTTTGTCAGGGTGACCGGCGTCATCGGTGTTCACGGCGCGGAGCCGGAAATCCAATTGCCGCGGGTTGGAGCACCTGGCCCATGTGATTCGGCATGGGCGCACAAGCCCAAGTTCGTCACCAAATCGGTCAAACCAAGCCTAAACCCAATACTGTTCACTTAACGATCCTGATCCGTTCGGAAACGTTGACATGGCGCGTCGGCTGACGCTTGCGCGGCCGCAGGTCGTAGTTGCTCATCTTGCGCTTCACTCCGCGGACGTTGATGCGGTTCCTGCTGGAGACGACCCGCTCTTCGAGGAGCTCCCGCAGAATCGCCTCATGCAGGGCTTTCCTCTGCCGAGGGGGGGATAGCGGCGTAGCGGGCCAACCGCCGCCGGACGACCCGCACGGCATGGAGGAAGGAAAGCCGGTCGGGATCCTCATCGGCTTTCAGCGCCGCTTCATGCATCAATCCGCGGATGGCGAAGTGGGCCATGAGCAAGCCCCAGAACTCCTGCTCCACCAACTCCGGCGTCTTGCTGCGCAGCACAATCTGGGCGCCGCGCAGATGCGTCTTCAACTCGTCCAGAGCGTTCTCTATCTCCCAGCGGTCATGATAAAGCGCAGCCAGTTCCTTGGCCGGAGCTTGGACCGGGTCGAGGATCGTCGTGATCAGCCGGTAGACGGCTTCCGAGCCCGGCACGTTGTCGAGCCGATAGTCGATCACCCGGACAACGATTCCGTTGCGCCGGTTGCGGCGGTCGGAAATCGAAGCGTAGATGCGGCTCAGATAGGAGCCGTCGGGCAGCCTCCGCTCCACATCCAGGCGCGCATTCTTGCGGACCCGCCAGAGCAGATCCGCCCCCGTTTGGGCCGCCTTCCGCCAAAGTTCGTAGCTGGGGAAGAAGCGATCCGCCAGGCACAGCATCCCTTGGCGGAGCGCGGGCACCACCTGCCGGGCCAGCGTGATCTCATCGGTGGCGTACTTG
>DYJN01000057.1 GCA_020723085.1 Arcobacter sp.
AGCGGCTCGGCTCGGCCCGCGCGCCCCAGCACGCGCTGATGGACGACTTCATCCGCTCGATCCGCCAGGGCGGCGAACCCGCCTGTCCCTTCGACCTCGGCTTCCGCGTCTCCATTGCCTGCCGCATGGCTGTGGAAAGCTACCGCCAGGGGCGCAGCGTCGCCTGGGATGCGCAGCGGGAAGTGATCGTCTGAACCTGTCTGGCGCGCCGCGCCGCGCCTGTACGATCATCAAAACGTATGTCCCATCCCACCGCAAAGATCGGCATCATCGGCGGCAGCGGGCTGTATTCGATGCCCGGCTTCTCCGCCCGGCAGGAAGTGAAGCTCGCCACGCCCTTCGGCGATCCCTCCGACGCCTACATCGTCGGTGAGCTCGAAGGGAAGCCGGTTGCCTTCCTCGCCCGCCACGGCCGCGGCCACCGCATCAGCCCGTCGGAGCTGAACTTCCGCGCCAACATCCACGGCTTCAAGCAGCTCGGCGTCGAGTGGATCATTTCGCTGTCCGCCGTCGGGAGCCTCAAGGAGGAGCACAAGCCGCTCGACTTCGTCATTCCCGATCAGTTCGTCGACCGCACCCGCGGCCGCGTCTCCACGTTCTTCGGCGGAGGTCTCGTCGCTCACATCTCCTTCGCCGATCCCGTCTGCCCCGTGCTGATGAAGCTGCTGCATCAGGCGTGCCTCGACGCCGGCGTGCCCTCCAAGCTCGGCGGAACGTACCTGTGCATGGAAGGTCCCGCCTTCTCCACCAGGGCCGAGGCCAACCTCTACCGGAGCTGGGGCATGGACGTCATCGGCATGACCAACCTTCAGGAGGCCAAGCTCGCCCGCGAGGCTGAGATCTGCTATTCCACCATTGCCATGGTCACCGACTACGACTGCTGGCACCCCGGGCACGACTCCGTCACCGTGGCCGACATCGTCCGCAACCTCACGCACAACGCCGAAAACGCCGCCAAAGTCGTCCGCACCGCCGTGCGCCTGCTGGATGCCAGCGCGCAGCGGAACTGCCTCTGCAGCCGCGCCCTCGAGCACGCCCTCATCACCGACAGGAAGTCCGTGCCCGCGGAGACCCTGAAAAAGCTGGAGCTCATCGTTGGCAAGTATTTCGCCGAGTGAACTGGCCGGCCAGTTGCTCCGCGCCTGTCTCGCCGGCGAACCCTGGCCGGAGGCGTTGCTTGACGGTCTCGTGTCGGCCGCTCTCGATGTTGGTTCCGGCCGCGCCGCCGAGGCCGCCCGCGCTCTCTTCACCGGCCTCGTTGAACCCCTGGCGGACCGCTTCGAACCCCGCCTCTGCGACGCCTACGCCGCGCTGTTCAGCCGCGTCATCGCCCGCGCCCTGCCGGAATTCCGCTCCGAAGACCTGCTCGCGCGTTACGAACGCGTCCGCAGCGTGCGCCCCGTGGAGTTCGAACCCGCGCGCGTCTTCGTGCTCTCCCGCGTCACGCTCGGCGCGGACATCGCGGTGACGTCCGTGATCCTGGACGCCGCGCGCCGGCGCTTCCCGCGCGCCGACATCGTCTTCGCCGGTCCGGCGAAAAACTGGGAGCTGTTCGAGCGCGCCCCGCGCCTCCGCCATCTGCCTGTCCCGTATCCGCGTCTCGGCACGCTCGCCGAACGTTTCGCCGGATACCCGGCGCTGCGTGCGGCGCTGGAGGAGCCCGGTACGCTCGTGCTCGATCCCGATTCCCGCCTCACGCAGCTTGGTCTGCTCCCCGTCTGCGGTGCGGAACGCCACTTCCTGTTCGAGTCCCGCGGCTACGGCGGCGCCGGCGATGCCTCGCTCACCGCGCTGGCGCAGGACTGGGCGCGACGCGTTCTCGGCGTGGAGGAAGCCGCGCCCTGGATGCATCCGCGCTTCGCCTGCGGGTTCGGCTCGCAGCCCGTGGCCACGGTCAGCCTCGGCGTCGGCGAGAATCCCGCCAAGCGCGTCGAAGACCCGTTCGAAGAGGAGCTCCTCGTGCTGCTTTCGGCGCGGAGAGGGCTCGTGATGGTGGACGCGGGCGCGCCCGGCAGCGAGGAAGAAACGCGCGTCCGCCGCGCCGCCGGGCGGGCGCAGGCGCGCGGCGCGCGCATCGGCATCCATGAGGGCTCATTCGCATCCTTCGCCGCCATGATCGCCGCTTCGGATTTCTACGCGGGCTATGACTCCGCCGGACAGCACGCCGCCGCGGCCGTTGGCGTGCCGCTCCTGTGCGTGTTCCGCGGCTACGCCTGTGAACGCGCCGTCGACCGGTGGGCGCCCGGAGCAGCCGCGCCCGCGGCAATCATCCGCGGGGAAGGGAAGTCCGCGGACCAGATTCTCAGCGAGATTCGCCGGACTCTGGCTTGACCTCTCCCGCGCGGCGCCTCTTCTTCACCATCCGCAGCTCGTTCATCTGTCCCGGCACGATGCGGTATTGCACGTCGTCCATGATTGTCCGGATCAGCCGCAGCCCCAGCCCGCCGCCGCGCCGCCTCCGGATCAGCTCCTCCACCGGCAGCGCAGGCTCCTGCGTGGGATCGAAGCCGCGCCCCCGGTCGATCACCTCGAACGCGATCGCATCTTCGTCCACCGTCACCCGCACCGTCACCTCGTGCGTCTCCTCGTTCTGGTAGGCGTGCTCGATCACGTTCGTGCACGCCTCGTCCACCGCCAGCGCCAGCCTCAGCGTCTCGTCCTCGCCGAAGCCCGCCTGTTCTCCGGCGGTGGACACGAACTCCCGGATGAGCGCCAGGTTCTCCGTCGATGACGGCACCTGCAGGCAGAAGGTGCGCTCGAAGCTCGCCATCGTCTAGCCCTCGCCCGCCCCGCGCTCAAACCGCGCCACCGCATCCTCCACCGCCGGCTGGATGTCGAACAGCGCCGGAAAGCCCAGCACGTCGAAAATCTGGTACACCTTCGGCTGGATCGACGCCAGCTTGATGTCCCCTCCCGCGCCGCGCGCTTCGTCGATGAACGTCATGAACACGCCCAGCCCCGCCGACGAAATGTAGTCCAGCCCGGTGCAGTCCACAACCAGGCGGCTGCGCCCGGCGCGCAGCTCTTCTTCCACGGCGGCTTCGAACCGCGGCGCCGTGTGCGCGTCCAGAAACCCCCGCAGCGCCAGGATCCGAACATTTCCCTCGTCTCTTGTTTCGATCAGAAAGCTCCGTGTCACGGCACCCTCAACTCTTTTGGGCCGTCTCCGCCGGCCCGTCTTCCTGCGGCGTCCCGCCGCCGGCGCACTGCACCGCCAGCAGCGTCCAGTCGTCGTGCAGTTCGGCCTCGCGCCGGAACCTGCGGGCTTCCTCCATAATCGCACCCGCCAGCCGCCGCGGCCCCTCGCGGGCGTGCCGCTGCACGAGTTCGGCCAGCCGCTGTTCGCCGAACAGCTCGCCCTCCGGATTCATGTCCTCCGTCACGCCGTCCGAGTACAGCACCATCATGTCGCCCGGCGCGAACTCGATCGTCTCCGTCTCCAGGTTCGCTTCGAATGCGGGCCCCGCGGTCAGCCCCAGGCCGATGCCACGCGGCTTCCGCCATTCGCATGCGCCGTTCTGCGCCCGCCACACCAGCGGCGGGTTGTGTCCCGCGCGGAAATGCTCGGCACGGCGCCCGGCGGGATCCAGCACGAGCAGCGACAGAGTGATGAACATCCGCCCCCGCCCTGTCTCCGCCACCGCCTGATTCAGCCGCGACGCCAGCGCCGCCGGCGCCGGAGCATGGTGCGCCGCCGAAGCCAGCATGCCCTTCAGCAGCGTCATGTGCAGCGCCGCGCCCAGCCCTTTGCCCGACACGTCGGCCACGCACAGCATCCACCGGCCATGCGGACCGGGCAGATAATCATAGAGATCGCCCCCTACCTCCCCTGCCGGATGGCAGGCTGCGGCGGCTTCAAAGCCCGGGATCAGCGGAGGCCCGGCCGGCAGCAGGTCCTGCTGAGCCCGGCGCGCCACCTCGAACTCCGCCCGCAGCCTCCCCCGCTGCGACCGCGGCAGCGCCGCCGCCGCCTCGCTCATCTCCGTCTCCGCGGCCAGCGTGTCCGCCTCCGGCAGCAGGAAGGAAGCGCCCAGCGCCGCCACCGCAATGCCGGACGTCAGCGCCAGCGCCTGCCATCCCGCCGACTCCAGAGACGGCGCAGGCATCTGCGCCAGACGCACGCCCTGCACGGCGGCGTGCATGCCCAGCGGCGCCACCCACGCCCCCAGCATCCCGCCGTAGCGGTACGCCAGCAGATAGCCCCCGGTCAGCACCGCCGCCGTGGCGTAGTTTGCGGCGTGGCCCGGAGGAAAGGCCGAGCGGGGCAGCGTGGCCGCCAGCGTTCCCGCCGCAATGGCCACGGCAGCCGCCATCCACGGCCGGCGCAGGCGCCCGGACAGAAGCGGATACAGAAACAGCGCCACCGCGTACACTTCCCATGCCCCCGCCAGCCCCGCGAAGGCCTCCATCGCCGGCCACGGGGCCATCAGCAGGTCCTCTCCCTCCAGAAACCGCACCCGCGGCTCTCCGGCCAACTGCGCCACCCAGTACGGCGCCGAGCCCAGCAGCGCGCCCACCGCCATGCCGAACCAGACCTGTTCCGCCGCCTGCCGGTTCCTCCACTGTCCGCGCACCAGCAGCACCGCCGGCGCCCACAGCCGCATCTGCCCCCGCGGCGCGGCCGCGTAAGCTGCCGCCAGGATCAGGAACAGCGCCAGCAGCAGCAGCAATGCCAGCGTGATGCCGAGAACCAGCCGGCTGTCGCCCGTCAGCCCTTCTTCGAACGACCTCAACAGCGCATCGTTCTGGTAGTTGCCGCACAAAAAGGCCGTACTGACTCCTGCCGCAGGAATCCACAGGAAGCGGATCGCGAACCCGAACTGATCCGAGCGCCTTTGCAGGCTGACGAACAGCATCCACAACATCAGCAGCGCGATCCCCGCCGCCGTGGCCAGAGTCAATACCGCCATCGCCGCCTGAAGCTTCGGAGGCGCCGGCGGAGTTTCGCCCGCCGCCTCGCGCGAAGCCGAGAACTCGTAACTCGAATGCACCACGCGGCCGTTGCGCGTCACCACCACCACGCGCGCCAGCACCCCGTCCGGCTTCGGATCCAGCCACTCCCATGCGCTGCGGCTGCCTTCCAGCGTCCGGACGTTTTCCGCCGTTCTTCTGAACCGCGCCGCCTGCGCCCCCGTCAGCCGCAACATCTCCTGCCCGGCAGCATCGGGCGAAGGTTCGCCGGCGGCGCTTTGGCGGCGGTCGAGAAAGGACAGCGGGAGTCCCCCGGCAGTCATTGCCGACAGCACCGCGTCGCCCCGCTCATTGAAGGCCAGCACGCGGATCCGCACCGGCGTGAACACCCGCGCCACTTCGCTCTCGGGCCGCCTTCGCCGGATGCGCGCCAGGACGGGATCCACTTCCGCCTCCACGGCGAAGCGCCACCCGCTGATCTCCACCCCATGCGCCCGCGCCCATGCCACCGCCTTGCGGATCGCCTCCTCCCGGCCCAGCGCCGGCCTCACTCCTTCCAGCGCCGCGTCGAACCTCGGCATCAGCATCCACAACGAGAGAAAACCCGCAGCCGCGCAAACCGCCGCAATGGCCCGCCTCATGCCGCCTCTTCTTTCTCCGCCGCCCCGGCGCACATGCAAAGCAGCACCGCCGTCAGGTCGCTGTCCAGCTTGCGGGCTCCCGAGCGTTCCCGCAGCGCCGTCAGGATTTTCTCCAGCCAGGGCTGCAACGGCGGCGGCTCGTCCTGCGGCAGCGCGCCAAGGATCTCCGCAGGCACGTTCGCCTCGGATCCGCCACCCAGGCCGTACAGTCCTTTCGTGCAGAGGAACAGGGCGTCGCCCCGCTCCAGCCGCGTCCGGTACTGATCCTCGGAAAGACCGGCCGACCACACCGGCAGCGCCGGCTCGAAAGCGATCTGATTCCGCCTCCGCAGAAAGATCCTCGGCCATGCGCCCGCCCGGCCCAGTTCCAGGCTGCCCGTCCGCGGATCGAGCATGGCCATGGCCAGGCTGACCTCGTGCGGTCCGCGCCGCAGCACGCCGCCCAGCTCTTTTTCCAGGCGCAGCAGCGCTTCCGCCGTGGAAGATCCCGCCGCGTTTTCATGGAGCAGGAACCCCTTCGCCAGGGCGATGGTCATGGCCGATGCCAGCCCTCCGCTGCCTCCGCCCGCCACCACGATGCACAACCGCCCGTCTGCGCGCGGGAAGAAGTCATAGAAATCCCCGCTCGTCTCCTGCGCCACGCGGCAGACCGCCGCGATCGACACTCCCGGCGCCTTCGGGAGTCCGGCGGGCAGCAGCATCCGCTGCGCCTGCCGGGCGGCGGCGAGCTCCGCCTCCATCGTCAGCCGCTCCGCCAGCCGCGCCGCGTGCGCCGGCCTCACTTCTTCATCGCGCCAGCGCCGGCCCAGCCACGCCGCGGCCGCCAGCGGCAGCGTCAGCGCCGCCGCCAGCACCGCCACCACGTCCAGCCGCTCCCTCCAGTAAGGGGCTGTGGCCATCAGCGCCGCGATCTGCAACAGCAGGTTCACCGAAGCCGCCGCCATGACCGCCGCCAGATAGTCGAAGGTGAAGAACGCCAGCAGCAGCGCCCCGGCCACGGCCGCCGATTCCATCCACGCCGCCGGCGTAAATGAGTCCGCCGTCCGTCCCTGATGCGCCAGCAGCAGCGCCGCCGCCGTCAGCAGCGCCCCGCGCACTGCCGCGTGCCTGAGATGGCGCCGCAGGAACGTCAGCGGCGCCAGCAGCACGAAAACGCTCAGGGCCACCGCCTGCAACGGCGTGTCGGCGTTCAGCTTCACCATCGGCCAGCGGCCGAACGTGAACCCGATCGCCTCCAGCGTACGCTCCGTCAGATCAGCGTTCAGTGCCGCGCGCGCCAGCACCATCGCGCAGAAAAACCACGAAGCCCACACGGCGCCCGCCGCCACCGACACCCCGATGTTGGCCGAAAACAGCCGCCCGGTCAGGGCCGCATCGAGCGAGGTGATCTTGCCCGGCCATCCTTCCCGCAGTTCGCTCTCTCCGGCTCCGTATGCGATGCCCAGCACCGCGCCCACCAGGACCGACGTCAGCGCCAGCAGGCTCCACCGCAGCGCCGTGGCGGCGCCGGTGAACTGCTGCGCGTCGAACCGCGCGCCCATCCGGTCCGGGTCGGCGAACGCCAGCGCCAGGCTCGCCGCCGCGAACGCCGCCATCAGCAGCAGCGCCCGGCCATGCGGCGCCTCGCGCTCCAGGCTGCGCCGCGCGTACCGGTAGCAGGAATAGACCACCAGAAACACCATCACCAGCAGCCGCACGGCGTCCAGCGTGTCCGCCGCCGCCGACGGCTTCGAGATCCGGCTCTCCAGGAACGACGGCGAAAACACCGGCTCGACGCTGCGCCCGATGACCCGTTCCCCGAGCACATCCACGCGCATCACCAGCTCGACATCCCGCGCATTGCGCGGCTCCAGCCGCCACGTATACCGCCGCGCGCCCGCCGCTTCCCCTTCAGCCGCCAGGCTTGTCTCCGGCTGGCGCAGGAACCGCACCGCCATCCCCCCGATCCAGTCCCGGATCTCTTTCTCCGCCGCTGCCCGCGACGCCTCTTCGGGCGGCAGGGCGGATGGCGCCCTGACGTCGCGCCCGCCGGCGCGGAAGTCCGTCACGAATCCCCGCGGCCCCACATCGGCCCGCACCCACATCCCATGCCCGCGCTGGATCAGCAGCACCTGAGCCACCGCCTCCGGCAGAAACCGCCGCACCCGGAACTGCTGCCCGACCTCGCGGCTGCGGAAGTACGCCATCGCCGCAGAGCGGATCTCGAACCGCACATGCGCCTCCCAGCCTTCCGTCTCCACGCCGTGCGCCTGCGCCGTCTCGTGCGCAATCTCGATGGCGCGCCCGCGGTCGATCATCATCCGGAATCCGGGACCGCGCGCGCGGTGCTCATGCACCCAGAAGCCCAGCCCCAGCGCCAGCGGCGCTCCCGCCAGCAGCAGCCCCCACCACCGCCGCCAGCGCGGCTTGAGAAAGGTTTCGAAAGGCCTGAGCAGCGTGTCGAAGTCGCTCATCCGGTTTCAGACACCCTCCGGGCCACCATCACCGTGATGTCATCGTATTGGGGCGTCTCCTCCACAAAACGGTTGATGGCCTCCAGCAGCCCCGCGCACATCAGTTCCGCAGTTTGTCCCGCCAGTCCGCTGACGGTGCTGCAGAGCCGCTCCAGGCCGAATTCTTCCTCCGACGGCGCCTGTGCGTCGGTGACTCCGTCCGAGTAAATGACCAGCGCGTCGCCGGGCGCAAGCGTCAGACGTCGCGATTCATACTCTAAACTGGAAAACATCCCGATGGGAAGCCCCGTGGCGTCCAGAAGTTCCTGTCTTCCCCCTTCCCTGACGAGAATCGCCTGGCATTGAGCGGCATTGACGTACTCGCATTCGCCGGTCGCCGCATCGTACCGGGCCAGAAACAGCGTGGCGTAGCGGTTGCCCGGCATCGATCCGCACAGCAGCCGGTTGGCCCGGTTGGCCAGCTCTGTCAGCGTCAGCGGGAATTCCAGCAGCGCCCGCAGCGTCGCCTGGATCGTCGCCATCAGGAGCGCCGCCGGCAACCCCTTGCCCGCCACATCAGCCACGCACAGCAGCGGCGCCTCCGGCGCGCCCAGCACGTCGTAATAATCGCCGCCCACCAGCCGCGCCTGCCGGTTCGCCGCTGTCAGCTCCAGCCCCGCAATGTGCGGCATCTCCTTCGGAAACAGATCCCGCTGGATCGCCGAAGCCAGCTCCAGCTCGCGCTCCATCTGTCTGCGGTAGAGCGTGTCCTGGAAGCGCCACGCGTTGTCCAGCGCCACGGAAGCCTGCGCCACCAGCGCTCCGCAGAACTCCAGATCCTCCTGCGAATAGCCTTCGCCCGCTCCCGGCGGCCCCAGCGCCACCACGCCCACCGTCGCCTCTCCGCTGCGCAGCGGCAGCAGGACGAACGCTCCGTCGCGCACAGGTTCGCCGTCCTGCGGCGCGCTCTTCTTCCATTCCGCGGCCTGCTCCGCGCTCACGTTGCGCAGCAGCGTCAGCGGCGCCTGTCCCGGCGGCCAGGCCAGCAGGGCGTGGTGCCGCACCGTCCACCGCCCGCTCAGCGTGAGCATCAGCAGGCGCCCGATCTCTTCCGGATCGATGCTGGCCGAAAACGCCCGGGCCAGCTCCACCAGCGTGTTCAGCTCGTGGATCTTCTGCGCCAGCTCCCGGTTGGCCTCGATGATCTCCTCATGCGCCAGCGCGTTCTCGATCGTCGCCGAAGCCAGCGACAGCAGCGCTTCCAGAAACTCCTGCTCGCTTGCGTCATCCGGCCAGCCGGGCCGCCGCGGCGGAGGCGCCGCGAAGAAACCGGCCTCCCGCGGTCCTTCGCCGATGGGAATCTGGAGCGTCAGCCCCGCCTGCTCCGCCTGCTCCGGCGTCACTGCATCCCCTTGGCGGACGCCGGTCAGGCCCCGCACCGCCGCCGCCCGCCACCCGCTGCCGTCGCGCAGCGCAATCAGCGCGCGCGTGACCAGCAGCCGCCCCATCAGCGTCCGCATCAGGTGGTTGAGCTGCTCGTGCAGGTCCAGCGACGAGCCCAGAATTCTTGCCGATTCCAGCAGGCTCTCCAGCCGGCTCGCATCAAGCCGCGAATCGGTTTTCCGATCCTCCACAGTGTTCCCAGAATACACTTCCCCACGCAATAACCGGGACAAGCCGGCCACGGGCGGAACCGGGCGCATCATTCCTCCGCCCCAGGGTCACCGTAAGAACCTGCCGGGATGCACCCGGGCTCCGGCTGGATTGCCGGGCGCGAGGCCGTCACCGGCTGGAATGGCAGACCGCTGCATGCCGGCGGAATCGGCGCCGTCCGGAGTGGGAACGCTCTGAGCCTGCCTCCGGCTACCTGACGTGCGCCGGCTCGGGCTCAGCCTGCTGGGAACTGAGTCCCTGCGCCTCCACCACCGCCAGCGCAGCCATGTGCACGATGTCGTTCACTTCGCAGCCGCGCTGCAGCACATGGACGGGACGCGCGAAGCCCATCAGGATCGGGCCGATCACTTCGCACCCCCCGATCCGCCACAGCAGCTTGTACGCGATGTTGCCCGCCTCCAGGCTCGGCGCGATCAGTACGTTGGCCGGCCCGGTCAGCCGGCAGAACGGATAGTCGCCCAGCATCTCCGGCGTCACCGCCGCGTCGGCCATCATCTCGCCCTCCACCACGAGATCCGGCCTGCGCTGCCGCACCAGTTCCGTCGCATCGGCCACCTTGGCCGCCAGCGGATGGCGCGAACTGCCGAAGGTCGAAAACGACAGCATCGCAATCCGCGGCTCGACGTCGAAGCTGCGCACGACGTCCGCGCTCATGATGGCGATTTCCGCCAGATCCTCGGCCGTGGGTTCAATGTTCACGGTCGTGTCGGCGATGAAATAGAGCTGGCCACGGGCAGTGATCATCATGTACATGCCCGCCACTTTCTGGATGCCCTCTTTCTTCGGGATCACTTCCAGCGCCGGGCGGATGGTGTCGGCGTAGTGCTGGGTCAGGCCGGCGATCAGCGCGTCCGCGTCGCCCGCCTGCACCATCATCGCGGCGAACCGCGTCGCGTTCCCCATCAGAACGGGCGCTTCCGTGTGCGTGACGCCCTTGCGCTGCCGCAACCGCAAATACGCGGCCGTGTAGGCGTCGAACCGGGGATCGGTTTCCGGATCGACGATGTCGACGCGGCTCTCCAGATGCAGGTGGAGCTGCCGGGCGCGCGTCAGGATCCGCTCCCGGTTGCCGATCAGGATGGGCCGGGCGATGGCTTCGTCGGTGAGGATCTGCGCCGCCCGCAGGATCTTGTCCTGAGCGCCCTCGGGGAACACCACCCGCCGCGGGCTGCGCTGCGCCTTGTGCACGATCATCCGCATGATCTCCTGGCTCTTGCCCAGCCGCTTCTCCAGCTCGTCGCGGTAGGCATCCAGATCGATCTGCCGCTGCGCCACGCCCGTCTCCATGGCCGCGCGGGCCACCGCGGGCGCCACTTGCGTCAGCACGCGCGGGTCGAACGGCTTGGGAATGATGTAGTCCGGGCCGAACTCCATCGTCTCCACGCCGTAGGCCCGCCGCACGCTGTCAGGGACGTCCATCCGCGCCAGCTCCGCCAGCGCGCGCGTCGCCGCCAGCTTCATCTCGTCATTGATCGCCGTGGCGCGCACGTCCAGCGCCCCGCGGAAAATGAACGGGAATCCAAGGACATTGTTCACCTGATTCGGAAAATCGCTCCGCCCGGTGGCGATGATGACGTCCCCGCGCGCCGCCTTGGCCACGTCGTACGGGATCTCCGGATCCGGGTTGGCCAGCGCGAACACGATCGGCCGGTCCGCCATCGACCGCAGCATCTCCGGCGTCACGCAGTTGGCCGCCGACAGGCCGATGAACACATCGGCGCCCTTCATCGCGTCCGCCAGCGTGCGCGCCCCGGTCTTGCGGGCGAACTTGGCCTTGAATTTATTCATGCCCTCCGTGCGCCCCTCGTACAGCACACCCTTGGTGTCGCACATCAGGATGTTCTCGAGCCGCGCGCCAAGCCGGATGTAATGATTCGCGCAGGAAATGGCGCCAGCGCCGGCGCCGGAGAACACGATCCGCACATCCTCGATCCTTTTGCCCGCCAGATGCAGCGCGTTCACCAGCGCCGCTCCCGAGATAATGGCCGTGCCGTGCTGATCGTCGTGGAAGACGGGGATTTTCATGGTCCGCTTCAGCTCTTCCTCGATCTCGAAGCACTCCGGCGCCTTGATGTCCTCCAGATTGATGCCTCCGAACGTCGGCTCCAGGATCTGGCATACGCGGATGATCTCTTTCGGATCCTGCGTGTCCAACTCGATGTCGAAGACGTCGATGTCAGCGAAGCGCTTGAACAGGACTCCCTTGCCTTCCATGACCGGCTTGCCCGCCAGCGCCCCGATGTTGCCCAGCCCCAGCACCGCCGTGCCATTGCTCACAACGGCTACCAGGTTGCCCTTGGCGGTGTAGTTGTACGCCAGCGACGGATCGCGCTGAATCTCCAGGCACGGGACGGCGACGCCCGGCGTGTAGGCCAGGCTCAGGTCTCTTTGCGTGCGGCAGGGTTTGGTTGGAGCAACGCTGATCTTGCCCGCGGTGGGAGAGGAATGATACTCGAGTGCTTCTTGATCCCGGATCGACACGGCCGGTCTCCTTTCCCCTCTATTCTTGCACCGCCGGCGGGGGAAGGTTTGCGGACTTCGAGGCCCGATGCTGCGGATTCCGGCTGACGGTATGCTGAGGAGGGAACCATGAGCACGCCTCCCGCCCCGCCACAGGCAGAGCTGTTCGACCGCCCGTTCTCCTTCTATCCGCCCATCCACGGCGTGGAGCACAACGAATGGCGGCTGAAGGAGGCCACGTGGAGCGAGATGCTGGTCCGCAACACCGCCGCCGACCTTGAAGTCGCCATCCCCCGGCGCTACATCGGCGCCGTCTCGGAGACCGACAAGCCGGTGATGATCGTGGGCCTCAAACAGGAGCTCGAGTACCGCATGGGGGCGGTGTGGCCGGTCCGGAAGCCCGTCCTCGCGATGCCCGCTCCCGTGATGGCGCCGCCGCCCGGCGGCGGCGCCGCAGAACCCGAAGACCAGCCGCGCGGGCTCGCCGCCGTTCTCGGCATCAGCCAGGAACGCACCGACACCCGCATCACGCGCATGATCGTCTGGACCTTCCTCGGCGTGGCTTCGCTCATGCTCGTCGTCTGGGCTGTGATCCGCTTCACGCCCGCAACCAGGCCGTCCTTTGTCGCCAGGGACCAGAGCTATCTGGAGCTGACCCGCGACGACGACTACTACTCCGTGGTCCGCAAGCTCGGCCCGCCTGCCGGCGACCGCTGGCGGCCGAACTCGGGCGAGCTGCAATACCGCGCACTGTTCTACCCCGGCCGCGGCTACGCCGTCATCCTCATGGGCGCCAAGCAGGAGGAGGCCCGCTACATCGGCGCAATGGGCCTCGGCCCCGACGGCAAAGGCTGGAGCCCGCTGCACTCCATCGAATTCGCGCGGGGCGCGAGCACCATGGGCATCCTCCGCTCCCTGCCGCGATTCTGACGCCGGACAGGGGTGGCCCTCGCGGCGGCCCCTTTTCTGTCATATTGTCTCGGAGAGGTGCATATGTCTCAGATCAAAGGACCTGCCATCTTCCTGGCCCAGTTCATGGGCGACGAACCGCCGTTCAACACGCTGTCCAACATCACGGCGTGGGCCAAGGACCTGGGGTATAAGGGCGTTCAATTGCCTTCCTGGGACGGCCGCGTGATGGACCTGAAGAAGGCCGCCGAGTCCAAAGCCTACTGCGACGATCTCAAGGGCCAGGCCAACGGCTTGGAGATCACCGAACTGGCCTCCCACCTGCAGGGCCAGCTCGTGGCCGTGCATCCGGCCTACGACGAGCTGTTCGACGCCTTCGCCGCCCCCGAGGTGCGCGGCAATCCGCAGGCGCGCACGGAATGGGCCGTCGAGCAGATGAAGATGGTCATCCGCGCTTCGCGCAACCTCGGCCTCTCCGTGACGCCCTCCTTCTCCGGCGCCCTTCTCTGGCCGTTCCTCTATCCCTGGCCGCAGCGCCCGGCGGGCCTCGTGGAAGAAGGTTTCAAAGAGCTTGCCCGGCGCTGGAAACCCATCTTCGACGTGGCCGCGGAACACGGCGTCGACATCGCCTACGAACTTCACCCGGGCGAGGATCTGCACGACGGCGTCACCTTCGACCTCTTCCTCGAAGCCATGAACGGCCATCCGCGCGTGGCCATCAACTACGATCCCTCGCACTTCATCCTGCAATGCCTCGACTATGTCGGCTTCATTGATGAGTACGGCCCGCGGATCAAGGCCTTCCACGTCAAGGACGCCGAATACCGCCCATCGGCCAAGGCGGGTGTTTACGGCGGATACGCGCCATGGCGGAAGCGCCCTGGACGGTTCCGCTCGCTCGGCGACGGGCAAGTGGACTTCAAGCAGGTCTTCACGCGCCTCACCGCCGCCGGCTACAGCGGCTGGGCCGTTCTCGAATGGGAGTGCTGCTACAAGGACGCCGCGCAGGGAGCGGCCGAAGGCGCGCCGTTCATCGCCGGCATGCTGATCGATGTGCCCAAGAAGGCCTTCGACGACTTCGCCGGCGCGGCCACCGACAGCGCGCGCAACCGCCGGATCCTCGGCCTCCGCTGATTCCAGAGGAACGGAAAGGGACCGGGCCGCCATGCCGGTCCCTTTCTGTTTGAAACAGATGTCCCGTTTTCTGATTTTTCTGCTCTTCGGCGTCGTCCCCCCTCCGGCGGGACCGCAGGTCCTCTCCGTCTATCCCGGCGCCGCGCCCGGCAGCGAGACATGGGATTGGAACGAAACGTCGGCCATGGGTCCCGGGGACGGCATCCTGCGCCTGGCCAACGTCACCCGCCCCACCGTGAGCGTCTTCCTCCCGGAGAGGAGCCGCGCCACCGGAGCGGGCGTGCTTGTCGTCCCCGGCGGCGGCTTCCGCATCCTGGCTTACAACCACGAGGGCACTGAAGTGGCCGAATGGCTCAATTCACTGGGTGTGGCGGCTTTCCTGCTCAAGTACCGCGTCATGCGCACCAGCGATCTGGCGGGCAAAACGAAAGAAGAGCAGGCGGCGCGGGTCAAGCAGGCAATGGCCATGGGCGTCGCCGATGCGCTGGAAGCGATGCGGCTCGTGAAGCGGCGTGCGCCGGAGTGGGGCGTCGACCCGCGGCGCATCGGCATCCTCGGCTTCTCCGCCGGCGGCTACATCACCGCCAGCGTGGCGCTCACCGAAGACGAATCCGCCCGCCCGGGCTTCGCCGTGCCCGTCTACGCGTTCTTTCCCGAAGACCGCCCCGTGCCCGCCGCCGCCCCGCCGCTGTTCGCCATCCACGCCGCCGACGACCGCACAGTGCCCGCCGCTCACAGCGTGCGCCTGTTCCAGATGTGGCGCCAAGCTGGCCGCCCCGCCGAGCTTCATGTCTTTGAATCGGGCGGGCACGGCTTCGGCATGCGCCGGCAGGGCAAGCCCGCCGACGGCTGGACGGAGCGGCTGCGCGATTGGCTCGCCGCTCGGGGGATGCTCGCCACCGTGCGGCAGTAGCCGCGGCGGCGCCGGCGCTCCGTTTCTCTCCTCTTCCGCATCCTGTGCGCGGCGCGCACGGCGGGTTCACCGCCTCCGTTTCTCGTCCTCCTCGCTGCGCCGCAGCGCCTCGCGCAAGGTGTCGATTTCCCGCAGCATCCGCTGGACTCGCTCGAGGCATGCCGGGCAAGCCAGGAGATGTTCTTCCAGCGGAGCGAGCTGCTCGTTGGTCGCGCGCCCCAGGCAGTAGAGTTCCAGGTCTTCATCCGAAATATGGCGCATGACCACACGCATTCGACGACCTTCATATCGGCGCAACGGCCGGGCTTTGTTGGCGATTCTGCCTGCGGGCGGCTATACTGGCAGGCGCTCAGACTCGAATGGGGAGGTCCGGAAGGGTGATCCGGCAGGAGGCGGGCGCAGCCGCGCCCGCATGGAAACACTGGCACGTCTGCATCGCGCTGGCGGCGGTTGCATTCGCCGTTTACGCCCCGTTGCTCTCGCTGCCGCCGCTGGTGGACGACTATGGCCACACGCGGCTCGCCGAGCGCTATGGACCACCGCAGGGCTGGGGCGAACTGTTCCGCGAACCGCTGTACCGCTGCCGCGCCACCTCTCTCTGGCTCACCGCCGCAGTGCTCGGCTGGACCGGCTTTTCCACGGCCGCATTTCACATGGCGAGCCTCGCTCTGCACATCCTCAATGCCTGGCTCGTCTACGCGCTCGGCGTCAGCCGCTGGATCGGCTGGACGGCATCGGCTGCGGCGGCGCTCGTTTTCGCCGCCAATGAGCGTCCGCACGAAGCCGTGATCTGGTTCGCCTCGATCCATGAGCCGCTGGTGATGTTCTTTGTCCTGTGCGTGCTGCTGGCGTGGATCCGGTGGCTGGAGGGCGGCTCGCGGCGCTGGCTCGCCGCCGTTGCGGCTGCCTGGCTGCTGGCTCTGGTGTCGAAGGAGTCCGGCGTCGTGCTCTCCGTGCTGCTGCCGGGCACGGCGCTGCTCTATCCCGGACGCTGGAAGGCGGCGGCGGGCGCGCTGGCGGCGGGCGCCGTCTCCACGGGCCTCTACTTCTGGATGGCGTGGTCCGGGCAGGCGCACCATCAGCACTTTCATGACGGCACATTCGAGCTCGGATGGCACTTCCTGCCGGTGATGGCGCGGAGCGTCCCGCGCGGATTGGGAGCGTGGGGCGGACTGGCAGCCTTGGCGCTGCTGATTCTGGCGGCGAAGAAGCGTCCGGCGCCCTGGCGGGCGGCGCTGCTGGGCGCGGGCTGGCAGGCGGCGGCGCTGCTGCCGTATGCGTTCCTCACATACATGCCCCGCATCCCGAGCCGGCATCACTACCTGGCTTCCGCGGGGATGGCTATCCTGACGGCGTGCGCGGCGGCGGCGCTGCTCCTTTCGAAAGCGAGCCGCCCGAAAGCCGCCGCCGTCCTGGCCGCAGTGTTCCTGTTGCACAATGCGCTGTACCTCTGGCTCTATAAGCGGCCGCAGTTTTTGGAGCGCGCGGAGGTCACCGAAGGACTGGTGCGGCTGGTGGGGGCGAAGCCCGGCGGGAAGGTGCTGCTGCGCTGTCCGCTGCTGCCGCTGTACGAAGCGCGCCTGGCGCTCTTCTACCGTCTGAAGGTGGATCCCGTACCCCTGCTCACCGAGGAGGAGGGCGACGGGACGGCGCGGGTCTATACCTGCGGATTGCCGCCGGCGAAGTACCAGGGTCCTGGTACTGACTGAGCCGGTTCTAGAACTCATGGTATCTGGCGCGGCTGCTCTGCGCGGCCTGAAATGGAACCATGAGAGACCGCGAAGATCGGCGAGAAGAGAGCCGGCTGGCGGTGGATGCCCCAGCGGTGATTTTTTGGGAAGAAGACGACGGCGGCTGTCATCTCAAGGGCAGGGCGGTGAACCTGAGCGGATCGGGGCTCGCCGTGCAGGCGCGCGCCCCGCTGAAGCCCGACAAGGTGGTCTGGTGCGCCGTGCCTTCTTACGGGATCTATTCGCGGGCGCAGGTGATGCACACGCGGGGCGTGTTCCAGAAAAGGATCGGACTGCGCCTGCTGGCGAATCCGATCCTGGCGGACGGCGAGTAGCGTTCAGACTTTGGGCAGTTCGTAGCCCTTGCGGCGCGGGCGGGCGAGCATCGCGTTGGCCTGCGCGTCGTTCTTGACGCGCTCAGCCTTGGGGTCCCATTCGAGCTTCCTGCCGCGCTCGCGGCAGATCGAGATCAGATGGCAGATGGTGGTGGAGCGGTGCGCCGCCTCCACGTGCGCGTTGGGCTGCCGGCGCGTGCGGACGCAGTCGAGGAAGTTCGCGATGTGCCAGCGGTTTTCGCCGGGGCCCTCGGGCGTGTCTTCCGGCTTGTCCCGGATCAGCTCCGGCGGGTTGGCCACCAGCGTGCCGCGCTTGATTTCGAGCGTGCCCTTTTCGCCGGCGAAAATGGCGCCGAGGTCGGAGTGGTCCGGGCGTTTCTGACCGGTGCACTTGAGCAGCGTGCCGCTCGCGTAGCGCATGATGACCGGCGCCTGTTCGCCTTCGCCCTCGGGCCAGAACTCCACAGGGCCGGTGTCATCCGTGCCGAGCGCGCATTGGACCTGGTCGAGCGCGTGCGTGCCCCAACCGGAGACGCCCCAGCTCTGGCCGCCGTTGTCGTAATCCCACCACCAAGCCCAGCGGCGCTGCAGTTGTTCGTGGTACGGCCGCAGCTCGGTCTGGTTGCACCACTGGTCCCAGTCGAGCCCTTCGGGCATGGGCTGCGCGGGCTGCGGAGTCCATCGCTTGGGCGGCTCGAAGTTGCAGGCGATGACTTCCTTGACGCGCCCGATGCCGCCTTCGCGGACCAGTTTGCTGGCCCAGGCGTTGATGGGAATGGAGCGCTGCTGGGTGCCGCACTGGACGATGCGCCTGTAGCGGGCGGCGGCGCGGCGCATGGCGCGGCCCTCTTCCACGGTGAGGGTCATCGGCTTTTCGGCGTAGACGTCGAAGCCCGCCTGCATGCAGTGGATGGCGATGAGGACGCGCGCGTGCGTGGTGGTCTCGACGAAGACGGCGTCGAGCTTTTCGCGGTCGAGCATGCGGCGGTAATCCTGGTAATGCCTGGCGGAGGCATACGATGGACGGATCTGCGCGGCGCGCTCGCACTGCGGCAGCCAGCAATCGGCGAAGGCGGCGAAGGAGGCGTTGGGGAACTCCTCGTTCTGGAGCAGCCAGCGGGCGCGTCCCCCGAGGCCGATGACGGCGAGCTGAATGCGGTCATTGGCGCCGGAGACCCGTACTGAAGCGGCGGCGGTCGCGGCGCCGAGGAAGAAGTGGCGGCGAAGCATCACTCCACGACTCTACCGGCGCGGCAGGCGCGCGTCAAGCGCCGAAGGATCCGGCAACCCGCCTTGCGGCGGGTCTCAGCCGCGCTTACAGGGCGCCTGCGCGCCGGCGGCGGAGCACCGCCACCGCGATCAGCCCGCTCCCGAGCAGGACGTAGGAAGCGGGTTCGGGGATTTCGCCCCCGGCGCCGCGGACCAGAAATGTCTCACCTGCCCCGTTATACCTGTGCTCATCGTCCGGCGCAAAAGGCGAGTCATAGACGTAGCCGTTTTGGAAGTCGCCAAAATCGCAGTGATCGTATTCGTTGGAGAAGTAGGTGGCGGCGCACTTCTGGCTTGGTGTCGAGAACTGGTTGTACATATCGCTCAGGTCCGTGAACGATGACGTCCATTCCGAACTTGCCGGCAGGCGGAAGCCGTGGTGCAGGGTGATGGTGCCGCAGCCGCCGGGCGCGCATGGAGCGGCGTAGACCCATTCCAACCCGCCGGCGTAGACGATGACGCTGGGCGGCGGATCCTGTCCGATCAAAGTGGCGCCGGGCGCCAGAACGGCGGATGCGGACAGAAGCAGCAACCCGCCCAACAACCTGTGTGTCAGCATTTCTCCTCCTTTGGCTGGCGGGATCTCCTCCGGGGAGATCAAGACAGCTTTGAAGATAGTACCAAAAGACCCGTACAATTGCAAGAAGTTTCAAGAATACTCTGCCAAGACAGCCACTCACGGCCAGAACGGGTGGCGTGAGGCCGGTGAGCAGGGCCTGGCAGCGGCCTTGCGGGCCGGTCCCGAGAATTCCGGCTGCCGGGTCCGGTTGGCTGGCTTTTCAAGGCCCGATCTCAAGCCGCAGCCCGCACGAAAGCCCTTGCGGGCAAGTGCCGGCGCTGGAGGCGCCTGCCAGAGCGCGCACCGGCAGCAACGAGGAGACCCGAGCAGCCGCCGTGGATTCCTCATTGCCGTCACAGGGTCCGCGCTTGGCCCCGGCCAAGCGGGGCTGCCCCGCGGCGGCGGACGGCCAAGGGAAGCGGTTTGCGGGAACGGTCCTCGAACGGCCCCGGTGGTGGAATAATGGCAGCATGCGTTTCCGGCATCTTTTTGCGATGATTGCGATCTGCGGGGCTGCCGCGGCGCAGGACGCGCCGTATCTGGCCGAACCGGGCTGGCAGCCGCTGCTGAACGGCAAGGACCTCGCCGGCTGGCGGGCGCAGGACCCGGCGAAACCGCACGAATGGATGGCCGTCCGCGGCATCCGCTTCGACCGCTGGTACGGGCCCAAGCAGCTCTTCGGCGTTGGAGAGGGTGGTGGCCGGATCCTGAACGGCAAGAACGGGAGCACGCAGAACCTGGTCACCGAGAAAAAGTTCGGCGACATGGAGCTGTACATCGAATTCATGATCCCGCGCGGGTCGAACTCGGGCGTCTACCTGCACGGGCTGTACGAGGTGCAGATCCTGGACAGCTTCGGCTACACGGACCTGACGACGGGCGACTGCGGGGCGATCTATCACCGCTGGATCCACAACGGACCTGCGGGCGGCTCGCCGCCGCGGGTGAACGCCATGCGCAATGCAGGCGAGTGGCAGAGCTATCACATCTGGTTCCGGGCGCCGCGGTTCGATTCATCGGGCAGGAAGATCGAGAACGCGCGCATCCTGCGGGTGATGTTCAACGGCGTGACGGTGCAGGACAACGTCGAGGTGGACGGCGGCACGCGCGCGCACATGGACATCCGCGAGGCGCCCGAGAATCCGCTGATGCTTCAGGGCGACCACGGCCCGGTGGCGTTCCGCAACATCTACTGGCGCCCGCTGGGACCGCTTCCCTGGCGATGAGCATGAGCACGGGCTGGATCGATATCAGCGCGCCGCTCCGCACGGGCATGACCGTGTGGCCCGGCGACGGGGGAGCGCGCATCGAACGCGCGCAATCGTTCGAGCGGGGCGATGCGTACAACCTGACGCGGATCGAGATGAGCGCCCACACAGGCACGCACCTGGATGCGCCGCTGCACTTCCTGCGCGAGGGGCGGGCCATTGACACGATGCCCCCGGAGCTGATGTGCGGGCGGGCGCGGGTCGCCGCGGCGGAGGGAGAAGTCATCCGCCCCGAAGACGTGCCGGACGGTCTCGAGCCCGGCTCGCGGGTGCTGTTCCGCACGCGCAACAGCGGGCGGGAGATGTTCGCCGGAACATTTTTCGACGATTATGTGTATCTCGGCCGGGAGGCGGCGGAAAAGCTCGTGCAGGCGCGCGCGGCGCTTGTGGGGATCGACGCGCTCTCGGTGAGCGGGTTCCACGAGGATCCTTCGGAGACGCACCGGCTGCTGCTGGGAGCGGGCGTGTGGATCCTGGAGGGGATCTGCCTGCGCGGCGTCGAGCCGGGCGAGTACGAGCTTGCCTGCCTGCCGCTGCGGATCGAAGGCGCCGACGGCGCGCCGGCGCGGGCGTTGATCAGGCCCGTTCGCCGTCCCGGTGCGGCCTGAGGCAGGCGCCCTGCGGCGGGCGCTTGTAGCGTTCGACCGCGGAGCCCGTCCTGCCTTTCGCCGTGCGGTCCAGCAACGCGCTGATCTCCTGCGGCGTCATTCTGCGGAAGGCGCGCAGCGCGGCGGCGTTCTGCTCGAGCTGTTCAACGGTTTCGACGCCGGAGACAAGCACGTCGACGTCCTGGCTCCACGTGAAGCGGAGGCAGTCGGCGATGGCGGCGAGGCTTTGCGCCGTGATCTGCCCCATGGCGTTGGACTTCATGGCGATGACGCCAAGCCCGCGGCGGCGGGCTTCGGGAATCACCTGGCGGATGAAGCTCAGGTAGTGGGGGTCGATCAGGTTGACGGGCATCTGGACCGTTTCCCAGGCGTCGGTGGCCTGGAGCAGCCGCAGGTGGATGGCGGGATCGCGGTGGCCCGTGAAGCCGATGTGGCGGACCTTGCCCTGTTTTTTGGCGAGCAGGAAGGCTTCCAGCGCGCCCCGGGGGCCGAGGATCTGGTCCACTTCCCTGTGCTCGCTCACTTGGTGGCATTGCCAGAGGTCGATGTAATCGGTCCGCAGGCGGCGGAGCTGCCGTTCGAGCACGCGCAGGGCGCCGTCGCGCGAGTAGACTTCGCACTTGGTCATGAGCAGGACCTTCCGGCGGTCGGCGCCGGAAAATGCCTTGCCGAGGATTTCGTCGCTGCGGCCGCCGTGGTAGGAATTGGCGCTGTCGTAGAAGTTGAGGCCGAGATCGAAGGCGTGGCGGAGGATGCGCAGGGCTTCCTCCTCGCCGCGGACGTTCATGTGGTATCCGCCGACGGCGATGCGCGTGACCTTGAGGCCGCTCTTGCCGAGCGTGGCCATGGGCAGGGGGTCAGGCGTCTGGACGGTTGCGGGCAGGGCGGCGCCGATGGCGGCCGAGGCGACAAAACTGCGCCGTTGCATCATGGGGAGGAACCTCCACGGGAGCGATTGGATTGCCTGAGGCTAGAATAAGGCAGATCGGGGGTTGTTGCATGCGTCGTAATGGCAGTTGGTTGGCGGCCGTGCTGGCGTGCCTGGCGGCGGCGCAGACGCCGCCCGTGCGGCTGAGCCAGTTGAGCGAAGGGTTCCAGAAACTCAGCCGCCGGGTGCATGCCTCGGTAGTGAAGGTGAGCACGGTGGGCTACCGGCAGCTGGAGCCTGAGGAGAGCGACGAGCCGGGCGTGGCGGCGCGGCAGCAGAGTGCGGGGTCGGGCGTGATCATCGATCCGGATGGGTGGATCGTGACCAACGCGCACGTCGTGGTGGGCGCGCAGCGCGTGCAGGTGACGCTGCCGCCCGCCCCCGCCGGCCGGCAGGCAGGCGGAGGGAGGGCGCGCCCGCGCACGGTGCGGGCGGAGGTGGTGGGGCTGGATCTGGAGACGGACGTGGCGCTGTTGCGGGTCTCGGAGAAGGGCCTGCCCGCGCTCGGGATGGCGGATTCCGATGCCGTGGAACAGGGCCAGCTCGTGTTCGCCTTCGGCAGTCCGCTGGGGCTGGACAACAGCGTGACGATGGGCGTGGTGAGCGCGCCGGCGCGGCAACTGCGCGCCGACGATCCGATGATCTATATCCAGACCGACGCGCCGATCAATCCCGGTAACTCGGGCGGGCCGCTGGTGGACACCGCGGGGCGCATCGTCGGGATCAACACGATGATCCTGTCGCAGTCGGGCGGCAACGAGGGGATCGGATTCGCGGTGCCGTCGAACCTGGTGGCGAACGTCGTGGAGCAGTTGCGGCGCACGGGCCGCGTGATCCGCGGCGAGATCGGCGTGAGCGTGCAGACGATTTCCCAGGCGCTGGCCGAGGGGTGGACGCTGCCGCAGGCGTGGGGCGTGGTGGTGGCCGATGTGGAGCCGGAGGGACAGGGCGACCAGGCGGGGCTGCAGGTGGGCGACGTGGTCGTGACCTTGAACGGCCGTGTTCTGGAAGACGCACGGCAGTTCAACGTGAGCCTGTACCGGCCGGCGGTGGGCGAGACGATTGCGCTCGAGGTGCTGCGCGGGCCGGAGAAGCTGAAGCTGGCGGTGCAGGTGGCCGAGAGGCATGACGAGGCGTCGACATACGCGGAGCTGGCCAGCCGCGAGGAGAACCTGATCCCCGAGCTCGGCATTTTCGCGGTGGATCTGACGACGGCATTGCGGGACCAGCTTGCGCCGGCGCGGAGCGAGGCTGGCGGCGTGCTGGTGGCCGCGCGCCATGCCGACAGCGCGGTGTTCGAGGAGGGGTTCCGGGCGGGCGATCTGATCTACGCCGTGAACCGCGTGCCGGTGCGGAGTGTTTCCGAGCTGCGCGAGTTCGTGCGGAAGCAGAAGTCCGGGGCGGCGCTGGCGTTCCAGGTGGAGCGGAACGGAAGGTTGCGGTTTGTGAGCCTGGAGGCGCCGTA
>DYJN01000127.1 GCA_020723085.1 Arcobacter sp.
CGATCGTCCCAATGTTGACGTGCGGCTTGCTGCGGTCAAATTTTTCTTTCGCCATGAGCTGTTTCTTCTCCTGTCCGAGTCAGTCGAACGTGGGTTTGAAGCCTCCTGCCATCTACCTCGCAACTTTGCCCTGCATCCGGCTGATCACCTCCTGGGTGACCGAAGCCGGCGCTTCGTCGTACCGGCCGAAGTGCATCGTGAAGCTGCCCCGGCCCTGCGTGCGCGACCGCAGTTCGGTCGCATAGCCGAACATCTCCGACAGCGGCACCATCGCCCGGATAATCTGGGTGCCGCCCTTCATCTCCACGCCCTCCAGCCGTGCGCGGCGGCTGATCAGGTCGCCGTTGACGGCGCCCGTATATTCGTCGGGCACGACCACCTCGACCTTCATCACCGGCTCGAGCAGGACAGGCTTGGCTTTGTGGGCGGCATCCTTCAGGGCCATGGAGCCGGCAATCTTGAAAGCCATCTCCGAGGAGTCGACCTCGTGATAGCTGCCGTCGTATAGCGTGACCCTGAGCCCGGTCATGGGATAGCCGGCCAGTACGCCGCCTTCCATGGCCTCGATGATGCCTTTCTCGGCGGCGGGAATGTATTCCTTGGGCACCACGCCGCCGACGATGGCGTTGACAAACTCGTATTTTTTCTCCGTGATGGGCTCGACGCGGATCTTGACATGGCCATACTGGCCGCGGCCGCCGGTCTGGCGCACGAAGCGGCCTTCGCCTTCGGCAGCGCGGTTGATCGTTTCGCGGTAGGCGACCTGCGGCTTGCCGACATTGGCGCCGACGCCGAACTCGCGCTGCAGACGGTCGACGATGATCTCCAGGTGCAGCTCGCCCATGCCGGAAAGGATCGTCTGCCCGGTTTCGGGATCGGTGTTGACGCGGAGCGTGGGATCCTCGGCCACCAGCTTGGCGATGGCCATGCCGAGCTTTTCCTGGTCCGCCTTGGTCTTGGGCTCGATGGCGAGCTGAATGACCGGAGCGGCGAAGTCGATCGCTTCCAGCAGGATCGGATCGTTTTCCGCGCAGATGGTGTCGCTCGTCGTGACCGACTTCAGCCCCACACAGGCGGCGATGTCGCCCGCGCACACCTCGGTGATCTCCTCGCGCTTGTTGGCGTGCATGCGCAGGAGGCGTCCGATGCGCTCCTTCCGGTTCTTGCTGACATTCAGCACCGTGTCTCCGGTCTTGACCACGCCCGAATAGACCCGGATGAAGGCCAACTGGCCCACATAAGGGTCGGTCATGATCTTGAACACGAGCGCCGAGAACGGCTCGCCGTCGTCGGCTTTGCGCTCCAGTCCGCGCGACGGGTCGGAGGGGTCCGTGCCGCGCACGGCGGCGATGTCGACGGGCGAGGGGAGCAGATCCACGACGGCGTCCAGCAGGTTCTGCACGCCCTTGTTCTTGAACGCCGAGCCGCAGATCACGGGGAAGATCTTCAGCTCGCAGGTGCCCTTGCGGAGGCCCAACAGAATCTCTTCTTCGGTCAGCTCCTCGCCGTTGAGGTACTTCTCCATCAGGTGGTCGTCGCACTCGGCGGCGGCCTCGACCATCTTTTCCCGGTACTCCCGGGCCTTTTCGACGAGCGCCTCCGGAATCTCAAAGTCGTCGTAGGCGGCGCCGAGCGTTTCATCGCGCCAGACGCGCGCTTTCATCCGGATCAGGTCCACCACGCCCTTGAACTGGTCCTCGGCGCCGATGGGAATCTGAATCGGCACGGGGCGCGCCTGGAGCTTCTCGACGATCGTGTCCACGGCGTGGTAGAAATCCGAGCCCACGCGATCCATCTTGTTGATGAAGCAGATGCGGGGCACCAAATATTTGTCCGCCTGGCGCCAGACGGTTTCCGACTGCGGCTGCACGCCGGCGACGGCGTCAAACACCGCCACCGCGCCGTCGAGCACGCGCAGGGAGCGCTCCACTTCGGCGGTGAAGTCGACGTGGCCTGGGGTGTCGATGATGTTGATCTGGCAATCCCGCCACTGGCAGAAAGTGGCGGCGGAGGTGATCGTGATGCCGCGCTCCTGCTCCTGCACCATCCAGTCCATCGTCGCCGAGCCCTCATGCACCTCGCCGATCTTGTAGGTGCGGCCGGTGTAATAGAGGATGCGTTCGGTGGTAGTGGTCTTACCGGCATCAATGTGGGCCATGATGCCGATGTTCCTCATCTTCTCGATTGCAACGGTGCGGGGCATATCAGTCGTCGCAGGCGCTGCGGCTCAGCTCGGTTTCTCCTTTACCAGCGGTAGTGGGCGAACGCCTTGTTGGCCTCCGCCATGCGGTGCACGTCGTCCTTCTTCTTGATGGCGGCGCCGCGCAGGCTGGCGGCGTCCATCAGCTCGTTGGCCAGCTTCTCGGCCATGCTCTTCTCAGCCCGGGCGCGGGCGCCGGTGAGAATCCACCGGATCGCGAGCGAGGTGCGCCGGTTGGCGGGCACCTCGACCGGCACCTGGTAGTTGGCGCCGCCGACGCGGCGGGTCTTCACTTCCACGAGCGGCTTGCAGTTCTCGACCGCCTTCTTGAACAGCTTCAGCGGGTCATCGCCGGTGCGCTCGCGGATGGTGTCCATCGCGGTGTAGAAAATGCGCTGCGAGACGGTCTTCTTTCCTTCCCACATCATGGAGTTGATGAACTTCTCGGCCAGCGTCGAGTTGTAGACGCTGTCAGGCGGGATCTGGCGGACTTCCGCGCGTCGTCTGCGGGCCATCCTCTCAAACTCCTTCCACTACTTCTTCGCGGGCGCGCCGGCCTTGGGCCGCTTCGCGCCGTACTTGGAACGTCCCTGCATGCGGCCGCTCACGCCGGCAGCGTCGAGGGCTCCGCGGATGATGTGATAGCGCACGCCCGGCAGGTCCTTCACACGACCGCCGCGGATGAGCACGATCGAGTGCTCCTGAAGGTTGTGGCCGACGCCCGGGATGTAAGTCGTGACCTCGATCCCGTTGGTCAGGCGCACGCGCGCCACCTTGCGCAGCGCCGAATTCGGCTTCTTGGGCGTGGTGGTGTAGACGCGGGTGCAGACGCCGCGCTTCTGCGGGCACGCCTGCAGCGCCGGACTCGCCGTCTTGTACCGCGGCGGCTTCCTTCCCTTGCGAACAAGCTGGTTGAATGTCGGCACGTACGTTCCTCGGAAATCTGTCTCAACCCGAACCCGCCGCCGGCCGCAACCAGCCAGCGAGCGTCCGTGTCCGGACCGCTCCGGCGCGCTGCTCCGGCAGCATTCCGCTCAAAATCGTGTTTCTGACTCAGCGTGGCAGGCAAGCGCCTCGCCAGCGCTTATGCAAGAGGGCCTTCTTCGGACACGCCCATGCTCCGGTCAGCTCGATGTCTGATGGAACCTCGGGGCGGGCCCCCGGTCGGCTTTCCCAGACGCCGGAATTCCGGCGGCGGAAAGGGTTACCAGGAGCGGAACAGAGCACTCCTCAAACTCTTTCAAGATACCCAAGGCGGGCGGAAAATGTCAACTCGGCGGTCCGGGAGCGCCTGTGCAGGCGCCGCGACCGAAGCGCCGCAGGCGCAAGGTGCCGCGACCGAAGCGCCGATGCAGAGTGCCGCGACTGAAGCGCCGCAGGCGCGTAAGGCGCCGCGACCGAAGCGCCGCAGGCGCAAAGTGCCGCGACCGAAGCGCCGCAGGCGCGGAGGGAGCGGCCAAAGGCCAAAGGAAGCGCCCATGGGG
>DYJN01000058.1 GCA_020723085.1 Arcobacter sp.
CCCCCGGCAGCCGCGCGTGCATGCGGCGGCGGGACGCCGTTTCTCCCCCGCGCCTTGGCGATGCGTGCCGCGGGGGCGCTGAGCCGCCCGCAGCGCCGCCTGTGCCGGAACAGGGTCGCGCCGCACTGAGTCGCACCATTGGACGCACGGCGCGCCCGCGCTGGGCCGCGTGGCGGCGCGATTCAGTCCAGCCGTTCCGGCTCCAGCCGGATGTCCTTCTCTCCAGCCGCTTTCTTCTCGGCGTAGCGGCGGACCCAATCCTGCCAGCGCTTGCCCGCTGCCATGTCCCGTCCGCTGAACTCGATGCCGGCGATGTCGGAGTAGCGGAAGACCATCTTCTCCCTGCGCCCCGTCGGTAGCAGCCGTACCTGGCTCTCCTCCAGAGCCGCGCGCGGCCGCCTGTCGAACAGGTAGCCCTCGACTCTCGCCCCGTTCCTCAGAAGCAGCGTGACGTCGCCGCGGTAATCGAAAGCCGCCTCGATCCCTTCGCGGAGGTCGCTTTCACTCTCCGCCTTCCAGACCACGCCCTGCCGAACGGTCTTCGCCATGGCCGTGCTCATGACGTCCTCTCCCGGCCGCTGCCTCCGATCTGCACCAGTTCCCAGGGATGCGGCGCCGGCTGGAGCCTTTCGATCTCCTGCGCTGCTTCAGGATCTTTATACAGTGAAAACGTCGCCCGGATCGTTTCGGCAAAGCCGCGCCAGCCGGAGAAGGTGTGATGGACGGCGGTGGCTTCATAGCCGCTGTGCATCATGCAGTTGGCGCATTTCGGATTGCCGCTCTCGGGACCATACCGCGTCCAGTCGGTCTCTTCGAGCAGCTCCTGGAACGTTTCCGCGTAACCGTCCTGCTGGACGTAGCAGGGGCGCTGCCAGCCAAAAAGGTTGTAAGTCGGCATGCCCCACGGCGTGCAGGTGAACTCCCGCAGCCCCATCAGAAACTCCATGAACAGAGCGGACTGATTGAACACCCAGCGCCGTTTGCGGTTCGACAGAATCAGCCGGAACAGCCGCCGCGTGCGCTCGCGCTGGAGCCATAGCTCCTGGTTGGGGGCTTTCTCGTACGCGTAGCCGGGCGACAGCATCATTCCTTCCACGCCCAGGTCCATCATTTCGTCGAAGAACGCGCGCACGCTCCGCGGATCGGCGCCATCGAACAAGGTCGTGTTCGTCGTCACCCGGAAGCCGCGCCGCACGGCTTCCCGCACCGCTTCCACCGCGATCTCAAAACCGCCTTCCCGGCACACGGAGAAATCATGGTGCTCTCTCTGCCCGTCCAGATGGACGGAAAACGAGAGATACTTGCTCGGGCGGAACAGTGGGAGTTTTTCCTTGAGCAGCAGCGCGTTCGTGCAGAGATAGATGTATTTTTCCCGCGCGATCAGCCCTTCGACGATCTCGTGGATCTGCGGGTGCAGCAGCGGCTCTCCGCCCGGGATGCTGACGATCGGCGCGCCGCACTCCTCCACGGCGCGGAAGCACTCTTCCGGCGTCAACTGCTGCTTCAGAATGTGGTGCGGGTACTGGATCTTGCCGCAGCCCGCGCAGGCGAGGTTGCAGCGGAACAGCGGCTCGAGCATCAGCACCAGCGGATAGCGCTTCCTGCCCTGAATCTTCTGCTTCAGGACATACGCCGCCACCGTCCACATCTGCGAAAGGGGAATGGCCATGAGATCCGCCGGGCGTCCGAAAAAGCGAAGGCCCTTTCGTTTTTTAGCATCCCACCGCCGGACCTGTCAAACCGGCGCCTTTCAGCGCGCTTGCCGCCGCGTTGCCGGCATCCGGCCTCCGGTAGAATGCCTCTCAAGGACGAAGACCCGATGCAATCCCTGTTTCCGTTGTGCCTGTCCGCCTTGCTCGCCGCCGGTGCTGCGGGCCAGAACCGTTCCGACCGCCTCGAGTGGTTCCGGGATCAAGGCTTCGGCATGTTCATCCACTGGGGCTTGGACAGCCAGCTTGGCTCGGTGATCAGCCATTCCATGGTGGGCGCCGACGAAGCCTACCTGCGCCGCTTCATCTTCGATCTGCCCCGCACGTTCCACCCGCGGCGGTTCGAGCCGCGCGAGTGGGCCGCCTTGGCCCGTCTGGCGGGGATGCGATACGCCGTTTTCACCGCCAAGCATCACTCGGGATTCTGCATGTTCGATACCGCCACAACGGATTTCTGCATCCGGAATACGCCGTACAAAGGCGATATCACGAAAGAAATCCTTGACGCTTTCCGCAGTGAAGGCATTGCGGCCGGGCTGTATTTTTCGCCGGACGACTTCTGGTGGTTGCGGAAAAACGGCATCGAGATCCAGCGGCATACGCCGGAAGTCAGCCCGCTCAACAACCCCGGCCTCATGGCGCACAATCAGGCTCAGTTGCGCGAACTTCTCACGCGCTACGGCCCGATCGACGTGCTCTTTCTGGACGGGCCGCCGGAGAAGGGATTGCCCGAACTGGCCTGGAAGCTGCAGCCAGGCATCGTGGTCACCCGCGGGGCGATGGCCACGCCCGAGCAGCACGTGCCCGGCGTCCCGCTGGAAGGCGCCTGGGAGTCCTGCATCACCATGGGCACGCAGTGGCAGTACAAGCCTGCCAATGAGACCTACAAGTCCGGCGGCGAGCTGATCCGCCTGCTGATCGAAACCCGCGCCAAGGGCGGCAACCTGCTGCTGAATGTCGGCCCCAAGCCGAACGGAGAACTCCCCATCGAGCAGGAAGAGCGCCTGCGTGAGATCGCGCTCTGGATGTTCATCAACGGCGAGGCGATCCATGATGTCCGCCCCTGGGTCGTCACCAACGAGGGCGAATACTGGTTCACGAAGCGGAAGGACGCCGATACCGTCTACGTCTTCGCCGCCACTTCGGAACGCTGGCCCTATGGCGCCTGGCGCGAGATCACGCTCAAAAGCGTCCGCGCCACGCCAAAGACCAAGGCCGGCGTGCTGGGCCAGAATGACCGTGTCCTGGAGTATCAGCCCGGCGTGAAGCCCGCCACTACATGGAGGCAGGACTCCGATGGCCTGCACATCCGGGCGATGCGCGCCCAGAGGATTTATAACGACCGCAAGTGGCCCAATCCCGTCGTGCTGAAACTGACCGCGGTCGAGCCGGCGCTCCTGCCCCCGAGAGTCGCGACGCTCGAGCCGCGTTGGGACCCGCAATCGGGCGCTCTGGTGTTGTCCGGCGAAGTGCTGGATCTCGGCAAAGCGGAGTCCGTCGAGGCGGGGTTCGAGTATCGCGACGTCACGGGGCTCGATCTGACCGAGCGCCCCGGTCCGTTCACGCCCACAAAACTCGTCCGTCTCGCGCGCGCCTCCCGTTACACTCTGAAGACGGAGAAGCTTCCGGCAGGCAGGGTATGGGAAGTGCGGGCAGTGCTGCGCCACCCCTTGCTGACGGTGTACGGCGCCGAACGGCGCGTCAGCGCACAGTAGAGGAGGGGCCGCATGGCTGGCGTCCCTCCGGAATCATAAGGCCCGGCGCGGCGGCAGCCCGCCGGTCCGGGCGCCGCCTCAGCCCAACAGGTCCAGCGCCGCCTGCAGTTCGCCGGCGGCATTGGCGTCCCCGGCGCGGCGGGCGGCTTCGATGCCGCGGCGGTAGAAGTCCCGCGCAGCGTCGGGATCCTCCGCCTCCTCGCAGGCGCGGCCCGCCTGATAATAAGCGGGCACATAGGCGGGATCCCGGTCCAGCAACGCCCGGAGAGCCCCTGCCGCTTCCGCCGGCCTACCCTGGCTCAGATACTCCATCGCCAGCATGTACTGGAGGCGGGTGTTGGCTGGATCCTGTTCGAGCAGCCGCTGCAGGTCTTCGAGGCGTCCCATGGACTTCATGGTACCTTCTTGTCATGGAAGGCCGCCCCGTGCGCGAGTCGGCGAGCGAGCTGAGCGAGTTCGCGCTCCCGATTTACGCCAACACCCTGGGAAACCTGCTCGGCGGGCGCATCATGCACCTGGTGGATCTGGCCGCGGCCACCGCCGCCATGCGCCATGCCCGCCGCCCGGTGGTCACCGCCTCGGTGGACCGCATGACGTTTCTGCACCCCATCCGCATCGGGGAGCTCGTGATCCTCAAGGCGAGCGTCAACCGCGTGTTCCGAACCTCGATGGAAGTGGGCGTCAAGGTCTTCGTTGAAGACCTCGAGACAGGCGAAGTGCGGCACACGAACTCTTCCTACCTCACCTTTGTCGCTCTCTCGCCCGGGGGCAAGCCGTGCGAGATCCCACCCGTGATTCCGGAGACAGAAACGGAGAAGCGGAGATGGAGAGAGGCCGGGCAGAGACGGGCGCAGCGGCTGGAGGTGCGCAGGCGCGCCATCGAGAAAGAGCGCCTGGAGCAGCAGGGCGGCGGTCAGGCCTTGTAGATGTACTTGATGGCCGACTTGTAGACGAGCAGGTTGGGTCCCTCGTCCCGCGTCAGCTTGATGCAGCCCTTGTCGTACCACTCAAGCGTGCCGTGCAGTTCTTCTCCGTCATGGAGCACCACCACCAGCGGTGTCTTCGCCTGCATCTGCTTCACGTAATAGAAGTTCTCGGCGTTGGTCACGTCCGGCGGCGCCTGTTTCCTGGCCTGTGTGTTGTTGCTGCGGCTGGCGGCCCGTTCTTTCACTTCGGCAAGCGCGGGCCGGATCAGGCGGCGGTTGGAGGATTCCACGGCGTGCTCCTGTATGAAACAAAGATACCCGATTCGCCCGAATGGGCTGGGGGAACAATCTGCCTCCATTGATAGCACAACGGTTCCGGTGCGGCAACAGCGCCGGCCGGGCCTTGCCGAGCGCCGGGAGGGAGCCTACGCTGGGAGCGGAGGCGAGACGATGCGCATGAGAGGATGTTCGTGGAGCGTCCTTGCCTTGCTCGCTGCGGCCGCTGCTTGCGGCGCCGCACCCCCCAAGGGGACAGCGCTCAAAGACGCCGGACGCGAACGGAGCGGCATGTCCGGAAGGGAACTCTATGTGGCCTACTGCGCCAATTGCCACGGACTCGAAGGACGCGGCGACGGGCCGGCGGCCGAGGCAATGCGCATGCGCCCGGCGGATTTGACGGCGCTGTCGCGCAAATACGGCCAGTTTCCGGCTCCGCGCGTGCAGCGTCTGCTCGGGGGCATCGAAGGCTTTCCGGCTCACGGCGGCAAGCGGATGCCTGTGTGGGGGCCGGTATTTCTGCCGCTTTCGCCTGCCGAAGGCGAGGCAGCCGCGCTGACCGGCCGGCTCGTGCGGTACCTGGAGTCGCTGCAGAGGCCTGCGGCGCCGCGCTGAACCGGCGCGGCTCACGGGCTCGACTTCATGCGGACCGGCAGAGCCGCTTCCACCCGGCCCGCGGGCGATTCGGCGATCAGCTTCTCCGGCGCCTGGACGATGAACCATGTGGCGCAGTTTTTTCGCGAAACCGGCAGGTTCATCCCGCCCGGTTCCACGCGCACCCGCGCAGCGTCGCGCACGCCGTAACAGAGGGTGAAGCGGCCGCCCCGGCGGACTTCCCGGGAACTGATTTCGACAAACAGAATCTCCGGCGGCGGCTCGCGTACCGGCAAATCGATCTGAACCCGCACGGCCCGGCCGTCCTTGCCGTACGCCGTAAGAGTGGCTCGGGTGTCTCTCTGGAGCGTGACTTGCACGCACCGGCTGATCGAAGGGAACAGCTCGGCCAGCGGAGGATCCATCTCGACCCGAACTGCGTTGACCACGCCATAGCAGAGCGTGAACGGCCTGCCGCGCTCCGGAATGCGCGGGGTGTAGAAGTTGAGGATGCGCACCTCGCCCGTATCGAGCTCAGGCGGAACCGCGGCCGGCTTCTGCGCAGGCGCTGCGGGCCGCCTCGTCCGCTCGAGCACCCGGACGGCGAGGCTCGCGGCCGCAATCAGCGCGGCGATTGCCAGCAGACCCCGGGCCGCTTGCCGCATTCACTACCATTAGACCCTTTCGGCGCACGCGGGGCGCGGCCTGGGAGCGCCCCTTGACTTGCGCGGCGAAGATGCCAAACTGCCAGAGGAAAGGGTGAGGCGATGCCTTTTCTGGCTCTGAACGGCACGACGAGGGATCTCCAGTTGCTGGAGGAGGAGTTCGTGCGTTGCATCCGGCGGCGCGATCCCGAGCGCCTGGTGGAAACGTTTTACGCCGCCGACGCGGAATTGCAGGCGCCGGGCGGCCCCGACGTCAACGGCCGCGATGCGATCCTCGCCTGGCTGCGCCGCGAATTCGACAACGGCCTGATGGAACTGAAGCGGGAGACCAACCATTTCGAGACCGAGCACAGCCTGGCCTGCGCGTCGGGCCGCTTCAGCCTCACTCGCGAGACGCAGCCCGGCATCCTCTGCACGACGGAGGGCTCGTTCACTTCCGTCTTCCGCCGGCAGCCCGACGGCCACTGGCGCGTCATCATCGACTGCCTGACCCCGGCGCGCTGAGCGCCGCAGCGGGCGCGGGCAAGCAGGGCCGCGCTACAATAGTCCCTTACCGTCCCTACCAGACGCAGTTTTCCAGCATGGCTCAACAGATTCCGCTCGATTTCCTGGGCTCTCTGCGCCGGACGCATTCCTGCGGCGCGCTGCGCGCTGCCGATGAAGGCAAGCGCGTCGTCCTCATGGGCTGGGTGCACCGGCGCCGTGATCTCGGCGGCGTGATCTTCATCCACTTGCGCGACCGAGGGGGCGTCACGCAGATCGTCTTCCGCGCCGAGTGCGACGCAGAGCTGCACTCCAGAGCCGAAATGCTCCGCTCGGAGTATGTGCTGGCCGTCGAAGGCCTGGTGGAGAAGCGCTCGCCCGAAACCGTCAACGCCTCCATCGACACGGGCGAAGTGGAGGTCGCCGCCGAAAAGATCTGGATTCTGAACACCAGCGAGACGCCCCCGTTCCCGATGGAAGAGCATATCGACGTCAGCGAGGACATGCGCCTGCGCTACCGCTACGTCGACCTCCGCCGCCCGCACATGCAGCGCAACATCGTCCTGCGCAGCCGCATTTCGCTCGCCGTGCGGGAAGAGCTTTACAGGCAGGGATTTCTGGAAATTGAAACGCCATTCCTGACGAAATCCACGCCCGAAGGCGCCCGCGATTTTCTGGTCCCTTCCCGGATTCAGCACGGCTATTTCTACGCCCTGCCGCAGTCGCCGCAGATCTTCAAGCAACTCCTGATGGTGAGCGGATATGACCGCTACTTCCAGATCGTGCGCTGCTTCCGCGACGAGGACCTGCGCGCCGACCGCCAGTACGAATTCACGCAGATCGACCTCGAAATGTCCTTCCCGCAGGAAGAACAGATCTTCGAGACCGTCGAGCCGCTGATCGAACGCGTCTGCGAAACCGCGGGCTTCACCGTGAAGGGCCCGTTCCCGCGCATGACCTATGAAGAGGCCATGCTCGGCTATGGAATCGACAAACCCGATCTGCGCCTCCCGCGCTTCTGGCCGGTCGAAGATCTCTTCCCCGCTGAAGCCGGATTGACGCGCCCGGGGCTGCCTCTGGTCGCCGTCCGCGTCCCGAAGACCGGAGCCCTGAGCCGCAAGGAACGCGACGAACTCAAGCTCTTCGGCGGCGAGCGTGGTCTCGCCGTCTACGACGACGTCAAGCGCCTGGACCGTGATTTCCCCCAGCCCATGCTGAAGGTGCGCGAGCGCATCGGCGCGCAGGAAGACGACCTGCTGCTGCTGGCGGGCTGGCGCGGCGAACCCAAAGGCCCTCGGCCCGCGGAAACGGTGTTGCAGGCGTGCGGGCAGCTCCGCCTCTACGCCGGACAGAAATACAATGACCGTCACGGTCTGCTCGATCCGCGAGACTTCCGTTTCCTTTGGGTGCTCGACTTCCCCATGTTTGAGTGGGATGAGGAAGACCAGCGCTGGGTGGCGGCGCACCATCCGTTCACATCGCCGCGCGAGGAAGACCTGGATCTGATGGAGTCCGAGCCGGTGCGCTGCCGCGCCCGCAGCTACGATTTCGTTCTGAACGGCGTGGAGCTGGGCTCCGGATCGATCCGCATCCACCGGCAGGACATCCAGAAGCGCGTCTTCGCAGCGCTCGGCCTGTCCAGCGAAGAGGCCCGCGCGAAGTTCGGCTTCTTGCTCGACGCCCTCACCTACGGCGCGCCCCCTCATGGCGGCATCGCGCTGGGTCTGGACCGCTTGGTGATGATCCTGGCCGGCGAGAACTCGATCCGCGATGTGATCGCTTTCCCGAAGACCGCCAAGGGCACGGACCTGATGTGCGACGCGCCGTCGCAGGTCAGCGACCGCCAGTTGCGCGAGCTCGGCCTCATGCTGCGCCGCCCGCCGGAAACCCGCGGCTGAAGCCGGCGGCTGTCCCTGGCGGCCGCGTCCAGCCGGAACCGCGAGCCCCGTTTTGACGGGCCATGGCATGTGGCGGCCATGGCGAGCGGGGATGACCCACAGGCGTACCGTGCCTCGAGAAGCGCGGATCCGCCTGTCCGGGCCGGTCCGCTCTACCCGTGCCGGAACCGGACACCCCCGATCGGCCGGCCTCACCGCCATCAGGTGCCGCGCAGCCGCTGTTCCGCAGCTTCCCGGGTCTCGGTCCCGGTTGCTGTTCCATCTTCCTGGCCCGCAAGGACCGCGCCGTCTGATTGGTTTTTTCCTCTCGCAGGAATTGTTGGAATCCCGCAACGGGAAGCGGTGATGAGGCATCTCATATGACACGCGCCAGCATGCGCCGCTGCGCGGCAGCGCTTGACTGTTTGAGAAGGATTCCTGTTTAAGAATTATTATCCAGATGACGGCCTCAATCGAAGACAGGTCCGCGGAGTTCCGGCGGCAGTGCCGGGCGGCGGGCCTGGCGCTGACCCATCAGCGCGAGACCATCTTCCGTGCCGTGCTGGAGTTGGGCGGGCATCCGTCGCCCGAGAAGATTTACGCGCGGGTGAAGCGGCAGATCCCCGCCATTTCGCTCGCCACCGTGTACAAAAACATTCACACGTTTCTCGACGCCGGCCTGCTCCGCGAGGTCGCCCTTCACCATGGGCCTCTGCTCCTCGAATCGAATCTGGAGGACCATCACCATCTGGTGTGCGTCGGCTGTAAATCGATTCTGGATCTGGAGCAGGAAGCCGTCGAACCCGTTTCGCTCAGGCGCAGGCCGCCGGCAGGATACCGGATTCTCCGCCATCAGGTGGTGATTCTGGGGCTTTGCCCCGGCTGTGCCAGGAAGAAAACCTGAGAACTTATCTCATTCTGAAGACAGGAAGGAGCCTACTCGAAATATGCTTGGAGTTGGACAGAAATTCCCGGATTTCAACCTGAAGGCCACGGTGGACACCGATCTGAAAAAGGCATTCACCGACATCAATCAGGACACATATAAAGGCAAGTGGAAAGTGTATTTCTTCTGGCCGAAGGACTTCACCTTCGTCTGCCCGACTGAGATTGTCGGCTTCGGCAAGCTCAACAAGGATTTCCAGGACCGCGATGCGCAGGTGCTGGGCTGCAGCACCGACAGCGAGTTCGTGCATCTCGCCTGGCGGCAGCACCATGCGGATCTGAAGGACCTGCCTTTCCCGATGCTGGCCGACGTCAAGCGGGAGCTCGCCAGCGTCCTCGGCATTCTGGACCCGGCGGAGGGCGTGGCGCAGCGCGCCGCCTACATTGTCGACCCGGACAACGTCATCCGCTTCGTCATGATGACCGACCTCAATGTCGGCCGCAACGTGAACGAGGTGCTGCGGGTGCTCGACGCGCTCCAGACCGATGAGCTGTGCCCCTGCAACTGGCAGAAGGGTCAGGAAACCATCCACGTGTAAGCCTCGCAGCAGGCGCGGGACGCGCCTCCGGGCGCGCTCCCGCGCGGCTTCCCGATTTTCCAGGACAATCACGAATGAATCTGACGGAACTCGCCGAGTCTTTGCCCGCATACGCGCGGGACATGAAGCTGAACCTGCAGAATGTGCTGGCTCAGCAGGAACTCACCGAACAACAGACATGGACGGCGGCTGTCGCTTGCGCCCTCGCCTGCCGCAACGAAACGTTGGGCCGCGTGATCCTGGCGGAAGCCGCTGCGAAACTGACGCCGGAGCAGCTCGAGTCGGCCAAAGCCGCTTTCGCCATCATGGAGATGAATAATATCTACTACCGCTTCCGGCACATGCTGGGCAAGGATGAGTACTCGAGCGTGCCGGCGCGGCTCCGCATGCAGGCCATCCGCACGCACGGCGGCGACCCGGTGGACTTTGAGCTCGCCTGCCTGGCGGCGTCTTCGATCAACGGCTGCGAAGCCTGCATCAGGTCCCACGAAGCTGTGGTCCGGGACAAAGGCGTCACTCCTGAAGCCGTGGTGGCGAGCGTGCGCATCGCCGCAACGCTGCACGCCGTCGCCGCAGTGCTCGACGAGCCCCGCGGCTGAGTCCTCCTGCCGGCGGGCTTGGCGCGGTTTGACCCGCGCGGTATCCTGTCGTTAGAGACTCTCGCTCAAGAGAGTCCGTTCTGGCAGGGAAGGGGGCGTAACGGATTCGACGGGATGGGATCGACGAAGTGAGGCGTGCCGGGTTCCGAGCTCCCGTAAAACGATCGGAAAACCAAAACTGCCAATCAGCAGTTTGCCTACGCTGCCTAATTTTTAGGCGGCCGCTGAACGGTGGTGGGCCTGCGGGCCGCCGGGAAGCGTCATCTTCGCAGGCTGGGGTCGAGGCTGCCGCCTGAGGCCGAGATCCGAGATTTCCCAGGCTGGACGCCATGAGGCCGCGCTGGTCCGGGCCGTGGCGTTGAGATCCAAAGGCCGGATACGCACGTAGGCTTGCTTCGGTGAACCATCTCGGACGCGGGTTCGACTCCCGCCGCCTCCACCATTCCCGTTCCCTCGGCCTCCCTGGAACGCCGCCCCGCGCCGCCGGCCATCCCCGTCCGTCGCCTGCCGCTGCAGGAGCCTGGACCGGGACGCCAGCCTCGCCGGACTCAGAAAAAAAGAGACCCCGGAAAACCGGGGTCTCCGGCAGGCGCGCGCGGGCGCTCCCTTGTGGATCAACCGCAAGGGCGGCCTCTTACAGGCCCAGCTTGGCGATCGTCTTCTCGATCATCTCCGCGCGTTGCGCCACTCCAATGGCCTGATAGCGTACTTGGTCGCGGTCCCGCGGGGAGGTGACCGAGTTCAGCATCTGCTTCTTGTTCTCCAGGAACACATTCAGGATCTCGGCCACCTTGCGCGCCGTCTCGAGCTGCTGACGTTGCTTCGCGTTCAGCGTCGCGCCTTTGGACTCCAGATCGCCGATCAGCTGCCGGATCGACGCGGCATGCTGCTCCAGCACCGGGATCTGATCGCGCACAGCCGCCGTGTCCGCGCTCTTGCGGAGCTGTTCGGCGATCTGCATGGCCATTTCACGCGTCGTCCGCGATTCCGCGATCAGCTTCTGCGCCATGTCCTTCAGGCTTGCCTGCGAATCCGCATCCGCCGCCAGAAGAGCAGCGGCGCAAAGCATCGCAGGCGCAAGCTTCCACAAGCTTCGCATCGCAGTTCCTCCTTCAAGCTCAATGTGGGATTCGGCATCGCGCGCCGCACTGGCCGCTCAGGCGGAAGCGACTGCGGCCGCCGCGCGACCTGATGGACGCCCCCCGCGCCGGTTTCATCTCCACAGGAGCCTTACTGCCCCTGCCGGAACGGCGCCAGAACCTCTTCCAACTGCTCCGCCCGCCTCTGGGCGCATTCAGCGCCGGTCCGGACCTCCCCCCACACGTCAGGCGAGGTTCCCGCCAGCGAGTCCGATGCCGCCTCCATGCAGCCGTTCAGGATCGTCGCCACCGACCACGACCGCCGCAGGGCGCTCTGCTGCGCCTCGGGCATCTTCGCGTAGAAGGCGTCGAGTTCCTCGATCAGCTTCCGGATCTGCTTGGCCTGCGCCACAGCCTTTGTGGCCAGCGCCTGCACCGTCCGCCGGTCCGGCTGCTTCTTCTCCACTTCTTTCAGAAGACTCAAGGAGTGGTTCTTGACGGTCTGGATCGCGGCGAGAACCTCGTGCGACACCGCCGTCAGATCCCGCGCGGCGGGCTGCGTCTGCGCCGATGCCATTGCCGATCCGAGCACCAGCAGGCAAAGGACCGATTTCATGACTCTGACACCTCCTGCCATACCTGTGTTGGAGAATGCACCCGGCGCCTGTCCGGCGCTTTCGGGTGCGTGATGGGACACGAGCCGTCCCGTTCAAAATCGACGTCCAGATGCGGCTCTCCGTTACGTCTTACTCCGATGCCGCTTTCGCCCCCGCATTCTTCACATAGCGGTCGAACCACGTGAGCATCTCCCAGATGGCATGCTCGACGCTCTCCCGCCCCATGTAGCCGTGGCTCTCATGCGGCAGCATCACCAGCCGGACGGTCCCGCCGTTGCCGCGAACCGCCTGGTAGAGCCGTTCCGAGTTGATCGGAAAGGTGCCCGGGTTGTTGTCCGCTTCGCCGTGGATGAGCAGGATCGGGTCCTTGATCTGATCGGCGTAGGTGAATGGCGACATCTTGATGTAGATGTCGCGCGCCTGCCAGAAGGTCCGCCGCTCGCTCTGGAACCCGAACGGCGTCAGCGTCCGGTTGTAAGCCCCCGAGCGCGCGACGCCCGCCCGGAACAGCCGCGTGTGCGCCAGCAGGTTCGCCGTCATGAAGGCGCCGTAGCTGTGCCCGCTGACGCCCACGCGGTTCCGGTCCGTCACGCCCATCTCGACCGCTTTGTCGATCGCCGCCTCCGCGCCCATGATCAGCTGCTCGACGTAAGTGTTGTTCACCGTCTCCGGGTCGCCGACGATCGGGATGGTGGCGTTGTTCAGAATCGCGTACCCTGCCAGCAGCAGGAACAGATGGCTGGCGCCGCGCATCTGCACGTAGCGCTGCGTGGAGCCGCCGATCTGCCCCGCCGTATCAGCGTCGGTGTATTCGAGCGGATAAGCCCACAGGATCGTCGGCAGCCGCTGTCCTTCCTGATATCCGGGCGGCAGCATCAGCGTGAACGACAATTGCACGCCGTCCTTGCGCCTGTAGGTCACAAGCTGTTGCCGGATGCCGCGCAACTGCGGCGTGGTGTCCTGGAAGTCCGTCAGCGCGCGCCGCTGCTGGCTGCCGCGCGTGCGGATGTAAAGGTTCGGGGGCGAGTCGGGCGTTTCATAGCGCGTCAGGAAGCGCGAGCCGTCTTCGCTGAGCAGCGCCGCGAAGCTCTCGTAGCCTTTTTCCCCCGCGCGGAACAGGCGCTCGCTCTCGCCGGTTTCAATTTTGAACCTGTCCAGAAACGGGCGGTCGCCCTGCGGTGTTGCGCCTTCTCCGGCGAGGAAGATCCAGTCGCCGCTTTGCTGCATCACGCTGCGTCCGCTGGCGAGCGTCTTCATCACCGGCATGCCAGGATTGCGGTAACGGTCCTGCTGGTTGCGCGACCAGATCACTTTCGGCGCGGCGCCCGGATCGTCGAGAAAAATGCGCACCGTCTGCACCCAGCGGCGATCGCGGTCATAATCGGTCACCAGTGCCAGCCCGCCCCGCTCGCCGTAGATCAGGCCGCGGGCGCGGTGCGTCGTCCTGTAGATTTCTTTCGCCGGTTCGGTGAACGGCGCCTTCAGCAGCATGAGCCGGTCGCGGTGCGGAACTTTCTTGCGGGGATCGCCGTCATCCAGCGCCTCCCACCAGATGAGCGTTGCGCCCTCCGTCGGACGCCAGCCTGGATTGCGCGGTCCTGCCGGCACGCCCTCGATCGGCACCCGGTCCCGCAAGGGCGCCGAATGGACCTTGTGCACGAGCTTGCCCGCCCGGTCCCACACTTCCGTCTCTTCAGGAAACGCAGGGTAAGGATGCAGGTAGGAATACGGCGCGTGGACCCACTTCACCAGCAGGTAACGGCCGTCGGGCGACGGCTCGGCGGCGGTGAAGATCTTCGGCTCGCCCACCGGTTGGGCGCGCAGCGTGCCGGCGTTGACGATCATCAATTGCGAGGTGCAGTAGTAGTCGAACAGCTTTTCGTCATAGGGGTTCGAGAGCATGTCCTGATACGTGCGCACCGGACCGGACTGCCCCGCCGACTCCTGTACATTCGGACCCGCGGGCGCCGCGGGCTTCTGCGGCGGCGGGCCTCTCCTGGCAGGAACGGCGCGTACGAGCAGCTCCCCGCTGCCGCTCCACCAGCCTGCGATTCCATCGATCGTGTCGTCGATCCGCAACCCCTGCACGCGTCTCAACGCAGGCGAATTCACCTCGCCGAAGTACAGCTCCACGGCATTGGAAGTGTAGCCGAGCAGCGAGAAGCGCCTCCCGTCCGGGCTCCACACGGGTTGTGTGAAGCGCACTCCGGCGGGCAGCGCAATCCTCGTCTCCGCGCCGCCTTCAATCGCCTTCACCCGCAGCCCCGTCAGCGTCAGACCCGGCAGGTGCTTGCCGTTGTTGGCCGGATTGATGCGCAGCCCGGCCAGGCGGTGCATGGGCTTTGCCAGTTCGGCGATCGGCGGCATCAGTTCCCGTTCGAGGATCAGGAAATGCGTGCGCGCCGGATTGATGACCGTCACCGGCGGCGCGGGGGCGTGCAGTACGTCCAGAATCTGCTTGGGCGGCTTTTGATAGGGGAGTTCGACGGCAGGCGCCGCTGCCGCGCAGAATATCAGCGTCAGGAACACTCTGCGCCTGATGTTCATGGTCCGATCCTTCTGGTGGATATGGATGATCGAAGTATAGCAACCCTTTCCGGAATTCACTCGAGTCTGCCGGTACGCTCCTCGAGACCCGCTGCCGGCGCCCCAGCCCCGGAGCTCACCGGCCGCCCATGTCCGGATAGGGCCGGCGAGGGAACAGCGAGTGCCACACGGCTCGGTTCAGAAGCTGCTCGTCCGCCGCGTCCGGCTCGGCAAAGTCCATCCGCGCCGAGGCCTCGGCAAGCCTGCGTGACAGCCCGGCGAGTTTTCTCACGGGCGGGTTCATCTCATCCAGCGGGATCCGGTTGGGCAGCGCCTTGTAGGGCGTGAAATCGGGCTGCGTGCCGAACACGGTGAACATCGGTTCTGCCGCCAGGTCGAACTGATTTGCCGGCGGCAACCCGAGGATCTGCTCTATGGTCCGGTACATGTGGATCGTCGTGTAAAAGGTGCTGTCCACCGCCTTGCGCCGGACCCACGGCGAGATTACCAGCCCTACAGTGCGGTGCCCGGCCACATGATCCAGCCCGTTCTGCGCGTCGTCCTCGGTGACGAAAATGGCCGATTCGCGCCAGTAGCGGCTGTGCGAGATGGCCTCGACGATGCGGCCAAGGGCGAGGTCATTATCGGCCACGGTGGCGCGCGGCGTCGGGAAGCCCTGCGCGGTGCCGTTGGTGTGGTTCTGCGGGAGCAGGAGGATATTCAGCCGCGGCAGCGTCCCGTCACGCTCGAATTTCCGGAATTCTTCGAGAAAAATGTCAGCCCGCAACTGGTCCGTGATGCGCATATTGAAGCCCGGATACACCGGGTGGTAAATGTCCCGCAGGCCGAGCACGAGGGGCACGGCCTTCAGGCGGATCCTGCCGGTTTTGTTTTTCCAGTCCTGGTAAATGTCGGTCCAAGTGGCCTGCGGCGGATCGAGGATCGTGCGGCCGCGTTCGCCGTAGGCTCGTACGCTCACGCCGTGCCTGCGGGCGTTGTCCCACAGGAAATCGGTGGGCGCGAACAGCATGGGGTTGGCGTCGTTGCGTGCATTGCCGTACTTGTGGATCCAGTCGCTCGCATAGCCCTGCGTGCACCAGCGGTGGCCGAGGGCGGACTGGTCGCCGGGGGCATAGTAGTTGTCGAGAAGAATGAATTGCTCGGCCAGCGCGTGATGGTTCGGCGTCACGTCACGGCCGAAATGCACCAGCGACGGGTCGCCGTTGCCCCGGGGCAGGTCGCCGAACACCTGGTCGTACGTCCGGTTCTCCTTGATGATGTAGAAAACATGGCGGATCGGCGACGCCTGGCTGCGGTGCATCGGAATGGGATGGCCGGAATTCGGCGGCGCGGGCTGTGCGCTCTGGTCGCGGTTGTTGTCGAGCACCTGCCTCGTCATCCGCGCGAGCTGGCGCGCATCGGGCGCATCGATCGCGGACACGACGCCGGCGCGGTCGCGGTAACTGCGCCCGAGGCGTCCTTCCGGCAGCGCGGCGACAGAGCCGAAACCGTAGCCGCTGGCCACCCAGAGCCTTCTTCCGTCGTGCGAGACGGCGACCGCGGCGGGATACCAGCCGGTGGGTATCAAGCCCTCGACGCGGGGGCGCCGCCCGCTGACGCGCACCACCGCCACCGCGTTGTTGGCGCCGTTGGCGGTGTACAGGATGGCGCCATCGGGAGAGAGGGCGAGTGCGTTGGGAGAGCTCCCGAGCGGCGCGCCGTCAAACGGTCCGACGCGGATCGTCTCGATCACGCGGTCCGCGCGCGTGTCAATGACCGAGACCGTATCGCTGTTGGCGTTGGCCACATAGAGCCGCCCGCGCTTCGCATCGAAGGCCATGGCGCTCGGATGCAGGCCCACCTCGATATCTGCCAGGCGCCTGCCTGAAGAGGCGTCAAACGCCGTCACTGTGCCGCTGGATGGAATGCCGCGCTCATCGAGCACGACGGGGAACGCGCCGTCGGTGCGGTCGCCCTGCCGCGGCTTGCGCCCGCCCCAATTGCTGACGTAGACCTTGCTGCCGGCGGCCACGGCCGTGTACGGGAAACTGCCTGCCTCGAGCTCCTGCACCTGGCGCGTTGTCAGATCGACCATCGCCACCATGTGTTTCAGGTTGAGCGCCACGAAGAGCCGTTTGCCGTCCGCCGTGAGCGCCAGGCCGCTGGGCGCGGCGCCCGCGATCCCGATGCGCGCCTCCTGTGCGAACGATCCATCCTGGCGGCGGCGGAAGATCTTCACGTCGTGATCCCGCCCGCCGCCGACGTACAACTCCTCGCCCTGCCCGCTGAAGGCGACGCCGACAAAGCTGTCTCCCACGGGCAGCGTCTGCACGACGCGCTGCTGCTGCGTGTCGATCAGGTGCAGCGCGCGGGGAGCGAAGTTGCTGCCCGTAGCAACGGCGAGGAGTCTCCCGTCAGGACTCAACGTCATGCCGAGCGGGCGGTCGTTCACTTCGATGTGCGTGCCCGCCGGCGTCAGCCGCTGGCCGGTCGGGATGAGAAACGATCCGTCGGCGAGCCGTCCCGCCTGCCGCGCCTGAAACCACGCCACGCCTGCCAGAGGCAAGAGAAAGATCACTGCGAGCCACGCCTTCCGCATGGCCCCAGACTATCAGCATCGCCGGCGCAGAGGCGCCACATCCGCATGAATTCTGTGTGAACGCGGCCTGCGGAAGCCGAGCGGGGCGGGGCGGAGAGCCGCGGGAATCGCCCGGGCTGCGGTCCGCAGATCCAAACAGCGCCCGGTTCGTCAGCGGCAGTTCCGGCAGGCCCGCCGGAACGGCTTCTGCTTCGCCTTCCTTCAGCAGCGCGTGTGGACCGGAGCTCCCGCCGTCTGCAGACCGGCTCCCCTCATCGCCGGGGCGTCTCGGACAGCCTGACCGGCAACGCCCGGGCCGCTCTCGAGGGACTCGAAGCGGACTTGCCTTGGGCGCTCCCTATAGGCGCAAAACAGCCGCGGATCCGGCCTTCGAGCCGGTGCGCAACGAACCCCGCTCTCGCGCTGTTCTTCGCGGCATCGGGTTCGAGCAGCGCAGAAGACCGCTACTTCAGCCGGCCCATGCGGCGGTCGGCCTTTTCCACGGCGGCGACGATGCGGTGATGCATGCCGCAGTGGCAGACGTGCCCGCCCAGCGCCTGGCGGATCCGCCGGTGGGTGAGCGGCCGCGTTTCATCCTCGATCAACACCACCGCTTCAAGAACCGCCCCCGGCGTGCAGAAACCGCAGAGCAGGCTTGCATGACGCAGGAACGCCTGCTGCACCGGGTGCATCCCGCCATTGCGGGCCAGCCCTTTCAGCGTCGTGAACGGCTTGCCCTCGCAGGCGGCGGCAGTAATCATGCAGGCGCGCGTGGCCCTGCCGCCGACGAGCACCGTGCAGGCGCCGCAAGTTCCCTCTTCGCACCCTGCGCGCACGCCGGGCAACTGGAGACGGTCATGGAGGAATTCGAGCAGCGTCATGCCCGCGGGCGCCTCGGCCGTGTGTTCCCGGCCGTTCACCCTGAGCGTCGCGCACGGCATGGCTATTGCGATTTTCTCAACAGGCTCCGCCGCCTGCCGTGGCTTCAATCGTCAGGAACGGCGAACTTGTCCCCGGTGTCGGCCACCCACTGTCTGAGCCGTGCGATGAGTTTCCGCCTTTCCGCGCGGAAGCGGTTGTTGTGCGCCAGGTTCACCTGCTCATACGGGTCTTCGTTCAGGTTGAACAGCAGCCAGCTGACGTTCTCGAAGCAGACGTATTTCCAGCCGTCGCGCGTCACGACGCCGCGGTAGGGCTTGTTGGTGGAGTCGCCGTGGCCGGTGGCAATGACGCACTGAAGGTAAGCCGAGTCGGGCGGCGCCGGCGCCGGGCTGCCGGGAGGGCGCAGGCGGAAGGCGGACCAGTCCCGCCCTTCCATCCATGAGGGAGGCCGGATGCCGCACAGGCCGAGCGTGGTGGGAGCGATGTCAGGCGCATTCAGCAGCACGGGCCAGCGTCCGGTAATCCGGCCTTCATAGGAAGGCTGGCCGCCGCTGATGAAGAAGGGGATGCGGATGGATTCTTCATAAGGGTTGGTCTTGCGGAACTGGCCGTGGGAGCCGAGCATGTCCCCGTGATCGGAAAAGAACAGCAGGCGGGTGTTGAAGTACAGCCCCTCTTCGTGCAGCGTGCGGATCACGCGCCCGAGGTTGTGATCCAGGTTTTCGACCATGGCGGCATAGCCGGCCAGTTCGCGTGCGGCGCGCTCGCGCACCCATCCCGCTTCCGGTACATTGGGGCGGAAGCGGACCGAGGCGGGCGAATGGCGCTGGAGGTATTCCGGCGGCGCGACGTACGGATCGTGCGGCGGCTGCACGGAGCAGATGGCGAAGAAGGGTTTTCCGGCGCCGGCGCGCTGCGCGGAAGCCTGCTCTTTGATGTAACGGATCAGCAGATCGGTGAGGGCGTCGGTCTCGTAGCCGGGAAGCCGGTAGTGGAAGGCGTCCTTGCCTTCGCCGCCGTGGACCCAGCAGTCGTACTGCGAGTTGTTGTTCTCATAGCCGGTCCAGGAGTCGAACCCGCCGCGGCGGCGTGGATCGGTAATGAAGTGCGCCGCCCGGCCGTTCCGTTCCTTCCAGCCGCCGAGATGCCACTTTCCGAAGTAGGCCGTATGGTAGCCGGCTTCGTGGAAAGGCTGGGCGATGGTGGGCTGATTTTCGGGGAGCGGGTATTCATGGCCGGGCACGCAGTGATGCGGATACCGGCCGGTAAGCAGCGAGCCGCGGAACGGACAGCAGAGCGGGAATCCGGAGACGGCATGGGTGAACTGCACCCCCATGGAAGCGAAGTTGTCGATGTTGGGCGTGCGGAGGTTCGGATCCCCCGACAGGCTGAGCGCCTGTGCGCGGTGCTGATCGCCGAAAAACCAGATGACATTGGGCCGGCGCGCGGCGGCGGGATTCGGGCGCGCCGTTTGAGCGCCGGACTGCGGCAGGGTGGCGAGGGGCGAAGCGAGGAAATGGCGGCGGTACATATCAGCTTCCTTCTTGCCAGTAAATCAAACCGCGCCGGGGAGATTCACGGCCCTGCTGTGACATAATAAGGGCTTCGAGGTCCTATTTGCCATGGCGAACCCGAAGTATGCAGAGGCGACGCGGCCTGTGCCTCAGGCTGTCGAGATCGGCACGCTGAGCGACGGCACAAAGATCCTGAAGCGCGCGCCCCGCATCCGCTCCTGCGGGCTCAAGGACGAAAAGGGGAAGCTGTGCGCGGGGCACCTGAAGCGGTGGTACTTCTTCGGGGATGAGATCCGGCAGCGCTTCGGCGCGGACGCGGAGATTTACCGCTGCGAAAAATGCAAGGCAATCTATCTGCCGAATGAAGAGGAAGAGCCCCGTACCGGCACCCTGTGCTGGTAGGGGAAAGAAAAAGCCGCATTGGATCGCCTCATGGCGGGGGTCACTCGAAACGAGCCAATCCAATGCGGCCCGCCCTGGCTGGGCGAGGGTCACGGCGACGGTCACGCCAGATCCGACAAAGCCTTTGTTCCCTATCGCTCCTGATGAAGCTGCCGCTTTCGACTACTCTTCACCACTCAGATCCGGAGCGCCGCTTCCCGTTCCCCAGGGAGAGAACTCCGTCAAGCCGTCAGCCAATCCACCGAAGATGAATGCCGAAAAAAATGACCCTCTGCTGGGACCTGCCAGCGATCAGATGAAGTGGAAAAGATCTTTGAACACCGGCTCCCGCAAGCACTGCGTATCCAAGTTCCACTCTTTCCTTTCACTGGCCCGTCACAGCAGAGGGCAGGTCTACAGAGACTTCATCAATTCGCTCTTGAGTGTAGCAAACGCGCTGCCATCCGTGTTGGTCTGCAAGTCATTGATTTCTTGTGCCGCTCATGCGGTTGTCCCAGCCGTCGCGGGCTGCTTTGCCTCAACAGGTGTGGCATGGTGACACAGCTTCTGGCGCTCGCCCTCTGGGTGGGCCCGCAACAGCCCCCCGCCGCCCAGGAAGTGGATTACCAGATCTACTCCGAGCCGCCCCGCCTGCTGTTGACCCAACGGCGTTTCAGGCTGCTCAAGCGGGAAAGGGAGCGCGAATCCATCCGCTGGCAGCAGTTCGACTCGCTGATGCGCGGGCGCGCGCGGATGAGCGAACCGGGCTTCGCCCTTGCTCTGTGGGGCGCTGTCACGAGCCAGCCCGGCGCCTGCCGCCAAGCCGCCGAGTGGGCGGCCAAAGCCAACGCTTCCGATCCCGCCGAATTGCGCCAGATCGCGCTCGTCTACGACTGGTGCCAGCCGCAAGCCGGCGAGGCGCTCACGCAGATGATGGCGCGGAAGCTGAATTCAGCCCTTTCTCTCCGCACCGGCGACGCGCGCCACATCCGCTCCCTCGCTTTTGCCGCCGTCGCCATGGCCGACGCCGAACCCAAGGCGTCGGAGGCTGCCCTGCGCTTCACTGTCGAAACCTGGTGGCAGAGCCGGATCGCTCCAGTGCTCCAGCGCGGCGGCAACCCTTTTCCCACCCGGGAGCAGCTTTATGCCGCCACGGAGTTCCTCCACGTCATCCGCGACAATCTTCGCCTGGATTTGCGCGAGGGTTTGCACCAGTGGTTCGAGGAATTGCCCGCGCTGCTCCTTCTTTCCTACTATCCTCAGCCCTGGCCCGCTGCGGAAAATGAGTACCGGATTCCCGCCTATTGGGAGCCGGGCGAGCCGGACCTGCGCGAAGCCATTTTCTCCCGCGCCGCGGAATTCGCCCTCGTCGCTTACGACGCCAACGCCCGCCCCCACCAGTTCCTCCAGGGCTGGTTGATGCTCGACCGCTTCCTGATGCGGGGCGAGGCTGGCATCCCTTACGAGTTCCTGTGGGCCAACCCCTATCAGCCGGGGCTCAGCTTTACTTATATGCGGGACGTCTATCACGCTCGCGGGCGGCTGCTGGTGCGCTCCAGTTGGGACGAGGACGCCTCCTGGTTCGGCCTTTGGGATGGGCGGGCGCAACTGTTCGTCGCCGGCAAGCGCATCCTCGTGCGGCCTGAGGCGCAGCCGCGCCCGCTGGAATTGGGTGCGGTGCGCGTGCTGTTTGCGCCGGCGGGACTGCGATTCGAGACCGGGTGGCTCCCGCCGCCCGGCGAAGGCGAGAAGCCGGTGGAGGAAACGGCGTTCATCGTGGGGCTCGACAAAGAGACGCGTTATGACGTGGAGGTCGACGGCGAAGAGATCTTCGAGGCTGTGTCCGACTCCAGCGGCATTCTCGAGCTGCGCTTCCTGCCCGGCAGGAAGGCGGCGGTGCGGGTGCACAGGGCGCGCTGACGGCGGACGCGCCCTTTGCCGTGGCGGCTTGAGTGACGCGGCAGCACCGCTCCGGCAAGGGCCACCGGCTTGCGGCGCTCTGGCGGCTGGCCCCTGTCCGCCCGGCGCTGCCGGTACGGGCCGCTCCAGCCCTTCAGCCAGCAACTCCAGAGCGTTCAAGAGAGCATCTGTACTCAGGGACGAATTGCAGCCGGAGGACGCCGTAAGCCCCGGTCCTGAGGCCGGAGAACGAGTTTCGGATACCGCGTCCGGAACCGCCCGTGTCCCGAATCGGATCGAAGATGCGCATCACTGTCTCGCCGTTGGCCCACAGGTGCGAAGAGCCGCCCGCTGTTCCGGTCCGGGGAAGCCAAATACTGTTCGGCGAACCCTGGGTTGGGGCGGTAGCGGGCCTTGTACCTACTTGCATAACTCAGAGTAACTCTGCTTTGGCGCGGACGGCATCACGACGGCCTTGGTCCATTCGAACGGAGCGGCCGTCTCCGTGTACGCCTTCACGAAGCGGTCGATGGCTCCGCGCAGTTGCCGGACGGCGGTGCAACTGAGATTTCGCAGCGCTTGGCGGCTCAGGATACTGAACCATACTTCAACCATGTTCAACCAGGAAGAGTACGTCGGGATGAAGTGGAAGTGCACTTGGGGATGCCGCGCCAACCACCGGTCTTGTTTGGGCTTGTGTGTGTTCAGATTGTCCAGGATCACATGAAGTTCCTGGCCGGGATGCGCGGCCACGACGCCGTTCATGAAGTCGAGGAACTCCCTCCTGCGCCGCCGTGAATAGTGGCCGGCCTGCACTTGGCCAGTGGCGACTTCCAATGCCGCGAACAACGTGCTGGCGCCATTGCGTTTGGAGCAATGGCTGAACCCGTTCAGGGCTTTCCCGTTGGGCAATCGCAACCAACCCTGCGCTCGTTCCAGAACCTGGATGTGAGGTTTCTCATCGATGCACAGAACGACCGCATCCTCGGGAGGACTCAGATAGAGGCCCACCACATCGGCCGCCTTCGGCCCGAACTCCGGATCGGTGGAGATACACCAGCTTCGGCGGCGCTGGAGTTGGATCTTGTGTTTGCGCAGGATCCGCCAAACCTGATCATCGCTCACGTCGCCCAGCGCTTCGGCCAGCAACCGGCCATTCCACTGGCTGTAACCTTCCGGCGGATCGGCAGCCAGCATTTCACGCCAGCCTCCGAAATCGACGGCTCCCCGGGTGCGCCGGCGGATCTCCTTGTTGAGCCGCTCCAGCGGGTTGGTCGACGAGATGCGCGTACGATGCGGAGCCGGGTAATGAAAGTAGCTCAGC
>DYJN01000012.1:0-37446 GCA_020723085.1 Arcobacter sp.
GGGTCCGGTGCAAGCCGGGCAGCCGTGTTCGCAGCCGCAGCGGCTGATCAGGTCCCGCGCGCCCGCCACAAGTCGGTCCGCCATCTCCCACAGCGGCGCGCTCTGCCCGATGCCGCCGGGGTAGTTGTCGTAGAGATGCAGGTTCGGCTCGAAGCAGGCGACCGGAGGGGCGATCTCCTCGGTGATCGATACGCCGAGGTCGCGCGGATCGCACATCAGGAGAAGGGATGCCACCGTGCGGAAGGCGTGCCCCAGCCCGGTCAGCCCGTTCAGCCGCTCGGCCGGAGACAGGTGGCCGAAGGGCTGCCAGAACGGCGCCGGAAAGTGGAGCCAGAAGCTGGTGGTGTGCATCTCCTGCTCAGGCAGCGACAGCGTGCCGGCGCCGACGTTCTCGTTCGTATAGAACTTGATCTTTTTGAAGCCCACGATCTGGCGGTTGACGCGCGCCTCGCCGTGGCGCGCCTCGGCAGCCGCCACCGGCTTCCGGGCGAACTCCTCGAGCACCTTGACCTGGGTGTAGTCGATGGCGTCCGTGTAATAGTCGCACTCGACCTGACGGACATACGCCTTGCGCCCGTCATAGTCCATCCGCTCGACCTGGTACTGGCGGGCTTCGTGGAGGTAGATGGCCTTCTCGTGCAATTCCGTGAGCGCCGCCGGAAAGGCCACCTCGCCGATCACGCGCTCCTCGCCCGTCGTGTCGATCACCACGAAGTTGTCGCTGGTCACCGACCGAAGGCTGATGGCGTCGGCAGGGTAGGAGTCCGCCACCCAGTGCCAGGCGCCTGCCGAATGATGCACGACGCCCAGTTCCGCCAGATAGCGGCACAACTCCTCCGTCTCATGGGGACCGAACCGTTCTCCGTCTTTCACCGGCAGCTCGAACGCGGCGCACTTCAGGTGGCTGATGAGGATCTCCAGGTTGTCTGGGTTGACGTGGGCGTGCTCGGGCGGCGTTTCAAAGAAGAACTCGGGGTGCTCGACCACATACTGGTCCAGCGGCGCGCTCGATGCCACCAGCAGCGCCAGCGCCGTGCCCAGCCGCCTCCCCGCGCGCCCCGCCCGCTGCCAGGTGCTGGCGATGCCGCCCGGGTAGCCCGCCATCACGACCACATCCAGCGAACCGATGTCGACGCCCAATTCCAGGGCGTTGGTCGCCACCACGCAGCGGATGCCGCCCTCGCGCAGCCCCCGCTCGATGGCGCGCCGCTCCCGGGGCAGGTAGCCGCCACGGTACCCGCGCACGGACTCCGCCTCCGCCGACGGGCGGGCGCAAGCGTCCTTCAGATACTTGACCAGCACCTCCATCGCCAGCCGGTTGTTGGCGAACACGAGCGTCTGCTGCCCGCGCTGCACGAATTCCGCCGCCAGGCGCCGGGTTTCGTTCAGGTAGCTCCGCCGGATGCCCAGCTGGCGGTTGACCACCGGCGGATTGTAAAACACGAAGTACTTTTCGCCGCTGGGCGCCCCATTGTCGGCGATCAACGTGAACGCCTCGCCGGTGAGCGCCGACGCCAGCTCAGCCGGGTTCGCAATCGTCGCCGAACAGCAGATGAACTGCGGCGTGGAGCCGTAGAACGCGCAGATCCGCTTCAGCCGGCGGATGACATTCGCCAAGTGGCTGCCGAAGACGCCACGGTATGTGTGCAGCTCGTCGATCACCACATAGCGAAGGTTCTCGAACAGCTTCGCCCACTTCGTGTGGTGCGGCAGGATGCCGGCGTGGAGCATGTCGGGGTTGGTGAGCACGACATTGGCGCGTTCGCGGATCTGCTTCCGCGCGTCCTGCGGGGTGTCGCCGTCGTAGGTGAAGGCGCGGAAGTCCGCTCCCATCGCCTCGACGGTGGAGTGGAATTCGTGGAGCTGGTCCTCGGCAAGCGCCTTGGTAGGAAACAGGTAGACCGCGCGCGCTTCCGGATCCTGCGAAAGCCGGTCGAGCACCGGCAGGTTGTAGCACAGGGTCTTGCCGCTCGCCGTCGGCGTCACCACGGCGATGTGCGCGCCCGACTTCAGCGCCCGGAAGGACGCAGCCTGATGGGAGTAAAGCTGCCGGATCCCCTTCTCCACCAGCACCCGCCGCACCTCCGGCGCCACTTCGTCCGGAATGTCCTCGAAGCGCCCCGGCTGTGCAGGCTGATGCCGGACCGCCCGCACGGGCGAGTTGGACTCCTCCATCCAGGACTCGAGCCGTGCAATGGCGGAGTCCAGGTCCGCCCGTCTCGAAAGCCGCAGCCTGTCTTCGCGTTTCGGATCGGGGAAATCCAGGCTCAGGTTCATCGCCGCATCTTCGCCTTTTCTTTGCAAAGGTAGCGCACAAGTCCCGCCGTGTCAACTCCGCCGACGTCCGCCTACTGCCCCGCCCCAGCCCCCTGAACCCGGACGCGCTCAAACTCATACCGCTGCACCATGGCGGCGCTGCACTGTCTGGCTCCATCCCTGCGCACAACGGAGCCCCTGCAGTGGATCCTCACCTGAACACCCGCCTCATGTGACGGAAGATACAGGAAAAACTCCACCAACTGCCCCTTCTCCAACCGTTCGTCCGGATCTTCCAACAACATCCCGCGCGCGCCGATGTTGCGGGTATGCAGCCGGAACTTCACCTGCCGGTCGCCAATCTTGAATATTTCGACGGGCAAACGGAGGTCAAACCGCCGGGATCGCCGTTTCTCAGCCACAGCTTGGCCCAAGAACCATCTAAGTACTTTTTCATCCGCCGGTCAATTCGATGCGCGACGTTATCCACAGGGAAAACCGGCCGCAGGTACTAGTTACATCCCCCCCTTGGACTGGCAGTTGCCGGGCAACTTGCCCGCAGTTACCGGGAGTCGGTGTCGACCACAGGGATCCCCGGCGGGGGCTGGAACCGGAAGGCCGCCTCCTGAACCGGGACGTTGAACTGCTCGTTGGAGAAGGTGAATTCCATGGCTGTCTCATCCACCTGATGGATGATGAGGCGGCGGATTCTGAACTCCGCCGTCAGGAAAAAGTCGACGCGGGTGAAGGGCGCCCGGCTGCTTTTCGGCCATGCGGAGAGGCGGATCAAGCCGCTACTGTCCTCCAGTTCGAAGGTCCCAAATGCCCGCCGCAGATCCAGCCGCCCCAGCAGGAACGCGAGCGGCGCGCGGAAGTCGTCGGCTTGCTTCAGCCGCGCCCGCTCCACCTGTTGCGCTCCCGGCGAGTACAGCCACACCCGCTTGCCGTCGGAAACAAACAGCTTGCCCGCCGGCTGGCTGTATTCCCAACGCATCCGTCCCGGTTTCCTGAGAACCAGAGTCCCCGACTCGAGGCGGCGGGGGCGTCCGGCGACCAGGTGCCTCTGCTCGAACGACACGCGCAGCGTCGAAACCCGGTTGTACCGATTTTCCACGCCCCGGATGATCGTCGCCACGTCTGCCCCCGGCGCGCCCGCAGCCACGATCAAGACCGCCAGGACAGCCCGCGCGGTCATTGCCTGCCTCCGTCGTCCTCGCGTGGAAGTTTCGGCCAAGGGTCGCCCCAGGAGGCTTTGCGCGCCGCCCGCCAGAGAGCGTCCCGGCGCCGGATCTGTTGCCGCTCGACGCCTCCGTCCCTGCACAGAGCCAGCCCTATCCAGCCCGGGCGGATCTCAGGATGCCGCAGGATGCGCGCCCGCCCCTGCGGCGGCTCGTTCCTCATCGCCGCCAGATAACAGAACTTCTCGTCTTCGTACCCCAGCGAGCCGCCTTTCAACTGCCGGTGCAGGCGCGACCGCTCCACCCGCACGGCGAAGTGGCACCACTCCTTGCCCTCCACGGGGCATGGGTTCTGATGGGGACACGGCGCCGCCAGACGCGCCCCCGCTTCCAGCAGTTGCCGCCGCGCCTCGAGCATGGCAGCGAAACCCTGCGGCGTGCCCGGCTCGACCAGGATCAATGCCCGCCGCGCCAGCCGCCACGCCTCGTCCAGCAGCCCGGGCCGGGCGGCAGGAGGCAGCTCGTCGAGCACATAGCACAGGCTCACGACATCATGAGCCTGCAAATCCGGGAGCCTTTCCAGATCGGCGCAGATGCGCCGCGCGGGGCGCAGGTCGTCCCAGTGGGGATTGGAGTCGACGAGCGTCGCCAGGCATGGCGCCACCCACGCCGCTGCGCCCGGTCCCGCGCCCAGATCGAGCCAGGATTGCGGCGTGAAAGGCAGCTCCGCCGCAGCCCGCGCGAGCGCGGCATAGGTGGCGGGAAGCCGGGTGGCTGCATAGGCAGCCCGCATCACCGCCGTTTCCAGCCTCGGGGGGAGTCCGCGCCTGTACGCCTCGCTGATCTGCGCCGCTGCCGCGGCGAGCTCGCCTGTCGGAAATGCAGCACACTGCTCCTGAATGGCCTCTGACAACTCTTCCGGGAGTCTCGCGGTCTGCATGGCGTCACATGGCGGGCTCAGCCGCACGGGCACGCGGAGAAGCGACAGGCTCCGCCCGGCAGGAGGAAGATGCGTGGGGGTTTGGAGGCGCGGGCGGGAATCGAACCCGCGAATAAAGGTTTTGCAGACCTCTGCCTTACCACTTGGCTACCGCGCCTTCGGCCGGTTCGTTCCACTCCCAATATAGCGCAGGTCCCGGGCATCACGCCCTTGCAGCCTCACTTGCCGGCCAGCAGCATGCGCAGGGAAATTACGAGCAGGAAAACGGCGTAGATCCGGCGCGCCACCTCCGGCGGCAGCCCCAGCGTAATGCGCGCGCCGAAATAGAACCCGGCGAAAAGGCCGACGGCCACCAGAGCAGCGTAGACCAGGTTCACATGCCCGTTGCGGTAGTACTCAATCGCCCCCAGCAGCCCCACCGGCGGGATCAGCGCCGCCAGCGAGGTGCCCACGGCGTCGAAATGGGGCAGCTTCAGCAGCAGGATCAGCGCCGGCACGATCACCAGCCCGCCTCCGATCCCGAACATCCCTCCCAGCACTCCGGCCACCAGGCCGACTCCGAGAAGCGGCAGATAGGTTGTCATGGCTGCCCGCCAGTTTACTCGACTCCTGCCGCCGGGCGCCAACGGAGCCGGCGCAAAAGCCTCCGGCGGCGTAATCCTTTCTCCCTCGGCCACCGTCCTGTGGGTTAGGATGAACGCAATGGCAGAACCTCTGGCCGCTGCGGGCGCCGCAACCCGGCCATCCGATTTCAGCGGCTGGATGCTGGCCGAACAGCCCCGGATTTTCCGGCTCTGCCAGCGCATGCTCGGAGACAGCGATGAGGCAGGCTCGGCCACGCAGGACGTGTTCCTCAAGGCCTACCAGGCCTGGGACCGCACCGCAGCCGAACTGGACGATCCATCGCGCTGGGTCACCCGAATCGCGGTCAACACGTGCCTCGACCGGCTCCGCTCCCGCCGCTGGCAGTTCTGGCGCAAGCGCCCGGACGGGCCGGATGAAGAGATCATCCTCGCCATGGCGCCGGCGCGCGAACCGGACGGAGAAGCGCAGGTCTTCGCCGGCCAGATCGCGCGGCGGCTGGCTGAAGCGCTCGACCAGCTTTCACCCCGCCAGCGCGCGGTCTTCACGCTGCGGCACTTTGAGGATTACGCGCTGGAGGAGATCGCATCACAGCTCGGCCTCGACGTGGGCACGGTGAAGGCCCACCTGGCGCGGGCCATTGCCAAGCTTCGGGAGGAACTCAAGGATCTGTACGGCATGAGCCGGGGAGAACGGTCATGAATGACAAGCTTCGACATCTCGACGACGAGCAGCTCCTGCTCTCGCTTTACGGCGCGGCCGGGCCGGAGGCCGCCCACCTCGGCTCCTGCCCGGAGTGCGCCGCGCGCCTGCGGCGGCTGGAAGCCCGGCGTGCAGCATGGCTGGCCGCGCCCGCGCCGCCCCCCAACGCCGCGCGCCTGCGCGACCAGAGGGCGGCCGTTTACGCGGCCATCGGGGAGAAGCGCAACCGCCCGTACTGGCGGCTGATCCAGGCAGGCGCGCTGGCCTGTTCGGTTCTCGCCGCGGTGCTGCTGTACCGCCCGGCCCCTGCTCCCGTTGAAACCGCCAGCCAGCCGGTGATCACCGACCAGGAGTTGTTCAACGATGTGGCTGACATGATGAACCGCGAAACGCCCATCGCGGCCGAACCGCTGATGGCGTTGTTCGCGCCTCAGGAATCCCAGGAGTCGCAACAACCATGATCCGCCTGTGCCTGCTCTCTCTTTTGAGCGGCGTGCTGTTCGCCCAGGCGCCGCCCGGTTTCTTCAACTGGTGGGACTCTCCCATCGCCAACGATCTGAATCTGTCGGAAGACCAGAAAAAGCAGATCCGCTCCATCGTGCAGGAGCACCGCGACCGGCTGATCGATCAGCGCGCCGCCCTGCAGAAGGCGGAAGCGCAGTTCGCCGACCTGTTCGCCGAAGAATCGCCCAACCCGGCGCGCGCCGATCAGGTGATCGAGCAGCTGGCCGCCGCGAGAACGGATCTCACGCGTACCATGTCACGCATGATGCTGCGCCTGCGCGCCGTGCTCACGCCCCAGCAGTTCCAGGAGCTGCAAAAGCGGAGGCCGCGCATGATGCAGGGGCCCGGCGCCGGCCCCGTGAACCGGCAGCGGCTGCGGCAGTTCCAGCCGCAGCGCCGCGCGCCGGCTCCGGCCAAGCCGCCGGGAACGCCCATTTAAATCATGCAACCGGCTATCGGGAGGGCGCCCTGCCCTCCCGCATGCGGCGCAGTGGCGCGCACCACAGCGAAGAGCTGCACGGATTGCGCTTGCCCGCACACGGAGGAGAGTCCCGGATTCATGACATGCCATTCGTCAAGCCGCCGTCTCCGTCTCTTCGCCGCGGCAATGGCTTTCTGGCTCTGCCATGGTTCCGGGACGGCCGGGCAACTATACGATCCCTTGCATGTGCCGGCAGGCGCGGCGCCGGAGGTGATCGATCTCACGGTCAAGGATGCGAAGCGGCAGCGCGAGATTCCCGTGCGCGTGTACCTTCCCGCGGTTCGGACGCCCGTGCCGGTCATTCTGTTCAGCCATGGCCTGGGCGGCTCGCGCGAGAACAACCGGTATCTCGGGCGGCACTGGAGCGGGCGCGGCTATGTTGCCGTTTTCCTCCAGCACCCCGGCAGCGATGAATCCGTCTGGAAAGGCAAGCGTCCGGGAGCACGCAAATCAGCCCTGAAGGAAGCGGCCAATGCCCGAAACCTGCTGCTGCGCGCCGGCGATGTCACCGCCGTTCTGGATCAACTGGAGCGCTGGAACTCCGAACGCGGCCACCGGTTGGCCGGCCGCATGGACCTGTCGAGGATCGGCATGTCCGGCCACTCCTTCGGCGCGATCACGGCGCAGGCTGTCTGCGGGCAGGAGTTCAGCGGGGCAGCGCCATTGGCGGATTCCCGCCTCTCCGCCGCCGTCATCATGAGCCCGAGCGGCCCGCGGCGCGGCTCGCCCGGGGAAGCTTTCGGCGGCATCGCCATGCCGTGGCTGTTGATGACGGGGACGGAAGATGTCGCCCCGATCGGCGGCATCACCCTGGAGTCCCGCCTGTCGGTCTATCCGGCTCTGCCTCCGGGCGGCAAGTACGAGCTCGTGCTTTACGGTGCGAAGCATTCCGCCTTCTCCGACCGGCCGCTCCGAGACGAGGCTGAGTCACGCAACCCCAATCACCACCGGGCCATTCTGGCTTTGAGCACGGCGTTTTGGGACGCCTGGCTGCGCGGTGACGCGCGCGCCAGACAATGGCTCGACGGCGCCGGCGCGAAGACGGTTCTCGAGCCCCGCGACCGCTGGCAGCGCAAATAGCGCACGGCGGCTCTCAGCCCCGTGGCCGCCTCCTCATTGCCGGTTCCCGATCCACACCGGCGCCGGGTGGCTGCAGATGCTGTCCACCGTCGGCCCGGACACGCACACCTTGACGGCTGTCATCATGGCGGGCAGATCGCCGGGGATCGTCATCCGCAGAGCGTGAAGCCCGGGACCGGCGCCAGCCTGTTTCTGTGCGGGCGCCCATCGGTCATGCACGTTCACCCACGCCGGTTCATCGGCGAGGGCGGTGCCAGTCACCTGCAGCACGATCTCTTCGCCCGCCGCCACGGGCGAGGTCTCCGTATTGCCCGAGCCATCCGCGTTGGCCACCGTCACGATCGAAGGCGCCACCGGCAGAACGTCGATCAGCAGCGGTTCGCTCTGCTGCCCGCCATTGGCGGCGATCACCGGCTGCCATCCCCGCTCCGCCGCATCCGGCAGCCGCACGATCAGTTCGCCCGGCTGCACCGACACCACCTGCGCCGGCAATCCGCCCACGGTCACCACCGTCTCTTCGGCGAAGAACATACCCTGCAACCGTATGAGGCCGCCGCTTGAAAAGGGTCCCTGGAGCGCGAAGGGCACAGTCATGGCCGCCCACACTCTGGGCGCCGGAGCGGCGGGCGGCTGAGGCGGCTGCGGCGGCTGTGGCGGCGGTCCTTCCGTCACCGTGAGTTTCACGGGGATCACGATCTCGCTGTTGCGCCCGGTAGGCGCATTCTTTTGGTGGAACACGATCTCCGCGCGGTACTCACCCGGCGGCAGGTCTTTCGGATTCAGCTGGTAGTGGTAACTGCCCTCGGAATAACCGCCGATACCCCACAGCCGTATCCACCCGTCGCCCGACAGGTAACGGACGCTCGCCTCCCACTCAATGAACCATCCGCCTTGATTCCGCACGAACAAATACGCGTCTTTCACACCTCCGCCGGATTGCAGCACGAATTCCGTCGTCTGGCTGGGCGTCACCTGAAGCAGGGGGAAGTAGTCAGCCTCGCAATCGCCCCAAACATCGCAGTCGGGTGAAACTTCGGCATCGCGATACCGGGGCAGGGGCGCGCCCGCCACTGGACCCGGCTCGTCTGACAGAGGCGCGAGCTTCACTTCAGCCCGCGCGATCACCAACTGGTTGTCGCGCGTCGTAGGCGAGAAGATCCACAACGGGATCTCGGCCGACTCCACGCGTCCGGCATCGGCCTCCATCACCTGATAGACGGCCCACGCCTGGTCGTCCACCACGACTGCCTCGCCCACTGAAGTCAGCGCCGCCGGCGAGCCGGGCCAAAGCACTGGAAATCCGCCCGCCCCGGTTTCCTCGGCCTGCGCCACCCGGCTCAGCAGCAGCGGCGGGGGGGAAGAAGGGTTGTAGAAGCCCGGATCCGGATCGGTTCCGAAGGCGCCCGACGAAGTGGGCTGGAGCGCGTTGTTCCCCGCGATGGCGTCCGGAACGAGCACGCGGCTTCCCGGCGGCAGCCCATTCAGCCGGATCAGCAGCCTCGTGGCGCGGTCCGGCGGCCCCGGGATCTGCACCGGCTGAAACGCGCTGGCGTAACCCTCCGTCACGCGCGCCACCGCCGGCCAAGGGCCACGCGCCAGCACGCCGTCCCAATCGAACGAGGCAGGCAGCGGCGGCCCGGCACAGCAGACGGCGGCAGGCATCAGAGTCGCAAACAGCCCTGGCGCCGCCCGTCCCACCACCACGCGGTTCCCCGGCAGCAGCATCGGCGTGCTGGCCAGGATTTGCACACTCGCAGCCATCGTCTCCGCCGCTTCCGCCCGCAGTCCGGTCACGCGGAAAGTGAGCAGCCCAAAGGGATTGGACGACGCCACGATGTTTTCGAAGATCACCAGATTGCCTACCAGGCGGGGCTTGTTCGGCAGCGGGACCGGCGTCGTGCCGGAATCCAGCCACAACGTCACGCCGCCGTTGTCGCCGCCCGCGAAGTCGATCGGGTTCGCGACGCGCTGTTCGAGCAGCACCGACAGGGTGAGCTGCACCGTCTGGTTCGCCGTACCCGCGCACTGCAAAGCGACGTCGCCAACAGGCTCAGCGAGTCCGCCTTGCGTCACCAGGGCGGGCGTCCCGCTCAGCGTGCAGAGGAATGTCGCCCCGGCAAGGGACGTAAAGAGAATCGCGGTCCCAAGGACCGCCACCAGCCTTTTCATCACCCACCTCCTCTCCTCTCAGCGTAGCTCCGCATACAATAAACGCATTCGGCAAGGTTTCTCATATGACCTCCAAAATGCTGCTGACCATCTCCCTGCTGTTGGCCGCCGCCTCCGCCGAGGACACGGCGCCCGCCTGGAAGAGCCTGCAGTACCGCTCCATCGGCCCCTACCGCGGCGGGCGCGTCACTGCCGTGACCGGCGTGCCCGGCCAGCCCGGTGTTTTCTATTACGGCGCCACGGGCGGAGGCGTGTGGAAGTCTACCGACGCGGGCCGTACGTGGCTTCCCGTTTCCGACGGATTCTTCCGCACGGGCTCGGTCGGCTCCATCGCCGTCGCTCCTTCGGACCCGAACATCGTGTACGCCGGCATGGGCGAAGGCTGCATCCGCGGCAACGTCAGCCACGGCGACGGGGTGTACAAATCCGCCGATGCCGGACGCACCTGGCGCCACTCCGGCCTGCCCCTCGCCCGCCACATTCCCCGCATCCGGGTCCATCCGAAGAACGCGGACATCGCCTGGGCCGCCGTGCTCGGCGCCATCTTCAATCCTTCTGAAGAGCGCGGCGTGTACAAAACCACGGACGGCGGCAAGACTTGGCGCAGGGTCCTTTACCGCAGTGATCGCGCGGGCGCTGTCGATCTCGCCCTCGATCCCTCCAATCCCAACGTGCTCTACGCTGCGCTGTGGGACGTCAAGCGCACGCCATGGTCGCTCGAATCCGGCGGCCCCGGCTCCGGCCTGTTCCAGTCGCTTGACGGTGGAGAGACCTGGACCGAGATCACGCGCCGCCCGGGATTGCCGAAGGGCATCATTGGCCGCATCGGCGTGACGGTCTCCGGCGCGAATCCCGACCGCGTCTGGGCGCAGATGGAAGCCGAAGACGGCGGGCTGTTCCGCACCGATGACGGCGGCAAGACCTGGCGCCGCGTCAATGACGACCGCAACCTCCGCCAGCGCGCCTGGTACTACACGCACATCCATGCCGATCCGCGGAACCCGGACCGCGTCTACGCGCAAAACGTGCAGTTCTGGCGCTCCGACGACGGCGGCGTCACGTTCCGCCCCATCCCTACGCCGCACTCTGACAATCACGATCTCTGGATCGATCCCGCCGACAACAGCCGCATGATCAACGGCGATGACGGCGGCGCCAGCGTCTCCACCGACGGCGGCCGCACCTGGACCAGCCAGGAACAGCCCACCGCGCAGTTTTACCGCGTCGCGCTCGACCGCGAGTTTCCTTACAACATTTACGGCGCCCAGCAGGACAACTCCACCGTCCGCATCCCTTCCCGCTCCCCCGGCGCCTTCATCACGCGGGAACACTGGTGGCCCGTCGGCGGCGGCGAATCCGGATGGATCGCTCCATCGCCCAAAGACTCCAACATCGTCTTCGCCGGCTCCTACGGCGGCTACCTCACCCGCTACGACCACCGCACCCGCCAGACCCGCGCCGTCAACGTCTGGCCCGACAACCCCATGGGCTACGGCGCGGAGGGAATGAAGTACCGTTTCCAGTGGAATTTTCCCATTCTTTTTTCTCCGCACGACCCCAGTGTGCTCTATACTGCCGGAAATATCCTGTTCAAAACCACGAATGAGGGCCAGAGCTGGCAAGCAATTTCCCCGGATTTGACCCGTAATGACCCCTCTAAACTCGGCCCGTCAGGAGGCCCCATCACCAAGGACAACACTGGAGTCGAGTATTACTGCACGATCTTCACCGTGGCGGAAAGCCCGCTCGCCAGAGGGCTGATCTGGGCCGGTACCGACGACGGCCTCGTCTGGGTGACGGAAGACGGCGGCAGGAACTGGCGCAACGTCACGCCGCCCGCGGCGCAGATGCCCGAGTGGATTCAGATCAACTCCATCGAAGCCTCCCCGCACGACGCCAGGAGGGCCTATTTCGCCGCCACCATGTACAAGCACGGCGACTTCAGGCCGTACCTGTACCGCACCACGGACGGCGGCAGGAGCTGGACCCGGATCGTCTCGGGCATTCCCGGCGACGCGTTCACGCGCGTCATCCGGGAAGATCCCAATGTGGCCGGACTGCTGTACGCGGGCACGGAAACGGGCCTGTATGTCTCATTCAACGATGGCGCTTCCTGGGAATCGATTCAGCTCAATCTGCCCGTGACGCCCATCACCGACCTGGCGCTGCACAATGAGATGAAGGACCTGGTCGTCGCCACGCAGGGACGGTCTTTCTGGATCCTCGACGACCTGCCGGTGCTTCACGAATGGAGGCGCCGCGGCAACGGCTTCTTCCCGGTCGAGCCCGCCTGGCGCATGACAGCCGCTCACGCGCCTGTCCGTCCCGGCATGACCGTGGGCGAAAACCCGCCCGCCGGCGCAGTGTTCCACTTCTGGCTGGAGGAGGCGCCGCAAGGCGAGGCAACCCTGGAGATTGTCGACCCGCGCGGCAAAGTGATCCGCCGCTTTTCCTCCCGGCAGGCGCCGGGAGAAGAGGCTCAAGGCGAACGGGCGGGCCCGCGGCGCGGCCCCGCCCCGGCGCGTTTTCAGCCCGCCAGGGGATTCAACCGCTTTGTCTGGGACCTCCGCCACGAGGATGCGAAATCCATTCCGAACCTCATCCTCTGGGCCGGCTCCACGCGCGGCCCCAAAGCCGCCCCGGGCCGCTACCGGGCGCGCTTTTCCGCCGGAAAGGTGTCATTCGAGACGGAATTCGAAATCCGGAAAGACCCGCGATTGGCCGATGTCTCGCAAGAAGATCTGGAAAAGCAGGAACAATTCCTCTTGCAAATCCGGGACAAGCTTACAGAAATTCATGAATCCATCCTGAAAATCCGCAACGTCCGCGCCCAGGCCGAAGCCTGGGGCAAACGCGACCCGTCGCTCAAAAAGGCCGCCCGCGAACTGGCCGCGAAACTCACAGCCGTGGAGGAAGAGCTGTACCAGACGAAGAACCGCTCTTCCCAGGATCCGTTGAACTATCCCATCAAGCTGAACAACAAGCTGGCGGCTCTGGCATCGGTCGCCGGCGCCGCGGAAGCGCGCCCCACGGCGCAGAGCTACCAGGTTTACGAGGAGCTCGCCACGCGCGCCAACGCGCAGCTCCGCACGCTGGACGGACTGCTGAAGAAGGATCTCGAAGCATTCAACCGCCTGGTTCGCGAGAAGAACCTGCCCGCCGTCGCCGTGCCCTGATGCGGCGCGCACAGCGCGTGGGCTGGCGCAGCGGGGGCAGCGGCGCGCCGCATGCTTGACCGCGCGCGGGAAAATCGCCTGCCGGTGCGTGGAAAGGCGGCGATCCACGCTGTTCGTTCCCGAGGCAGGGCAACCGGCGATCTTCGCGCCGATCTCCCTCCGCTCTGATGCCCCGCAGGGGCATGGCGCCCGGCGGCGCCGGAGGCGTTGGAGCCGCGGCGCCGGCGGGTGCGCCGTGTACAGGCGTCAGCGCGCCGCCTCCAGGATCATGCGTTCGACTTCTTCCCACAGCTCCGGCACATACTCGATGCGCGCGTGTTCGTCGAGGAAGAACCTCTGCAGCCAGCCGTGTTCGTCCGCCTCCACCTCGCCGCGCCCTTTGAACGAAATCTTCCGGTTGAACAGGATCTGCGTCCGCGCGGGATCCGCCGCGCGCAGCTCCGGCGCGCCCTTGATGTAAAGATGGTCCCGCTGGTAGTAGTTGGCCGCACGCCGCACGTTGGGCGGCACTACATAAGAGTCCCGTCCGAAGCTGTCCACGGTGATCAGCAGCGGCACCGCCACGCCCCACTCATGCAGCCTGCGGCTCAGCCGCAGCGCCGCCCGCCCGCCGAGGCTCTGCCCGTAGACGATCACGGAGCCGTGCGCCGCCTCGTCCTGCTCCAGCCTGCCGTTGCGGTTGAAGTCGAACGCCTTCCGCACGAGCTCTTCGGCAAGTTCCAGGCTGTGGTTCTCGACGGTTTCCACATGGACGCCCGGCAGCCGTTTGCGCTTGATGGCGATGGCAGTACGCCGGATGGCCCGGGTGGGATTGTCCCACCGTTCCCAACCGCCCACGATGCCGATCACCAGGCGCTCGCCGCGCTCCACCGGCAGCGGCGTGGTGAAATCCGAGAACTCCTGCCTGCGGCTGTCGGCGCGCGCCGCTGAAATGCTCAGCGCCGCGGCGGTCAGGATGAGAGCAAGACCCCGCATCGGCTTAGTCCCGTTGTACCAGAATTCGCGCGCGCGGCAGGCGATTTCGGACAATATCAGGCATGGCTCTGGATCCGACGCGCGTGACGCCCTGCGAAGCCGGCTTCTCGATGCCCGCCGAGTGGGCGCCGCACGCCGCCACCTGGCTCACATGGCCCCAGAACGAAAGCGACTTTCCCGGCAAGCTCGACGCCGTGCGCTGGGCCATGGCGGACTTCATCGCCAAACTCACCCGCGGCGAGCGGGTGCGGCTGCTCACTGCAGGGGCGCGCGCCGAGCAGCAGGCGCGGTCGTATCTGAGCCGCGCGGGCGCGGCGCTGCACCGCATCGACTGGATCCGCCACTCCACCAACCGCGGCTGGATGCGCGACTGCGGTCCCGTGTTCGTGACGCGCGCCGCGCAAAGCCCCCGCCGCGCCATCGTGGATCTGCACTTCAACGGCTGGGCCAAATACCCGGACTGGCGCAAGGACCGCCGTGTGCCTGCGATGGCCGCGGCGCGGCTGCGGCTGCCCCGCTTCGACGCCCGGTGGAACGGACGGCCGTTCGTCACCGAAGGCGGCGGCATCGAGGTCAACGGCGCGGGCACGCTGCTGTCCACCGAGGAATGCTGCCTCGACCCGAAGACGCAGGTGCGCAATCCCGGGTTTACACGCCGGGACTATGAAGCCGCCTGGCGCGCCTGGCTCGGCGCCGCCAACGTCTTCTGGCTCGGGCGCGGCATCGCCGGCGACGACACCCACGGCCATATCGACGACCTGTGCCGCTTCACCGGACCGCGCACGCTGGTGATGGTGCGCGAAACCAACCCGCGCGACGCCAACTACCGGCCGCTCGAGGAGAACTGGGAGCGCATCGCCGATCTGCGTCTGGAGGACGGCTCGAAACCCGAAATCGCCGCTCTGCCCATGCCCGCGCCCGTCGTCTTCGGCGGTCAGCGCCTGCCCGCCAGCTACGCGAATTTCTACATCGCCAACCACGCCGTGTTTGTGCCCACGTTCAACGATCCCAACGACCGCGCAGCGCTCGGCATTCTGTCAGAGCTGTTCCGGGACAGGCCGGTCATCGGCGTTCACGCGCTCGATCTCGTCTGGGGGCTCGGCACGCTGCACTGCCTCTCGCAGCAGGAGCCGCGGGGGCAGGGGCCGTCAACGCCCCGCAGCTAGTAGAATGGGGAGCCGGAGGCAGGCATGAATCCGCAGGAGATCCTGGCCAGGCTCGGCATCGGCGAATGGAGCCCGGGCGCATGCGGCGCCGCGTGGCTCGACCACCCGGGAGGAGGCGAGCTGCTCAGCTACAACCCGTCCACAGGCGAGCCTCTGGCGCGGGTGGCGATGGCCTCGGCCGAGGATTACGAGCAGGTGGCCGCGGCGGCGCAGGAGACCTTCCTCCGCTGGCGCATGCACCCCGCGCCCAAGCGCGGCGAAGTGATCCGGCAGATCGGGCTGGCGTTGCGCGAGCACAAGCAGGATCTGGGGGCGCTGGTCTCCCTGGAGATGGGCAAGATCCTGGCCGAAGGGCTCGGCGAAGTGCAGGAGATGATCGACATGGCCGACTTCGCCGTCGGCCTGTCACGGCAGCTCTACGGCGCGACTATGCAGAGCGAGCGCCCGCAGCACCGGATGTATGAGCAGTGGCATCCGCTTGGCCCGGTGGGCGTCATCTCGTCGTTCAATTTCCCGGTGGCGGTCTGGAGCTGGAACGCGTTCATCGCCGCCGTCTGCGGCGACACCGTCATCTGGAAGCCAAGCTCGGAGACGCCGCTGTGCGCCATCGCCGTGCAGCGCATCTGCCGGAGGGTGCTCGAGGACAACGGCTGGCCCGGCGTCTTCACGCTCGCCATCGGGCGCGGCTCCTCAGTGGGAGAACGGTTGCTGGCCGATCCGCGCGTCGCGCTGATCAGCGCCACCGGCAGCTGCCAGATGGGCTACCGCGTGGCGGAGGTCGTCGGCAGGCGGCTTGGGCGGACCATTCTGGAGCTGGGCGGCAACAACGGCGTCATCATCGAGCCGGACGCCGATCTGAACTTGGCGCTGCGCGCGGTGCTGTTCGGCGCCGTGGGCACCGCCGGCCAGCGCTGCACCACCATCCGGCGCATTTTCCTCCACCGCGGCATCGCGGCGGAGTTCACGGACAGGCTGAAGCACGCCTACTCGCAGATCCGCATCGGCGACCCTCTCGACGAGCGCACCGTGATGGGTCCGCTCGCCAACGGCGCCGCCGTGGAGGATATGCTGGACGGGCTGCGGCGGGCTGTGGAACAGGGCGGCGAGGTGATCTGCGGAGGGCGCCGCCTGGAACGCCCGGGCAATTTTGTCGAACCCGCCCTCGTGCGCGCTCGCGCGGACATGCCGATCGTGAGGGAGGAGATCTTCGCGCCCATCCTCTATCTGATCGAATACCAGGACCTCGAAGAGGCCATCCGCTGGCACAACGATGTGCCGCAGGGACTGTCCTCGGCCATCTTCACGCGGAATCTGATCGCGGCCGAGACGTTCCTGTCGGCGCGCGGCTCCGATTGCGGCATCGCCAACGTCAACATCGGCACCTCCGGCGCCGAAATCGGCGGGGCGTTCGGCGGCGAAAAGGAGACGGGCGGCGGACGCGAGGCAGGCTCCGACGCCTGGAAGGCGTACATGCGGCGCCAGACGGTGACCATCAACTGGTCGTCCGACCTTCCTCTGGCGCAGGGGATCCGTTTCGAAATCTGAGAGAAAATCCGGCTGGCGGGCACTGATTCCATGTGAAGGTGCCTCGCAGGGGGTGGATCGTGTCGCTGTTGGCCGGGTGCCTGACGGGCAAGGCCGCGGCCGGTCCGCCCCCGGCGCCGTCCTGCGCCGTAGAGGCGGACCGGATCACTGCCCTGATCGAGGAGCTGGCGCAGGTCAAAGCCCAACTGGCCGATGCCGAGGGCCGCCTGGAAAAGCTGATGCGGGCGCTCAGCGAACAGCGCGGCGCGCTCCAGAACCGTCCGGCCTTTGACGCCATCAGACAGACCGCCGAGCCTGCCGCCGACACCCCCGACCGCAAGCCGCCCGCCGTCCGCTGCGCCGCCATCACCGCCAGCGGCAAGCGTTGCACGCGCGCCGCCGTGCCCGGCTCGCGCTATTGCCGGCAGCACCAGCTCGCCCACCAGAAGTGATTTCCATTCAATCCCGGCCGGGGACGCCCGATGAGAGAGTGAGGACTCCGAAACTAGAGATGGCACTGCTGGATTGGACTCCCGCTTTCGAACTCGGCGTGGAACAGATGGACCGCCAGCACAAGCAGCTGGTCAAGATCCTGAATGAACTGCACCAGGCGATGCTCGCCGGCAGCCAGCCGCGCGATCTGTCGCGCGTGATGGAGGAGCTCGTCCTATACACGAAGTATCATTTCGGCACCGAAGAGAGGCTGATGGCCGAGGCAGCCTACCCCAGCCTTGCCCTTCACAAGCAGAAGCACCAGGCCCTGACCCGGAAGGCGGAAGAATACGCCTCGGAAGTGCTCAAGGGCCGCTCCACCATCTCCCTCAGCATCCTTCAGTTCCTGAAGGATTGGCTCAACACGCACATGCTCGGCACGGACAAGGCGTTCGCCGAATTCGTCAAGGCGCGCCGGGTTGCCTGACTGCGCCTGCCTGCCGTCGCCCCGGCTCCCGCATGGCCGGCTGAATCTTGACCATCTATGATAGAATCAAACAGTCAGTGCCTGCCGGGCCGGGCGCGCCGTTGAAGCCGCGCGAGGACGGCCCGCCGCCATGGGGCTGGAGAACTGGGAGGTTCGATGATGACTGGATGGTTGAGACTGGGCGCGTTTTCCGCCGGCGCCGCAATGATGGGCTGGGCTGCGCCGCCGTCGATTCAGGCAACGGGAATGTATGTCGAAGCGCGGTCGGCTGACGTCAACGCCGGCGCCTGCTTCATCAACAGCGAGGTGCAGCTCGTCGGCAACCTTGCCGTGTTAGGCTGGCGGATCGAACGCGGCGAGATCAACGGCGTGAAGGTGGACGGGCTGAAGGTGGCAGCCGCGGTCAAGGCGGCTTCCACGCTCGGCGACCTGACGGGCGAGCCGTATCCCGTCTTCGCCGTGCTCATCTATGACGAGCGCGCGTCGCTCGAGCAGCGGCACGCCTTGAAACTCTTCGCGCAGCGCATGACCGGCGACCTGCTGGAGCGGGTCGTGCGCGAGTTCGTCATGCCGATGGAGTTCCGCGTCGACGGCGATTCCATCCATGAGCGGCGCGTCTCCTTCACCGCCGGAACATTGGCCGCCATCCGCACGCGCGCCTTCGAGGAGGGAGACAAGGTCTGCGGGCACGAGGCGACCTTCTATCCGCCGCTCGCGAAGACCGGCCACGCGATGGCCGCTTATACGCTCGAAAACCGTTACGCGGCCGATTCGCGCGACGGGCTGAAAGCAAGCTGGTCGCTGCCCTACAAGCGGAGCGCCTTTGTGGCCACTTTCCATGTGAACGAGTGACCGGCGCCCGCGCCTGAGCCCGTGGGCGGCCCGCCGGCGCCATGCCGCGGGCCGCCCTTTTCCTGTTGGCTCCTTTCGGCCCGCCGCCAGGCTCCGATACCTCCCCGCAGGCGCCTGGAGCGAGAATAGGAGCATGCGCGCAAGCACCATGCTGCTGTGGCTCACGGCGCTGGCCGCGGCGGCTCCGGCGCAGGTTCTCATCCTCCACAAGGGCGACGATTCTCTTGGCATCTACGAGGAGAAGAGCGGCAAGCTGGAGCAGAAGATCCCCACGGGCAGGAAGCCCCATGAATTCGCGGTCAGCCGAGATCAGCGGTTCGCCTTTGTCACCAACTATGGCGTCGATTCCTGGACGGATCAGAAGCAGGGCGGCAACACGCTTACGGTCATCGATCTCGCAGCGCGCAAGCCCGCCGGCGAAATCGCCCTGGATCCGTATCACCGCCCGCACGGAATCCATCTGGGACGAAGCGGGCGGCTCTACGTGACGTGCGACTTCCCGCCTGCGCTGGCCGTGGTCGACAGCCGCAGGAAGAAACTCCTGTATGGGATCGCGGTTTCCGGCAAGCTCCCCCACCTGGTGGCAGTGACCGCCGACGAGCGGCAGGCGTGGACGGCGGACTCGGGCTCGGGCACGGTGAGCGTCATCGACCTGCGCGCCCGCCGTCAGCGCGGCTCGGTGGAGGTTGGCGGCGTGCCCATGGGCATCGCACTGACGCCGGATGAAAAAACGCTGCTCGTAGGCACGCGGAGCGGGAATCAGGTGGTGGTGGCCGACGCTGTCACCAACGCCGTGAAGCGCCGGCTCGGCATGCCGGGGCAGCCTTCCCGGATCGCCGTCTCGCCGGACGGGCGTTTCGCATACACGTCGCTCGGCGAATCCGGCGAAGTGGCCGTCCTGGACCTGGCCTCCATGGAAGAGGTCCGGCGCGCCCGCGCCGGCGGCCACCCGGAAGGGATCCGGCTCGATCCGGAGGGCGGCACGCTGTTCGTCTCCGCGCAAGCCGACAACCGCACCCTGCGATTCCGCCTGCCGCAACTGGAAGTGATGACGGTGTTCGAAACCGCGCCGAAGCCCGACCCGGTCTTTCTCCTCCGTCAGCGTCCGGAAGCCGCGAAGTAACCAGCGGCGAGGGCCAGCAGCGACAGGGCGGCGGTCATCCACCAGAACAGGACATAGCCTTTCCGTTTCCAGCGCCACTGCCGCTCCGCCGCCGGCGCGGGCTCGCGCGGCGGATGCGGCCGCGGCGCCAGCCCGGACAGCATCTCTTCCACGAGCAGGGCGCGTTGCGCGAAGACGCGGGCGCAGGTCTCCAGATGGCGGCACGCTTCGGCGGGCGAGCCGCGCCAGGCGCGGATCTGCGCCTCTACAGCTTCCACAGGGCCAGCCATGCTGCCGGGTTAGTGCCCGCCCGCGGAAAGATGTCTCAGCGCAATTCCTGGATGAAGCCGTCTTCAGACGCGCGCCCGGCAGCCGAGGCTGGAATACGGGTACGAGGACGGCTTTCCGTACTTTTTCATTGGCGGCCGCACTGGGTTTTGTGGCTGCCGCGCAGCAACCCAAGCTGCCTCCTCCTTTTCACACGCCCTCGGCCTCCAACCCGCCGCGGGTGATCGAGCGGCCTGATGGCGCGCGTTTGCAGGCGCCGGCGGGCTTCGACGTGCGGGAGTTCGCCACGGGCTTCGAACGGCCGCGGTACATGATCCTCGGGCCATCGGGCGAGATCCTGCTGTCGGATTCCGTGAAGCTGGGCCGCGTCTTCGCGCTTGCGGACCGCAACCGCGACAACCGCATCAGCGATGACGAGAAGAAGGTGATCCTCGACGGGCTCGACCGCCCCTTTGGCCCGGCGTTGTGGAAGGACTGCCTCTACGCCGCCGAAACCACGTCGGTGAAGCGCTACCGGTACGACTCGAAGAAGCTGGAGGCGGCGCAGCCGGAGGAGATCGTGCCGCTGAAAGAGGCGGCCACGGGCCACTGGACGCGCACGATCCTGTTCGACCGCAAAGGCGGCAAATTCTACCTGACGGTGGGTTCACAGTCCAACGTCAGCCCCGGCGAGCCGGAGATCCGCGCCGCCATCCTGCGCTTCAACCCTGACGGCACGGGGCGCGAGTCCATCGCCACCGGAACCCGCAACCCGATCGGACTCGCCATCTATCCCGGCACGGACACCCTCTGGGCGGCGGTGCAGGAGCGCGACGGGCTGGGCGACGATCTCGTCCCGGACTCCTTCACCGCGATCCATGCCATACACGTGGAAATGACTAACATCGCCGCGCTGATATCGGCTGCCGTCAGGGCGAAAACCTATCTGGGGGATCATCCGCCGTCCGTGGAATCTCTGGCGAAAATCCAGGATCCCTGCACCGTCTGCCACCGCGGCATCCCGGAAAGCGGCGACGTGCCGCACGGAAAGAAGACCGCGGTGCATTTCCCCCGCATGGCCGATTGCCTGGTGTGCCACGGCGAAATCAAGCCGCCCGACTCCTGCAAGAAGTGCCACGTCGAATCCACGCCCAACTTCCGCCCGGCCGGCCACACGGCGGAGTTTGCCGACAAACATGGCGACACGGACTTCCCCCGCCAGGGCTGCGCCGTCTGCCACGGGCGCAAGTTCACTTGCAAAGGCTGTCACTGAAGCCGCAGCCCGTCCATCCGGCGGCGCGCCGCGGCTGGTATCATCGGACGCATGAAACTGCGGTCTGCCCGTGCATTCCCTTGCGCCGTGCTGATGGCGGCGTGCCTCCTCTCCTGCCAGCCTGCGCGCGACGGCAGACTGGACGGAGGCTGGCGCGGACAAAGCCGCAATGGCTGGATTCCCGTCCGGCTCGCCGGCACGCCGGAACAGATTGGTTATCAGCACGGCTTCCTGCTGGCGAGGGAGATCGAGGACGCGCTCGCCGTAACGCGCCTGAATCTCGGGCACGACACGAAACGCGACTGGCGGTTCTTCCGCAAAGCAGCGGAGGAGATCCTCTGGCCCAGGGTGCCGGAGGAGTATCAGCGCGAGATCCGCGCGATGAGCGAGGGGCTGAAGCGCGCCGGCGTGAAGGCGGACCACCTCGATCTGACCGTTCTCAACGCGAATATCGAGCTGGGCTATTACGTGGCGTGGCTCGACGGCAAGGGCAAGTCCGGCGCGCCTGACCGCTGCAGCGCGTTCGTCGCCACCGGAAGCTGGACGCGGGACGGGCAGCCGGTGATCGCCCACAACAACTGGTCCGGCTATCTCGAGGGCGCGCGCTGGAACATCATCTTTGAGATCCGCCCCTCGCGCGGCCACCGCATCCTGATGGACGGCTTCCCCGGCTTCATCCACTCAGGCGACGATTTCGGCATCAACTCCGCCGGGCTGGCCATCACCGAGACAACCATCACAGGATTCCGCGGCTTCGACCCCGAGGGCGTGCCCGAGTTCGCCCGGGCGCGCCAGGCGATGCAATACTCGTCGAGCATCGACGAGTTCGCCGCCTTCATGATCCGCGGCAACAACGGCGGCTACGCCAACGCATGGCTGGTGGCGGACACGCGCCGCAATGAAATCGGGCGGCTGGAGCTTGGGCTGAAGAACGTTGTGCTGGAACGCTCGCGGGACGGTTACTTCGCGGGCGCGAATTTTCCCGTCAGCCCGAAGCTTGCCGCGGAGGAGACCGTGTTTGCCGTGAACGACCCGAGCGTGAGCGCCAACGCCCGCCGCGCCCGCTGGGAACAGCTCATGGCCGAGTTCAAGGGCAAGATCGGGCTGGAAGAGGCCAAGCGCTTCCTGGCCGATCACTATGACGCCTATGAGAAGAAAGCCGATTCGCCCAGCGAGCGCACCCTCTGCGGACACGTGGATCTGAGCCCCCGCGGCATGAAGCCCTGGCAGAACGAATACGGTCCCGCCGGCGCCGTGCAGTCGAAAGCCGCCGACGCGCGCATGATCCGCGCGATGGAGCTCGAAGCCGCCTCGGGCCATGCCTGCGGCATCGGCTTCCGGGCCGGAGAGCACCTGAACAGGCACCCGGAGTACGGGTGGATGAAGCCGCTGCTCCGCGACCTCCCCGCGCTGCCGTGGACGCGCTTCCGCGCCGAGTGATCCGCGCTTCAGCGCGCCATGGCCGGCAGCATTCCCTTTGAGCTGTAATCGATGGGCACGATCCGGTAGCGGTACGCCATCCCGTGTTCTCCCACGAGATACCCGTGGGTGGCATCGGGGAACGCCACCGCGCGGGCGCGCGCCGGCAGCGTGAATGGCCGGGAGGCGAACGTCCGTCCGCCGTCAAACGAGTACCCGATGCCTCCGCTTTCACCCACGCCCACGATGATCCTGCCCTCTCCAGAGGCGAAAAAGCTCGGCCAGAGCCGCTGTCTCGCGGAGCGGGTCCAGGTGCTGCCGCCGTTTTCGGTCCAGTGCACCTCCTCGCCGCGGTCGGCGACGGCGATCCCGTGCGTCTGGCTCCAGAAATGCAGCGACGTGAATTTGCGCTTCACGCCCGGCGCCACGGCCAGCGTCCAGCTCCGCCCTGAATCGGTGGACTTGCCGAACACGCCCAGATAGTCGGCCATCATGCCCACCTCGGCGTGGCCGGCGGCGTACAGCACGCCCGGCGCGACAAACTGCGCCGCCAGAAGCATGCATCCCAGCCGCTTGGCCAGACCGTCCACGTTGGCTTCCAATGCGCATCGCGAGACGGGGGTCCAGGTTCTGCCTCCGTCAGCCGTGACCCGCAGCGTCGTTTGCGACATGGAATCCGGGTTATCGGTGAGAACTCCCTCCAGCGGGCTCGAAAACCAGACTCCTTTCGCCGTTCCGCTTGCCGTGTGCTGCTCCGACCAGTTCCTGCCGTCCCCCGCAGCCAGAATCTTGCCCCTCGACGTCATGGCCCACGCATGCCGCCCATCGAGCACAAACAACCAGACCAGCGCATCGTCCACGGAATCCGGATCCCCGCCGAGCAGCACCTCCCAGGTGGTTCCGCCATCCGTCGTGTGCAGGATGGTCGACTTGTCTCCCGCCGCCCAGCACTCCATCGGACCCGAACACCCGATCGCATTCAGGCCCACATCCCGGTTGAACGGCACAGGCTCCCAAATCGCCTTGAATTTCGGGGCGGACGGGTTTGCCCGAGCCTTGGGCGCGGCTGCCTTCCGCTGGAGCGGCGCCGGATCCAGGCCTCCGGCCAGAACCGCCGCGAAAAGAAGCATGCCCGGTGACACGCGTAGCGCTTGGAATTGCATCCCAGCACCTCCTTGGCGGCCCATTATACGCAATGGGTTTCGCGAGGGGAACCCTCAGGCGGGCTCGCGGCGCTCCGCCGCGCGCACGCCGGGACGCCGCTTCTCCCAGGGCCCCGCGCTGGTGCACACTGGAATCCTGTGATGGATTGGGCCAGGCTTCTGTTCACCGTCTTCGCCGCGCTCTTCATTTATCCGCTCGCCGTGTATCCGCTGGCGGGGCTCCTGTTCGCCGGGCGGCGGCGCCGCTATCCGCAACGGGAGGACGCGCAGTGGCCCTCGCTGGCGATGGTCGTCTGCGCGCTGAACGAGCGGAACATCATCCGGCAGAAGGCGGAAAACACGCTGGCGCTCGACTACCCGCGCGGCCGCCTGCGCCTGATCTTCATCAGCGACGGCTCCACCGACGGAACTACGGAGATCCTGCAGGAGTTTGTCCCGAAGGGCATCGAACTGATCGCGAGGGAAAGGCGCATGGGCAAGATCGCCAACCTGAACGACGTCGTGCCCCGCATCCGCGAAGAGATCACCGTGTTGAGCGACGCCAACGTCATCTACGACCGGAAGGCGCTGAAAGCGCTGGCGGCGCCGTTTTCCGATCCGCAGGTGGGCGCGGTTTCCGGCAAAGTCATCCTCCAGGAGACGGCGCCGGACCTGGAAGGCGGAGAGCAGCAATACTACAGCGTGGAGTGGAAACTGCAGGAGCTGGACAGCGCCATCTACTCCATGGCAGGCGCCGACGGCGCCATGTATGCCTTCCGGACGCCGCTGTTCGAACCCTGCCCGCCGGACACGCTGATCGAAGACTTCGTGATCCCCATCAGCTTCGTGCGCAGGGGCAAGCGCGTGGTTCACCAGCCGGAAGCCGTCGGCTGGGAGCGCGGACCGGAGAGCCTGCGCGAAGAGTACCGCCGCCGCGTCCGGATCGCCGCCGGCGCCGCGCAGGCGCTGCTGCGCGGCAACGGCTGGCCTGTGGGCGCGCCGCTACGGTTCTGGTTCGTGTTTGTTTCGCACAAGCTCCTGAGGTGGATCACCCCGCTGACCGGTCTGGCTGCCCTGGCCTCCGCCATCGCCGCAGGTCCCTGGCTGCCGGCTCAGATTACGCTGGCAGGTTTCGCCGCAGCCGCCGCGCTGGCTCTGCTGCGCGCCATCACGGGCTGGCGCGTCCGCCTGCTGGATGCGCCGTTTTACTTCTTCTTCGGGCAGGGCGCCCACCTGATCGGACTCGTGAAGGGCGCCGCAGGGAGGCAGAGCGTGCTGTGGGACAAGGCGAGCCGCTGACGCCCGCCGCCGCCGTTACATCAGCCTGCCGCCGAGCGGCTCGAACCGCGCCTGGAAAAAGCGCAGGAACTTCGGCTCGAACGTCATGCGCAGGCCCTGAATGCGCGCGCGTTCCTCGTGCACGCAATAGACGCTTTCGGCGGTGACGTCCATATGCGCCTGCGTGTAGACGCGCCGCGGAATGGTCAGCCGAACGAGCTCGAGCCGCGGCTTGCGCTCCTCGCCGGTCGCCGGATCGCGGCCCGCGCTGACAATGCCCCGCTCCATGGCGCGCACACCGCTGTCCAGATACAGCGCCCCGGCCAACGCCTGGGCCGGATAGTGCTCCTGCGGCACATGCGGAAGGAACCGCTTCGCGTCCAGAAACACGCCGTGCCCCCCCACGGGCAGCACGATGGGAATGCCCCACCGCCGCAGCTTCTCGCCCAGATAGAGCACCTGTCCCACGCGCGCCTGGATGTGACCGTCTTCCACTGACTCCTCGATGCCGATGGCCACCGCCTCCATGTCACGCCCCGCCATGCCGCCGTATGTATGCAGCCCTTCGTAGACGACCACGAGATTGCGCGCCTGCTCGGCTACGCTGCCATCGTTCACGGCAAGGAAGCCGCCGATGTTGGCCAGGGGATCCTTCTTGGCGCTCATGGTGCAGCCGTCGGTGAGCGAGCACAGCTCGTGTACGATCTGCGCGACGCTCTTTCCCTTCTGCCCCGGCTCGCGCTGCTGCACGAACCAGGCGTTTTCCGCCACCCGCGTGGCATCGAGAATGATCCGCGTGCCGTAGCGGTCCGCCAATGCGCGCACCTCGCGCAGATTGGCCAGCGAGACCGGCTGCCCGCCCGCCATGTTCACCGTCGCCGCCACGCTGATGTAGGGCACGCGCCCGGGATTTTCCCTCAGCACGCGCTCAAGCTTTTCCAGATCCACGTCGCCCTTGAACGGGTGCTCGTTCCCGGGATCGTGGGCTTCATCGATGATGACGTCCACGAACGTGCCGCCCGACAGTTCCTGATGGAGCCGCGTCGTGGTGAAGTACATGTTGCCGGGAATCACGTCGCCCGGACGGATCAGCACGCGCGAGAGGATGTGCTCGGCGCCGCGTCCCTGATGCGTGGGGATCACGTGCTGGTAGCCGTAATAGCGCCGCACCGCGCTTTCCAGATGGTAGAAATTCTCGCTGCCGGCATAGGCTTCGTCGCCCAGCATCAGCCCCGCCCACTGGCGGTCGCTCATGGCGGAGGTGCCCGAGTCGGTGAGCAGGTCGATGTAGACGTCGCGCGATTTCAGGAGGAAGGTGTTGTAGCCGGCTTCCGCCAGAGCCTTCTCGCGCTGCTCCCGCGTGGTCATGCGGAGCGGCTCCACCATCTTGATCTTGAACGGTTCCGCCCAGCTGCGTCTCTCGAGTGGCATGACCGCATCATATTCCGGCCGCCCGGCGGCGGGAATCCCGGATCGAATGCCTGCCGGAGGTTTCTGTTAAAGAATGGAAGGCAGCATGGCAGTGTTGTATTCCAAACGTTTAGATCCGGTCTCGAGGCGCATCCTGGCGGAACTCCAGCGCGACGCCCGCCTGTCGCTGAGCGAGCTCGGGCGCCGCGCCGGCCTGTCGACGCCCGCCGTCGCCGAGCGCGTGCGGCGGCTGGAAAGCGCCGGCGTGATCCGCGGCTATCTGACGCGCATCGACCCGAGGGCGGCGGGGCTCGGCGTGCTCGCCTTCATCCGCATCCGCGTCGCCGGGGCGGAATCCGCCGCCCGCCGGCTCGTGAAGCTCTGCACGGCGCTTCCCGAGGTGCAGGAATGCCACCGCTGCACGGGCGAGGATTCGTTCATCCTCAAAGTCCGCGTGGCGTCGGTGGCGCATCTGGAAAAGCTCATCGACCGGCTCACGCAGTTCGGCATGACCTCGACGTCTCTTGTGCTTTCCTCGCCGGTCGAACGCATGGAAGTGCCGCTCGATCTGCTGCCGCCCGTCGAGCCGTAGCGCCTCCATTGCGGCGCGGGCATGCGTCCTGTAGATTCTTCATCATGATGCACCCGGCAATCGCCCTGCTTCCGCTCCTGCTTGTCTGCGGCGCGCCCGCTCCCTGCCAGCGCGCCGTGGTCCACATCGTGCCCAACACGCATGGCACGATCGGCGGCTGGCTGGTGGACTTCGATACCGAACGCAATTACGTCCTGAACAACTACCTCGAACACCTGGATCTGGCGGCGCGCTCGCCGTCCTACCGCTTCGTGTGGTCGGAAGCGCCGAATCTGATCAGCCTCTTCGAACTCGAACCGCGGCGCGAGGCGCTGCTGCGGCGGATGATCCAGACGGGACAAGCCGAGCTCGTGAACGCCTTCTGGCTGGAGTCCGACGTCACGCTGGGCGGCGGCGAGACGCTGGCGCTGCTTGGCATCGAAGGCATCCGCTGGTATGAACAGGTCTTCGGACAGCGTCCCCGCTTCGGCTGGGCGATCGACATTACCGGCGCGCACCGGCAATTGCCGCAGATCGTGAGCAGGCTGGGTCTCGACGCGGTCGTGTTCACGCGCAACAACCCGGCTGGGCGCACCGCGTTCTGGTGGCGCGCGCCGGACGGTTCGCGCGCCCTTGCCATCACGGCGCCTCACTACATGGAGCTGCGCGAAGTGTTCCAGGCGAAGGACCCGCGCGACGCAAAAGCCATGGAAGCCGTGCGCCGCGCCATCGAGCAGCGGCTTCTCTACAGCCCTTCCCCCCGCCTTGCGCTGTTCATCGCCGGCTCGAGCGATTACAGCCTGCCGCCCGCCATGGGCGGCAGGATCGAAGAGTTTCTGAAGGTCTGGCGCGAAAAGCACCCGGACATCGAGATCCGCTTCAGTACGATGGCGCAGTACCTGGAAGCGCTGCGCGAGGAGATCCGCCGCGGGGCGCGATTGCCGGAATATGAGGGAGACACGGCGTTCTGCTTCAACGGATTCTGGAGCGCCATGCCGGAAGTGAAACGCGCCTTCCGCCGCACGGAAAGCCTGATGCGTGCGGCCGAGATGAGCGCCGCCGCAGCCAGCCTGCGCCGCGCTCTTCCCTACCCTGCCCGCAGGCTGCAGGAGGCTCGCCTGCTGCTCCTCACAAACATGGACCGCAACACCATCTGGGGCGCGGGCGCGGGCGTTGTCTTCCGCTCAAAAGACCACTGGGACGCCTGGGACCGCTTTGACGGCGCGCAGGCGGGCTTCACGCAGGTGCTGGGCGAAGCGCTCGGCGGCAGCGGCGCGGGCCCCGTGCTTCTGTCCTCTCTGAACTGGGAGCGCGACGATCCCTTCGAAGTCCGTCTTCCCGCAGGCAAGACACTCGCCGGCGCGGGGTGCGTGACCGATGTGGCGGATCCCGCGGCAGCGCGCTGCCGCCTGAAGCTCCCGCCCGCTCAGGCTGTACCCGTGAGACTCGTCAGCGGAAAGCCCGCCTCCATGGCGGAGACGGCGCCGCCGGCCGAGGTGCGGACAAGATTTTACACAGCCAGAATCGACCTGAAAACCGGGGAATTGTCCGCTCTGCTGTCCGCCTCCGGCAAGCCGCTTCTGGCGGCTGGGAGCGGGCGCGTGCAACTGGAAGAACCGCCGGCACGGATCGCGAAAGTGGCGGCGGACTTCATGGCGCCCGCCAGGCAGAGGAAACGGCTGCCCGGATGCGCCGGCGCCATCACGGTGCGCGCCTGGCAGGGCCCGTTTGCCGTCGTGGCCGGCGCAACAGAGGAATGCCCCGAATTCCGGATGGAAAAGCGCATCTGGTTTTACCGTGATTTCCCCCGTATTGACTTCGATATTTCACTCGAATTGCGGCGCAGCAACGTACTGGCAGCCATCGTTTTCCCCTTCGCCGGCCGCGTGGACCGCCGCACGCGCGGCATCCCCTTCGGGTTCAGCGAAGGGCCGCCGGGAGAAGACTGGCTGGAGCCGCAGCCGTATTTTCTGTCACGGGCGGCCGAGCACGGCCTGTTCGGTTACAGCGCGGCCGTGTTGCCCGCGCTCGGCTGGTCTGATTACAGGCTGGCTGCGGGCGGCGGGCTGACGCTGGTCGAAGACGGACTGCCGATGCACGAGTTCTCGCCGGACCGGCTGACGCTGGGCCTCGTGAACGCAGTCAGCCAGTACCGGGGGCTTCCCAATGACGGACTGAGCGCCGCGCGGAGGCATCGCTTCCGCTTCGGGCTGATCCCGCATGAGGGCGACTGGCGCGCCGCGGGCTCGCCTAAACGCGCCCGCGAATTCAGCGCGCCGCCGCTCCTGTTTGAGAGCGGCGGGGCGCTGCCACCGCTCGTAAAAACCTCGGACAACCTGATCCTCGAGGCGCTCCGCCGCGATGGCGCCGACCTCGAGGCGCGGCTCGTCGAGTGGCGCGGCGAGCCGGGCGTGGCATGGGTTGAAGTGCTCGTCCCCCACCGGGATGCGCGGCGCACGAACTTTCTCGGCGAGCAGGCGCAGCCGCTGCCGCGCGCCCGGCGCTACCGTTTCGCCGTGATGCCGCAGGAGATCGTGACGCTGCGGTTTTCGCTCGCAACTGCCGTGGAGGCGCCGCCTCCCCTGCGGTCCTGGGCGCCGCTGGTTCCGGAGGCGAAGCGGGACGCCCTCAGACTGCGCCTCCGCGAAAAAGGCCACCCGCCACGGCCGTTCTAGCAGCCGGTCAGACGGCCTGCCGCCACCGCCGGCCCAGGTTCAGCGCCTTTTTCGCATACTCCAGCCCGCGCTCCACATGATCCCGCTGCTGATGCTGGATGGCGGCGCGGAACGCTTCCGGGACGGGCCTTCCAGGAATGTCCTCGACCACCATATGGCCTTCGTAGGGGCGGCCCTTCCGGGCCAGATCGAGGAACTTCGCCAGTTCGCCCGCCCGGGCCCGCGGAAACATTTTCCAGAAGTCCTGTTCGAGATAAGGGATCACCGCCGGCGGCCGCCCCGTGATCGGCTTGTTGTAGACGTGCACGCGCGGGCACAGTTCGGCGAGACGTTTCACAAACGCCCGGAAGTCGATGACGCCTTCCCCCAGCGGAACCCACTGCACAGCCACGCCGCGCGGGTGTTCATAGATGACCGAGTCGCGCAAGTGCGCCGATTCCACGTACGCCGCCAGCGTCTCCAGTGTCGTCATCGGGTGCTCGAGCACGAACACCGGATTGCCCGTGTCCAGATAGACGCCTACCAGGTCCCTGCCCGCGGCTTCGACCACCTCGCGCAGCTCCCAGGCTTGCAGATCCTTGTGGACCTCGATGATCGCCTTGAGGCCGCGCCCCGACAGTTCGGGGCGCACGGCGCGGAGGATCTTCACCGCCCATTCCATTCCCCGCTCCACGCCGCCGGGCATGGCGGCGCGTTCGGAGGCGAGCACGCAGCGCACAAACGGCGAGCCCATGGCAGCGGCGCGCTCGATGTGGCGGCGCAGCGTGGCGATGCTGTTGCCGATGTCTTCCGCGCGTTTCGGCAGGATCCCTCCCCCGCCCGTCTCCAGATGCAGTTCCAAGCGCTGCGCCATCTCTCGCACCTCCCGCCAGTGGGCGGGATCCATCGCGCGCGGATCGAGCGAGTCCTGCAGAAAAACCGCATCCAGCCGGTGTTGCACGGCAAACTCGAGCAGTTGTGCGTCGTTCCATCGCAGCGCGCGCAGGCAGTAGGTGTTGTAGCCGAGAGGGAGGGGCTGTTCCGCCATGAACGCCATCATACCGGACGCCGCGCCCGCGCCTGATATATTGTTGGGGCCGTAATGCGGAGACGCGAATTCCTGCTGACCCTGATGGCCGCGCCGCCGCCGGACTCCGCCCTGGCGATGCCCGGCTCCGTGCTCGTGCATGAGCACATCCTCGTCGATTTCGGCGGCGTGAAGAGTCCCTCGAAATACGACCGCGGCGCCGTGCTCCGCATGGCCAGGCCGCGTCTGGAAGAGCTCAGGAAATTCGGCTGCGTGCGCCTGCTCGAATGCACGCCGCAGGGGCTGGGACGCGATCCGCTGCTCATCAAGATGGCCGCGAACCTCACCGGGCTTGAGATCTGGACCAACACCGGCATCTACGGGGCGGCCAACCGCAGCGGCGTGCCCGAATGGGCGTGGAGAGAGAACGCGAATCAGCTCGCGAAGCGCTGGATCAGTGAATGGAAGAAGGGCGTCGGCGGTGTGCGCCCGCGGTTCATCAAGACCGCCGTCAATGGCTATCCTCTGGAGGAGCTCGACCGGCGCCTGATCGAAGCCGCAGCCCTCGCCTCCCTGGAAACCGGCATGACCATCGCCTCCCACACCAACGGCGGCGGCAAGGCGGCTGAAGCGCAGCTCGACATTCTCGACAGGCTCCGCTGCCCGCTGTCAAAGTTCGCCTGGGTGCACGCGCAGAACGAAAAGGATCACACTTATCACGAGCGCGCAGCCCGCGCGGGCGCGTGGGTGGAGTTCGACGGCATTGGTCCGAAGAGCCGCGACTGGCACCTCGAGTGCGTTCAGTTCATGGACAGGCAGGGACTGCTGGAGCGTACGCTCGTCTCGCAGGACGCGGGCTGGTATCACGCTGAAGTCCCCGGCGGGGGCCAATATCGGGGCTACACATACATCTACACGGACTTCCTTCCGGCGCTCCCCGTTCAGACGCGGCAGCGGCTGATGGTGGAAAACCCGCGGAAAGCCTTCGGCGGCTGAGGCGGCGGGAAGACGGACACTCCTAAGGGATTTCCCTGAGAGAAACGGGCGCGGCTGGACACTGTCTCTCTGACAGGACTGCTGCGACGATGAAGCGAACGTTGATGCTTTCCGCGGCTTGTCTTTGCCTTCCTGTCGCCCTGCCAGCGGCGACTGTCTCCTTTGGATCCGATCTGGTGAACGAGACCAACAGCGTCACCGGCGTGAACGTCACGATTCAGCCGCATCCCGCCTGGGCGTCCCTGACGCCGTGGCAGTGGATCTCCTACGCCGACACCGGCGCGGGCGCGGGCGCCATTTCGCCGCCGAACTCGCCCGGCATGAAGCGGCCCAACGCCAGTTTTTACGAGCTCCTTCCGGACAGCGCCTATTTCATCCGCCTGACTGTCTTTGCCGATGACACGGCAGCGGTGTATCTCATCGATCAGGATCATCCATCCGGGCTGCTTCTGGCGCCGGCGAACTGGCGCCAGGACGGCGCCTGCGCCGCGGGTCCCATCGGCTGCCAGCCGGGCGAAGGGCTTCTGCTCGAATTCGCGGTGAACCGTTTCGGCCCCGCGCTGCTGCGCTTTGACGTGTTCCAGCGCGGCAGGGGTCCCTTCGGCTTGCTTTACGGCGGACAGGCGGACGTCCTGCACACCCCGGAAGAGGCGACGGTTCTGCTCGTGGCTGCCGGGCTGCTGTGGCTCTGGCTATGGCGGCGAGGACGGAAGACGGCGGACAACCCGCTTCGGGCAAAGCCGGCGCAAGGGACTGCGCCGCAAACGCAGCGCCGGGAAGCCCTCAATTTCTGATCGCCGCCAGCGCCAGCCGCGCAGTGGAATGACCTCCGCGCTTCCGGCGCGGATTCCAGCTGCACGCCTGCCGGAACACCCGCGCTTCTCCACACCGCCTGGCGCGCGGGGCCAAGACGGCCATTCCCTGTCCGCTTCCGGCGGCACAGGCGGGCGATCCTGAACCACCGGGAAGGAAGACTTCCGGCAGGGCGCGAAAGGATGCCGCTGGAAGGGGAATGGCGGGCTCGGCGAGCAACGGGCGCTTGGGAGTACCCGTACCGGAGCGAGCGAGTCCTGGAACCACCGCCCCAAACTTGGCTATTCCCCCGTACAAATCTGCACGCGACGCTGCTGATGTGAGGGAAAAGTGCACCTCCAGGATGGATCAAAGGAGAGCGAGTCGATGAGCAAGATTTTGCGGATGGTTCTGTTGGCAGGATGTTTTGCACTGGCGGCTTCGGCGACGGTGGTCCCGTTCGGATCCGACTTGTTGAATGAGTCCAATAGCGTTACAGGAACCAATGTAATCATCACGCCCCACGGCGCGTGGGGTTCGCTTCCTGGCTACAGTTGGATTTCCTATGCGAACACGGGCGTTGGCCCCGGAGCAATCAGCCCTCCCAGCACGAACAACCCGGCCACCCCGACGGCGATATTCCGGGAAGACCTTCCCGCGTGGACCGGGTTCATGAATATCACCGTGTTCGCCGACGATACCGCTGCAGTTTATCTTTTTGACAATAGCAACCTCGGCGGGCTTTTGCTGAAGGCGGAGAATTGGGTGCAGGACAGCGCCTGTGCTGCCGGACCGATCGGCTGTCAGCCCAATGAGAGCTGGACCAGCGGCATGGTATCGGTGGACTTCAGCGGTCCAGCGTGGGTGGAGATCCGGGCCTATCAAAGGGGCGGAGGACCGTTCGGCGTGCTGTACGGCGGCGAAGCGCAGATCGTGCCGGAACCCGGCACGTACCTGTTGCTGGGCGCGGGTCTGATCGGGCTGGGGCTGTTGCGGAGGATGCGCGCCGCGCGGCAGTAAGGCGGATTTCGCAAACAACAGAAGATTGAGCAACGAGAGCCCCGCCTCTTTCCCGGGCGGGGCTTTCCCGTTGTTACCGCCTGGGTTCGACAGGTTCTCCGCACCCCCCGCCGCCCGGCGTCTCGATGCGCAGACGGTCACCGGCTTGCACATCCAGGCGGACTTTGCCCGGCAGCGCTTTGGCCCGTCCGTGGCGGATCAGGACGTTTCGCCCCCGCTTGCCCGGCGCGCCTCCCGCCAGTCCGTAAGGCGCGCGCACACGCCGGTCTGAGAGGATGGTCACCTCCGCCGGAGCGCGGAATTCAAACTCGCGCACCAGACCGTCGCCGCCGCGGCGCCGTCCGCGCCCGCCGGAGCCGCGGCGGATGTGATAGGCGCGCACCAGCACCGGGAACGCCTGCTCAAACGCCTCCACCGGCGTATTCCACGAATTCGTCATGTGCGTGTGCACGCCGCTCTGGCCGTCCGCCTGTGCCGACGCCCCCATGCCGCCGGCGATCGTCTCATACCAGGCGAAGCCCTCGCCGCCGAAGCTCACGTTGTTCATCGTGCCCTGCGACGCCGCCGGGATCCGCTCCGGCACGGCTTGCGCCAAGGCGCCGAGCAGAACGTCGGTAATGCGCTGCGACGTCTCCACGTTGCCGGCGGCCATGGCGGCTGGCGGCAACGCGTTCACCAGCGTTCCAGGCGGCGCAATCACCTGAATCGGCTCCAGCAATCCGGCATTGGCGGGCACGTCCTCGCCCAGCAGGCAGCGGAACACGTAAAACACCGCCGCCACCGTGATGGCGTAGTTGGCGTTGACCGGCGCGCGAGCCTGCGGCGAAGTACCCGCGAAGTCGATCACCGCCCGGCGCCGGCTCAACGTGATGGAGGCGCGGATGCGCTCGCCCTCATCCAGAAAATCTTCGAACTCGAACCGCCCTTCCGGCAGAGAAGCCAGGCACGCCCGCATCATCCCGGCCGCGTACCGCCGGAGCGCCTGAATGTTCCGATCCAGGCGCTCCAGCCCGAAGGTTGTCACTGCCTCCTCGATCCTCTGAATCCCGCGCCGCATGGCCATCCACTGCGCCAGCAGGTCGCCCTCGCGCTCTTCCGGAGTCCGGACGTTGGCCAGGATCATCCGCAGAATTCCGTCATCCAGGCGCCCCCCGCGCGCCAGCAGCACCGGCGGGATGCGCAGCCCTTCCTGATAGATCTCGCGCGCCAGCGGCATCGACCCCGGACTCATGCCCCCCACATCGGCATGGTGCGCCCGCGAGGCTACGTAGAAAGCGGGCTTTGCGCCGCCGACCCAGACGCCGGAGACCGCTGTGATATCGGGCAGGTGCGTGCCGCCGCGGAACGGATCGTTGACGATGGCCACGTCTCCGGGCCGCAGTGCGATTGCATCGAGCACGGCGCGCACGGTCAGCGGCATCGCCCCCAGATGCACCGGCATGTGATCGCCCATCGCGATGGTCTCGCCTCGCGCATCGTAAACAGCACAGGAGTAATCGCGCCGCTCCTTGATGTTGGCTGAAAACGCCGTGCGCCGCAGCACCGCGCCCATCTCCTCAGGGATGGAGACAAGGAGCTGGCGGAAAAACTCGAGCTCGACGGCGTCTGTCGCGGCGGGTTTCATGGCGGCGGCGCCTGCGGAGATGGCGGAGGTTCAGGCGGCTCCGGCGCAGGCTTGCATTCGCCGAACCGGACAGGGAAACGCGCCGCGACGGCGTAGTCCTTCCCCGTGCCGCGCTCCACAAGATACTGCCGCGCGCGCACGTCCGTGCGGATGCGCCACCCTGTGGCACGCGGCTTCGGCGGCGGGAACGGCTTCGGACCGGCTTCGCGCAGCATCCACGATTCGCCCCCGGTCATTGTCTCCCAACGCTGATAACGCTGGCGCGGCTCGCCGCGGCGCTGCAGGAACAGCGTTCCGTGCGTGCGCGTGTCAAATCGAAAAGCGTCAATCGCCCCGTAGGAAGATTCCTCCAAAACAGGAATGCGCCGCCACGTTTTGCCCCCGTCGGCCGTCTTCAACAGGAACGGATCGCGTGGAAGCGCTCCCACAATGTGCCCGGAGACCCATCCAGTCTCCGCATCCACGAACTGCATGTCGTCGAGCGCAATTCCCCGCAGCCGCGGATGCGGCTCGCTCCACGTGCGCCCTTCGTCTTCGCTCATCAGGAGCAGCGACCACAGCGTCGCCGCAGCCGTGTGGAAATTCCCCGAGAGGAACACCCGCCCGCCCGCCTGCTCCACGCCCGCCAGTTCCAGAAAGATGCTGCAGGCATCACGGAGAGAGCAATCCAGCCCGAACTCTGCGATCTCCGCATCCCCGCACGCCGGCGGCTGAATCTGCGCTGCCGCGGGCGGCTGTGCGGCCTGAAGCAGCAGGAGCGCGGCCCAGAGGTTCATCGCTTCAAACCGATTGTAGCCGGAGGCGCGGCGGCGCGGCGCCGCCATGCATCCTCCCATTCCTCCAGTCGCCGCAGGAGCGCGCGCGTGTCGAGCCCGTCATGCTCCGGCAGGTAGCCGGCCAGTTTCCGCGCCGCGCGGCGCGCCTGCGGGACCGCTCCGGCGAAATTCCCGCCTGCCGCGTGATGCCACGCCGCGGCGCAGTGCACCAGCGATTGCAGGAAGAAGCGCTCCGCCGGTGCGGCGCCGCTCCACGCCTCTTCCAGCGCCTCGTGCGCCTCCCAGTAGCGCCCTTCGTTGAACAGCCCGATGCCGCGCTGCACTTGCCGGTCCGCTTCCGCCATGATGATAGTGATGCGCTGCACGCTGTTCTGGATGTGGCTTCCCGCCCTCGTTCTCGCCGGCGAACCTGTGCGCCCGCCGAAAAAGATCACGCTGTTCAACGGACGCGATCTCGCCAACTTCTACGTGTCTCTCAAGGACACCGGACGCGAAGACCCCAAGGGCGTCTTCACGATCCAGAACGGCATGATCCGCATCTCGGGTGAAGCCTGGGGCGGACTGACGACGGAGCGCGAATACGCCGACTACCGGCTGGTGGTCGAGTGGAAGTGGGGCTCCAAAGCCTGGCCGCCGCGCGAGAAGAACGCCCGCGACAGCGGCATTCTGCTCCACGGAACAGGTAAGGACGGCGCCGCGGGCAACGGCTGGCTCGAGTCGATCGAGCATCAGATCATCGAAGGCGGCACGGGCGACCTGATCCTGGTGCGAGGCGCCGCGCGCCCGCGTGTGACTGTGGAGGCCGAAAAGCGCTCTGACGGGCAGCTCTATTGGAAGCCCGGCGCGGACCGCATCACCCGCGACCAGGGGCGCATCAACTGGTACGGGCGCGATATGCAGTGGCAGGACAGGCTCGGCTTCCGTGGCGCAGCGGATGTCGAAAGGCCCGCCGGCGAGTGGAACCGCAGCGAAATCATCGCCCGCGGCGGCGATCTCACGTTCTACTTGAACGGCCGCATCGTGAACCAGGCGTTCGATTCCACGCACCGCCAGGGCAAGATCCAGATCCAGAGCGAGGGCGCGGAGATCTTTGTGCGGAAGATCGAGCTGCACCCGCTGCCGCGGAGCATGCGGAAATGAGCTGGTGGCGCGGACTGTTTTCCCGCGGGACGCAGGAACCCCTTCGCGCCGCGCCCGCCGTGCGCCGGCAGAAGAATTACTCCGCCGCCAGCGGCTACGCTTACGAGTATTTTTATGAAGGCTTCCGCGACGAGGGTGGCTGCCGCTGCCATGTCTTCACGGTGAGCGCCGACCGCAAGGAATGGTTCGAGCTCCACGTGCTTGTCGAAGACCGTGCGATTGAGTCCTGGAGGGCGAAGCACAGCCGGCCCCTGGCCGAGAATGAGCGCTACGCGGTGGCGAAAATGGCGCTGTTCGAGGCCTTCGACACCTGGTCTGGCCCTGGTGAGATGCTTGCGCCGGTGCGGGTCGATGCCCATGCCGCCGAGCGGCTTCTCGAGCGTTTGGGGATTGACGTCTGAAAGACAGGCGGCCATCGCTGCGGCCAGGGGAGCGGCGGATGGCGTTCAGG
>DYJN01000012.1:37470-62375 GCA_020723085.1 Arcobacter sp.
CGCCGCCGCGCCTCTGAGATCGTGGAATCGGGAATTTCCCGCGGGCGCGGGCCCAACAGATGGCGCGCCCGCCGAACCTCCTCTGCATCCGCCGGGCGCTCGTCCTCCCGGCTGCCTGCCCTGATTCTTCCGCCCGCCTTTCCCGGTGTAAGAACTCAAACGCAGGCGAACGTTCCCGCCGGCAATGCGTATGAACTCGCGTATGCGAATCCTTCCCATGATGACCGCGGCTCTGCTGGCGGCCGCATTTCCATCCCTATGGCGCCAGCCTGCCCCGCCAGCCGGCGAGCGCGCGCTCCAGGCGTGGCTCGAGATGTTCAACAGCGGCGACGCCGCCAAGGCGAGGCAGTTTCACGAGCAGTGGATCGGAGAAGGAGACGCGCCTCTGGAGGAGCGCGTGAACCGGGAACTGGAACTGCGCAGGCAGACTGGCGGTTTCACGCTTCTGAAAGTCGTCGACGCCACCGAATCCCGCGCGTCGGCCCGGCTCCGGATGAACAGCTCCGGCGGCGCCTTCCTCGTGGAACTGGAACTGGACCCGGCGCCGCCTCACCGCATCACAATGATCGGCCTCCGTCCCGACGAGCCCGCCGGCCCGCCGCCGGAACGGCTCAGCGCCGCGGGCTTCGCCGCCGCCGTTCGCCAGCACCTGGATCGGCTCGCCGCTGCGGGGCGATTCTCCGGCGCAGTCAGCGTCACGCGCAACGGCAAAGAGCTCGTGCGCGGCGCCTGGGGCCTGGCCGACCGCGAGAGAAAGATCCCCAACCGGCCGGACACCAAATTCAATCTCGGATCGATGAACAAGATGTTCACCGCCGTGGCCATCGCGCAGTTGGCGCAGGCCGGCAGGCTCAGCTTCCAGGATCCGGTCGGCAAGCACCTCACGGACTACCCGAATCGCGAGATCGCGGAGAAGGTGACCATCCACCACCTGCTGACGCACACCGGCGGCACGGGCGACATCTTCGGCCCCGATTTCGACCGCAACATCGAGAAACTGCGGGACCTGAAGGACTATGTGGCGCTGTACGGCGCCCGCCCTCCGCGCTTTCCGCCCGGCTCGCGCTGGGCCTATAGCAACTACGGCTTCATCCTGCTTGGCCGCATCATTGAACAGGCGAGCGGCATGAGCTATTACGACTATGTCCGCGAGAAGATCTTTCTGCCCGCCGGGATGAAGAACACGGCCAGTTACTGGAAAACCGAAGAAGTCGACAATCTGGCGCGGGGTTACGATTCCGGGCCAGGCAACACGTACAAGCGCAATGACGACACCTTGCCCATGCGGGGAACGTCTGCCGGCGGCGGCTATTCCACCGTCGACGATCTGCAGCGGTTCGCCGCGGCGCTGCTGGCCCACAGGCTTCTCGATGCGCAGCACACCGCGCTGCTCACCTCGCGGCAGGCCGATACCGGCCGCCGCGGCGCTTATGGCTACGGCTTCATCATCGGCGGCGAGGGCCGCTGGAAATGGTTCGGCCACGGAGGCGGCGCTCCGGGCATCAACTCCGATCTCAAGATCTTCCCCGAAACCGGCTACGTCGTCGCCGTGCAGTCGAATCTGCCGCCCTCGGCCCAGCGTGTCTCGGATTGGATCACGCCGCGCCTCCCGGATCCCCAATGAGCAGCCAAAGGCTGTTCTCGGAACTTGTGCGAGATCGTGTGCGCCATCGCCGCACCGGCGCGCGGGACTCTACCGGTTGTACCGGAGCCCGAAGCCGAACCGGAATAGCGGATCCTCCAGATCATGGGCCGCGTCCGCGCTCTGCGCCGCCACCGACGGCATGTCGCTGGGCAGGTTGAACGGCAGCCTGCCTTGCGGCTTATGTTCGCCGAACACAACGGAAAGCCACGCGCCATCCGTGACTCCGAAAGTCGCGAACACGCCCGCCACGGAATCGATGAACTCCGTCAGAATCGTGGGCCGGTCCATCTCCACGCACACAATGGTCGGCACACCCGCCGCGGCCAGCTTCAGCACATCGTCCAGCTGTTTCCGGCTGGCCGATCCCGTGTAGGCCAGAGTATTGCCCAGCACGAGCGGGATCTGCACCGTCCCCGCGCCGGCTGCTTCAGGGCGCCCGCGGCGGGCTTCGCCCGCGCCTGCCCGCGCGCCCCCGCCGAAGCCGAAACCGCCCCCGAACGGATACACGATCGCCGGCGTGGTGATCTTGATCAACGCGAAGTCCGCCTGTTTTGGATCCCCCGCCACCGTGCCGTACCGGCCTGCCGCCTGCGCGTCCAGATTCTGCACATAAATCTTCTTCCCTGCCGGCAGCGGCAAAATGCCGCCCGAATTCTTCAGCAGCACCATGCTCCGGACCTGAGCCAGATAGCCGGCTTTGACGTATTCATCCCGCCCCACGATTTCTCTCGCTTTATCGGGATCCACATAGGGATTTTCAAACAATCCCAACTGAAATGTCGCGCGGAGAATCCGGCGGGCCGACGCCGTGATCCGCTCTTCGGAGATGCTGCCTTCCCGCACGCACTCCAGCACGTACTTCGGATCGTTGTCGCTCAGGATCTGATCCACGCCGGCCAGCACCATGGTCTTGTGCCTGTCTTTCTGCGACAGATGCTCCACGCCCCAGGGCATGCTGCGCAAAGAGTCCGTGACCACCACTCCCTGAAACCCCAGCCTGCCCCTGAGCAGGTCCGTGATCATGGCTTTCGAGAAATTCACGCCCACGGTGTCCTTGCCTGCGGGAATCATGTAGCCGCCCATGATGGCCCCCGTTCCAGCCTCAATCGCCGCCCGGAATGGAGCTAAATGATAGTCGAATTGATTGGCCGGATAAATCGTCCATTTCCCGTAGGAACTGTGAGGATCATATCCATCTTTCACCGGCCCGTCGCCCGGAAAATGCTTGGTCACCGTCAGCACGCTGTCCGGCCCGAGTTCCCTGCCCTGGAAGCCCTCCACGAATTCCCGCACCAGCCGCGCCGTCCACTCGCCGTCCTCGCCGAAGGTGCCGCTGATGCGGCTCCAGCGCGGCTCCGTCGCAATGTCGGCCATTGGACCAAGCAGCGCCCTGATCCCCATCGCGCGCAACTCGCGGGACGTGATCTCGGCATGCTGCCGCACCGCCGCAGGATCTCCGATCGCAGCCAGACCCAGCTGCCCTGGCCATCGGGAAGGACCAGCCTGACGCGCCGCACTCCCTGCCGGTCCCATCTCCACGCCCATCACCGCCCGCCGGATCCCGCTCCTCGGGTTGTCGCTCGGCACCATGGGAATGCCCAGCCGCGATCCTTCCGCGATCTCCTGTAGACCGTTGATGAACTTCGCCGTGACCTCCGGCGCTTCATTGCCTGGACGGATCACCGCCCACCGGATGCCCCGCTTCAGTATCAGTTCCCGCGCGGGCGCCGCGTCCACCGGCTCCACGTTGTAAGGGTTCATGCGCCCCCGGATCGCCCGGACCACACCCGTGGGCTGAACCGCAGGCTCTCGCCCGCCCCCGCCGAATGATCCCATCCGGTCGGTCACCTCGCCGTTGGGTCCCATCGCCCCTTGAATTGAGGCGTGGAACATGAGCCCGGTCTTTTCCTCCAGCGTCATCCGCGAGAGCAGGTCTTCCACCCTCCGCTCCACCGGCAGCCGCCAATCCTCATAGGGATCCAGCCTGCCGTTCTTGTTCAGATCCCGGAACGTCAGTCCATCCTGTCTGAGCAGCGGCGCCACCCGAGAGCCGATCTGCGGCTGGCGTGGCGCTTGCCCCAGGCTGGAGGAGGATGCCAAGCCGGCTGCCAGAAGAGCAAGCCCGGCCGTCCGGTAAGCGAAAGAGGATGCGGTGGTCATCACACACCTCGGAGAAGGTCTGCGGGCAACTCTGGAAGACGGCGGCCGCCGCCCGAATGTAACATCCTCCTCCGTGGCGCCTTGCCGATGTGCCTCAGGCGCCTGTTACCACCGCCTTGGGGAATCGCGGAACATTTTGGCCGCGCCGGCCGTATGCCACCATGGTGGGTACGCCCGCATTCACGAAGGAGTTCCTGTCTGCCATGCGAAACCTGTCCCCGTGCCTCCTGCTCTCGGCGCTGCTCGCGGCGCCCCTGTCCGCCCAGTTGCCCCCGCTGATCGACCGTGATCTTTTCTTCGGGGAAGTCGAGATCGCCGGGGCGCAGATCTCGCCGGATGGCCGCTTCATCTCGTTTCTCAAGCCCTATCAGGGCGCGCGGAACATCTGGGTGAAGAAGGCGGAAGAGCCTTTTTCCGCCGCGCGTCCCGTCACGGCGGAGACCAAACGCCCCATCCCCAACTACTTCTGGTCCCGCGACTCGAAGTTCATCCTTTACGTAAAAGACCAGGACGGCGACGAGAACTTCAACGTCTACGCCGTCAATCCCTCCGAAGCCCCGCCCGCCGGAGCCCAGGCGCCTGTCTCCCGCAATCTCTCCAACGCCAAAGGCGCCCGCACGATCATCTATCACGTGCCGAAATCCGATCCCGCCCACATCTACATCGGCCTCAACGACCGCGACGCCGCCTGGCACGATCTCTACAAACTGAACCTGGCTACCGGCGAGAAGACGCTTCTGCGCCGCAATACAGACCGCATCACCGGCTGGGTGTTTGATCACAAGGCGCAGCCGCGCCTCGCCACCCGCTCGGCCGGCAACGGCGGCACGGAGTTCCTCCGTGTCGACGAAAAAGGCTTTACGAAAATCTACTCCTGTTCGGTGCTCGAAACCTGCCAGCCCATCCGGTTCGACGAAACCAACTCCGGTTTCTATTTCATTACCGATGCCGGCGATCTCAACCTTTCCCAGCTCATGCGGATGGATCCCGCCACCGGCCAGGCGACGCTCGTCGAGAAAGACCCGCTCAACCGGGTCGACTTCAGCGGCGCCATCTTTTCCGAGGTCACCGAGCGGCTGGCCGCTACCGTGTACGAAGACGACCGCGAGCGCATTTACTGGAAGGACAAGGCATTCGAAGCCGACTACCGCTGGCTCCAAAAACGGTTGCCGGGCTACCGCATCGGCTTCGGCTCGCGCACTGCCGATGAGAGCCGGTTCGTGATCAACGCCGCCCGCGACACCGACCCTGGTCAGACCTTTGTGTTTGACCGCAAGGCGCGCCGCCTGACCCTGCAGTTCAAGCTTCGGGAGAAGCTGCCCCGCGAAGCCCTCGCGGAGATGAAGCCCATCCGCTACAAGTCCTCCGACGGCCTCGAAATCCCTGCTTACCTCACCCTGCCCAAAGGCGTCCCGCCGAAAAACCTGCCCCTCCTCGTTGTGCCGCACGGCGGTCCGTGGGCGCGCGACGGCTGGGGCTACAACACCATGCACCAGTTCCTCGCCAACCGCGGCTACGCCGTGTTGTCGATGAACTTCCGAGGCTCCACAGGTTACGGCAAGAAGTTCCTGAACGCGGGCAACCGCCAGTGGGGCGAAAAGATGCAGGACGACATCACCTGGGGCGTCAAACACCTCGTCGCCGAAGGCATCGCCGATCCGAAGCGCGCCGGCATCCTGGGCGGCAGCTACGGCGGCTACGCCACGCTCGCCGGCGTCGCTTTCACTCCGGACGTATATGCCGCCGCCGTCGCCATCGTCGCGCCGTCCAACTTGATCACGCTGCTCGATTCCATCCCGCCATACTGGGAGCCCGTCCGCAAGATGTTTTACGAGCGCATGGGCGACCCCTCAAAGCCCGAGGGCAAGGCGCAACTCGAGCGGCAGTCGCCGCTGTTCTCCGCGCAGAAGATCAAAACTCCGCTCATGGTTGTGCAGGGCGCCAACGATCCGCGCGTGAAGAAGCGCGAGTCGGACCAGATCGTCATCGCGCTCCGCGACCGGAAATTCCCGGTCGAATATCTCGTCGCCGGCGACGAAGGCCACGGCTTCGCCCGCCCCATCAACAATCTCGCCATGTTCGCCTCCGTCGAGAAGTTCCTGGCCAAGCACCTCGGAGGCCGTTATCAGGAATCCATGCCGGCGGATGTCGAAAAGCGGTTGAAGGAGATCACCGTCGATCCCTCCACGGTGACGCTCCCCGCCATGCCCGCGCCCGCAGCCGGCTTGCCGGCTCTCGCCGCTCCGCCTTCCCAACTGCCCCACTCGTTCAAGGCGAAAATCGAGGCCGGCCAGCAATCCATCGCGCTGCAGATGAAGTCCGCCATCGAGCAGACGCCCGAGGGCTGGCGCGCCACCGACACCATGCAGACTCCGAAGGGCGAAGCCACCGACGTGACGCTGCTCGATGGCAAGACCTTCGCGACTCTGAAGCGCACTGTGCGCCAGGGACCGGTGCAGATCGACGTTGAGATCCGGGAAGGCAAGGCCTCCGGCAAGATGCAGATGGGCGCGCAGAGCCGTGCGATCGACGTCGCCCTCGAAGGCCCGCTGTTCGCCGACGGCGCCGGCTCGGCTCTCGTGCTCTCGGCGCTGCCGCTGGCCGAGGGCTACTCTGCCACCTACCGGACGCTCGATCTGCAATCCCAGAAAACGAAGCTGTTCACCATCAAAGTCGCAGGCACGGAATCGGTGACGGTCCCCGCCGGCTCGTTCGATTGTTGGCGGGTCGAAATCGAGCCAGCCGACGGCTCGCCCGGCAAACAAACGCTCTTTGTCGCCAGGAGAGAACGCCGCCCCGTCAAAATCGAGGCCATCATGCCCCAGATGGGCGGCGCCAAACTCACCGCCGAGCTCGAGCCCTGACCCCTCGGAACCTCGGCATGCGGTCTGGCGAAGCGGATGGATGCTCCCGCGCCTGCACGGCGGCGCCATCCGCTCCACGGCTCCGGCGGGAAGCAGCCCTGCCTCTGCCACCGCGTCCCGGTTTCCGCCGCCGCTCACTCGTACCGCAGCGCTTCCACCGGATCCAGGTTCGCCGCCTTCATCGCCGGCCACGTGCCAGAGAAAATCCCCACGCCCACAGACACCAGAAATCCCATCACCACCGCCCAGCCCGGCATCGGCGCTGCCAGCGCCGGCACCAGCCTCCCCACCAGCATCGTCACCAGCGCGGCGAACACGATCCCCGCCACCCCTCCAATGCCCGCCAGCGTCACCGCCTCGGTCAGGAACTGCACCACGATGTCGAACTTCCGCGCCCCGATCGCTTTCCGCACCCCGATCTCCCGGGTCCGCTCCGTCACCGACACCAGCATGATGTTCATCACCCCGATGCCGCCCACCATCAAGCCCAGGCTCGCCAATCCGATCGACACCAGCACCACCATGCTCAGGATGCTGTCCAGCCGCTTGATGATCTGATCCGTCGTCGACAGCCCGAAGTCGTCCGGCAGCCCCGCCGGCGTCTTCCTCAGCCGCCGCAGCAGTTGCCGGATCTCTTCATACGCCTCCTCCCGCATTCCCGGGCGCGCCTTCGACACCAGGATCAGCCGGTCCTCGGTCGGAAACCGCAGCCGCGCCGTCTCGTACGGAATCACGATCTGCATGTCCTGCCCGTTCTGGCCGAAGAATCCTCCCTTGGCTTCGGCGAACACCCCCAGCACCGTGTACTCGGCGCCCGCCACCGAGATGAGCTTGCCCAGCGCATTCCCGCCGGGAAAGAGCGCCTGCTTCACCAACGGCCCGATCACGCACACGCGCGCCGCCCGCGCCTCTTCCTGCGGCGTGTAGAACCGACCCTCGGCCAGCTCGCGCGGCTGGATCTCGAACGCATTCGCGCTGAAGCCCGCCAGCATCAGATTGTCAGTCTCATATCCGGGAACTTTCGCGGTTAACAGGCCGTTTGTTTCCGACGAAATAAACAGCTCCAGCGCCACGTCCTCCACCGCGCGCACGCTTTCTTTGATGATCACGGCATATTCCGGCACAATCGGCTTGCGCTTCAATTCTTTCGGCGAGCCGGGCGCGTTCGGGTCGCGGTCGAACCGGTTGAGAAAAATGTTATCCGGCCCGAATTCCGCGAAAAACGTCACAATTCCCTGCCGCAGGCCGCTCGTGATGCTGCCGATCGTGACCACGGTGCAGATGCCGATCACGATGCCCAGTATCGTCAGCGCGCTGCGGAAGCGGTGGCTCCACACCGCGTCTACCGCCATCTGCACGTTTTCTCTCAGCTCGACGTGGACCCGCATGACCTCACTCCGCGCGCAGCGCCTCCACCGGATCCATCCGCGCCGCCTTCCGCGCCGGATACAGCCCCGAGAGCACGCCGACCAGCGTCGAGACCACCAGCGCCAGCAGGATGTAGGGCAGCGTCACCCGCAGCTCCACCCCCGCGATCAGGCTCCCGATCTTCGCCAGCAGCGCCGCCCCCGCCAGCCCGATCATCCCGCCCGTTCCTGCCAGGAACACTGCTTCCAGCAGGAACTGCAGCAGGAGGTCGCTCTGCCGGGCGCCGATCGACTTGCGGATTCCGATCTCCCGCGTCCGCTCCGTCACCGACACGAGCATGATGTTCATGATCACCACGCCGCCCACCACCAGCGAAATCGCGGTCACCGGCACCACCGCCGCCGTGATGATGCCCAGAATGCGCTCGATGAATTCGCGGATCGCGTCCGGCGTCAGTGTGTCGAAGTTGTCGGGCTTGCCCGGGCGTGCCTTGAAGCGCGTCCGCAGCGCCGCGCGCGTCAGGTCCAGAGCCTCTTCCAGAGTCAACCCCGATTCCTGCCGCGCCCGCGCAAAAAGCACCATGTTCCGCTCGGGTCCATACAGCCGCGTGAATACCGTCGCCGGGATGAACGCCACGTTGTCCTGCGATTGGCCGCCCACCGCCCCGATCTTCTCCTGCACCCCGATCACCCGGAAATCCATGCCGGAGATCCGCAGTGTCTGCCCCAGCGGCGTCACATCGGAGAAAAAGAACTGCCGCACGTCTTCGCCGATAATCGCTACGGGCGACTTCGCCGCTTCCTCCTGCGGCGTGAAAAACCGCCCCTCGCTCAGGCTGAAGTCGCGGATCTCGCCCATTTCGCTCGAAACGCCAATGATCATCGTCGCCTCCAGCGTCCGGTTGTCGCGCTTCAGGTCCTCCACCCGGAATCGGTAGGGACTGTACAGGATCTGATCCCCCGTCACGGCTCGCAGGTACTGATAGTCCTCGTCCCGGATCGGCTTGTTATAGCGCAGCTTCTCGATGCGCTCCCGCCGCGACAGCCGCCCCCTCTGGAGGAGTTGTCCCACCTGAAAGCTCTCGCTGCCCAGCACCTTCGACGTCGACTGCTCGGCGTAGTTGCCCAGCCCGTCAATGGCTGCCCCGACCAGGACCACGCTGCCCACGCCGATGATCACGCCCAGCAGCGTCAGGAAACTCCTCAGCTTGTGGGATCTCAGACTGGCGAAGGCCAGCCCCGCCGCCGTCTGAACCGTATACAGGAGCCGCATGAGGTCTTCTATTTCAACATGATTCGATTCCCGCCGGGCTGCAAGGATGCAAAAGGGGAAGCTACACTGGAAAGCGCACTTCCAGCAATTCCGGCCGCGGCCCGCTGCCGTGGCCGGGATAAAGGATGGACGGCCTCGATGAACCTCCCAGCCGGCGCCAAGTCCGAACATCCCGGCCGGCTTGTCATCTGGGAGGCCTTAGGTGAGGAATCCCGCATTGTCTGCCCGGCTGCGGTGCTGGAATCCATTCGTCACGAGTGCGTCCTGGCTGCCCGCGGTCCGGTTCCGCTGGGAGTCGGCGGCGCCCTGACAGGCGAGTATTCCGCCGGCACCTTCCGGATCCGCGGCTGGCACCCCATTCCGTGCCGTCATCAGCGGGGGCCGTCGTTTCTATTGACCAAGGAAGAGGTCGCCGGGCTGAAGGAGTTTCTCGCTCAACTGCCTTCCCACACTGGAAGGTCGGAGGACGTCATCATCGGGTGGTTTGTCTCCCACCCCCATGCAGGCGCTGTTCTGAGGGACGATGAGATCAGCCTGCACCAGCGCTTTTTCCGGGCAAGCGACCTGTTCCTGTTGCTTGAGATCCAGCCCGACGGCGCCATTGAGATCCTGGTTCACCGAGGCGCCCGTCCCGTGCAGCCCCCATGGCGGATTCTCCCCACCCCCTCCGCCCGCAAAGGAGGCTCCGCAGGAGCGCATCCCGGCCCGGCAGCCGCCGACCGTCCCGCGCCGCATGACGCTGAAAGCAAGGTCCACCCGCGACGGTCATGGCTGCTGAAGGGGCCGCTGATCCCCGGTTTGTTCCTTCTGGCGGCAGCGCTCGCTCTCTCCGCCTGGCTCTATTTCGGCAATCAGACGCCGCAGCCCGCGAGCCTTTCAAGCAGGCAGCCTTTGCCGACCTTCTCCCTTCGGATCCAGCGCCAGGGGCGCGCATTCCTGATCCGCTGGAACCCGCTGGAGCCTTCATTGACACGCGCAAGCCGCGTCTTCCTCAGGATCGCTGAAGGAAATCGAACCCTCGAGCGGGAACTGACTCCGGCGGAGGTGCGGACGGGCAGCCTTTCTTACGAGTCCGGTGCGCCTTCCCTGGAAATCGAAATGCGTGCCGAGACCTCCGCCGGACGGACGGTCCGGGAACGGGTCCTTTTCGGACACTAGGCGGCGCCTGCGCCGCCCCGGCGAAAAAAAACTGCACCAGCCGGGCCGGGGACGCAATCCGTTTCAGCGTGCAGGGCAGATCACCTGCCCTCTTCGAATCCAACTCACTACCACAGAGGGGAAACATGAAAAAGATTCTGACTGTGATCGCTCTGGCGATCCTCGCCATCACTGGGGCGTCCGCGGCCGACATCGTCGACACCGCCGCCGGCGCCGGCAGCTTCAACACGCTCGTCAAGGCCGTCAAGGCCGCAGGTCTTGTGGAAACTCTCAAGGGCCCCGGCCCGTTCACCGTGTTCGCTCCCACCGACGCGGCCTTCGCCAAGCTGCCCGCCGGTACGCTCGAGTCCCTGCTCGCCAACCCCAAGCAGCTGAAGAAGGTGCTCACCTATCACGTCGTCGCCGGCAAGGTGATGGCCTCCGACGTTGTGAAGCTGAAGGAAGCCAAGACCGTGCAGGGCAGCGCCGCCAGGATTCAGGTGAGCGGCGGCAGCGTCAAGATCGACAACGCGAATGTCGTCAAGACTGACATCGTCTGCGACAACGGTGTTATCCACGTCATCGACTCCGTGATCCTGCCGAAGGAGAAGAAGTACTGAGACCTTGGCCGGTTCACCTGACCCGGATAGGCCGCCGGTTCCCGGCGGCCTTTTCTTCTTCTCTGCTGGAACAGGGGCACGGCCGCCAACGTATGATTGAAGAGAATCCACTACGAGGTTTCGACTCCGATGCTCTGGATCCGGACATTTCTTGTCATTTCTGTACTCACGGCGGCCTGCTTCGGCTCCGATGCCGCCGGGCGGTGGAAGCTCTCCGCCAACGCGCCCGACGGCAACACATACAACGTCACTCTCATCGTGAAAGAGGAGGGCGGCAAGCTCACCGGCGTCATGGACAGCGAGCGCGGCCAGATGCCGCTCGCCAACGTCGTCTACTCGAACGGCGAGCTGCGCTTCGATCTCATGCTCGACATGGGGGCCATCCCGTTCCGGCTCAAAATCGACGGCGATAAAGTCACCGGCACGCTCACCGCACCCGACGGCGCTACCGGCTCCGTTACCGGACAGCGGGAAGCCTCCGTGGCGCCCGCCCACGTTGCAGGCAAGTGGGAGATCCTCGCCACCGACCCGGACGGCACGCAGCGCCGCGCCACTTTGGATCTGAAACAGGAGGGCGCCGCCCTGTCCGGCTCGATCGCTCTGGACAGCGGAGACACGCTGCCCATCAGCGCCGCGAGGGCTGACGGCGACACGGTCCGCTTCAAGGTCTCCATCGGGGACGGCGACGTCGAAGTCAGCGGCAGGGTCTCCGGGGACACCGTGTCGGGCGAGTACAGGATCCCCACGGGCGAGACCGGCAAGTTCGCTGGCAAACGCGTTTCCACCGCCTCGCTCTCCGGCAAGTGGAACGTCATCGCCCGCGACGCCGAGGGAAATCAGATCCGCTCGACGCTCGACCTCAATCAGGAGAACGAACGCCTCACTGGCACGATTATGACCGAAAGCGGCGATACGGCTCCGCTCGTCGATGGCAAAGTTCAGGGCCAGACGTTCACCTTCAAGATCTACGTCGGCGACGGCAACATCGAGGTGAAAGGCAGGCTGGAAAACGGCAGGGTCGCCGGCGAATACGTCACGCCCAACGGCAGCAAAGGCACCTACACCGCCACGAAGGGTTGAGCCCCGCGGCGCAGCGCACCGTCTCCTTCAGGCCGGGTGCATCCGGAGTCATCTCCGCCCGGCGCATCCGCCGCGGTCGGGTGCCTTCTGCGGCCGGATGCCCGGCAGCCCGCCGGCGCCACGGCGCCTGTGAAGGTTGCGGTCATGGGCGTGGCGGCGTCCCGGCGCCTCAGCGGCAGGGCGGCGCATCAGCCGGTCCGCTCTCGCCGCTCAATTGGCCGGCGCCATCGAGTCCGCGCGCAGGATGCCGGTCTTTTCGTAGAGCACGCTGCGGATCCTGACGCGTTTTGCCGCAAATCTCTCCGGCGCCTGCTGGTCGCTGAGCACCATCATTGTGCCGCGATCGTCGATCAACGCATACTTCCCCTTGCCGGTTTTCACGCACTCCCGAACGCATTTCTCGTCCGGCTGAATGCCCATGTGCGCGTGGCCGGCGCCGCACATCGTGTCCGTAATCACGCCCCGGTACTCCCTCACCGGTCCTTGAGCCAGCGCCAGCAGCGGCAGGCTCATCCACAGCAGTCTTCTCATTTCGCAGTCACCTTTCCTTCGTTCAGCAGCGTTAACCCCCGAGGGGACTCCAGGCGCAGCCACAGCCGCTCGTACCGCTCCGGCGCAAGGCTCCGCCGCAGTTGGAACTCGAAACTCCGTTGCTCGCCTTCCGGCGTCACCGCCAGATGGAGCGGCCCCGAACTCGACAGGAGCGCGATGTCCGGGTCGGGCCACGTGCGCGATTCTCCCGGCTTCTCCGCCGCGAACACGACGCGGTCTTCATACACGCGCAGCACTCCCAGCACTCCGCCCGTCTTGCGGATACGCTTCGCGGGCAGTTCCCACTCAAGCCGCGCTCCCGGCGCGGCCAGCCGCGCCGCCAAGCGCGCGCCGGCAGCCGGCCGCAGAATTTCATATACAGGCCCCAAGTCCGGCGCACCGTCCAGCAGGAACTCGTACTCCACGTCCCGGCCCAGCCGCACGCGGCTGTCCCGGTAGGTTCGCACGCGCACGCGCCCGTCGCCTCCGATCTCCAGCCGCTGGATGTCATCCCACTGCCAGCGCCACTGGTGCGGTTGTTTCTTCGCCCGGATCTGCCGGAACGCGGCGCCGCCCGCGTCGAGCGACAGAACGCCGGCGCAGCCGCCGCGCCAGTGATTGTGGCGCGCCGGAAAATCGGCGGCCATGGCCGGAGCGGCCGCCAGCGCCAGAACAATCACGCAGAGATCTGTTTTTTTACTTCCGAGTGCCATTTCCACACCTCGTAGATCGCCGGATAGACCAGCAACTCCAGCAGGAACGACGTCGCCAACCCGCCCACCATCGGCGCCGCGATCCGCTTCATCACGTCCGCACCCGTCCCGGCAGCCCACATCAGCGGCATCAGCCCCGTGAACATGGCCGCCACGGTCATGAACTTGGGCCGGATGCGCTTCACCGCGCCGTGCACCACCGCCTCGCGCAGGTCTTCCTGTGTGCGCAGCCGCCCGGCGCGCTTCGCCTCCTCGTACGCCAGCTCCAGATACAGCAGCATGAACACGCCCGTCTCGGCATCCACCCCCAGCAGCGCGATCAGCCCCACCCACACGCCGATGCTCATGTTGTAGCCGAGCCAGTGAAGCAGCCACACCGCGCCCACCGCGGAAAAAGGCGCCGCAAGCAGAATGATCGCCGTCTTCACCGCCGACCGCGTGTTCAGATACAGCAGCAGCAGAATCAATGCCAGCGTCGCGGGCAGCACCAACTTGAGCTTCTCCTTCACCCGCTCCATGGCTTCGTACTGCCCGCTCCATTCCAGCCAGTAGCCCGGCGGCAGCCGCAGCCGCTCGTGCAGCTTCGCCTTCGCCCGCTCCACATACGAGCCGATGTCGCCGCCTTCGACATCGAGGAACACGTAGCCGGCAAGCATTCCATTCTCATTGCGGATCATGCCCGGTCCGCTCGTGATCCGCACGTCGGCGAGCTCGCGCACCGGCACGTACGAGCGCCCGCCGAAGACAGGCATCAGCGACTCCCGCAGCGAAGCCAGATCCTCGCGGTAGCCCCGGAAGTAGCGCACGTTCACTGGATACCGCTCGCGCCCCTCCACGGTCACGGTCACGTTGTCGCCGCCGATGGCGTTCATCACCAGCATCTGCGCATCATCGATGGCGAGCCCGTAGCGCGCCAGCGCCTCGCGCTTCCAGACGAAGTCGAGATAGTAGCCGCCGGTGACGCGCTCGGCGAAGACGCTCCGGGCGCCCTCGAGCGGCTTCAGCAGTTCCTCGATCCGCAGCCCGATTCGCTCGATCTCGCCGAGATCGCGCCCATAAATTTTGATGCCCGCCGGCGTCCGGATGCCGGTCGTCAACATGTCGATTCGCGCCTTGACCGGCATCGTCCAGGCATTCGAAACGCCCGGCAGCGACAGCTTCCCGTGCATCTCCTGAACCAGCCGCTCCTGCGTCATGCCCGGACGCCACTGTCCGGGAGGCTTCAGCAGGATCACCGTTTCAAACATGGACAGCGGCGCCGGATCCGTCGGCGTGTCGGCGCGTCCCGCCTTTCCAAAGACCAGCTCGACCTCCGGAATCTCCTTCAGCAGCCGGTCCTGCAATTGCAGCAGCCGCCCGGCTTCGGTGATGTTCAGCCCCGGCATCGTCACCGGCATGTACAGCAGCGAGCCCTCGTCCAGCGGCGGCATGAACTCGCTGCCGAGGCTGAAGAACACGGGCAGGGTGAGCAGCACCAGCGCCGCAGCCCCGCCGATCACCGCATAGCGGAGCCGGAGCGCCCAGCGGCAGACCGGCTCGTACGCAGCGATCAGCAGACGGCTCACCGGATGCTTCTCTTCAGAATGGATCCTGCCGATCAGCACCGCCGTAGCCGCACGCGCCAGCCACTGCGGGCGGAAGCGGAACTCCCGCAGTTGTGTGAACAGGATGCGCATCGCCGGATCGAGAGTGATGGCCAACAGCGCGGCGGCGATCATCGACAGGTTCTTCGTCCACGCCAGAGGCTTGAACAGACGCCCTTCCTGCGCCTCCAGCGCCAGCACCGGCATGAACGACACGGCAATCACCAGCAGCGCGTAGAAACTCGGCCCGCCAACCTCCTTCACCGCGGCAACCACCACATCGCGCGCTTCCCCGGGCCTGCCGTCGCGTTCCCACTGCTCCAGCTTCTTGTGGGTCTGCTCCACCACCACGATGGCCGCGTCCACCATGGCGCCGATGGCGATCGCGATGCCGCCGAGCGACATGATGTTGGCCGTGATTCCCATCGCCCGCATCGGCACGAAGGTGATCAGCACGGCTACCGGGATCGTCAGGATCGGGATGACCGCGCTCGGCAGATGCCACAGGAAAATCAGAATCACCAGCGAGACCACCAGCAGCTCTTCCACAAGAGCCTTCTTCAGAGTTCCGATGGAGCGCAGGATCAGATCGCTGCGGTCGTAGACGGTCACGATCTCGACGCCCGGCGGCAGCGCCGGCTTCAAGTCCTCCAGCCGTTTCTTCACCCGTTCGATGACGCGCAGCGCGTTCTCCCCGTCGCGCATCACGACGATGCCCGCCGCCGCTTCCCCTTCGCCGTTCAGGTCCGCCACGCCGCGGCGCAGGTCCGGACCCAGCGTCACGCGGCCCACGTCGCGCACGCGCACGGGCACGCCGTTGTCGCTCAGCTTCAGCACCGCCTCTTCCAGGTCCGCCTTCGAGCGCGCGTAGCCACGCCCGCGGATCATGTACTCGGCGCCCGCCATCTCGATCAGCCTGCCGCCCGTGTCGCTGTTCGATGCGCGCACTGCGGCCACCACCCGCTCCAGCGGCAGCCCGTAGGCGCGCAGCCGCTGCGGGTCCACCTGCACCTGGTACTGCCGCACGAAGCCGCCCAGCGACGCCACCTCCGCCACGCCCGGCACGCTCTTCAGCCCGTACCGCACCGTCCAGTCCTGGAGGCTCCTCAGCTCGGCAAGCGAATGCCGCCCCGTGCGGTCGATGAGCGCGTACTGAAACACCCAGCCCAGCCCGGTCGCGTCCGGTCCCAGCTCGGTCTGCACGCCTTGCGGCAGGCGCGGCAGCACCGCCGAAAGGTATTCGAGCACGCGCGAGCGCGCCCAGTAAATGTCCGTGCCGTCCTCGAAGATGACGTAGACGTAGCTGTAGCCGAAGTCGGAGAAGCCGCGCACGTCGCGCACTCCCGGCGCTCCCAGCATCGCGGTGACGATCGGATAGGTGACCTGATCCTCGAGGATGTCCGGCGAACGGTCCCACCGGCTGAGAATGATCACCTGCGTGTCGCTCAGATCGGGAACGGCATCGAGCGCCATGTTCTGCATCGAGTGCCATCCCGCGAGGGCCAGGAAAGCCGCCAGAAGAACCACCAGAAGGCGGTTCCGGGCGGAAAATTCGATGATTTTGCCGATCATCGCCCGCCGCTCCTCATCCGGCTCTCGCTGTCGATGAGAAAGGCGCCGCTCGCGGCGACCCGCTCGCCGGCTTCGAGCCCTTCCACGATCTCCACCCATCCGCCTCCGCGCTCGCCCGCCAGCACGCGGCGGGGCACGAACACGCCGGGTTCCTTCTCGACGTAGACCACCTGCTCGAAGCCGCGGTCGATCAGGGCGTCCTCGGGCGCCGTGACGCGCGCCTGCCGGGATCGCGGAAACTCGACCTGCACGAACAGGTCCGGGCGGAGCGCCAAATCGCTGTTGTCCAACTCCAGCCGGACGTCGAGCGTCCGCGATTCCGCGTCGGCGCGCGGCTGGATCTGCGTCACAACCGCCGTGCGGCGCAGGCGCGGAGCGAAGGAAGCGGTGATGACGGCGCGCGAGCCTTCGCGCACGGCGCCCAGATCCGGTTCGGTCACCGACGCGAGCACCCACACGCGGCTCAGGTCAGCCAGGACGTACAGATCCATGCCAGGCTTGACCATCTGTCCGGCAAAGGCTTTGCGCTCGAGGATGAAGCCGGCGGCGGGCGCGCGCACGGGCACGGCGCAGACCGGCTCGCCCGTGCTCTCGATCCGGTCGAAGATCGCAGGCTCGAGCGCGAAGTGGCGCTCCAGACGCTGGCGCGCGGCGCCCAGCATCGCGCCTGCCGCCCCCGCCGCGCCGGCGACAGTGGCGCGAGCCAGGTCGTGGCGCGCCTTCCGGGCCAACAGGTACTCCTGCTGCGTAGCCAGAAGCTCGGGGCTGTAGAGCGTGAGCAACGGCTCGCCGGCGCGCACCATGCGCCCGACGAAATCGGCGCGCACTTCCTCGATCCAGCCTTCCAGGCGGGTCTCGACGCGGAAGATGCGCCGCTCGTCGGCAGCCACACGGCCGGTGACGGTCAGCGGTTCGCCGAGCATGCGCGGAGCGGCTTCCACGGCGGCCACGCCCAGCAGGCGGAGTTTTTCCGGCGGCGCCATCACGGCCGCGGCGGAGTCCTCTTCATACACCGGTTGCAGCTCGTTTCCGGTTTCGGGGTTGAAGCCGGGGCGTTCGCTGCGGAAGCCGGGATCGGCGGGATCGCGATAGTACAAAATTCGGCCGGATTGTTTCGGCGTTGCAGGAGCGGGCTGTTCCGGTTCCTCGTCCGGGACGAGCTTCATGCCGCAGATGGGGCAGTCGCCCGGGCGGTCCGAGCGGACCTGCGGATGCATCGGGCAGTGGTAGCCCTTCCGTGGTTCTTCCTTCACGTGCCGGTGGAGCCAGCCCGGCAGCGGCGTTTCGCGCACGAGCCAGCCTCCCGCGAAGCCCGCCACGAGCAGCGCCAGAATTCCGATCATGCGCCGCATGGGGTCACTCCTCTCTCAGCAGGTCCGCGCCGGTAAGCTCTTCCAGCCGGACCAGCGCCAGATGGTAGTCGCGCAGCGCCGTGTGGTAGCTCATCTCGGCGTCGAGCATGGCGCGCGCCTGCTCGAGCGCCTCGGAGAAGGCGCCGCTGCCGGATTCATAGCGGGCGAGCGCCGCCTCCAGCGCCAGCGCCGTCTGCGGGACCAGCGTGGTGGAGTAGATCCGCAGCAGGCGCCAGGCGGCATCGCCGGCGAGCCACTCGTCCTTGATGCGGAACAGCAGCGCGTTGCCCGTGGCTTGATAGCTGCGCCGCGCCGCCTCCGCGGAGTGGACCTGCTCGGCGACGGCGGCGCGCTGCCGGGCGCGGGTGAAGAACGGGAGCGGCAGCTCGACGCGGGCTTCGAACATCGGCGGCATCCCGCCTGTGTTGTAGTAGCCCGCGGCCACGGTGACGTCCGGCGCACCCTCCTTGCGGGCGAGCTGCAAGGCGAGTTCGTCGCGGCGCACCGCATGCCGTTGCGACGCGATGATGGGCGACCAGAGCCGGGCGCACTCGTAGAGCTCGCCGAGCGAGGCGAGAAGCTCGCGCGGCTCGGCGGGCGGCGGGGGCGGCACTTCCACCTCGAGCGGGCGCGCCAGCAGGGCGTTGATCTGCGCCTCCGCGCGGCGGCGCTCGAGTTCCAGAGCCGCCTGCTTCGCCTCGAGCAGCGTCAGCCGCGCCTGGACGTCGATCAGGTCTTTCTGGGAACCCTGCCCCGCTTGATAGCGGGCCGTGGCGAGCTGGAAGATGCGGTCGAGCAGCGCGCGGCTGCGCTCCAGCACGCCGAGCATGGCGTGCGAGTGTTCCAGCTCGTACCAGGCTGTCTTCAGCCGGGCGATGACGGAGACCTGCACGGCGAGGTACTCCTGTCCTGTGGCGCCCGCCTCTTCGATCGCGAGCCGCCGTCTCAAGCTCCGCTTGCCCGGCGCGGGCAGCGTCTGCGAAGCCATGAATCCGGCGCGCGCCATAGGCTCGCGGCCAAGGCCTTGCCCGGGCAGGGGGCCCCCAATGCTGGCATAGCCGATCGAGAGCACCGGGTCGGGGAGGCTGGCGGCCTGCGCCGGCCGCTGCCGCGCGGCTTCCAGCTTCTTCCGCGCCGAGAGGATCTCCGGGTTGCGTTCGAGGGCCTCTTCGATCAGGCGCGGCAAGGCGCCCTGGCCCCCGGGGGCCATGAGAAATGCGAGCAGGAATGTTTGAAACATCGGATCCGCCTCCTGTATTTGTTCGCCTGGCAGTACGGGCCGGTGCGGCGCATCCGCAGAGCCGTGCATGGAGCGCTGGAACAAGCGGCAGCCCCTGCCTGCGGCGCGGACGGCGCCGCCGACGGTCCGCTGTTGCCGGCGCACCAATGGCACGCTTCAACCGCGGTTGGCGGGCGTATGCGCAGACAATGCGCCACGGGCGCACACGCGTCCGGAGCGTGGAGGCGGATCAGATTCGGAGAGGAACAAGAAAAGAGGGTGGCGAAGGCGGGCTGTCGTCAGGGACGGCAGCCGGCGCCGATTCCAGCGCCTGCGCGCCTGACTCCGCCGGCGCCGGCACAAGGACGCCTGCATCCCAATCCGGCGAGAAAGATTCCTTCGACTTCTCCACGGCGTCGAAACCGGCGGGCATCCAGGAACAGGGTTTCGATTCGTGCGCCGGCGACGGCTTGGGACAGCAATCGTGCCCGCAATGCGGTTTGGGTTCTTCCTTCGGGGCACAGTCGCGGCAGGGCGCGCCGAGCATGGCGATAGCAAGCCCGGCCGTGGCGAACAAGCGTGCCCAGCCCAGTTTCATTGCGTTGCTTTGAGCATATCACAGAAACGGGCCCATCCCGGAAGGGGCGGCGCCAGACGGACCGGGATCTTCATCAAAGCGACACAATTTTGAATCGCATTTCTCACTGTGGGCTGCTACTTTCGTGGCCATGAGCACAATCTGCCGACCTCGCCTGGCAGCCGGACTGCTGTTGTTTGCCGCGGCTGCTCTGGGACAAGTAGACCGGAGCCGCCTGAACGGGCAGGTTCTGGATGAATCAGGGGCTTCGATCCCCGGCGCCGCAGTAAGGCTCGCCAATCCGGCGACCGGCTTTTCGCGGGAGACGACGACGTCGAACGAGGGCTACTATGATTTCGCCGCCGTGCCGGTGGGGACCTATGAAGTGCAGGCGGCGAAGGATGGCTTTGCGCCGGCGAAGACGACGGGCGTGGCACTCGCCGTCGGGCAGCAGCGGACGGTGAACTTCCGGCTGCAGGTGGGGAGCGTCGCCACGCAGGTCGAGATCCAAGCCGATGCGACGCCGCTCGAGCAGACGTCGGCGGACATGGGCTCTGTGGTCGGCGCGCGGCAGATCGAGGACATTCCGATCAATGGGCGCAACTGGAGCTTCCTGATGGCGCTGGCGCCGGGCGCGATCAACACGGGCGACGGCACGCAGAACTCGATCCGCTTTTTCGGGCGCTACCGGGATGAAAACTACTGGACCTTCGACGGCGTGGACGCCACCGGCATCAAGGATCCGCGGCAGGAAGGCAACCTGCGCCTGGTCATCTCGCTGGATTCGATCTCGGAGTTCAAGGTCAACTCTTCGAGCTACACGGCGGAGACGGGCACGGGCGCGGGCGCGCAGATCAACCTGGTGTCCCGCTCCGGCACGAACGATTTCCACGGCGGGCTGTTCTGGTTTGTGCGCAATGACATCTTCGACGCGCGCCGTCCATTCGACCCGGGCGACAACCCGGACTTCCGGCTGAACCAGTTCGGCGGCAACATGGGCGGACGCATCGTGCGCGACCAGACGTTCTTCTTCGTCAACTACGAGGGGTTGCAGCAAAGGCTGGGGCAGGCGGCGGTGAACGGGCTGGTGCCGAGCGCGCTGCTGCGTCAGAGGGTGGCGCAGACGTCGCCGGCGCTGGCGAGCGTGGTGAACGCGTTTCCGGTGGGGCAGACAGCCACTTCGGATCCCCTTGTGGACCGCTACACGGGCGTGTTCCGCAACCGTTGGGAGGAGAACGCGGGCACCGTGCGCATCGACCACCGGCTGAACTCCAACCACCTGGTCTTCTTCCGGTTCAACACGACCGACGGCACGTTCAATGCCCGGCGCTCCGGCTTGCTGGAATTCCGCGAGAGCTTTGTGCGCCCGACGAACGCGACGGCGCAGTGGCAGGCGGTGCTCTCGCCCCGGGTGGTGAACGACTTCAAGTTCGGCTTCAACCGAAGCGCGTTGACGCGCCCGCAAACGGGCGTGCTGACGGAGAGCTTCTCGGTGCCCGGGCTGACCAGCACGCAGGCGTCGACCGCCATTTACGAGAAGCCGAACTCGTGGACCTACAGCGACAACGTGAGCTGGCAGATCGGGCGGCACACGCTGAAATTCGGCGGCGAAGCCCGGCGCATCCAGCTGAACGCGGGCGACGATGGATCCGTCTCGGTCCGGTTCGCCTCGCTCGATGCGTTCATCGAAAACCGCGTGGACCGGTTCGAGGTGGCGGGCGTGCTGCCGATGTTCGGCGGGCGGCGCACGCTGTGGCAGGGCTACGTGCAGGACGAATGGCGCGCGTTGCGGAACCTGACGCTCAGTCTGGGCGCGCGTTACGAGTACTACACAGTGATGACGGAGGTGAACGGGCGCGGGCGCGTGTTCGATGACATCCGCTGCCTGGGCTGGTGTCCCGATGACGCGCCGTGGTATTTCCCCGACAAGAACAACCTGGCGCCGCGCTTCGGCTTCGCGTGGGGCGTGACGCAGAAGACGGTGGTGCGCGGCGGCTACGGAATCTACTATGGCCCCGGGCAGCAGGATGACGTGACGGCGGCGGTGGACAGCGAGCCGGAGCGTTATCAGTTGACAGCCGCTCAGCGTCCGGGGCTGGCCTATCCGATCACTCCATTCCTGGGGGAAGCGCGTTCGAGCGGCGCCCGGCCGCGGGCCCTCCAGCGCGACCGGCGCGATTTCTATTCGCAGCAGTGGAGCCTGTCGGTGCAGCGCGAGTTGCCGGGTTCATTCGTGTTCCAGACCGCCTATGTGGGCAACCGCGGCTCGAAGCTGTTCGGGCGCGACCGGGTCAACACCTTCATTCCCGGAACCAAGGCGAGGCCGCTGCCGGCGTTTTCCGACATCGACCGCAAGGCGAACTACAACAACAACACGTTCCACGGCTGGCAGAACTCCTTGCAGCGGAACTTCACGCGCGGCTGGCTGTTCCAGCTGCAATACATGTACTCGAAGGCGATCGACGACAACGCGGGCTCCGGCGACGGCTCCGAGATCATGATCGCCTCGTGCCGGCGCTGCGAGCGCGCGGTGTCGAACTTCGACATCCGCCACACGGCGACCCTCAATTCCGTCTATGAACTTCCCTTCGGACGGGGGCGCGCGTTCGGTCCCAAGTCCGGCTTCGCCGGGCGGCTGCTGGAAGGCTGGGACCTGTCGGGCGTGTTCACCGCCCGCACGGGACGTCCCGTGAATGTGGTTCTGGACCGCTCGTCGAGCGCGGTGCCGGACGGCAACGCGCGGAACCAGAGACCGGATCTGACCGGGGCTGCCCTGTATCCGGACCGGCAGACGCCGGACCTGTGGGTGAATCGCGCGGCGTTCGCCGCTCCGGCGGCGGGCGCGTGGGGCAACGCGCCGCGCAACGCGCTCCGCGGACCCGGGCTGTGGCAAGCCGACGTGGCGTTGAACAAGCGCACGCGGCTCGGCGAGCAGTTCTCGCTCGACTTCCGCGCCGAAGCGTTCAACGTGTTCAACCGGGCGCAGTTCGATTCGCCGGTCAACAACTGGTCGCGGTCCGATTTCGGGCAGATCCGTTCGACCGCGAACGACGGCGCGACCGGGTTCGGCACGAGCCGCAATCTGCAATTCATGCTGCGGCTGAACTTCTGACCATAGCTGCCTGGCGCACGGCATGCCCGCCGGGGATGCGGTCCTCCCCGGCGGGCATTCGTGTCCCGGCGTGGACATAATGGGATGCAGATGGTGCAAACACGAAAGATGCTTTTTGTTTGGCTGGCGGGCGCCGGGGCAGCGCTGGCTCTGCTGCCGGAGCCGGTTCGAATGAAGCCCGCCGTGGTGACGGAGAGCGCCGGCGACGACGCCGACGATCCATCCATCTGGATTCACCCGAAGGATCCTTCCCGCAGCCTGGTGATCGGCACGAACAAGGCGGCGGCGCCGCGGGGGGCGCTGGTGGTGTTCGGGCTCGACGGGAGAGTGCGGCAGCGGATCGAAGGGCTCGACCGTCCGAACAACGTGGACGTGGAGTACGGCTTGCGGCTGGGAGGAAGGCGGGCGGACATCGCCGTCGCGACCGAGCGCTACCAAAAGCGTCTGCGGGTGTTCCGGATCGACGAAAAAACAGGACGTCTCGAAGATGTTTCTTCCGGCGGCGGCATCCCGGTGCTGGAAGGGCGCGCGGGGCGCGGGCGCGAGCCGATGGGCATCGCGCTGTACCGGCGTCCGCGCGACGGGGCGGTGTTCGCGATCGTCGCGCCGAAAGAAGGCCCTCTGGACGGGTATCTGGAACAGTACCGTCTGGCGGACGACGGCACGGGCAAGGTGAAGGGAAAAAAGGTGCGCGAGTTCGGGGCGTTTTCCGGCGCGGGCGAGATCGAGGCGGTGGCCGTGGACGACGAGCTGGGCTACGTTTATTACTCGGACGAAGACACCGGGATCCGGAAGTACCACGCCGATCCGGACCATCCTCTGGCGCGGAAGGAACTGGCGCTGTTCGGGCGCAAAGGCTACCAGGGCAACCGTGAGGGACTGGCGATCTACGCGACGGGCAAGGGGAGGGGGTACCTCATCTCCACGGATCAGGTGAAGGGCGGCAGCCGGTACCTGCTGTACCGGCGCGAAGGGACGTCGGCCGATCCGCACGACCACTCGGAGGTGGTCGCAGTGCTGGAGGGCGGCGCGGATGCGACCGACGGGATTGAGGCGGCTTGGCGGCAGCTCGGCAAGGCGTTCCCGAAGGGCATTCTCGTGGCGATGAACAGCGCCGGGAAGAATTTCTTCCTCTACAACTGGGCGGACGTGGAGGCGGCGTTCGAGCGGCGGTGATCAGTCGTACTGGATGACGGGATCCCGCGGCGAGACACCGTCGGGCTTGTTCACGCGGGAGCCGGGCGGCGGCGGCACGTCGCCTTTCAGCAGTGGATCGCCGGTGTCGCGCATCCATTTTTCCAGCTGGTTGCGCCAGAAATCGGCCTCTTCGGGAAACTGCGCGAGCACGTTACGGGACTCGGCAGGATCGAAGACGAGGTCGTACAGGGCCTCCTGATCGAGCGCCTGCTGGCGCCAGCCGTGTTCAAGCCAGACGGACTTGCTGGGTCCGTCGTCGCAGTTGGGGAGCACGGGCGCGCGCCTTTGTCCAAAGCGCCGCACGTAGGACCATCGCCGGGAGCGGATGGCGCGCTCGGGCTCGTAGGCGGCGTGAAAGGTGACTTCGCCGGTGAGCCAGTCCCGGACTTCGCCCTTTTCTCCGCGGATGAGCGGCATCAGAGACCTGCCCTGGAGCCAGCCGGGCTTCGGGATACCGGCGGTTTCGCAGAGCGTGGGGAAGAGATCCATGTGGGAGACGAGCGCGTCGGTGACCTTGCCGCCGGCAAACCCGCCAGGACCGCGCATCATCAGCATGACGCCCATGCCGTGAGCGTTGAGGTTGCACTTCATGCGCGGGAAGGCGATGCCGTGGTCGGTAGTAAGGACGACGAGAGTGCTGGAGGCGAGTCCCGCCCGCTCGAGGGCTTCCAGCACGGCGCCCATCGATTCGTCGAGCACGCGCGCCGAGGCGTGGAAGGCGGCCATGTCGCGGCGCGTTTCCGGCGTGTCGGGCAGCGGGGCGGGAGGAAGCACGAAGCGCGGATCGTCCTGCGGGCCGGGAACGGGAAACTCGCGGTGGGTTTCCAAGAAGCCGCAGGAAAGGAAGAACGGTTCCTTCGGGCGCGACAGGAGAAAGTCCACGGCGGCGCGGGAAACGGCGGG
>DYJN01000012.1:62392-77359 GCA_020723085.1 Arcobacter sp.
TGACCCGCCGGTCTGGAGAACGCGCTCGTAGCCGAGTTCGGCGATGCGGGAAGCCTCCGCTTCATGCTGGACGCCGGACAGCACGGTCAGATAGCCCTGGGAGCGGAGATAGTTCGCCAGATGGCGCGAAGGGTCGTTGAGCGAGAATCCGCGGTGGGCGAGCCCGAACATGCCGCAGGAATGCGGCACCATGCCGGTGAGCAGGGCGGCGCGCGAGGGCGAGCAGGTGGGCGCGGCGTCGAACGCCTGGCGGAAGATGACGGCTTCGGAAGCGAATTTCGCCAGATGGGGAGTGGGCACGGCATGGCCATACGGCTGGATGTAGCGGCCGGTGTCGTGGGAGTGCAGATACAGGATGTTGACGTGGCCGGGCGCGGAAAAAGAGCGGATGGCCGGGGCGGCGGCGAGGATCTGTCTGCGGGAAACAGAGGAGGCCATGGATTTGTCTCGTGAGAATGCTATCTCATCATGAGGAGCCTGGCAAGCGCCGGTCCGCGCGCATGTTGCGGCTGGGCCGGAGTTCGCCAGACCCGCCCCTCGTGGTACAGTCTGAAGAAGAGGCCGTATGTCCCTGCCCGCAGCCCGCGAAACTCTCAGGCAGCGCGGATTCCGCCTCACCCGGCAGCGGCAGATCCTGCTGGATCTGCTCGACAGGACGGGCGCACATCTGGACGCCGAGACGCTGTACCGGCTGGCCCACGAACGGGATCCGAAATTGAACCGGGTGACCGTGTACAGGACGCTGAAAATGCTGAAGGAGGGCGGTCTGGTCGACGAGCTGGACCTGATGCATCACGCGGGCGACCAGCATTACTATGAGACGCGGCGGAAGCAGGAGCACGCGCACATCGTCTGCCTGCGCTGCGGCAAGGTGGAAGAGTTCTTCGGCGAGCCGCTTCAGAAGCTGAAGCGCCAAGTCGAGAAGACGTTCGGATTCCAGATTCTGATCGCCCGGACCGAGATCGGCGGCTACTGCGCCCATTGTCAGGTGCTTCGGGCGGAGGAAGTGAAAGAAGCGGAGGGCGGGGCGCCCGGGTTCCGGCCGCCGCGGCGTGTCAAAGGCGGGTGAATCTCCGCGGGGGCGCCTGCATCCAACCGGATGCCGGCCCTATGGGCGGTGCTACAATGAGAGCGTTGGCGATGAAGAGTTTTCTCTTCTGGGAGTTTCCACGCGCCAGTTGGCAGTACGACGTTGCCGTGGCGCTGATTCTCGCCTTCATCTTCCTGACCCCCAGAGGCTTCTTTAAGGATCAGCCGCGCCCGGCAAGTGTTGTGCAGATGCCGTCCGAGCCGGGCGTCACGGTGTTCTGGCTGGAGACGTCGCTGCTGAGCCCGGTTGCAGAGGCGCAGCGCCCCGCGCAGGCGGCAGAACTGATCCGCAAGCGGCTCGGCAAGGGGATTCAGGTGGTGCGCGTGGAGCCCGTCCATGACGCGGAGGGGGAGATCCGCGGCTACCTCGCCCTCTCCAGGCCATGACCCCAACCCGAATTACGCTCTGCCTGCTGGCTGCCAGTCTGGGCGGCTGGGCTGCTCCTTTGGATGACGCTCTGGCGCGGCTGGACAAGGCCGCCGCCGGTTTCCGCGGCATGACCGCTCAGATCCGGAAGATTTCGTACACGGCGCTGGTGAAGGAAACCAGCGAGGAGAGCGGGCGGATCGTTCTTTACCGCCCCAAGCCGAAGGACCTTCGCATGCTGGTCGAATTCGACCAGCCGTCGCCGCGGGCGGTGGCCTTCCAAGGCAACAAGATCCAGCTTTATTACCCGAAGCTGATGACGGTGCAGGAGTACGATCTGGGCAAGCAGGGCGGGCTGATCGATCAGTTTCTGCTTCTCGGCTTCGGCACGCCGGTACGCGAGCTGCGCCGTGCGTACTCGATCCGCTACGTGGGCGAGGAAAAGCTCAACGGCGTTTCCGCAGACCGGCTCGAACTGACGCCGCTGTCGGAGGAGGCCGCTCACCACGTCAAGAGCGTGGAAATCTGGGTTTCGCACAGCGACGGCATGGTGATCCAGCAGAAGGTGAATCAGCCGTCGCGCGATTATGTGCTGGTCGCGTATTCCAGCATTCAGGTCAACCCTGCGTTGAAGCGGGCCCAGGTCCGGCTCAACCTGCCGAAGGGCGTCAAGAAGGAAACGCCTCAGAGATAGCTTCCGATGAGTCAGACCACACGGACGGGCGGGCAAAGGCTCGCCTTCATCGACTGGACGCGCGGGCTCGCCGCGCTGATCATGCTCCAGGGACACGTCTTCCACAGCTTCACCGCCAAAGAGCTGCGCAATGACGGGCCCTATGTTCTTTCCCAGTTCGTCGGCGGCATCACGCCGGCGGTCTTCCTGTTCCTGACCGGGGTCACGCTGGCGTTTCTGATGGATTCCACCTCGCGCAAGGGGCTTTCGCCGTGGCAGTGCACCTGGTCGGCGGCGCGCCGCTCCGGCTACCTGCTGATGCTGGCGTTTCTGTTCCGGCTCCAGATGTGGTCGTTCTCTCTGGGCAAGAGCTCGTGGACAGGCCTTTTCAAGGTGGACATCCTGAATTGCATGGGGCTGGGCATCATTGCTCTGTCGCCGCTGGCCATCTTTTCCACGCGCGACAGGATCCGGTTCGGCGCCATCAGCGGGCTCTTCATCGCCGGCTCGGCGCCGCTGATCAGTGCAGCCGACTGGAGCTGGCTGCATCCGTTCGCACGCGCGTGGTTCGTGCCGGATCCGAATTTCTTCAGCTTTTTCCCGTGGGCTGCTTTCATCGCCTTTGGTTTGGCGGCAGGATCGCTGCTGCGGGTGATCGAGCCGGGCGCGATGGGGCGGATGATGGAGTGGTGGGCGCTGTTCGGACTCGCTCTGGTGGTGGGCGCGCGCTACTTCGCCAACCTGCCGTACTCGATCTACGCCAATTCCGACTTCTGGCTCAACAGTCCCGCGCTGATCCTGATCAAGACGGGCGTGATCCTGATGGTGGCCGCGTTCGCCTATCTCTGGACGAGCTATGTGAATACCGGCTGGAGCCTCCTGCGGCAGTTCGGCATGACATCGCTGCTGGTGTACTGGGTACACACGGAGCTGGTCTACGGAAGCTGGTTCTGGCGCTGGAAGGAGGCGCTGACGGTTCCGCAGACGGTAGCGGCGGCGGCAATGGTCATCGTGTTGATGCTGGGCCTGAGCATTGCGCGCACCGGCTGGAAGGGCGGACCGAGCCTCCTCGTGCTGCTCCGTCAGAAGTGGAATGGCTGGCGGGTGCAGCCGGTGCCTCAGGCTGGCGACTGATCAGCGGCTGCCCCGCATCGCCGGACCGGGCGCTCCCCAGGGAAGGATTGTCGATGGATCCGTGCGCGCCCGGAGCAACTGGTGCAAGGAGAGCCCCTGAGCGCCCTGAAGGTTGGCGCCGCGGAAGTCCGCGCCGGCGCATGAGGCGTCGGCGAAGCGCGCCCCCTGCAGCCGGGAGCCGGCGAACCGAGTTCCGCCCAGCCGGGCGCCGCGGAAATCGCCACCCGGCAGGGAGCAGTCCTGGAAAGAAGTTCCTGTCAGGTCCGCACCGGGAAACCGCGCCCGGTCCAGGCCGCAATTGTGGAAGTCGCAATGTTGCAGGAGCGCGCCGTTGAACCGCAGATCCTCTCCGCGGCACCGGAGGAAGCGGCAGAAGCGTAGTATCGCGCGGTAGAACAGCGAGCGCGCCAGTTCGGTTTCCGCAAACAGGCACTCCAGCAGAGAGGCCTTGTGAAACGAGGCGTCCGGCAGCAGCGCGCCCGACAGATCCACGCGCCCGAGGCGGGCTTCCATCCACCGGCTTCCGGGCGCGCGCGCCTTCTCCATGGGGCAGGCGTGGAGGACCGCCGAGCAGAGGCTGGCCGATGCCAGGCAGGCGTCATGGAGCAGAACCTCGTCGAGGGTAGCGCCGTCCAGCGTGGCGCCGGCGAGGTTGGCCAGCGAGAGGTCGCATGCCTCCCAGCGGCTGCCCTCCAGCGCGGCCCCGTGCAGATCCGCCGCAGGCAGCTCCAGCCGCGAAAAGGCGGCCCTCGCCAGCCGGGCGCCGGGCGCGCGGAGCCCCTCGAGTTTCAATTGCCGCAACTGGCAGGGCTGCCCTCCCGCTTCGCCGTCGAGCCATTGGCGGTGGCGCCGCAGCGCCTCGAGCCACGTCTCCCTCGCCAGCTCCGGAGGCTGGGGCGGCGGCGGCGGCGCGGAGCGAGGATCAGCCGCACCTGGACACTGCGTCTGTCCCACTCCTTGCTTATCGGCAGCCGGCGCAGCGGATTGAGCGCCGTACGCCCTTCAGACACTGACGACCGGGCAGTGCGACTGCCGGATAATCGAATAGGCGTTGGCCCGCAGCCGTCCCAGCACGCCTGACGCCGAGCCGCGCCCGATCACCAGCAGATCCGCGCCCCATTCTTTCGCCATACGGCACACGGTCTCCGGGATGTCGCCGCTGCCGACCTGGACCGGCGCATCCCATCCGAGGCGCTTCATCAGGCCCTGAATCTCTTCGCGCGCCCCGGCTTCCATCCGCCGTTGCCACTCCGGATCGACAGGTTCGCCGCCGGGCCCTTCCAGGCAGGGCATCACATGCAGCAGCGCCATCTCCGCGCCCACCTCCTGAGCGAACCGCCGCGCCCACATCAGCGTCCGCTCCGACTGCGACCGCAGATCCAACCCCACAGCCAGCTTCTGCAGGCGCACGTCCTCGACGCGCGCGGCTTCCATGTGGATCCCCGTCCAGACGGGGCAATCGGCATCATGAAGCACTTTGGCTGTGACCGACCCGAGAATGAAGCGCCGGAACGTCCCGTAGCCGTGCGTGGGCATCACGATCAGGCTGACGCCCAGATCGTGGGCGATCCTGACGATCTTCGCCGCCGGGTCGCCCTCCAGAATCAGCCTGCCGACGCTGTCGGCGGGCAACTCCTCGGCCAGAAACGCGTCCAGGTCCTTCCGCGCCTGCTCGGCGCGGCTCCGGAAAAGCTCTTCGAGCACGCTCCCGCCCACCTCCATGGCGCCGAATTCATAGTGCGGCGGCGGCAGCACATGCAGCAGGGTGATCCGGCTTCCGAAACGTTTCTGCAATGCCTCGGCGTAACGCGCCGCGCACTCGCTCTTTTCCGAAAAGTCCACGGGCACCAGAATATGGCTGAGCGGCATACGCCCTCCCTTCTTCTCTTCTTCCGCACGCGGGGAGGCGTGTCAAGCGTCCTGCGCGGTCACTAGCCCGAGAGCCCCAGGTCGGCCAGAACCCGGGGATTCTCCTCCTCCTGCGCCAGCGTCTTGTGGCAGGTGTCGCAGTCCTGCGTGATGGAGCGGCCGGCGGGCTTCGATTCGCGCCAGTCGTGGCAGCGGAAGCAGCCGTCGAAGTCGACGTGCCCGATGTTGTTGAAGTACGCGCCCCACTTCACCCGCATCTCAGGAAACACATTGCGGCTGTAAATCAGAAGTGCGCCGCGGGCGCTGCGCTCGACGTCCTGGCGGCGGGAGGCGAAAATATCCGGGTGATTTTTCTCGTAATAGGCGAGAAAACGCTTCGGAATTTCCCGCTCGCTGTCGGCCGTGGCGGCATAATCCTGCTGGATGACTTCGAGGGCCGCCTTCTTGGCGAACGGGAGGGTGCGGTCGATGCGCCCCTCATCGAGGGCCCGGTCGACGGCCTTGCCGGGCATCTCGAAGCTGTGGGACGGGCGGTTGTGGCAATCGATGCAGTCCATGACGCGGACCGGCAAAGATCCGGGGCCGCTGCCCGTATGGCCCTCGGCGGCATACTCGTACCGCTTGCCATCCTTGCCCGTGTACTCCACCCAGGGAATCTTCTGGCGCTCCCTGTCCGCATGCGCGTAGCGGATCACCACGCCCGGGCCCATGTGCGCCCCGTGGATGCCCTGGTAGCCGTTGCCTCCGCCGATGTGCATCAGCAGCACGGTCTGCGCGCGCGTGACCTTCTCGTCTTCGCCGTAGTGGTTGATGACACGGACGCGGTCGCCGCCGAATTTCTGCGGCCAGTGGCACACTTCGCAAGTTTCGCGCGCCGGCCGCAGGTTCTCGATCGGCGTCGGGATCGGCCTCGGGTAGAGATGGAACGTCACCGAAATCACCTGCCAGGAGCCCGAAATCTTGCTCTTCACAAACCAGTTGGCGCCGGGGCCGATATGGCACTCCACGCACGCCACCCGGGCGTGAGGCGACTGCTGGTAAGCCGTGAATTCCGGCTTCATGACCGTGTGGCAAGCCTGTCCGCAGAAGCTCACCGTCTCCATGTAATGCACGGCGCCATACAGCAGGCTGGTGCCGATGATCAAGTTCGCCGCGGTCGCCGCCCCCACAAACGCCAGCAGGCGCCGGAACTTCGGATTGGACAGTTGCAGCGGCGGGAACACCTCCGGCAGTTCGCCGCGCCGCCTGACACGCCAGATGCCCAGCGGGATGAGCCCCAGCCCGGCGAAGAAGATCGCGGGCAACACCAGAAACTGCAGGATGCCGGCGTAAGGATCCTGTGAGTGCGTGCGGAACATCGCCGGCAGCAAAGCCACCCAGAGGACTCCGCCCGTGGTCACCAGCACGACGCCGAGCAGGCTGATCCAGTTATTGGACAGGAAGACGATGGGAGTGAGCCACTCTCTGAACGTTCTCATTCTTATAACGCTTGGATCAGTCTCCGAGAGCCGCCTCATCGGCGTCGACATACTCGGCGCGCGGGCTGTAGCCCTTCAGGAATGCGGTATCCAGCGGATACACCGCCGGATCGAAGATCACCATGTAAAAGTGCCAGACGAGAATCGAGAGCGCCGCCAGCACCGCTTCGTAGAAGTGGATGACCCGGCTGACGTCGAGAACCACCTTCGGCATGACGCTCAGGCTCCAGTTATGGAACCACAGCAGCAGCCCCGTAAGGCCCATGACGGCCGTGCCCCACACTACCGCCCAGTATTCCATTTTTTCGATATAGCTGTGCGGAGAACGGTGCGGGCGCTCGCGCCGCAAACCCAGCCGCCACAGCGTGCCTTCCACCATCTCGCGGACATCGCTGACCCGCGGCAGCATCTCCTTCCAGTGTTCCCGCAGCTTGCGGTTGACTACCAGCGTGATGATGTGCAGGATGGACGTCCCGATGAGCACGACTCCCGCGATCCGGTGCACGGTGCCGCGCACCGGCGCCCGGTCCTCCCAGCGGAGGAACCAGGAAGACCACCAGGCGTCGGGGTAGTGCAGCGCGAAACCCGTATAGACCAACACGATGAAGCTGAGAGCGAGCAGCCCGTGCTGGATGCGCTCCATGCGGTACATGCGTTCGTGGTGCGGCTCGATGCGCCGCAGCAGCTGCATCGGGACGTGCCGGCCACGGAACCGCATGCTGGCCAGCTTGCGGATGAAGTCTCCGGCATGATGCAGCAGCATGAAGCCGATGGTGCCGGGTATGAGCATGGAGTAAAACCACTCCGCCCACCACACCGGCGCGGGCGCCTGCGCGCCCTGAACCTCGTGGATCGGCCCCAGGGCGAAGCGGCTGCCCGCGCCCGGATGGCAGGCGCCGCAGGTGGCGGCCAGGTTCCGGGCGTTGGTCCGCGACGCCGGATCCGTGGAGGGCAGAATGTCATGGTAGCCGTGGCAGGAGGCGCAGTCGGCCACGCTCTGATTGCCCGACTTCAGCGCCAGCCCGTGGAAGCTCTGCTCGAACGTGTTCAGCCGGTCGGGCGGCAGCCCGAAGCGCCGCGCCAGCCGCAGATCGCCGTGACAATGGCCGCAGGTGTCCGGCACGCTGTTGGGGAAGACCGTGGATTTGGGATCCTTGGCCTTCAGCACGCGGTGCCCGCCGTGGCAATCCGAGCACACGGGCGCCTCCCGCACCCCTGCGGCGACCGCCGTGCCGTGCACGCTCTTCTGGAACTGCTCGGCCTCCTTGGCGTGGCACATGCCGCAGGTGTCCGGCACGCTGCGGTGGAATTCGATGGTGAGAGCGCGCTTGGCCTCGTGCACGTCTCCATGGCAGGTGGAGCATTCCGGCGCACTGCCGTTGCCCTGGCGCATCTGGGCGGCATGCTCGCTTTGCTCGTATTCTCTGACCTCCGCTTCATGGCACGACGCGCACTGCGGCTTGGGAGTGTTCTCCGGGTGCGGGTATTCCTCATGCTTTAAATGGCAACTGGAGCAGGCAACGGCAGCGTGAGCCGACTCCTTCAGCTTCGCCTCCTGCTCGTGGCAATCAGCGCATACGCTATTGGGAACCGTCGGCGGCCGCACGGGCTTGCCGCCCGTCTGTCCGCTGGCGGCCACGGAAATCAATAGAATCGCTGCACAAAGACCCAGCCTCATGGAATCGTTCATCCTGTCCTGGCCGCCGCGCGTCCGCCCCTCAACAGCCGCGCCCCGGCCCTTTCTCATTTTCTGTTCCGGCAGCCCCACAGGCTGCGGCGGATGACAGGCACCCGCCGCAGACGCCGCTCAGGCCAAGCCGGCGCGGGAAGTCGCCTCCCAAATGTACATGCCATACAGCACGGCCAGAATCAGGCCGGTGATGGCGAGAACCACCGTGAGGGCTTTGCCCCACCTGTCGATCAGTTCGAGCTTCCTCGCCACGGTCATCTGCTGCGAAAGGACAGTCTCGGGCCCCGTTACGTGGAGCGTATCGTCCTCCTGCGAAGCCACGTGCCGTCGCCAGAAGGCAAGGAAGATCACAATCAGAGCCAGCAGGCCCCAGGCAATCGCGTACGGTGTGAGGTTCGACATGCTTCCATACCTCCAGTTGTTCTTGGCGCGGTGGCGCCCCGCCGTGTTACGGACCGGCAGGGCCGGCCGCCGGCTTCGGGTTCCGGGTTCCAGAACGAAGACAGGTGGCGAGAACGGCCAGCACGACCGTATTGGGCGGATCCTCTTCCGATAGCACCGAGTGAACCCCGGCTTCCCAGGCTTCTTTCAGGTGCACGGCATCATGGCGCGTGATCAACACGATTCGGTCAGCGTATTCGATCGGCCGGGGCAGCCGCTGGAACGTCTCTTCATCCAGCACGGCTACGCACGCCGACTCCAGATCGATCTTCTCCGTCCGCAACACGGGCGTCTGCGTGCTCCGTTCCAAAAGTGAACACAGCGCCTCGGCCCGCGTCCCATCACTGAGGCTGATCTGGATCGATCCCATTGCCGTGTCCCCAAGCTGCGCCGGCCTGGTTTTGACCTGCCGGCCCAGCCAGGACTCTCTTCGTGGCGTTTCCCGCGCACTCCCTGCTTCGGCCGCCCGGCGCCGGAACGGCGGGTTCCGGAAACCGCGCATCCGTTGCATGTCCTTGCAATCGAAAGTCCAACCTGAATCCGCCTTTCATCTGTCCCAAGTTTCTGCATTTCCATGGCATTCCGCCAGCCTCGCGCCACCGCCCCGCCGTGATTCCTCTTTCCTTGGCCCCTCCTCTGGGGCAATTGCCCCAATCCGGCGCGCCCTACCACCGAAACTCACCCCGAAGGTCTACAATAAGGATGACGAAGGGCGACATGGCAAAGCTGAACGCGGCCTGGCAGACTCCCGACCTCCTGGCGCAGGTCTTCGATACGATATCGGAAGCCCTCGTCCTGTACGACCGGGACCATGTCATCCGGGGCGTCAACGCCGCCGCCGAACAGCTGCTTGGCATGTCCGCCGACGAACTCGTGGGCTGCGACTGCCGCCAGATGTTCCATTGCGAGGAGTGCGAACCCGGCTGCGGGCTGCACCCGGGACCCGTGCAGATCAACGGCGGCAATGGCGCAGTCCGGCTCCACACCTCCGACGGCTTTGAACGCCTGGTCGTGCTGAAGACCACGCCCTTCCGGTCCGCCGATGGCTCGCTGGGGGGCTTTCTGGCCGCCATCAAGGACATCGGCGCCGAAATCGAATCGCAAAAGGGCGAGATCATCGCTGAAAGTCCGGCCATGCGCGAGGTGCTGCACTTCGTCCGCCGCGTGGCCATCAGCGAGGCTTCCACCATCCTGCTGGAAGGCGAGAACGGCGTCGGCAAGGATCTCATCGCCAAGACGCTCCACCACCAGAGCCTGCGCGCCGCCGAGCCCTTCATCGCCATCAACTGCGCCGCGATTCCTGAAACGCTGCTCGAGAGCGAGCTGTTCGGTTACGAAAAAGGGGCGTTCACCGACGCCCGGGCGCAGAAGCGCGGCATCTTCGAACTGGCCGACAAAGGCACCCTGTTCCTCGATGAGATCGGCGAAATTCCCCTCATGCTCCAGGCCAAGCTCCTCCGCGTGCTCGAGGAACAGAGCTTCCGCCGCCTGGGCGGGCTCCGCGACATCAATCTCGACCTGCGCGTCATCGCCGCCACCAACAAGAACCTCCGCGAGGCGGTCAAGGAAGGCGCCTTCCGCCAGGACCTCTATTTTCGCCTCAACGTCATTCACATCACGATTCCGCCGCTGCGCGAACGCCCCGAGGATATCGCCGCGCTGGCCAATTTCTTTGTCCAGCATTACAACAGGAAATTCAAGCGGCAGATGGACGGCATTTCCCCTGAGGCCATGCGGCTTCTCCTCGCCCACGACTGGCCTGGAAATGTGCGCGAGCTGCGCAACGCCATCGAGCGGGCCATGATCCTCGAAGACTCCAGCTACATCACCCCGCAGAGCCTGCCCCGGAGCATCAGCCTCCTCGAGTCCGCCCCGGCGGCGCAGCCCGTCCAGAGCGCTCTGACGCCGCTGCCCGATTCCGGGCTCGGCCTCGAAGAGAACGAGCGCCGCCTGATCCTGGCCGCTCTCGAGAAGACCGGCGGCAACCAGACTCAGGCCGCCAAACTCCTCCACATCACCCGCGACACGCTTCGCTACAAGATGAAGAAGTTCCAGCTCCGCTGACCCGCCGGCGGCGGCATCAGGGCACAGGAACGGAACGGCTCTTTTCTCAGGCTGTCCGTGCGGCCCGCCTGTACCGGTTCGCCGCCCGCCCGCGCACGCCTGGCCTCACGGCAAACACTCCGCCGGCATCCGGCGCCCCGGCAACCTGCTCCGCCGTCAGCCCCTCCCTCGCGCTCGTAATGTACAGCACGCCGAGATCCTCGCCCCCGAAGCAGCACGACGTCGTCTGCGGCGCCTCCACTTCGACCACCTCCTCCAGTCTCCCCTCGGGCGAATAGCAGCACACCGCGCCGCCACCCCAGAGCGCCACCCAGATCCTGCCCCCGGCGTCCAGCGTCATCCCATCCGGCACGCCCGCGTCTTCCGGAATTTCGATCACCGCGCGCCGGTTCGCGATCGCGCCTGTCTGCGCGTCGAAGTCGAACACATCCACCGTCCGCTTCGGGCTGTCGATGTAGTACATCCTCGTGCCGTCCTCCGGCCAGTCCATCCCGTTCGAAATCGTCACGCCCTCCAAGATCCGCCGGACTGCACCCCCCCGGCTCCAGCCGGTACAGCGCGCCCGCCCCGGGGCGGAAATCGAACGCCATCGTGCCCGCCCAGAACCGCCCTTCCACATCGCACTTGCCATCGTTCATGCGGATCTCCGCCGACGCCCCTTCATAGGAAGCCAGCCGCCGCAGTTCACCCCCGAACCGCTCCGCCACCGCAAATCCGCTCTGCACCGCGCACACCAGCCCTCCCTCCTCGCACAGCGCCACCGCGCCCACCGGCTCCCCCGCTTCCATCGTCTCCACGAGCCCGCTCTCCGGCGACCACCGGTGCACGCGCCCCCCCAGGATGTCCACCCAGTACAGCAGCCCCTCCCGTTCATCCCACACAGGCCCCTCGCCCAGCCCGCACCGCGCATCCAGAACGCATTCCGCCTTCATGGCTTACTCCTCCTGACCCGCGTATTTCGCGCTCAGCCCGCAGTCCGCCACGATCTCCGCCCCCGTGATCGCCGCAGCATCGTCCGACGCCAGAAACACGACCACTCGCGCCACCTCCCGCGCCTCCGCGATCCTGCCCAGCGGATGCACCGCCGCCAGCCGCCGCTCCTCCTGCTCGGGATGCCCGTTCCGCCCGAGCCACGCCTCCACCGGAGGAGTCCGCGTCCACCCGGGCAGCACCGCGTTCACCCGCACGCCCGCCGGTCCGTACTCCAGAGCCAGGCTCCTCGTCAGCCCGATGAGTCCTGCCTTCGCGGCAGCATAGGGAAACATCCCCCGCGCCGTCATCCGCGCGTGCAGCGAACTCACATTTACGATCGCCCCCGCCCCCCGCCCGGTCATGCCCGGCAGCGCCGCCCGCGCGCAGAGCCACGCCGACTTCAGGTTCAGCCCGAGCGCCGCATCCCAGTCCGCGCCGCTCATCCGCACCGGGTCGTAATACGTGTTGCCGCCGGCGTTGTTCACCAGGATCTCCGCCGCCCCCCAGCGCTTTTCCACCCGCGCGAACGCCGCCGCCACATCCTCCTCCCGCGTCACATCGGCCTGCAAAAACAAAACGTCCAGCTTTTGTTCTTGAAGCGCGCGCCCCGCCGCCTCGCCCGCCTCCGCGTTGCGGTCCAGCATCGCGACCCGCGCCCCCTCCCGCGCCAGTTCTTCGCAGCAGGCGCGCCCGATGCCCTGCGCCCCGCCGGTCACCACCGCAACCCTGCCGTCCAGTCTCATGCCTGCCATCGCGCGCTCCGCCGCCCCATCCTACTCCATCGGGCCCCGCCGTCGATATACTCTTTCCATGCCCCTGAACCGCCGATCGTTCGTCCAGTCCGTGCCTGCGCTGCTCGCCTCCGGGCGCGCCTCCGCACAGACGCCCGTGCCGAACCCGCCTTACGACCGCGGCAAGCTCCGCCGCGTCGGCGTCATCGGTCCCGGCTGGTACGGCAAGTGCGACCTCATCCGTCTCATTCAGGTGGCCAACGTCGAGGTCGTCTCCCTCTGCGATGTCGATCAGCGCATGCTCGAGCAGGCGGCGGACCGCGTCGCCGCCCGGCAAAGCTCGAAAAAACGGCCGCGCACGTTCCGCGACTACCGCGAGATGCTCAAACAGCGCGATCTCGACATCGTCCTGATCGCCACTCCAGACCACTGGCACGCCCTCGCCGCCATTGAAGCCCTCCGCGCCGGCTGCCACCTCTACCTGCAGAAGCCCATTTCGGTCGACATCGTCGAAGGCCAGGCGATACTTGCCGCGGCGCGCAAGTACAACCGCGTCGTCCAGGTCGGCACCCAGCGCCGCTCCACGCCTCATTTGATCGAAGCCCGTGACGAGTTCATCCGCTCCGGCAAGCTCGGCCGCATCGGCCACGTCGAGATCTGCTGCTACTATCCCATGCGCTCCCGCGAGAACCCGCCCGACACGCAGCCGCCCGCCTGGCTCGACTACGAAATGTGGACCGGACCCGCGCCCATGCGCCCTTACAACCCCATGCTGCACCCGGGACGCTGGCGCCAGTTCATGGAGTACTCCAACGGCATCGTCGGCGACATGTGCATTCACATGTACGACATGGTCCGGTGGATGCTCGGTCTCGGCTGGCCGAAATCCGTTTCCTCCTCCGGCGGCATCTACGTCACCAAACAAGGCAAAGGCAACATCTCCGATACCCAGACCGCCATCTTCCGCCACGAGGATCTCGACGTCGTCTGGACCCACCGCACCTGGGGTCCGCCGCCCGACCCCAAGTATCCCTGGGCGGCGTTCTTTTACGGCGAAAAAGGCGTCCTGAAAGCCAGCGTGTTTTCCTACGATTTCATTCCGATGGAAGGCCAGCCCGTCCACAGAGACGTGACCTACGAACTCGAGCAATTCCCCGAAGACAAGACCGAAGAGCGCCTCGAGCGCCACGTCGCCCCTGCCATCCGCTATCACATGATGGATCTGCTGTCTGCCATCGACAACAACCGCCGCCCCGCCGCCGACATCGAGCACGGCTACACGTCCACCGCCTCCTGCATCCTCGCCAACCTCTCCGCGCAGGTGAATCGAACCCTGCATTGGGACGCCGCCGCCGGGCGCATCCGCGGCGACGATGAGGCCAACAAACTCCTCGCGCGCCCCTACCGCGCCCCATGGGTCCATCCCGATCCTAAGACCGTGTGACCGCGCGGTTCCGCCTCGCTCTATTTCGCACGAGCTTTTCCTCCGCCCTTGGGCGGTTGCATCCCCGCGCGGTTTCCGCACGCGTCTCTGCGAGGGCTGCACCCCATCGGTGTCACGAATCCCCGCTCGCGCCCCCTTCCTTCGGATGTTCCCCGGCTTCCGCCGGGGCTTCCCGCCCCAGCGGAGTCCTCTTCGGATCTCCCGCAACTCCAGCCTTTTCGACCCCTTTGCAGCCTTGTCACGAAATTGTCATGCATCTGTCATCAATAGCCTGTATCTGTAACAATAGGAACAAGACCCGATGAAGAAAATCCTTCTGATCGAAGATGATACCGACCTGTACGCCCTTCTGAAGTACAACCTGGAAAAGGAAGGCTACATCATGGTCGGCAGCCAGACCGGACGCGGCGCCGTCGAACTCGTCCGCCGCGAGCGGCCTGACCTGATCATCCTCGACATCATGCTGCCCGATTCCGACGGGCTCGACATCTGCAAGGGCATCCGCAGCCGCCCTGAGCTCGCCCACATCCCCATCATTTTCCTCACCGCACGCGCCTCGGAGACCGACCGGATCCTCGGTCTCGAACTCGGCGCCAGCGACTACATCGTCAAGCCGTTCTTCGTGCGCGAGCTGATCGCCCGCATCAAGATCCAGTTCCGCCAGGCGCAGCCGCCGGCGCGTCCCATCCAGGCGGGTCCGCTCATGCTCGACCGCACCACTTGCCGCGTCACCCTCGACGGCAAGCCCGTCTCTCTGACAGCCACCGAATTCCGTCTGCTCGAGTTCCTCATGTCGCGCCCCGGCGTCGTCTTCAGCCGCGAGCAGCTCCTCGACGCCGTCTGGGGGCACGACCGCGCCGTCACCGACCGCACCGTGGACGTCTACATCCTCCGCCTGCGCCAGAAACTTGAAGGCGAAAACGAATCCCTGAGCTTCATCCGCAGCGTCCGCGGCTTCGGCTACTCCTTCAACGAGGACCCCGTCCAGCAGGCCGAACAACCGGCGGCGAGCTGA
>DYJN01000128.1 GCA_020723085.1 Arcobacter sp.
CAAGATGGCTTCGATCTCCACGCGGGTGCTGGAGGTGACGACAGCCAAGCGGCGGGGATCGAAGCGGGCCAGCAGGCTCTTCATCTCGTCCGCGATGAGACCGCCGGATGTGGCGCGCTGGGAAAATATATTTTTTTTCAACGGGTAAAAGGGCCAAAGTTCATCCGCAGTGCGCGGCGGCGCCCCCAAAGCGCCCAAACGCGCGAGAAAGTCTCGGTCGGAGATGCCGACGCAGTGGCGGCGGTAGTCGTCCCAGCTCACGCTCAGCCCGATGGGCGCGAGGACTTCATTCCAGCAGCGCCAGTGGAGTGGTTCGGTGTCGGCGAGAACACCGTCGAAATCGAAGAGGATGGCGGGATGGTCGTGCATTGGATGAGAACTCTTCAAGCCTTGTGTGAACGCCGTGAGGGGATCCCGGTTGTGAGCCGCCGGCGAAAGCCGAGAGGAAAATGCCGCCTGCGTCATGCCGGCTGGCGTCAAGCGTGATTCTTTCCGGGCTCCGCGGCTGGAGTGCGTACCCAGGGCCAAGCTGCAGGCAGAGCTTCCATTCCAGTATTACTCAAAGGAAATGCTTCGAATCATCAGCTGGAAAATGGGTTCGAATGATGGATAATCGGGCAATGGCGCGACGCAAATCACATAGGCCAATTCATTGTCCAGACCAACTGTGACGAGGACGTCAATCTCCCGCATCCCGGCATAAGGCGAATCCGACGACAGCTTGGTGACGAGGGCGCGGCGATTGCCGACGGTGATGCGCTGGGGCTGTTCGACGGTGCGCAGGTTGGAGTTTTGCTGGGCGAGTCCGTTGATCAGCGACTGCGTATCCTGCTCGAGGTTGACGGCGCGCTGGAGCGTGGCGCGATTGATGATGACGCCGTAGCCGACATGGCCCTGGACGAGACCCTCAGCCGGCGCGATAGTGACGCTACGCTGGGACCGGCTCACGCGCCAATTGTCGGGGTACTGGATGGCGAAGCCGTCTCCGCGGTACAGGCGGGTGTTTCTGGAGACGGGGACGCGCTCCGGCTTGGAGGCGTTGGGCAGCGGGGCAGTGGCGCTTCCCTGCCCTGGCTGGGCGGGCTTGGCCATTTTAGGGAGCTTGGCGACGATAGCCTGCACGCGTTTCAGATCCCCCTCACTGGCGTTGTAAGGGCCGCGTGGCATGTAAGGCAACTGTCCTTCGATGGCCTTTACGCGGTTACCGGGGCTGGGGTGAGAAGCTGTGAAGATCTCGACGAGCTTGGGCGTCTTGCCCTTGCGCTCGGCTTCAAGCCGCTCGAAGAAGCGGGCCATCTCGATGGGGTTGTAGCCGGCTTTGGCCATCGTGTAGGCGCCGAGCAGGTCGGCTTGGCTTTCTGCGTTGCGGGAGTATTTCAGCAGGACGGAGTTGGCGCCGAGGCCGATGCCGAGCTGAGCGAGCTGCCCGGTGATCGATCCGGTGCCGATGACCGCGCCTGCCAGCAGCGCGCCGAGCTGGGCGAACTGCGCCTTGGAAGCCTGGTTGGTGCCGTGGCGCAGAACGACGTGCGACAGCTCGTGGGCGAGGACGCCGGCCAGTTGCGCTTCGTTCTCCACCGCGCGCAGCAGGCCGGTGTGGACATACATGGGGCCGCCGGGCAAAGCGAAGGCGTTGATCGAATCCTCCTGGACCACCTTGAAGGAGAACGGGTACTTTTCAAGTCCGCCCTTCTCCACCAGGCGCATGCCAATGCGGTTGACGTAGTCAGTCAGCTCCCGGTTCTGAACGACGACGAACTGCCGCTCGACCTGCTTGGCGTATTCGCGCCCCAACTCGATGTCCTGTTCTTTGCTGAACATGTTCCAGCCGGGACGCGGAAGGTTGCGCCGCTTGGCCTGCGCCAGAGCCGCGGGCGAGGCGAGCGTCGCGAGCAGCGCGAGTGCGAGGAAAAAACGCCGATTCTTCATGGTCTCTCCTATCATGCTGGCATAATGGACAGTATGACGCCTACGGAGAAGATCTGGCACAACGGACGATTCATTGCATGGGACGAAGCGAACATTCACGTGCTGTCCCATGTGGTGAGCTATGGGAGCTCGGTGTTTGAGGGTGTCCGGTGCTACGACACGCAGCGGGGGCCGGCGATATTCCGGCTGAAGGAGCACACGCGCCGGTTGCTGGACTCGGCCAAAATCTACCGCATGCCGGTGCCGTTCTCGCTCGACGAGCTGGTGCAGGCGCAGATTGAGCTGGTGCGGGTGAACCGGCTGCGGTCGTGCTACATCAGGCCGATCTTGCTGCGGGGCTATGGAACGATGGGCGTGATGCCGGCGGGGAATCCGACGGAGGTGTTTCTGGCCTGCTGGGAGTGGGGCAAGTACCTGGGTGAAGAAGCGATGACACAGGGCGTGGACGTGTGCGTGTCGTCGTGGAACCGGATGGCGCCGAACACGCTGCCGGCGCTGGCCAAGGCGGGCGGCAATTATCTGAACTCGCAGTTGATCCGCATGCAGGCGGACCTGGACGGCTATGCGGAGGGCATCGCGCTGGACCGGGACGGGTATGTGAGCGAAGGCTCGGGCGAGAATATTTTCGTGATCCGCGACGGCAGGATCCACACGCCGCCGCTGGCGGCGAGCGTGTTGCCGGGCATCACGCGGGATAGCGTATTGACGCTGGCGCGGGAGGCGGGCGTCCCGGTGGTGGAGATGAACATTCCGCGAGAGATGCTCTATATCGCCGACGAGATCTTCTTCACGGGCACGGCGGCGGAAGTGACGCCGATCCGCAGCGTGGACCGGATTCCGGTGGGCAGCGGCAGGAGGGGGCCGGTGACGGAGCGGTTGCAGAAGGCGTTCTTCGACATCGTGGAAGGGCGCGTGGAAGACCGCTTCGGGTGGCTGACGCCGGTACCCACTGCCTGAAAATCCTGCCGAAGGCAAACGAAGCGGCCGGGCGCCCGCTCCCGGTGTCGTTCTCCCCGGGCATTCGCGATCTGGAGCGGGTGGGCGGCCGCGGCTTGCCTTAGCCTGGAGCGGCGGCGGCCGCAGCGGGAGCAGCGGCGGCTGCGGATCCGGGCGATTTCATCGGCTTTCTCCCTCTTCGCTGCGATGCGTCAGGCCGTGGAGGAAATGGGTGGGCTGAAACGTGGTTGCCCTGGAATGTTCTGGGTTGGAAACCTTCACTGGCGAGGCGGCCGAGATCCGGGCTGAACGGGCGTGAACGGAAGCGTGCAGCCATTGCCGGCACCGGTCACGGGGGTGCTGCACTTCCCTTCTTTCCGGGGCTCATCCGTCTTCAGGCGAGCGGGTTTCGCGGGAGCCGGCTACTGTGCGGTGGAGACGCTGCGGGAGGCGAGGGGGTGGTCCTTGGAGGCGCAGTTCGCCTACGGAGTGATGCGGCTGTTCGCGCCGCCGATCACTGGATCGAAGCGAGGCATGCCTGCGGCGGAGCGCAAGGAAGCGGCGCTGCGAGGGGGGGCTGTCCATGCAGCCGGGCAACGGCGACGCCCTCAGAGCGAACAGCCTGCCCGGCAGTCCAACCTGGTCTCAAACCGTAAATCCGCGAGCGGCTGAAAAGAAATGGTGAGCCGGGCGGGACTCGAACCCGCGACCACCTGATTAAAAG
>DYJN01000059.1 GCA_020723085.1 Arcobacter sp.
AGTTGATCGAGCCGGCTGCTGAACATGGCACGGTGCGAGGTCTCGACTCGGGCCACGCGGAGGCGACGCAGCGCGGCATCTGGCATGCGCGCCGGACGGGGCGTATGGCCGCCACGGCGGGATTCAGGCTGGCGCAGGATACGCCCGGACGGGTGAGCGTGATCGTGTACGCGCCCGTCTGCCCGGACACGGGGGCCTGGCCGAAGCCCGGCCATTGCGCCGAGCCGCAGGGGCTGGCGGCGGTGGGGCTGAGCGTGCAGACCCTGCTGGAGGTGTCTCGCGTGCCCGGGATGCGAAACGAGTTTACCGTGCAGGTGTTCGACGAAGGAATGCACGGAGACGAGCGGGTTCTGCTGGCGGAGAGAAAGGCTGCTCCAGCGGGGGAAAGCGCCTGGTGGAAGGTGCAGGCGCCGCCGGTCGAGGCTGTGATCCGGCTGGCAGACCGGCGCTGGCACGTGGTGTGCAGCGGAACCTATCCGCTGCCGTGGTCGAGGACGTGGCCGGCGTGGCTGCTGCTGGCGACGTGTATCCTGATTACCGCGGCTGTGGCGGCGCTGGTCTGGAGCCTGCAGCGGCAAAACGCGCGGGTGCGGGAGGAAGTGCGGCGGCGGACGCGGCAGTTGCGGCGTGCCATGCGGCTGGCCGCTGAGGGTTCAGAGGCAAAGAGCCGATTTCTGGCCAAGGTGAGCCACGAGATCCGCACGCCGCTGAACGGGATCATCGGCATGGCGCACCTGATGCTGGATGCGGAGCTGGGCCCCGAGCACCGGGAATCCGTGGAGGTGATCCTCAGCGCCAGCCGTCACCTGCTGGCCATGTTGAATGACACATTGGACTTATCCAAGATCGAGGCGGGCAAGCTCACGCTACAGAAAGAGCCGCTTGAACTTTCCGCGCTGATCCGGGAGTGCGAGCGCATCTACAGGCCCGCGGCCGAGCAGAAAGGGCTCCGCCTGCAGGTGCCGGCGGGCGAGGGATTGCCGGCATGGGTGCTGGGAGACGTCACGCGGCTGCGTCAGGTGGTCTGGAATCTGCTGAGCAACGCCGTCAAGTTCACCGAACGCGGGATGGTGGAGCTGCGGCTGGCGGCGGGCGAGGGGGAGGTGGTCCGGTTCGAGGTCCGGGACACGGGGCCGGGCATCGCCCAGGAGGATCTGGAGAGGCTGTTCGAGCCGTACTTTCAGTCGAGCCGGCCGGGCCGCCAAGCCGAGGGAACCGGCCTTGGGCTGGCCATCAGCCGCCGGCTGGTGCAGTTGATGCAAGGCCGGATGGGATGCGAGAGCCGCCTGGGCGAGGGAAGCCTGTTCTGGTTTGAGGTTCCTCTGCCCGCCTGCGAGCCGGCGCGCGGCGAGGTGGCGCCGCATGCGCCGGAGAGGCCTTTCCGGGATCTGTCGGTGCTCGTCGCCGAGGACAACGTGGTGAACCAGAAGGTGCTCGCGCGGCTCCTCGAGCGGCTGGGATGCCGGGTGAAGGTTGTCCCGGACGGAGCCGAGGCGCTGGAGGCGGTGCAGCGGGAGACGTTTGACGTGATTTTCCTGGACTGCCAGATGCCGCGCATGGATGGCTGCGAGGCGGCGCGCCGGATCCGGCGCATGGACGGCCCCACGCAACGGACGCCGGTGGTGGCGTTGACGGCCCACGCCACCGAAAGCGACCGGCAGCGGTGTTATCAGGCGGGCATGAGCGACTACGTCACCAAGCCTGTGAGCCTGGAGAGCCTGCAGGAGGCGCTGGAGCAGGCGGCTGCGCGGCCGGCGGCCGCGCGCGGATAACAGCGGGCCGCAGGTCTGTTACACTCAACGCGAGGCGGCGATGTCCCTTACGGCAGAAGAAGTTCTCGATCTGTTCCGGCGCACGGGCGCCTTTCTGGAGGGCCATTTTCTGCTCACGAGCGGTTTGCACTCGCCGAAGTATCTGCAGTGCGCGCTGGTGCTCCAGTACCCGCAGCATGCCGAGACGCTCGGCCGGGCGCTGGCCCGGGCCGCCGCCGCCGAGGTGGATTTCGTGGCGAGTCCAGCGATGGGCGGCCTGATCATCGGCCATGAAGTGGCCCGCGCACTGGGGGTGCGGCACATTTTCGCCGAGCGCGACGCGCAGCGGCGGATGACGCTGCGGCGCGGCTTTGCGGTCCGGCCGGGCGAACGGGCTTTGATCGTGGAGGATGTGATCACGACGGGCGGCAGCACGATGGAGGTGGCCGAGCTGCTGCGCGGCCTCGGCGCGGAAGTCGTGGCGGCGGCCTCGATCATCGACCGCAGCGGCGGTGCGGCGGACCTGGGCGTGCCGCGCGCGGCGCTGGCGACGCTGACCGTGGAGACCTGGCCGCCGGAAGATTGTCCTCTTTGCCGGAGCGGCGCGGCGGTGATGAAGCCGGGATCCCGCGCGCTGTGACGGGCCATGCGCCGCATCCGCATTGTCGTAGCCTATGACGGCACGGAGTTCCACGGCTGGCAGGTGCAACCGGGGCTGCCGACGGTGCAGGGGTGGCTTGAGAAGGTGGCCGCAGAGATCGAAGGCGCGCCGGTGAAGGTGCATGGCAGCGGGCGGACCGACGCCGGCGTCCATGCGCTGGGACAGGTGGCGGCTTTTTCGATCCGGAATCCCATCCCGTGCTCAAATCTGCGCAAGGCGATGAACCGCCTTCTGCCGCGGGCGATCCGCGTGCTGGAAGCTTCCGAAGCCGCGCAAGACTTCCATCCGCGCTATCACGCGCACAGCAAGACGTACGAATACCGGATCTGGCGCGAGGAGGTGTGTCCGCCGCACCGGCGGTTGTATCTGTGCCACTTCCCTTATCCGCTGCATGAAGAGCGCATGATGGAGCTGGCGCCGCTGTTCGAGGGAGAGCATGATTTTTCGGCCTTCGCCGCCGCCGACGAGCGCGACGAGCTGGGCGGAAGCAAAGTCCGGCGGATCTTCGAATCCCGAATGCGGCGCGAGGGGGCGGAGCTCGTGTTTCGCGTCCGGGGCTCGGGCTTCCTCAAACACATGGTGCGGATGATGGCGGGCGCTCTGGTGGAAGCGGGCAAGGGCAACCTCCGGCGCGAGGAGTTCCAAGCCCGGCTCGAGCCGGGCTTTGCGGGCAAAGCAGGGCCGGCGATGCCGGCTTCCGGGCTGTTTCTGGTGAGCGTGGAGTACGAATCATGAAGACCGGTTTTCTTCTCCTCTGCTGCGCGACGGTGTGGGCGGCGGCGCCGCCGGCGCCGGTAATTTACGACACCGACATTGGCAACGACATCGACGATGCGCTGGCGCTGGCCATGCTGCATGCGCTCGATGCGCGCGGCGAGATCCGCCTGCGCGCCGTGACGGTGACGAAAGACAACCCCTGGGCGGCCCGCTATGCAAGCGCGGTGAACCGCTTCTACGGGCGGGGCGGCATCCCCATCGGGATCGTGCGGGACGGCGCCACGAAAGAAGACGGCAACTATGTCCGGCGCACCGTGGAGGAGGGCCGGTGGCCGCATGACACGCAGTTCGGCAGCGCCGTAGACCTGCTGAGGCGGACGCTCGAGGCGGAGGCCGATGGCAGCGTGATCGTGATTCAGGTGGGATTTTCCACAAATCTGGCGCGGCTGCTGGAGGTGCCGGGCGGGCGGGAATTGATTGCGAAAAAGGTAAAATTTCTGTCCTTGATGGCCGGAGATTTCACCGGAAAAGGCCCTGAATATAATATAAAAGAAGACATCGCATCGGCGCAGAAACTGGCGGCCGGGTGGCCGTCGCCCATGTACTGGAGCGGCTTTGAAGTGGGCCGCGCCATCCGGTTTCCGGCGCGGTCGATCGAGCGGGACTTCGGCTGGGCGCCGCGGCATCCCGTGGTCGAGGGCTACAAGAATTACATGAAGTTCCCCTACGACCGCGAGACGTGGGATCTGACCTCGGTGTTGTATGCAATGCGGCCCGATGACGGCTACTTCTCCCTGTCAGAGCCGGGGCGCGTGGCCGTGGACGGGCGGGGCATGACGCGGTTCGAACCGGACAGCGCCGGGCGCCACCGGTATCTGAAAGCGGACGGCCGGCAGAGGGCGCGGGCGCTGGAGGCGATGATCTGGCTTGCTTCGCAACCGGCGGGCGGCGGCGTGCGAAACTAGGGAATGGCATGAGCGAAAAGCTGACAGCGCCGCTGCCGCCTTTGCCGCCGGTGCGCCAGTGGCTGCCGCCGCTGGTGATCGCCTGGCTGGTGCCGGGCGGCGGGCACATTTATCTGAAGCGCTACTACCGCGGGGCGATCCTGGGCGGGTGCACGGCGATCCTGTTCGTGCTCGGGCTGCTGATGCGCGGCTACCTGTTCGAGCCGATGACCGGCGATCTGCTGACGACAATCATTTATGTCGGCGGCGCCATCGCGGACCGGGCGGCGGGGCTGCTGTACATTCTGGCGAGGATCTTCGGCTATAGCGCGCCCGACGTGGCGGGCCATTCGGTGGACTATGGGACGAAGTTCCTGGTAATCGCGGGTCTGTTCAATGTGCTGGCGATGGTGGATGCCTTCGAGATAGCCGCCGGGAGGAAGGACTGAGCGATGAAGATGACGCTCACGCACTTCGAGGCGACGCTGATTCTGGCGATCTTTATTTCAGCGGTGCTGGCAGTGGTGACGAAAAAGACCGACGAGGAACGGTTCCGTTACGGGATGCGGTCGCTCGGCTGGTTTTTCGTCACGGTGTTCGGGCTGGCGTGGCTGATGTATCTCGGGCACCGGTAGGCGGAGAGCCTACTTCTTCACGCGGGTGACGGTCTCGCTCACCGTTTCCGGGCGGCCAAGCTCCCTGGGGCTGTTCAGGCTGGGCCGCTGGACGGCGAAGACGGTCACCACTGTCCCGTCCGGGCTCTGCCGCGAAGTGAAGATCTGGCGCTCGCGCAGTTGCGGAGGAGAGCCGGCGTCGATGGCGCGGCCGGGCGCATTGACTCCGTAGACGTCGACAATGGTGTTCTCCGTGCCGTCCGGATTCCTGCGGGTGACGCTGGAGAGCTGGCGGCTGAGCTGGAGAGAGCCCGACGTTGCGGCCTCGTATTCTTCGATCTGCTGCTGGAGAGTCCCGTCCGATTCGCGGGCGCGGACGATACGGCGCTGGGACGGAATGAAGGCGCCATTGGCGTCGCGCACGTAGACGGTCTCGTCGCGCTCGGAGGACTTCCCCGCTTCGCGGACGGTTTCCGTGGCCGTGCGTCTCTCGTGCAATTCGAAACTGCCGTTGATGGATGGCCTTTCAATGCGGGTCTCGCTCACCGTTTGATCGCCCCGCTTGCGGCCCTCGCGGACCGCCTTCTCCGCCGGCCGCAGGCTGCCGTTGATGTCGCCGCGGTAGACGGTGGAGACTTCAACGAACGAGCCGTCCGGGCGCGGCGTCGTCTCCGTGACGACCTTTTCCGGCGGGAGCGGGTCGCCGTTCGGGTCAAAGCGGCGGATGAGCCGCTCCGTGACCACGGTTCCGTCCGGGCGTTTGGCGACCCGCTCTTCCGTCCGCTCGACGGGAACCTGACGGCCATTCAGATTCCGGACGGTTTCCGACGAGGTCCCCCCATCCCGCACAGCCGTGGACCACTCCGACCGGTTGCCGTTGACATCGAAGACGTACGTTCTGGACTCCCGCTGCTGAGCAAAGAGCGCGGCGCAGGCGAGCCACACGGGGAGTGAGCGCCTCATGGCCAATACCATCGGCATTCCGCCTCCCGGAGATTAGCCCCGGATCACTGATAAACGCTGACCGGGGGTTGCGGCGGGTTCAGCTTGACTTCGATCGTCCGCTCTTCCTCGTTGATCTCGAAGGTCTGGCCGAAGGTCTGGTAGCCCTTGGCGATCACCTGCACGAGAATGTGGCCCTGAGGCAGGGGCGGGATCTTGGCTACGCCGTCCTGGTTGGTGCGGGTCTGCCAGCTGGTGTAGACTTTCTTACCCAGCTTGATGTAGTTGCGTCCGCGGACGAATTTCACGACGACGCTCGCCTGCGGGATGGGCCGCCCCGTGTGGCTCTTGACCTCCACTCGCAGCGTGGTCATCGGCGGGTCCGCCCGGAGCGGGACGACGAGCAGCGATGCCAGCAGCAACAGCCGGATTCGTGCGCCCATATTCTTATTTTACGCTGCGCAGGGCCGCATTCCCACCGGCTGCCGCAGACGGCCGGAGGTTCCGTCAGGCGATGTCTGGCAGCAGGAACGTGCGCGGCCCGCCGAGGAATCGGCAGACGGCCTCGGCGGCGCGGTAGCCGCTGCGGGCGGCGCCCTCCATGGTGGAGGGCCAGCCGGTCTGGGTCCAATCGCCGGCGAGGAAGAGGTTCTCGAAGCGGGTCTCCGGGTGCGGCCTGCGCGCAGCCAGGCCGGGGTGCGCGGAGAAAGTCGCGCGGACCTCCTTGACGACGTGGAAGCGCTCCAGCCGCGCCCGGCGCGCTTCCGGCAGGTAGCGGCCCAGGTCTTCGACGGCGCGCGCGGCCACTTCGCGGCGGGGCCAGGCTTCCAGAAACCGCGAGGCGCTGACGACAAGCTGGAGATACCGGCCTTCGCGCTTATTGAAGAACCACTGGAAGGGCGAATCGAGCAGCACGGCGTGGGGCAGATCCGTCACCGGACGGTCGAACCAGAGGTGAATGCCCGCAATGGGGGAGTGCTCGAACGCCGACCAGTCGTCGAGCAGGTCCGGCAGCAAACCCCGCAGCGGCTCGAACGGCAGCGCGGAGATGAAGGCGTCAGCCTCGACAGGACCAAGTTCCGTTTCCAGGGCGCGGACGCGGCGCCCCTCAAGGCGCACGCCGGTGACTTTGCGCCGGAGCAGCACCTCAACGCCCGTATGGGAGGCGAGCCGCGCGGCGGAGTGCATTTCGCCTAGCGGGAGGCGCGGCACGCCCATCTCATAGGCGTCCTTCGCAGCCAGGAAAGCGAGATGGAAGACAAGGAAGCCATGCGACGCCGCCATGCGGTTCACTTCCTCGTTGACGGCGCTGACGAGCACCGGCGCCCAGAAGCGGCTGATGACGCGCGGGCTCTGGCGCTTTTCCTCGAGCCACTGCCGCATGGTGATGGAATCCAGATCCGCGCGCCGCCCGCGCTCCCGGAGCAACGCCAGCAGGGCGCGCGCGGCCTCGAGTTTTTCCCGCGCGGAAAGGAACCGCAGCGCAGCGAAGCTGCCGGCGAAATGGGCGGGGGCGGGCAGAAGGCCGGCGCGGAAAGCCGAGCGGCGGCCGCCGGGCTCAAGATAGTGAAATTCCCGGTGGAATTCGATTTGGGAATCGACCCCGAGACGGCGGTAAAGATCCAGCAGATTTACACAGCATTTCAGGAGAATATGCTGGCAATTATCGATGATTTCCCCTCGGCCGCCCGGCGCCGGATACGAGGAAGCGCGGCCGCCGAGATACGGACGGGACTCCACAAGCGCGATGCGGAAACCCGCCCCGGCCAGCGCCGCGGCCGCGGCGATGCCGGCCACGCCCCCGCCGGCGATGGCGACAGCCGGCATTCAGAACCGAAGCGGCAGGCGCGCCCGCTTTCCGCCGCCGCCCTCCGAGTCCCAGTTGAGGGCCAGCCAGGCGCAGATGAGCAGGAACAGCACGTAGACGGCGTTGGAGAATGTCATGCGTCTGTCTCCAGTCTGCCTGAGAACGCCCGGCCGCACAACGCCGGCCCCGTGCCAGTACCGGGAGCAAGCCGCCCGGGAAAAGGCCGTGACTTGTCCCATCTGTTCTCCCGTCTCCGCCTTAGCCGGCGGCCGGTTTCGCACCCCGGCGCGCCGCGCCGAACTCGCGCACCATGTTCTCAATCATCCTCAGGCCGTGGTCGCCGTCCTGCGAAAGGAGGCTTTCCGGATGGAACTGCACAGCCTCCACTGGCAGCGAGCGGTGACGCACGCCCATGATGACGCCGTCGTCGCTTTCCGCAGTGATCTCCAGCTCGGCAGGAAGCTTCTCCCGGATGGCGAACAGCGAGTGATAGCGGCCGACTTTCAGATCCTGGGGCAGCCCGCGGAACACGCCGCGCCCGTCGTGGCGCACCGGCGAAGGTTTTCCGTGCATCGGGTAAGGCAGCACGCCGAGCTCTCCGCCGAAGGCCTCCACCACGCCCTGCAAGCCCAGGCAGACGCCGAACACCGGCAGGCGGCGCCCGGCGCAGGCCCGCACCACCTGCGGCACGCCGAAGTCCGAAGGACGCCCCGGTCCAGGCGAAACCAGGACAATGTCCGGGTGCAATTCTTCCAGCAATTCGAGGGGGAAGCCGGCGCGGTAGGTCGTCACTTCGGCGCCGGTCTGCCGGACATAATTGGCGAGCGTCTGGATGAAGCAGTCGTCGTTGTCCACCAGAAGCACGCGGAGGCCGCGGCCGGGCTGCGGTCCGCGCACGCGCCTTCGCGCAGCGGCCTGCGGTTCGAGCGAACGGAAGAAGCCGGTGGCCTTGAGCCTCGTCTCGCGCTCCTCAGCCGCAGGGTCGGAGTCGTAGAGGATAGTGGCGCCGGCGCCGTAGCGGGCCAGCCCGTTGCGGAGATGGACAGTGCGGATCAGGATGCCCGTGTTGATGTCGCCGTTCAGCGTCAGCATGCCGACGGCGCCTCCATACCAGCCGCGGGCGTCGTTTTCGAGATCTTCGATGGCCTGCGCGGCGGCCTTCTTCGGGGCTCCGATCACCGTGACGGCCCACATGTGGGACAGGAACGCGTCGAGCGCGTCGTATCCATCGTCGAGCTCGCCCTCGACGTGGTCGACGGTGTGGAACAGGCCCGCGTAGCGCTCGATCAGGCGGCGGCCGATGACCCGGACCGAGCCGGGTTTGCAGACCCGCGACTTGTCATTGCGGTCCACATCCGTGCACATGGTGAGCTCGCTCTCCTCCTTGGGGGAGTTGAGCAGTTCGCGGATCAGATCGTGATCGCGCAGCGGATCGCCCGTGCGCCGCACGGTGCCGGAGATGGGGCAGGTTTCCACGCGGCGCCCTTCCACCCGCACGAACATTTCGGGCGATGCGCCGGCAAGCTGCTCGTCGCCGAACTGGAGCAGAAACTCGTACGGGCTGGGGCTGCCCTTCTGGATGCGGCGGAACAGCTCGGATACGCTGCCGTCGAAGCCTGCCGAGAAGGTCTGGCGCAGGACGACCTCGTAATAATCGCCGCGCTTCATTCCCTCGCGGACGCGCTCGACCTTGGCCATGTACTCTTCCGGCTGGTGGTCGCTCACGATCTCCGCGGGGCCGGACTTCGCCGCCGGCGGGATGTCGTCGCCGGAGCGCGGGAGGCCGAGCGTGGAGAGGCTTTCGAAGTCGAAATCGTACTGGAACCGCTCGACGACCTCCTTCTTGCGGTCCATGAAGCAGATGTCATCGCAGAGGAACAGCCGCAGGTCTTTCTGCTCGGGCGGACGCGGCAGCCGCAGCCGGATCGGGTCGAACTGAAACAGCAGGTCGTAACCGAAGGCGCCAACCAGCGCCAGCCGGCCATCCCTCCGGTGGTGGAACTCGTCGACAAGCGCGCGCAGAATGGAAAAAAACGACGGCTGCTTGGAGCGCTGCTCTTCCGGGAAGAGCTCAGGCAGAGGCTTCAGGCGGCCGCGCAGGGCGCCTGCCGCAAGCTCGATCGATTCCCAGTGAGGATGATCCCGGAGGATGTGGAAAAAGATCTCCGTCAGCATCTGCCCGCGCAAGTTGAGCGGGCGGATCTCGATGCCGCGGCCCGCGCCCGAGATCTCCAGCGGCGGGTTGATGCTGGCCACATCCCACCGCGAGTAGCGCTCCGGGTATTCATAGCCGGAGGAAAGATAAATGCCGCGGCGGCGGTCGAGCTCCCGCATCAGGTGGTCGAGCCCCCTGCGGAATGGCAAGCGCGACCGGGTGCGCGTCACAGTCACGCCCCGCGGAGTCGTGTAGCGAAGGATGGCCATCCGGAACTATCAAGGGTAGCATCCGCAGCCGGGCAGGGGGCGGCGGCGCAGCTTCGCAGTAGTCTTCCGGCCGCGCGCCTGCCGGCCTCACGCTCCGCTGCCATCCGGAAGTCCGATGCACGGGCATACCCGTAGTACTGCCGTACTACGCGATTTCGGGACTTCAGCGCTATTGATTGCACCTACATTCGCCCTGATGATGCCATTAGGGACGAACGCCATGATGCCCTTTGAGTTCGACACTACGCCGAGTGAAATCGAGAGATCGGATCGCCGCCGCACGGACCGGTTCCCGCTCCATTGCGAGCTTGTCTACCGCATGAGCGGCAAGCGCCTGGCGCATGAGCAGGGCGCCGGCACGACGATCGACATGAGCAGCGGCGGAGTGCTGTTCCGCTGCGACCGCCAACTGCTGCCGGGAAAGCGCATCGAGATGGCCATCAGTTGGCCGGCGCAGCTGGATAACCGGTGCGGGTTGAAGCTGATCGCGCGCGGCCGCGTGGTGCGCGCCATCGGCAATCAGGCTGCGGTCGCCATTCAGCAGTACGAGTTCCGCACGATGGGCAAGCACGGTCTGAGCCTGTAAGTTCGAACTTCTCTTCTCCTATCCCCCTGAAGCGGACCCGCCCGGGTCCGCTTCTTCTTTTCGGCCCAGGCGTGGCGTCGCTGCAAATCGCCTCAGGCGCCGGGGATTCCCAGTTCCTTGCGAAACCACTCGATCGTGCGTGTCAGCCCTTCCTCGACGCCGATATGCGGGCTCCAGCCGATCACGGCGCGCGCCTTGCTGATGTCCGGGCGGCGCCGCTGCGGGTCGTCCTCCGGCAGCGGCTCGAACACAATGTCGGAGCGGCTGCCTGCCAGCGCGCGGATCCGGCGGGCGAATTCGAGAACGGTCATCTCCTCGGGGTTGCCGAGGTTCACGGGCCAGTGCTCCTGCGAACGGCTGAGCCGCACCAGCCCATCCACGAGATCGTCGACGAAGCAGAAGGACCGGGTCTGGCTGCCGTCGCCGTAAACGGTCAGCGGTTCGCCGCGCAATGCCTGGCGGATGAAGTTCGGCACGATGCGCCCGTCGTCGTGCTGCATGCGCGGCCCGTAGGTATTGAAGATGCGCGCAATGTGCGTGTGCAGACCGTGGCGGCGGTGGTAGGCCATGGTGAGCGCCTCGGCGTACCGCTTGCTCTCGTCATAGCAGGAGCGCAGTCCAACAGGGTTCACATGTCCCCAGTAGGTCTCCCTCTGCGGGTGCTCCTGCGGATCGCCGTAACACTCCGAAGTCGAGGCGAGGAGGAAGCGCGCTCCCTTGCGGAGAGCGAGTTCCAGCAGGTTCCGGCTGCCTTCGGCGCCGGCGCGCAGCGTCTCGATGGGATGCTCGAGGTAATCTTTCGGGCTGGCAGGCGAGGCGAGATGGAAGATCACATCGAGCGGGTCAGCCGCGTCGAGCGGCTCGATGATGTCGTGGCGGATGAGAGTGAAGCGGGGGTGGCCTTTCAAATGGGCCAGATTGCGGGGCGATCCGGTCAGGAAATTGTCGACCGCCACGACCTCGTGGCCTTCGCCCAACAGCCTGTCGCAAAGGTGCGACCCGATAAAGCCGGCGGCGCCGGCGATCAGAACGCGCATGGATTCCTCCAACCGGGCAAAGTTCCATTGTAGGGAGCGGATCGGGTAGAGTGTCAAAGCAGCGCCCTGCGCCGGGCATTTCATTCTATGGAAACCGTGGTGTTCGTCATCGCCGCCCTGTTGTCGGCTGCGCTTTTCTGGCTTCGCTTTCGCGCCGTGGCGAGGGCGATTCTGGGGTCGAAGCCGGACCCGGGATTTCGCGTCTGGCCGCTGTGGCCGCGCATCCGGCGCATCATTTGGGAAGTGCTGTGCCAGGCGAAGGTCATCCGCCACCGCCCGTGGCCGGGCCTGGCGCATGCGCTGGTCTTTTGGGGCTTTTGCGCCTTCGCCCTGGTGACAGCGAACCATGTGACAGAGGGGCTGGGGTTCCGGCTGTTCGACTTGCGCGGGGGCGCCTTTGGCCGGGTGTACGGCCTGGGGGCGGCGCTGTTCGCCCTGGCCGTTTCCGTATCGATTACCGGCCTTGCGGTGCGGCGGTTCGTGGTGCGCCCGAAGTGGCTGGGCGAAAAAGTGTCGCTGGAATCGGGCGTGATCGCGCTGCTGATTCTCGCGCTCATGCTCACGTATCTGGCCGGGTATTTCGGCCGCCCGGAGCCCGGCAGCGGGGCGGAGAGGGCCATCTGGTGGGCGCACACGCTGGCGCTGCTGGTCTTTCTCCCGCTGTTGCCGCGCACCAAGCATCTGCACCTGATGCTGTCTCCCGTGGCGGTGTTCCTGACGCGCGAGCCGCTGGGCCAGATTCCGCCGCTCGAAGGCGAAGACGACTTCGGGCTGGTCAGCGGCAGGGACGTGACGCGGCGGATGGCATTGCAGGCCTTCTCCTGCGTCGAGTGCGGGCGCTGCCAGGAGCACTGCCCCGCGCACAACACCGGGAAGGAGCTGAATCCGAAACAGATGGCGCTGGGCCTGCGGGCTTTCCTGCGCGAGCACGGTCCTGGCGCCGGAGCGCCGCTCGCCGGGCCGCACCTGAGCGAAGCGGCGGCTTTTCAGTGCACCACCTGCGGCGCCTGCGAATATCAATGCCCCGCCGGCGTGGAGCACCTTCCGCTGATCCTGGGCCTGCGCCGCGGCGCGGTGAACACCGGGCGCTGGGAGGACGAATACGGCGCGCAGCTTTTCGTGCGGCTGGAGCGGCAGGGCAATCCGCTCGGACTGGCGGCCTTCGAGCGCGACCGGTTCATCCAGAAGAGCGGGCTCGCATGGTTCGACGGCACGCAGGACTTCTGCCTGTGGCTGGGCTGCATGGGGGCGTACGATCCGCGGGGACGGGAGACGGTAGTGGCGCTCGCACGCGCGCTCCGGGCTTCCGGCGCGACGTTCGGCGTGCTGCGGCGGGAGAAGTGCTCCGGCGACGCGGCCCGGCGGCTGGGCAATGACCTTCTTTTCCAGCAGCTCGCGGAGTTCAATATCGGCCAGATGCGCGCGGCGGGCGTACGGAAAATCCTCTCCATTTGTCCGCATTGCGTGCGCACGATCGGCGAGGATTGGAAAGAATTCGGGGCGGATTTCGAGGTGATCCACCACTCGGAGTGGCTCGCGCGCCACCTGCCTGCAAGGGGCGGGCAGAGCGGTGGAAGAGTCGTCTATCACGATCCCTGCTATCTGGGCCGGTATCGAGGCGTCTATGAAGAGCCGCGGCGCGTGGCCGCTTTGGCAGGACAGCTGGTGGAACCCGCCAGAAGCCGGGACCGCAGCTTTTGCTGCGGCGCCGGCGGCGGACTGACGTTCCTCGGCGAGGAGCCGGGCACGCGCGTGAGCCATGTGCGCGCCGCGGAACTGAAGGCGTCCGGGGCGGACCGCGTGGCCGTGGCGTGTCCCTTCTGCCGCACGATGCTGGAAGATGCAATGGCGGCCGCGCCAGGGATGGGCGCGCCGCGCCTCTCCGACATTGCTGAAATCGTGGCGGAACACCTGCAGGAAAGCGGAGACAGCGGCCGCTCATAAAGGCGGGCTTTGGGGCGGAGGGCTGAGCCCGGCAGCGCCGCGGGGGCAGATCCGCCTCGCGCCGCTCCTGATGGGGCATCGTGTCGCACAAGGCGGCGCCGGCAAGCGCGGGGGGTGGCAGCCTGCGCCCGGCGCCGCAGGCGAAGCGGTTCGATGGACCGCGAGAGCGGGCAGCTTCACCGGGGAGGAGCCGCGCCAAGACGGCAGGAACGCGAGCCACCGCACACCCGCCGGCTAAGACCGGGGAGAATCCCGCTTCCCGCGAAACGCACATGCCCCCGCCGCTGCCGCCGTCTCGCGCGGTTCCCATGCGTCCGGGCGAAGCCCGGCTTCCTGCTCCGTCACAGACCGGTTTTTGTTACATCGGTATGTAATAATCGGCTGGGCCGGCCGTATGGCAGGGTGAGGCGCAACATGAGAATGTCAGCCAGCCCTGTCCGGCGGGAAGCCCCACCGCCCATGACGCCGCCCGATGATTTCACGGCGCTGTACGAACGCTTCTCGCAGGCCGTCTACCGGACCGCGTTGCGTATCACCGGCCGGCCGGAGGACGCCGAGGACGCGTTGCAGACGGTGTTCACCCGCGTGCTGCGGCAGGGCGCGCGGATCGATGAAGCGCAGGCGCCGGAGGGCTACTTCCGGCGCGCCGCAGCGAACGCCGCGCTCGACATTCTCCGCGGGCGGGCCCACCGCGCCGAGGCGCAGCTCGACGAGAGCCTGCCGCACGCGGCCGCGGATGCCTCGCCTTACCTGAAAGAACGCCTCCGCCGCGCGCTCGCCACGCTCGAGCCGCAGGACGCAGAGTTGTTCGCGCTCCGCTACATCGAGGGCGTCTCCAATACGGAGATCGCGGAGATGTACGGGCTGGAGCGCTCGACCATCGGGGTGCGGCTGCACCGCATCCGCCGCTGGCTCCAGGAGGAACTCGAGAGATGAAGCGGGAGGCTGAGATGAACAACGAGGAAAGGCTGGAAAAGGCGCTGGAGGCGGTCCGCTCGGAGGCCGTCCCGGAAGCGGATGAGCAGGCGGCCCGGGAACGGGTGTTGGAGAAGTTGATGGCGTCGCCGGAGGCCGTGTGCGCGGGATTCCGGCCGCTGCTGGAACCGTATGCGGAAGGAAGGCTGCCGAAAGAGCGGCAATGGCTGCTCGAGGACCACCTCGGCCGCTGCGCCGCGTGCCGGCGCGCATTCGCCGAATTGAGAGGCAAACCGCAGGTGGCGGCCATGCCGGCCCGGCGCCCCACGTTGTGGGGCCGCGCCCGGCCGTGGGCGCTGGCTGCGGGCCTGGCGGTGGTGGCGATCTATGCGGGCCGCGACCGGATCGACCGCTGGATGGCGCCCTCCGGGCCGGTGGCGGTGATCGAGAAATTGCAAGGGCCTGTCTATGACGATCAGGGCCGCGTCCTGGCAGCGGGCGCCTCTGTGGCTGACAGCCGCCTCCTGCGGACCGGAGGCGGCGCGCGGCTGAAGCTGCGGCTGGCCGATGGCTCGCGGGTGGAAGTGAACGAACGGAGCGAGCTGGCACTGGTGGGCGCCTGGAGCGGGACCACGGTGCGGCTGGCGCGCGGCGATGTGCTGGTGGAGGCGGCGCCGCAGAGGCGCGGCGTGCTGCGGGTGCAGGCGCCTGACGCGGAAGCCCGCGTTCATGGCACCGTGTTCGCGGTGCGCACGGGGCTGGTCGGAAGCCTCGTGTCGGTCGTCGAAGGCACGGTGGAAGTGCGCAACGCCGCCGGCAGGCGCATGCTGAAGCCAGGCGAGCTGGCCGCCACGAATCCGGCGCTGGAAGCCACCGACGTCCGCGAGACGGTGGCGTGGAGCACCGAGGCGGAAAAGTATTTCGCCCTGCTGGCGGAGTTCGCATCTCTCGAGAAGCAGATCAGACCGCTGGTTTCAACCCCCGCCCGCACGACTCCGACGATGCTGGCCGCGTTGCCGCGCAACGTCATGGTTTATGTCGCTGCGCCGAACCTGGGCAGGGCGATGGAAGGCGCCATGGATCTGATGAGCGAACGCGCCGCGCAGAGCGCAGCGTTCGCCGAGTGGTGGAACTCGGCATCCACGAAGCAGCTTCGCGAGGCGCTGGGCGATCTTTCGCGCATTTCGCCCATGCTGGGCGAGGAAGCCGTGTTCGTGGTCGCGGGCGGACCGCAGCAGCCGGCGCCGGCCGTGCTCGCGCCCGTGAAGGCGGGCATGGAGAAGGATCTGGACGCAGCGCTGGCGGAGATCCGCGCACTGCGCGGAGCGCCTTTCGTGTGGAAGATCGCCGGCGGCAGGCTGACGGTGGCGGCCACGCAAGCGCATCTGGACTGGGTGCTGAGCACGGCGGGCGAGGGCGCCGCGTCGCCTTTCGCGCAGGAGATCGCACGCCACTATCAGCAGGGCGCAGGCTGGATGGCCGCATTCCTGCCCGGCGCGGGCCGGACCATGCAACAGCCCCGCGTGCTGCTGCCGCAGACGGTGTTTTTCGAACAGCGCCGCACGCCTGCCGGAGACGAGAACGAGATGACGCTGGGCTACGCGGCCGGCGCCGGGCCGGCCTCCTGGCTGGCGGCTTCCGGCAGCTCGGCGGCGGTGGAGTACTTCTCCGGACAGGCGCTTGTGGTGTTCGCCGCGTCGTCGCGCGAACCGCAGCAGATCTACGACGAACTGCTGGCGCAGATCGCGAAGCTGCGTCCGCAGGCGGCGGACAAGATTGCGGAGCTGGAGGGCCGGCTGGGCCTGCGGCTGCGCGACGACGTCGCTTCCGCGCTTGGGACCGACTTCGCCTTCGGAATCGAGCAGCCGACGCTGCCGGCGCCCGGCTGGCTGGCTGTGGTCGAAACGGTGCGCCCTGCTACGCTGGATGCGTCCATCGTGAAGGTGGTGGAGGCCATCAACGCTCGCATTCCAGCGGATCAAGCAGCCAAACGGCTCACCCTGACGCAGGAGACAGCCAACGGAAGGGCGTGGAAGACGCTGCGCAGCGGCGCAGCCCCGAGCGCCATCACGTGGACCTATCACGGCGCATTCCTGGTGGCCGGACCGGACCGCTCCGCCGTGGAGCGCGCCATCGCCACGCGCGAATCGGGGTTGACGCTGGCGCAGAGCGCCGCGTTCCGCAGCCTGCTGCCCGCCTCGACGGGCGTGCATCCGGCGGGCCTGCTGTGGGTGCAGGTGGGCGAATCGCTGCGGCAGCTGGCCGCATCGGTCAACAACCCTGCGGTGAAGACGCTGCTCGAAAACCGCGGCCCCGCGCTGGTGGCATTTTCCGGCGACGGGGAACGAATCCGGGCCGCAAGCCGTTATTCCTTTACGAGCCTGCTGCTCGACGCCATGCTGGCTTCCGGGGCACAATCAGTTTCGGGACCGCAGGCGAAGCGGGTCCGGAAGGCAATGAATGCCACAGCCCGTCGTTGAACTCGATGACCTTCACGTGACCCTGGGGCGGCGGGAGATCCTGCATGGGATCTCCTGCCGCCTCGGCGTCTCAGGAAGCGGCCGCGCCATCGGACTTCTCGGCCCGAACGGCGCAGGCAAGTCGACGCTGATCCGCACGCTGCTCGGATTCCACACGCCGTCGAGGGGACGGGCGCGGGTGATGGGATACGACTGCCGCAAGCAACGGCGGCGGGTGCTGGAGCGGATCGGCTATATGCCGGAGACAGACTCGTTCGTGGCCTCCATGACGGGCGTCGAATTCCTGCGCGTGATGGGTTCGCTCAGCGGGCTTCCGGCGGAGATCGCCCTGGAGAAGGCCCACGAAACGCTGTTCCATGTGGGGCTGGGCGAGGCGCGCTACCGGACGCTCGGGACGTACTCGCTGGGGATGAGGCAGCTCGCGCGGCTGGCGCAGGCGATCGTGCACGGACCGGAGCTGGTGATTCTCGACGAGCCGACCAACGGGCTGGATCCGGCGGCGCGGCGGCGCATGCTGGACCTGATCCGGCAGATGAAGCAGGAGCACGGGATGAGCGTGATCGTCTGCTCGCACCTGCTGGCGGACGTGGAACAGGTCTGCGACGAGGTGACGATCCTGCGCGACGGGCTGGTGATTCACCACGCGGATCTCGAAGCCGAGCGGCGGCAGAACCGGCGCTTTGTGGAACTCGAGGTGGAGGGAGAGAGCGCCCGTTTCGCGGCGGCGCTGGAAGAGCTGGGCGCGGCGTGCGTGCGGGAGGCGGCGGGGAGGTTCCGCATCGTGCTGCCGCTGGACTTCTCGCTCGACCAGTTGTGGAAGCTGGCCGCGGATCATGGCGTCAGCGTGCGGCGCCTGACGCAGCGGCGGGACACGCTGGAGGAGATTTTCATGAAGGCGATGGGCCTGCTGCGGCAGACGCCCGGAGAGGCCGTGTCGAATCAGGAGGCGCCCGCTCATGGCGGTTTATAAGCGCGGCTATCAGCGGTACGGGGGCCCGCGCGCGCCGCACCTGGAGCGGCTGATGGTGCTGCCTCGCGAAGCTTGGCGGCGGCTGATGGCGCAGCGGGTCGTGACGGCGCTGCTGGCGCTGAGCTGTATCTGGCCGCTGCTGTGCGCGCTGTTCATCTACGTCGCCAACCATGCGGAGCTGTGGGCGGGACTGGATCGGGACTTCAGCAGGATACTGGCCGTCGATTCGGCATTCATGCTGACTTTCATGAAGGTGCAGTCGGTGTTCTCCGTGCTGCTGGCGGCGCTGGCGGGACCGGGGCTGATCTCTCCCGACCTCGGCAACCAGGGGCTGGCGCTGTACTTCAGCCGGCCGATTTCGCGGCTCGAATACGTCCTGGCGAAGATGGCGGCGCTCGTCTGGCTTCTGAGCCTGGTGACGTGGATTCCCGGGCTGCTGCTGTTCGTGATGCAGGCTTCGATGGCGGACTCCGGCTGGGCGCTGGCCAATTGGCGCCTGGGCGCGGGAGTGGTGCTGGGCTTCTGGCTGTGGGTGGCGCTGGTGGCGCTGGCGGCGCTGGCGAGCTCGGCGTGGGTGCGGTGGCGGCTGATCGCGGGCGGAGCGGTGCTGGGCTTCTTCTTCGTGCTTTCAGGGGTGGGCGTGCTTGTGAATGCGATCTTCCGGGTGGAATGGGGCGACCTGATCAACCCGCTGCGCGCTGCCTACGGCGTCTGGTGCGTGCTGGCGGGGGCGGAGATGCCCGCAGGGTTGAGCCTGCCGACGGCGCTCCTGGCGCTCGTGCTGATGGGGACGGTGCTTTCGCTGGCGCTGGAGCGGCGGCTGCGTGCGGTGGAGGTGGTGCGGTGAGCGCGCAGGAGATCGTCTTCGAAAACGTGTCGAAGTTTTATGGCGACGTGCTGGGCGTCAACCGGATCGAACTGCGCATCCCTCCCGGGCTGACTTCCATCGTGGGTCCGAATGGCGCGGGCAAGTCGACGCTGATGAACCTGATGTGCGGGCTCATCCATCCGGACAGGGGCGAGATCCGCGTGCTCGGCATTTCGCCGCGCGACCCTGAGCGGCTGATGCGCATCACGGGATACGCAACGCAGTTCGACGCCGCTCCCCGCTGGGCGACAGGCTACGATTTCGTGGCGTCGTCGCTGCTCCTGTTCGGCTACTCGCCGTCGATGGCGGAGAGGCTCGCCTGGGCGGCGCTGGAACAGGTGGGGCTGACCGAGGCGGCGCGGCGCAAGGTGAATTCCTATTCCAAGGGCATGCGGCAGCGCGTGCGGCTGGCGCAGGCGCTGGCGCACGACCCGCAGGTGCTGGTGCTCGACGAGCCGCTGAACGGGCTGGACCCCGTGGTGCGGGCGGAAACGATCGCACTGTTCCGGCAGCTTGCCGCGGCGGGGCGGCATGTGGTCATCTCCAGCCACGTGCTCCAGGAGGTGGATGTCATCAGCGACCGCGTCGTGCTGATGGCCAACGGGATGATCGTCGCCGAGGGAGACATCCGTGGAGTGCGGGAAGAGATCCACGAGCATCCCAGCCAGTTCCTGATCCGCTGCCCGCAGCCGGCGCGGCTGGCGGCGCTGCTGTTCGAGCGCGCCCCGGTGGCGGAGGCGCGGGTGCTCGAAGAGGACGGCGCGCTGCTGGTGCTGACGCGGGACAGGAATGCATTCACGCATGCGCTGACGCGGCTGGCGTCTTCCGGGCTCGGCATCGAGAGCATCGTGCCAGCCGATGAAGACGTCCACGCTCTGTACGAGTATCTGGTGGGAGGATCGGCATGACGTCACGGTTCCGCCTGCGGCAGGCGCTGCTGATCGCGCGGCTGGAGCTGAAGCGCGTGTTCCTGTCGCGCCGCAGCCTGTGGATCTACGCGCTGGCAATGCTTCCCGCCGTGCTGTTTCTGGCGCATGCCCTGCAGTTGCGGTACGAGCTCGGGCAGGCGCGGCAGGGCGGCGCCGTGGCGCCGGCGGTGCTCGAAGCCTTCGAAACGGGCATGAGCGAGCAGCAGGCGCTGGAGCTGGCGGGCAAGCCCGGACAGGACCGCGAGCGCACCATCCGCCGTTCCAGCCGGCGCGAGGAACAGGGGAAGGAGATCTTTGAATCGCGCGAAGTCCGCACGCGGCGCATGGTGTATTTCGACGGAAGCCGGCGCGCCCATCTCTGGTTCGAGGATGGCCGGCTGCGCTCGAAAGAAATCCATGCCGTGCTGAATTTCACGGAAGACCGCGAAGTCTACGCCGGCGTTTTTCAGTACTTTTATCTCCGGCTGGCGATCTTTTTCGGCTGCCTGGGGATTTTTCTCAACCTGTTCCGCGGCGAAATGATGGACAAGACGCTGCACTTCTGGCTGCTGGCGCCGGCGCGGCGGGAGGTGCTGCTGGCGGGGAAGTTCCTGGCGGGGTGGACGGCGGCGTCGGCGGTGTTCACGGCGGGCGCGTTGCTGGCCTTTGCGGCGATGCTGTGGCCGCATCTGGGCGCCGGCGCGGAGGCATACTGGCAGGGTCCGGGCGCGGCGCACGCGGCGCGGTATGCGCTGGCGGCGGTGATGGGCTGCGCGGGCTACGGCAGCCTGTTCCTGGCGGCGAGCCTCTGGATCCGGAATCCCATCGTGCCGGCGGCTGTGCTGCTGTTGTGGGAAGCCTCCAGCGGGTTCCTGCCGGAGCTGCTTCAGAAGCTTAGCGTGCTGTACTACCTGCAGTCGATGTGCCCGGTTCCCGCGCCGATGGAGCCGGACGTGCCCGCGCTGTTGCGGCTGATCCTGGCGCCCGCCGCGCCGCTGTCCCCGTGGCTGGCGCTGCTGGGGCTCTGCGCTTTTTCAGCGCTGGTGCTGTGGGGCGCCGCCGCCGGAGTCCGGCGGATCGAGATCAACTACAGCACGGATTGACCCGGACGGTCAGCCCTGCAACTCCCTCATGACTTCCAAAGCCGCTTTGCGGGCGGCTTCCACTTCGCCGGGCGGGAAGCTGATGGCGCCGACGCGCGGATGCCCGCCGCCTCCGTAGCGCTCGCAGAGCGTGGCGAGGTTGTGGCGCACGGGTTCCCTGGCCCATGGATTGGACCCCACGCTGACCTTGGTGCGGAAGCTCGCCGTGCTGACGGAAACGGTGTAGGCGCCATCCGGGAACAGGTAATAGGGGATGAACTTGTTGTAGCCTTCGAGATCGTAACCGGTGACGTCGAAGAAAATCACGCCTTTTTCGCAGCGGCCTTCCCGGCGGATGATTTCGATGGAGCGGAGGTGCCGCTCGTACAGGGGCTGGAATTTCTCCTGCACAAGAGAATCGCGGAGGATCTCTTCCAGGCTTTTTTCCTGCATCAAGCGGATGATGTGCTGCACGGCGGCGGAGCCTTTGACGGCTTCGATGACGAGGGTGAGATTCATGGCGGGTTCGCGCATGGCGACGGCGGCTTCCGCGCTTTCGTAATTGGCGCCGTCGACGATGCCCGCCCAGTGGACCAGTTCCGCCAGCTGCGGCGCATCATACCCGTAGACTGAGCGCGCCACATGGGCGATCCATTCCGTGCAGGAGCGGTAAGTGGGATCGAAATAGAAACGCCGAGCGTCCTTCTTGCGCTCGTAGTCGAGCTGATCCTCGTGCGAGAGGAAGGCGCTCTGATGATGGTCGAACCACCAGGTGAGCCGGTCGCTTGGGGAATACTTGAAATCCACGATCGCGTTCTCATCCCCGTCGAAGTCCGCTTCATCGAAGAGCTGATCCGCCTTGTGCGCCATGCCGGTGTAAGCGAACTCGGCGCCGTTGTAAAAGAGGTCGCGCGCGAAGCGGCTGAAGAAGGCGGCCGACGCCGCCCCGTCAAAGCAGTGGTCGTGGTAAAGGACGCGGACTTTCATGATAAGGGCCAATCCCGCCCGTGCGGGAGACAGAGCGCCCGCCGCGAGAGAAACCTTTTAGGTTGCCTCATTCCGGCAGGCGGATGCAACTCCGCCCGCGGGGCGGCGGACAGGAAGCGCTATTGTGCAATGCGGGCGAACACGTAAGGGCCATCGGGAATCACGGCCACCGGCGCCTGCGGCGGCACTTCGGCGGCGAGGGCGCCGAGCGCTTCCGCGGCGCTCGGGAAACTGCGGCCCCACAATTTCGGGTGATATTCCGGGGGAATTCCGGGGGTGTAGAACCAGAGCCGGTGGGAGCAGGCGGCCAGCGCGAGTTTTTCGAGCTGCCATTGATCGATGGTCACCGGCCTGTCTTCAATTTCTTTGAGAAATGTTTCGGCCGAAGACGACTCCATTAGCAGGCGGGAGAACTCGCCGGCGCCGGCGCCTTCATCGCAGGCGGCCAGGACGAGGATGATCCCGCCGGGACGGACGATATGCGTTGCTGCCGTCACACCCTTCACCGCCTGATAGAAGGTGAGGTCGAGGGGGTATCCTGCCGACGTGGTCACCGCGGCATCCACGGGCGCCGGAAGCCAGGCGGTCGTCTTCTCGCGCACGAAGGCGACTCCCGCCGCGTGGGCTTCCCGCGGCGTACCGGCGAACACGGCTGTGATCTTCTTCTGCTCGCCGAGGACGACATCGATGATGAAATCATGGCCCGCCATCTGAGAGATCTGGAGCAGCTCCTCGTGGAGTGGATTCTCTTCGATCGAGCCTTCGACGGCGCGGCGGTCGCGCATGAAGCGCGGGCTGTGCAGGTGGCGGATCGTCTCCTGATCGGCCAACCCCGGCGCGATGAGCTTGCGGGCGCCGCTGAAGCCGGCCATCAGGTGCTGCTCGATGAACCCTAATGTGATGTGCAGACCGGCCTCCACGTAACGCCGGTCGATCCAGACCGGGGTGCCGTGCCGCGCCTGCCCCAGGTAGACGTGGTCTTCGCGCCGCCGGGCGTTGTGGTTGACCAGCGGATAACGGGCGGCGATGTCCGGTCCGAGGATCTGATCGAGTTCGGCGGGCGTCGCCGGGCGGTGCAGGCCGGTCGCCACGAGAATCGTGGTCCGCTCTCGAGC
>DYJN01000060.1 GCA_020723085.1 Arcobacter sp.
CCGATGCCGCCGGTCCCCAGATCCTCATGCGTCCCAGCCCCGGCAGCGCGAGCTCGATCTCCGGCGAGCCGCTGATCTCTACGCTCTCTCCCGCCTGTCCCTCGATCGCGCCCTCCGGGCTGCCGCGGAGCACCTCGAGCCGCGCATCCCGCTCCAGCTCCAGCCGCAAGTGGAGCAGCGCGCCTTCCAGCTTCGCCTCCTCTTCTCGAAGCTGCTGTCCGAGCCGGGCAAGCCTGTCCAGCACGTCCTGCGGCGGGGCGTTCAGGCTCCTGAGCTGCGCTCGCGCTTCCGCCGCCCGCGCGGCGGCGCCCGCCCGGGCTTCAACCCATGCATCCTCCGTCTGCTTGACCTCCACCCTCGCCTGCTGCAGCCGCTCTTCCAGCCCGCAGAGCGCCTTCTCCGCCGCTGCGAGATCGGCTGCGATCGTCTGCCGCAGTTTGAGCGCCGCAGCGGCGGAGTTCATCTCATGAAGGGCCTCCTGAACGGACTTCTCCGCCTCCAGCCGCTCGCCGTCCAGGCCCCTTCTTTCTGCCACCTTCTCGCCCAACTCCCTGAGCCGGGCTTCCAGCGCCGTCTTCTGCGCCTCCAGCACGCTGCATTCGCCCTGCGCATTCTCCAGCTGATCACGGTCCCGCTCCAGTTCGGCCAGGTCATCTTCGAGCAAGCGCACACGCTTGCGCAGAGCCGTCAGCTCCGCCTCCAGCACGCGCGCCGGAGAATTCTGCCGGAGCGCCCTGCCCTGAGGCGGCCAGTCCAACTCGTAAAGCCGTTTGACCTCGCGCAGAACGGTCTCCACCGCTCCGGACCGGATCTGCGCGCCGAAGGAATTCCGGATCCGCTCCTGCAACGGCTGCTCCAGCCGGAACTCCGCAAGTTCGTTCTGCCTCGCCCACAACACCCCCGCCGCCAACCACGTGCCCGCCCCGCCCTGCGGAGCGCCGAGAAACTCCGGCAGCCGCTCGTCGACATGCCTGCCTTGAGCCACAAGCGCCCACTGGCCCGCTTGGAACCTCTCGAGCGTTGCCCTTCCCCGCTGGCTGAACGTGAATTCCTTGGTCAGACGCCACCGATCGACCCCATGCTCGAACTCCGCTGTCACCCGCGGATGCACCTCCCTGCCCCACGGCTGCCAGCGCCGGATCTCCTCGGCAGTGGATGAGGCAGGAAGAGTAAACGCCGATGTCAGCGCCGCCAGCAGCGTCGACTTGCCGCTCCCGTTCGCCCCGTCCAGCAGGTTCGGCTGGCCGCGGCGAAGCTCCACTTCGAAGGGCTTGACGAACCTCCCAAAGCACGACACGCTGATCCTTCGCACGATCACGCGCCCGCCCCCCTTGCCAGTGTGAGCAGCGTGCGCAATGCCAGCCGCGCCTCCTCCGCCTGCTCGCCTGTTTCCGCCATCCGCTCGAGCCGCTGCGCGGCTTCCCGCAGCGGACCCGCCGGCAGATCCTCCAGCCTCAGCAACTGCCCAAGATCTTCGCTGACCCGCAGCGAAAGAAATTTCCCGGCGAGCTGCCGCAACGCTTCGAGTTCCGGCTGCTCCTCAGGATACAGGGTCCCCGTGAGCCGCACTTCTGCGACAGTCTCGTCCCCGGCGCGTGCCGCGAGCCGCTCCCGGAAACGCGCCAGGGCGCCGGGCTCCAGAACTTCAAACTCCTCGCGGATCCACTGGAGACGAGCCACCCGCTGCTGCCGGATGCGCGGCGCCGCGCCGGGCGCATCGATCTCAACGATCAGCACATGACCGCTCGCGTCCTCCCCGAACGATGTCGGCTCGGGCGTGCCGCTGTAGGCCATGCGGACCGCCCCGTCCGCCCCGGGATAGAGCCGCGCCGAGTGCCAGTCGCCCAGCGCCAGGTAATCCAGCCTGCGGAGCTCGGGAGCATCGGCAGGAATCGTGAGCGTCCGCGGCTCGCCCGGCAATCCCGCCACCGCCCCGTGCGCCACCCCAATGCGGATCCGCTCACGGTGTTGGCCCACAGGAATCCAGCCGGTTGGATCGCCCGTACCCCAACGGCTGCTGACCGGACACGGAAACAGGACGCAGCTTTCCAGCTCCACCGGCGCCGGAAGGCGGGCGACTCGCACATTCTCTGCGCCGGACCACGCCGGCAGATCCCAGACGCCCCCCACCGTCACCGGATCGTGGTTGCCGGGCAGCACGAGCACAGGGCACGGACAACTGGCCAGGATCCCAACCGCGGTTTCCACGTCGGACAGTGCCACGCCATGGTTCTCGAACGTGTCGCCCGCCAGCACAACCACGTCCACGCTCTCCTCGACAGCCAGCTCGGCAATTCGTCTGGCGGTCTCCAGCCGCGCGGCGCGGGCGCGCGCCGCCGCCGCACCAAGCTGCGCCGCTTTCATCCCAATCTGCCAGTCCGCCGTATGCAACAGTTTCACGGGCATGGGCGTCTCCTTGGCGGCACACTCACAGGCCGCACGCGCCGGCGGCGGCAGGGGGCAGGGAGCCACCCCTCAAAGGCCCCCGCCGGCGCGCCAGCCGCTCCTCCAGCTTCCTCCGCTGCCGTCATTCTTCTGCAGCCAGTGGCTCACAGATCGAGCCTGATGGAAAAATCACCCGGCCGAAACGCCCGCTTCGCCCGCCGCAGGCTTGCGCCGTTCCACATGGAGAGCGACCAGCCCCTGCTCCAGATGCTCCACCACCAGCAGCCGCAGGGATTCCGGCGCCTCCACGACAACGTGCGGAACAAAGCGCAGAACGTCCTGCACCAGTTCCCGCGGATCCGAATACGGCACCTCCAGGCGCACCTCGCCGCCCGGAAGCTGGACCCGGCGCTGATTCGCATGCCATTGCTCGCGCTCGATCCACCGCGACGCCGGCAGGCGGAAACGCAGCACCGCCGTCTGGTCCGGTTCCCCGGCAAAGATCCCGTAGCCCGCGCCCAGCCGGGCATCGAGAACTTCCTGCGGATATTCCGCCGCCTTCTCGCTCAGAATCTCCGCGCCGCGGATGGCGTCCAGCGAAAAGCTGCGGAAATCCTCCCGCACATGGCACCACGCGTCCAGATACCAGTTCAGGCTGTACCAGATCAGCCTCTGCGGGCTCACTTCGCGCTTCATGATTTCGCCCCGGGAACGGCTGAAATAGACCAGCGCCAGCCGCTTGCGCTGCACCACGGCGGTGCTGACGACGCGGAAGGTCTTGTCATCCACCGGGCGGTGCCGCGCCGCGATCATCCGGAACCGCTTCCGGATGTCCTTCTGCTTCACCTTTCCCGCCGCCAGCAGGGATTCGATCTTCTTCAGCGCGGGCGTCAGCGCTTCGGTCAGAATCCGCGAATCCAGCTGCTCCACCAGATCGCGCAGCAGCAGCAGCGCATGCATCTCCTCCGGCGTCAGCCACACTCCAGGAAGCTGATACCGCGAGCCTTCGCCCTCCCCGGAAGACGGATCGTAGAGGTATCCTCCCGCTTCCCGGTCGAACCGGATCGGAGCCCGCAGCCGGTCCCGCATATACTGGAGATCCCGTTTCACCGTCGGACGGCTGACTTCCAGCTCCTCCATCATCCGCCGCAGCGGAACCGCCCTGTTTTTGTCAAGCATCCGGTGAATGAAGTAGATCCTTTCCATTTGGCTCATGGCGCAACCCCCAGGGCGAATGCCGCGAATCGAGCTTATTTTATCTCAATTTCAGCAACATGGCGGCAAAACAAAGTGGAGGAATTTTCACCGAAATTCAGGACGGAGGCCCGGCTGGCGGAAGCTCGTGGGAGTCGAACCCACCGGCGGCGTTCCCGCGCCGCCCGCTGGTTTTGAAGACCAGGCCAGGCACCGGCCCAGTGGAGCTTCCAAGGCGATTGTAGCGCCCTCAGCCGGCAGCCTGCGGCCGCCTCCCCAGAACTGCCACCCCACAGCCGGCGGCGACGGCCGCCAGGCAGCCGATGGCGTTCAGCCAGAGAAACGCCAGGCCCGTGAAATGCCAGACCGTAAAGACCGCGGCTTCTCCGGCAATCATCGCGAAGAATGCCGCCGTCCCGCCCACCCGCGGAAAGGCGAATGCCAGCACGAACACCCCCAGCAGCGTGCCGTAAAACAGCGACCCCAGACGGTTCACCGCCTCCACCAGCGATCCCAGATTCTGTGCATACAGCGCCGTCACAATCGCATAACCGCCCCAGAACACCGTCAGCCACCGCGACGCTGCCAGGTAATGCCCGTCCGGCGCCTCGCGCCGCAAGAAGCGCCGGTAGATGTCCACCATGCTCACCGTCGCCAGGGAATTGATCTCCGCGGAAATCGTCGACATCGCCGCGGCGAAGATCGCCGCCAGGATCAGCCCCACCACTCCCGTGGGAATCTGATGCACCACAAACCACAGGAAGACATAGTTCGTGTCGTTGACGCGCCCCTGTCCGGCAGCCTGTCCCGCAATCGTCAGCGCGTGCGAGCGGATCTCGTCCATTTGCTCCTGCGCCTGCCGGAAGCCCTCCAGATCGAACCGCTGCGCGGCGGCGCGGCGCTGCTGGAACACACGGTCGTATTCCCGGCTCAGCGGCTCGTAAGAGGGCTGGCTCTCCAGCGCGCGCATCGCCTCCGGGTGAAAAACGATGGGCGGCTGCGTGTACACGTAAAAAACGAAAACCATCGCGCCCGTGAACAGGATGAGAAACTGCATCGGGATCTTCGCCAGCCCGTTGAACAGCAGGCTCAGGCGCGATTGCGTCACGCTCCGCCCCGTCAGGTACCGCTGCACCTGGCTCTGGTCGCAGCCGAAATAGGAGAGCGCAAGGAACATGCCGCCGATCAGCCCGCTCCACAGGTTGTACTGATCGTGCAGATCAAGCCGCCACACCACCGCGTTGAGCTTGCCCGCCGCCCCGGCTACCGCCAGCGCATTCGTGAAGCTCGCCTCCTGAGGCAGGAGCAGAATCACCGTCAGCAGCGCTGCAAACAGTCCCGCCAGCATCACCAGCATCTGGACGAACTCCGTCCAGGTGACCGCCGCGATCCCCCCGCTTGTGGTATACGCCACCACAAGCGCGCCCATCGCCAGCGTGGTCCACTGGCTCGGCCAGCCCAGAATCACCGTCAGCACCACCGCCGGCGCGCTGAGCGACACGCCCACTGCAAGCCCGCGCGAAAGCAGAAAGATGACCCCCGCCAGCGCCCGCGTCTTCGCGTCGAAGCGCCGCTCCAGATACTCGTAGGCCGTGAACACCCCGGAGGAGTGGAAGCGCGGCACGATGAAAGCCGAGATCAGGATCATCGCCAGCGGCAGCCCCAGATACATCTGCACGAAGCGCATTCCGTCGGCATAGGCCTGCCCTGTCGTCGAGATGAACGTGATGGCGCTCGCCTGCGTCGCCATGATCGACAGCGCCATCGCATACCATGGCATCGTCTTGCCCGCCAGCAGATACTGCGACGTGGTGCGGCTGCTGCCGCTGCGCCACAGCCCGTACAGGACGATCCCCGCCAGAGACGCGCCCAGCACCGCCCAGTCCAGCGGCCTCACCGGTTCCAGCTCCTCGTGAACCAGGTGAACAGCGCAATCAACAACACCAGGTAGAGCGCCAGCGCCGCATAAACGCGGCCCCACGATCCCCGGAACGGCGGGCGTTCCTCGGTTGGATTCATCGTCCCCCGCTCACCAGGTTGGCGAACAGGCGCCATGCCCCGGTTACTCCCGCCGGCAACTGCCGCCACCAGGCGAAACTCGTGTAAATGTAGGCGCCCGCGCCCGCGCGCGCATACAGCAGCCCTCCGCGCTGCGGCGGCTCCCCGGGATCGCCCGTTTCGAGCAACGCTTCATAGCGCGGGTCCCATTCGGCGGGAAAATACAGCGCGCGCTCCTGAACCCAGCCCTGAAAATCCGCCTCCGTGATCCGGTTCGGCCGGCTCATCAGCACATGATCCGGTTCGAGCAGCCGCACAGGAGCGTCCTCCACCGCCGTGCGGGCGCGCCCGATGCGGATCGGGAACGGCCCGATGTTCCGCAGCGCCGCATCGGATGCCTGCCCTCCGAACCCCTCCAGCGTGTTGTACTGCACCACCAGCGTGCCCCCGCGCTCGACGTAGTCCCGCAGCCGCGCGTGCGCGGCGCGCAGATCCGCCCGGACGTGGAACGCGCGGATGCCCGTCACGATGGCGTCGTACACGCGCAGATCGCCCTGCGCCAGCCGTTGCTCGTCGAGCATCTCCACCTCGCAGCCCATTTCCCGCAGCGCCTCCGGCACAAGGTCCCCGGCGCCCATGACATAACCGATCCGGCGCGCCGATACGCGGATGTCTTCGCGCAGCAGGCGCGCTTCCGCCGCCCGCAGCACAATCTGCGGCGGAATGTGTTCGTATTCGATCCGCACCACTCCCTGCCGCCACTCGGCCCCGCCCGTGTGCGCCACCGCGCGCAGCACGCCCTTCCCGGCAGCCCGCGGCGGCGTCACCCGGAACGTGAGCGTCGCCGGCTGGCCTGCCTCTGAAAGATCCAAGGGCAGTTCGGCAGGTTCGGCGCGCCAGCCCTCCGGAGCTTCCAGCCTCACCTTGCCTTGCACGGGTCCCGCAACGGCCCGCACTTCCACCGTCACCGGACGCGCCGCCGCCGTACCGAACAGCAGCGCTGTCTCGCTCAGATGCAGCGAAACCGGCGGCGCGATGCGGAACGGCCGGGTCAGCTCTCCGCGCACGCGGTCCACATACCGGTGTTCCACCGGACGCCGCACCAGGATCTCCCCGCCCCCGATCTCCACCCGGAACAGCGCCGTCAGCACAGCCTGCGCCTCGGCGGGCCCGATATCGGCGAGCCTGTCCATCACATACCGGTTCCCCTCCTGCGGGCGGCGCAATTGGAGCGGCTGCGTCAGCGGCTGATCCGCCGGCACGCGCAGCGCCGCGCGCGCCGTATGCGGGCGGTTGTATTCGAGCGCCGCTCCCTCGAACGGGGGCGCGCCCGCCACGCCCTCCAGCGTCACCCCACCCAGCCGCGCGGGCAGCCGCGAGCGGTGGATCGCCGTCATCACAAGCTCCGCCGAGCCGCCCGGAACCGCCAGGGGGCTCATCGCCGAAACGTCCAGCCACAGCCCCGCCGCCGCCGCAATCGTCTCGTCCAGCTCCTCCATCTTGCGCCGCGCGTCGGGGTGATCGATCCCCGCCATCCGCCGCCGGGCTTCCACAAGATGCGGAATCACACGCTCCGGGGCGTCCGGCGTGAACGCCGCCAGCGCCGCATCCAGCTTCTCCGCCACCGCCGCGCCGCCGGGAAGCCGGTTCCAGCTCGTGTCGATCCCCTCGAAGAAATCCTCGGACGCCGGCTCGCCGTCGTACAGCACCAGATAGTTCGGCGCCGCCCCCCGCCTCTCCGCCGAGCCCATCCCCTGGCTCCGGTGCTGGCTCCGGCTCAGCCCCGCCAGCTCCCCGTAGCTCAGCCCCAGCAGCGGATTGTACTCCCCCGTGTCGATCCGCAGCCGCCCCGCCATCTTCTCCGCCTCCGCTTCCTGCTGCCGCGTGAACGCAAGCGCGTTCCAGTAGAGCCGCCGCGCCTGCCAGGGCCGCACCTGCCGCAACTGCTCCGGAAACGCCCTCGCATCTCCAGCCAGCCGGAACGCCTCGCGCCCCAGAATCGCCGACGCCTGATGGTGCCCGTGCCCGTCCCGCGGCGTGCCGGAAAAGCGCAGGATGATCACGTCGGGACGGAAGCTGCGGATCACCCACACCACATCGGACAGAATCTCCTGCTTGCCCCACTTCGCCAGAGTCTCTTCCGCCGTCTTCGAAAATCCAAAATCGATCGCCCGCGTGAAAAACTGCTCCCCTCCATCCATGCGCCGCGCCGCCAGCAGCTCCTGCGTGCGAATCACCCCCAGCAGTTCGCCCTGCTCGTTGCCGATCAGGTTCTGCCCGCCTTCGCCCCGCGTCAGCGACAGATACCCCGTGCGCAGCTTGCGCCCCTGCGCGCACCACGCCAGCAGCGCCGTGTTTTCATCGTCCGGATGCGCCGCGATCATCAGCACGCTGCCCACCACCCGCAGCCGCTCCAGTTGCTGCTTCACCGCAACCGCCCCGGAGGGCGCCCGCCAGCCGCCCGCAGCCCAAACCGGAACGAGCAGCGCAAGAGCCGCAACGGGAAAAGAAAACCGCTTTTGCATGTCCAGCCCGGTTTTCCCATTGTATGTGCCTGGGGCGCCGCCCCGACGTGCATATGCGGCAAGCCCGCGCCGCCGCGCCCCTTCTGCGCGGCGCCGCGGGCTTGCCTGTGGTCCGGGACTATTCTTCTTCCTTGATCTGCTGCGCCAGGTAGTTCTCGTAGCCCATCTCTTGGATCATGTACAGCTGAGCTTCGAGGAAATCCACGTGGTGCTCTTCGTCCTTCAGGATCGATTCGAACAAGTCGCGCGAGCCATTGTCGCCCGCCTCCACGGCGGCGTTGATCGCCTTGTTCAGCCGCGGCACGGCTTCATACTCCAGCTGAAGGTCGTTCTCGAACATCTGTTTCACGTTCTGCCCGATGTGCAGATCGAACAGCCGCGCCATGTTCGGCGTCCCGTCGAGATATAGCATCCGGTGCAGCAGCGCCTCCGCATGCCGCATCTCCTCGATCGACTCCTTCCTCGTGATCTTCGCCAGCCGTTCGTAGCCCCAGTTTTCGAGCATTTCCGCGTGAAGGAAGTACTGATTGATCGCCGTCAGTTCGGCGGTCAACACTTCCTGCAGGTACTCCAGAACCTTGGGATCGCCTTTCATTTCGCCTCCTTGCGATTCGCTTCGGTGCTGCCTTCGGACAACCGCATTGTAGCCAGAGCGCGGTTCGGACAACAACGTCTTGATTTGCAATAATTTACAGAAAGCCAGTTGCATCTGGATCCCGCCGCCCCGCCCCTCCGCCCCAAGCCCGGCGCGCGGCCTGTTGTGGTAGGCTAAGGGCGTCATGCTCAAGCAGATCCCGCTTGCGGAACTGCACCGCGCTTTGGGCGCGAAGATGGTGGACTTCGGCGGCTGGGAGATGCCGGTGCAATACACTGGCATTCTCGAAGAACACCGCGCCGTCCGCGCCGCCGTCGGGCTGTTCGACGTCAGCCACATGGGGGAGATCGAGATCCGCGGACCCCAGGCGCTCCACCTCGTGCAGTGGGTCAGCACCAACAATGCCGCAAAGCTCGCCGACGGCCAGATCCACTACTCCGGGCTGCTTTACGACCACGGCGGCTTCGTCGATGACATCCTCGTCCACCGCGTGAGCGCGGATCACTACTTCCTCTGCGTCAACGCCTCCAACCAGGACAAGGACTACGAGCACATCGCCGCGCAGAACCGCTGGGATTGCGCCGTGGAGAACAACGGCCCGCGCTATGCCCAGCTCGCCGTGCAGGGCCCGCGCGCCCTCGACACGCTCCAGAAGCTGACATCGCTGCCCCTGGCCGAAATCCGCTACTACCGCTTCCGCGACGGCGAGGTCTGCGGCCGCCCGGCGCGCGTCGCCCGCACCGGCTACACCGGAGAAGACGGCTTCGAGGTCTACCTCGCGCCCGCCCATGCCGCGGAAGTCTGGAACGCCCTGATGGACGCCGGCCGCGAATTCGGCATCAAGCCCTGCGGCCTCGGCGCCCGCAACACCCTCCGCATGGAGGCCGGCATGGCTCTCTACGGCCATGAGATCGACGCTTCCATCACCCCGCTGGAAGCCGGGCTCGAGTGGATCGTCAAATGGGAGAAGGGAGATTTCTGCGGGCGGGCGCGGCTCGAAAAACAGAAGGCGGGGGGCATCCGGAGGAGACTCATCGGGTTTGAAATGCGCGGCCGCGGCATAGGCCGCGACGGCTATGAAGTGCGCGTGGGCGGACAACCGGCCGGTTGGGTTACCAGCGGCGGCCCCTCGCCCACGCTCAACAGGAACATCGGGATGTGTTACCTCCCCGCGGATCTGGCCCAGCCGGGCACGGTCATCGAAGTCGTCGTCCGCGAACAGCCCGTCGAGGCGGTCACCGTCCCCATCCCCTTTTATCGGCGGCCCAAATGAGCTATCCAGAAAACTTCCGTTATACGAAAGAACACGAGTGGATCCTCGTGGAAGGCGATACCGGCACCGTGGGCATCACCGACCACGCGCAGAAGGAATTGGGCGACATCGTCTACGTCGACCTGCCCAAGGTCGGCGCCACCGTCGAAGCCGGCAAGACCCTCGGCTCGGTGGAGAGCGTCAAAGCCGTCAGCGACATCTTTTCGCCTGTCTCAGGCGAAGTGACGGCGGTCAATGAACTGCTGGCCGGCGCGCCGGAGAAGCTGAACTCTGACCCGCACGGCGAAGCCTGGCTCGTCAAGATTCGCCTGAGCGATCCCGCCGAACTCGGCAGCCTCCTCTCCGCGGCCGACTATCAGGCCTATCTCGGCGAGTAGAGCGCCGCCTCGCTTAACGGATCGCCAGAAACATCCATCCGCCGGCGACCGTGGCGCGCGTGAAGCGGGCGCGCAGCAGGTGCAGAAATTCCCCCTCCGTGAAGATGAACGGATGGTGCGGGTTCTGCTCCGCCAGACGGTCCGCCTCCTCGCGCGTCTGCGGGAAGCCCGAGGTGCCTGCCAGCAATCCGCCGCGCTTCAGCCTGGAGGCGAGCCATGCCACGTAGCGCTCGGCATCTTCCCGCGGGAAATGCTCCACGGTTTCCATGGCCAGAGCCGCGTCGAAAAGCCGGCCCGCCAGGAATCCCTCTTTCAGCGCATCGCCGGTCAGCCATTCCATGTTCTCCGCCCGCCATTTCGACCGGGCGAATTCCACCGCCGCCGCATCCCGGTCAAAGGCCGCCACCTTCCGGGCGAACCGGGACAGCAGGTACGCGCCCCAGCCCAGCCCGCAGCCGGCGTCCAGCACATCGAGCCCGCGGCACAACAGCGCGCCGGGCACGAGATAACGCGCCAGCATCATTCGCGAGTAGCCACTTGCCAGAAAGCGCGGCTCCGACGGAAGACCCCGCTCGCCTTCCCCGAGCAGAGCCGCGTCCATCAGCCCCGGCTCCAGCGCCATCACCTCCCTCACCGCCGCCGCAGCCTCCTCGCCGGCGGCGATGGCATCGCCGTACTCCAGCATCTGCTGCACCGTATACTCGAACACCGACAGGTTGAACGGACGCTCCACCGCGGGCGCCGTATTTTCCTCCCGCGCCGGCTTCCTTGCCACCAGGTACACGCTCCAGTGCTCCCGCCAGCCTCCCATCTCATCGACAGGAACCCCGTCCATCCGGCAGTCCGCCCGGCGGTCGCTGAGGTCGTAATCGCATTCGAGAATCTCCAGCCGGGCAAATAGCTGACGCAGCCCCGCCTTCGAGAAACGGAAATAGTCCTCGACCCCCGGAGCCGTGTGATAGCGCCACGCCCAAACAGTGATCAGCACCAGCACTCCCCCGGGCGCCAGCAGCCGCGTGATCTCCTCCGCCGCGCCGTAAGGGTCGTAGAGGTGCTCGAAAGTCATCTTGGTGAGCACCGCATCGAAATACCCGTCGGGATGCCGTGTTCGCCGGCAGATGTCCGCCTCCGGGAACCGCAGGCTGTGAAACTCCCGGTCCCTCAGCAGCGCGCCCAGTTCGCTGCCATCGCCCCCCACTTCCAGGATCCGGCGCGCATCAGGCGCCAGGCTTTGGATGCGCTCCTGAATCCATCCCGACCAATCCTTCCACGGCGGCGGAGATGACTGTTCTCCTTGCCGCGGGGGCTTCTCCGAAGTTCCGGGAGTCTCTTTTCGTCCCCAGCCGGTCCATTCCCGCCATCGCTTGCGCCAACCGAATCCGGCCATGAACCCAAATTGTATCCGCACTCGAATTACCGGCGGGCCGCGGCCTGTTTCCACCCGCCATGCCTCCGCAGCCGGCGGCAGACAATAGAACACCACCTGCCGGTCCGCCGTCATCTCCCTCATCAGAGTGGTGGACAGTTGCCGCCGCTCCGATAAAATGGGAAATTCTGGGAGCCTGATCCTTGAGATACTTGCCCAACTCCGACGCCGACAGGCAGGCCATGCTCGCCGCCTGCGGCCTTTCCTCGCTCGAAGACCTTTATAGGCACGTCCCCCAGAATGCCCTCATCCGCGAGCCGCTCCAGATCCCGCCCGGCATGTCGGAATACGAGATCGCCGCGTACTTCCGCGAAAAAGCCGGGAAAATGGCGCACGGCTACGCCTCGTTCCTCGGAGCGGGCGTCTACGCGCACTACCGCCCCGTCTTGTGCGACGTCATCGCGCAGCGCGGCGAGTTCCTCACCTCGTATACCCCTTACCAGGCCGAATTCGCGCAGGGCACTCTCCAGTCGATCTTCGAGTTCCAGTCGCTGATCTGCCAGCTCACCGGCATGGAGGTGGCCAACGCCTCCATGTACGATGGCTCCACCGCCGTCGCCGAAGCGGCCATGATGGCCTCGCGCATCACCGGGCGCTCTCGTTTCCTCGCCCCCTCCAACCTCCACCCCGAATACCGGCAGGTGCTCGAAACCGCCGCCCGCAATGCGCGCATGACCGTGGCGGCGTTCCCTTACAGCCCGGCCACAGGCCAGGCGGATCTCAACGCCCTCGAGCAGGCGCTCGACGATCACACCGCCTGCGTCATCCTGCAATCCCCGAATTTCTTCGGCGTCCTTGAAGATATCCAGGCCGCAGCCGGGCTCGCTCACCGGCGCGGCGCGTTGCTCGTCGCCGCCTTCACCGAAGCCGTCTCCCTCGGCCTGCTTGAACCGCCCCGCGGCGCGGACATCGTCGCCGGAGAGCTCCAGTCCTTCGCCATCAGCCCCAGCTACGGCGGCCCCTTCGCCGGCGTCATCGCCACCCGCGAAAAGTTCATCCGCCAGATCCCCGGCCGCCTCGCCGGCGAAACCCGGGACCAGGACGGCAACCGCGCCTTCTGCCTCACGCTCGCCACGCGCGAGCAGCACATCCGCCGCGAGAAGGCCACTTCCAACATCTGCACCAACCAGGCGTTGATCGCCTTGATGGCCACGGTCTTCATGAGCCTCTGCGGCAAGCAGGGGCTCCGCGAACTCGCCCTCCAGAACCTCTCCAAGGCGCACTACCTGGCCGGCGGCCTCGAGAGGCCTTTCAGCGGCCGGTTTTTCAATGAATTCGTCGTAAAACCCAAGCGTCATTCCGTCGAGGACGCGCTGCGGATTCTGCTGGAAAAGAAAATCCTCGGCGGTGTGGCGTTGAAGCGGTTCTATCCTGAGCTTGGCGATTGCCTGCTCCTCTGCGCCACGGAGATGAACCGCCGCCAGGACATGGACGCCGTGAAGGAGGTGCTCGCCTGATGCCGAAAACACTGGGAAAAGTGCGGCCGCATCCCGCGCAGAATGAGCCGCTGCTGTTCGAACTGTCCAGCCCCGGCAAGCGCGGCTGTCAGCTCCCGCCGCTCGACGTGCCGGAGACCAACCCGGAGGAGGCGCTCGGCGCGGGCAACGTCCGGCGCGAAATTGAAGACTTTCCCGAATTGAGCGAGGTGGAAGTCCTCCGCCATTTCACGCGGCTTTCCACGTGGAATTACGCCATTGATCTGGGCATGTTCCCGCTCGGCTCCTGCACGATGAAGTACAACCCTCGCATCAACGAGGCCGTCGCGCGCACCGAGCCGCTCGCCTGGGCCCACCCCTATCAGCCCGAGGAATTGAGCCAGGGAGCGATGGAGATCATCGCCACGCTCGAGCAGTACCTGGCCGAAATCTTCGGCATGCCCGAGGTGACGCTCCAGCCCGCCGCCGGCGCGCACGGCGAGTACACCGGCATCATGCTGGTCCGCGCGTATCTCGCCGCGCAGGGCAATCCGCGTAAGATCGTGCTCGTGCCCGATTCGGCTCACGGCACCAACCCCGCCACCGCCGTCATGGCCGGCTACGAAGTGAAAACCATCGTCTCCAACGAGCACGGCATGGTGGATCCGGCTGCGGTCGCCGCCGCCGTCACTGAAGACGTCGCCGCCCTCATGGTCACCAATCCCAACACGCTCGGCGTCTTCGAAAAGCACATCGGGCAGATCGCGGAGATCCTCCACGCCAAAGGCGCCCAGCTCTACATGGACGGCGCCAACCTGAACGCCCTCGTCGGCGTCGCCCGCCCCGGCGACTTCGGAGTCGACGTCCTGCACGCCAACCTGCACAAGACCTTTTCCACGCCCCACGGAGGCGGCGGTCCCGGCGCGGGCGCCGTCGGCGTGAAACCGCATCTCGCGCCTTTCCTGCCCGCGCCCCGGCTGAAGCGCGAAGACGGCTTGTGGCGGTGGGATTACCGCCGCCCGCAGTCCATCGGCCGCGTGCGCGCCTTCTACGGCAACTTCGGCGTCATGATCCGCGCCCTTGCTTTCATCCTCGCCCACGGCGGCGAAGGGCTCCGCAACGCCACCCTCGACGCCCTGCTCAACGCCAATTACGTCCGCGCGCGGCTCGAGCCGCATTATCAGATCGCTTACAACGCACGCTCCATGCACGAGTGCGTCTTCAGCGATGCGCGGCAGGAGAAGTTCGGCGTGCGCACCGGCGATATCGCCAAGCGCCTGATCGACTATGGCTTCCATCCCTACACGGTCAGCTTCCCGCTCATCGTCCACGGCGCCATGATGATCGAACCCACCGAGACTGAACCCAAGGCGGAACTCGACGCCTTCTGCGACGCCCTCATCGCCATCGCCCGGGAAGTCGAGGAGAATCCTGAACTGGTCAAGACGGCGCCGCACTCCACCCGCGTCTCGCGCGTCGATGAAGTCGCCGCCGCCCGCAAGCCCCGCGTCCGCTGGGTGCGCGGATAGCGCGCCGCGCGCGAAGAGCCGTGTGCGCCCGGCAAGCCGCAGGGAGAGCCTTCAGGCTCTCCCTCGCGTCGATTCGTGTCCCCTCCGGCGCCCGTGCCGCCGCCCGAGCCGGATCAGACGTCGCAGATCCGCATCATCTCATCCAGCGTCTTCACCGGATCCGGCGTCGTCGGCGAATATTCGTGCGAGAGGAAGCCCGTGTAGCCCGTGTCAACGATCGCCTGCGCGATCGCCCTGTAGTTCAGCTCCTGCGTCTCGTCGAACTGATGCCTGCCCGGATTGCCGGCAGTGTGGAAATGGCCGATGTACTGGATATTGTTCCGGATCGTGCGGATGATGTCGCCCTCCATGATCTGCATGTGGTAGATGTCATACAGCAGTTTGAACCGGGGCGAATTCACCCTCTTGCACAGCTCCACCCCCCACGCCGTGTGGTCGCATTGGTAGTCCGGGTGGTTTACCTTGGAGTTCAACAGCTCCATCACGATGGTGACTTCGTTGTCCTCAGCCACCTTCACCGCTTCTTTCAGGACGATGTAGCAGTTCTCCAGCCCCTCCTCGTCGCTCTTGCCGCGCCGGTTGCCCGAAAACGTGATCGCGTTGGGAACGCCTTCCTTCCGGGCGCGCGGAAGATTCTCGCGGAACTCGGCCAGGATTTTTTCGTGCAGCGCCTTGTCGTTGCAGGCGTCCGTGAGCCTCCCGCCGCCGGGCACTACCGTCGGGATCAGGCCGTATTTTTTCAAAATCGGCCAGTTCTGCGGCGGCTGCAGGTCGAAGCAGTGCGCGCCGAGGCGCGCGGCGTGGCGGGCTCGCTCCTCAAAGGGCATGTCCCGCCCGAAAACGCCGCCACAGACGCCCTGCTTCAGCCGGTTTTTCCGCTGCACCTTCGGCTCCGCCGGTTGCGCGGCGGCGGCGGGCGCCGCAGCCGCGGTTAAGAGAAATTCTTTCCTGGTCATGATCGGTTCCTTGCACGCTATCGTATAGCATGATGGACTACGCGATCGAGCGGCGCGTCACCCCGGAGCAGTACATCGAGCTGCTGAACTCCTCCGGGCTCGGCGAACGGCGCCCCGTGCACGATCGCCAGGCCATTGCGCGGATGCTCGAACACGCCAACCTCCTCGCCACCGCTTGGGACGGCGAAGTGCTCGCCGGCGCCGCCCGCTGCTTCACCGATTTCGCATACGTCACCTATTGCAGCGACCTGTGCGTGCGCCGCGAGTGCCAGCGGCAGGGCATCGGCATAGAGCTGCTGCGAACCGTGCTGCGCGCCGCCCCGTGCCGCATCGTTCTGCTCGCCGCCCCGAAAGCCGTGGACTATTATCCCCGCATCGGATTCACGCAGCACCCGTCCGCCTGGACGATCCTGCCCGGAGAGCTCGTCTGAAATGGGATTCGCGCTCTGGCTGGACGGCGAACTCGCGTGGGCGCAGGGCACCCACGAATACCGCCCGATGGGCGCCGCCGTCATCCATTCGGGCGGCGTCTTCACCCCGCGCGATTTCCGCCCCGTGCTCCGCGCCCCGCGGCGCCTCGACCCCCGCTTCGCCGGCTTTTTCGCCTCCCTCGGCGAGTTGAATGCCTGGCTCCGGCGCCGGCGCGGCCGGCCGTCACAAAAGTTCAGAAAAAATCTCCGCCGCACGCCAATTCATTTGATTCCGCCATTTTAGCGGCCCCCAGCCAGCCTTTTCCGCTTCCTCCGCCCGGCCGGTTTTTTGCCTCTGCCGTGTAAATTGAAAGAGGGCGGACTGTTCTGGTGTTGGATTGGCCCGCGCGCGGCCTCATGCTGCGCCGCGGGCTGTTTCGTCCGAGGCCCCGCAACTGCGGGGCCTCGCTTCTTTGGAGGTCTTCCGTGCCGCTCGAAACCTGCTTTCCCTTTCTCTTGAGCTCCGCGGAATCTGAATCCTGGCGCCGTTCCTTGCCGGAGGATTTCCTGCCGGCAGCCCCGGAAATGGCGGAATGGTTCCAGTGCGATGATCACTGGTTGGCAGGGCGATTTTCGGGAGCTTCCGGAAGAATACCGCTCTCCCTGGAGCAGATCCGCTCTCCGGAAGATTGCCCGCCCGGACTCGTGCTCCTCCGGCCCGCCTCCGGCCGTGTCGCTTTCACCGCGCCCGTGCCCTTCGGCATGGACCTGCACTGGCTGAAGGAGGTCGGAGAGGGCCTGCTGCGCGGAACCACCGGCGTCCGCGTGCAGTCGGCCGGTTCGGCCACTGTGCAAGGCGAATGGGCCTCGGATTGGATCACCGCCGTCGTCCGCGAAGACGTCGAAGGCGAACCCGGCCTTCGTGTGGCCGTGGTCCGGCGGCGCGCCCTTGGCGCCGGCGCGGAGGTCCGCGGCGGGTGGTCCATTCAGGCGCAGGCGGGAATTCTGGAAAATCCTGCCGCCGTGGCCTCCGCCCTCCTCGGCGTCCATCCCCTGAACTGGGTGCGCGGTCTCCTCAAGGATCTGGGCAGCCGCCGCGTCGAAGAGTTCGTGAAGACCGCGGGCGCTTCCCTGCGTGCCTTTGACTCCCTGCGCGAGTTCTGGCAGTCTCTGGGCAGCCGCGCGGAAGCCGGGCTCTGGGAACTGCTGCGCGAACGCCTCCCCTGGCGCGATATGGCCCGGTGGCTCGCCGAAGCCGCCGCTGAGGCGGCCGAGGGCCGGCAGGCCGCACCCGCCCTGATCGAAAAAGCCGCCGGACGCATTCCGGCTCAACTCGCGCAGCGGATCCTCTCCTTCCTCGGCAGCATGGCCGGCGGCGGCTCAGACCTGCCTGATGCCGCCCTTCTCGGCGCCACCCGGTCGCTGGCCAACCTGCTCCAGAAGGAAGGCATCGAGCCGCTGCTGCACGCCCTGCCGGAAGCCGCCGCGCGCGAACTCGACGACGAGGCCCTTGGCGATTGGGCTCGTGCGCGGCTCGCCGAGCTGTTCGGCGCCGCGGCTCCGCAAGCCGCTCAGTCCCTGCTCCAACGGTGGTCGGAGGCGGTTCGGAAGATGGCCGCGCCCGCCGCCGAAGCCGTCGCCAGGCAGTGGGGCCTTCAACTCGCCGCCGGCTTGAGCGCGCGCAGGGACGAGTCCGCCGTCGCCGACGCGACCTTCCGCTTCACCGGCGAAGGCCTCGCCGCCGCGGCCCAGGTGGCTCAAGGCGACCTGAGCCCGTTGTTCGCCCAAAGCGGCGCCTGCCTGCGCTTGCGCCGCGGGCTGCTGACGGAAACCTTCCGCCGCCGCGTCTATATCGAAGTCCACGCCCCGATGCTCCGCGCCCGGCGCAAGCAGAGGGATCTGGAAAGCTTCGCGAGCGCCGAGGCCTGCCCCACCGAGGACGGCCGCCTGCAGATCCTCTACACGGCCCGGGCTTCGGACGTCATCACGGCCGACCTCCGCACGCAGACCGCCATGGTCTTCTCCGCCGCCATCTCGGCGCGCGACGGAGAGGCGCGGCGCGATCACTTCTCTCTCAGCTTCACCGACCGCCGGCAGTTGGACCCGGCAGTCCTACAGGCCCCCTACCTGCGCGTGCTGGAAGCCTACGGGCTGCGCGGCGTCGCCTTGCCCCGGAAACCCTGCACCGCCACGCTGCATCTGCGGCTCGCCGGCCCGTGCGTCGAAGCGTGGATGAACTCGCCTGCGCCCGGCTCGCCCGAATACCTGCCGGAGATGAGCCGCCTGGCTGCGTCCGTCCAGCGCATGGCGCGGCAGTGGCTCCCGGCGCTCTATCTGGCGCGGGTCGAGGCTTACTCGCGCCCCAGCGCCGTGCACCCGCTGCTCGCCTGGTCCTGCAGCCCGCCGTGCTCCGGACCGCGAAAAAAGGACCTCTCTTACGACTTCATGGATCCGAAGGTCGTGGACGCGGTGCTGCAGGCGTGCGCCCCCGGGTTCCGTGAGCGGCTGTCGGAGACGTGGCGGTACCTCATGGAATCAGGCCGGAAGCAGACCGCGGCATATTACGAGCCCGCCGATACGCGCTACGTCCTCTCGAGCGTGAGACGGCAGCAGCGCAACTTCGTCTCCCTGCTCACCGCCGACGCCTTCCTGGTAGAGGCCGTCCTCAATGTGGCCGGCTGCGCCCGCGAGGTTGACCGCCTCGTGCGCGTGGCCCCGAAAGCGGCCGTCGGCGAGATGGCCCGGTTCTCGCGCGAGATGGCCGAGACCTTCCACCGCAAGCTGCGCCGCCTGTACGCCGGGGATGATTATCTCGCGCTCGGCCCGCTTTTCTTCCTCACCGCCACCAGCGCGCTCGCCGGCGGGCGCGAGAGCGCTGAACCCGTCGCTGCCGTCTTGACTCTCGAGTCGGAAGAAGGCAAGGCCTCCTATGCAAATGAGGCCGCCCAGCGCCTGTTCTGAGCGCGCCGCTCAGAACAGCCGGTTCTGGCCGTAATTGGGACGCAGCGGCACCCCGAAATACTCAAACGCCCGCGGCGTGCCCACACGCCCGCGCGGCGTGCGGTCGAGAAACCCGAGCTGCATCAGGTAAGGCTCGTACACCTCCTCGATCGTGTCCGGCTCCTCGTCCGTCGAGGCCGCGATCGTTCCCAGCCCCACCGGCCCGCCGCCGTATTTTTCGAGAATCGTCAGCATGATTTTCTTGTCGACCTCGTCCAGCCCGTAGCAGTCCACCTCCAGAAGATCCAGCGCATCGCGCGCCACTTCGAGCGTGACGTGGCCCGAGGCGCGCACCTGAGCGAAGTCGCGCACCCGGCGCAACAGCCGGTTTGCAATCCGCGGCGTGCCCCGGCTGCGCCGCGCGATCTCTTCTGCCGCGTCCGCATCGATCGGAGTCTCCAGCAGGCGCGCCGCCCGCATCACGATGCGCGTCATCTCCGCCACGTCGTAATGCTTCAGATACAGGATCAGCCCGAAGCGGCTGCGCAGAGGCGCACTTAACAGTCCCTGCCGCGTCGTCGCGCCCACGCCCGTGAACCGGTGCAGCGGCAGCGAGTGCGTCCGCGCCCCCGGCCCTTGGCCAATGACCACGTCAATGCGGAAATCCTCGAGCGCCGAGTACAGCACCTCTTCCACGTCCGGCATCAGCCTGTGGATCTCGTCGATAAAGAACACCTGCCGCTCGCGCAGGTTCGTCAGAATGCCCGTCAGATCGATCTTCCGCTGCAACAGCGGCCCGCTGGAAAGATCAATCGGCACCCCCAGCTCGGCGGCGATGATCGTCGCCAGCGTGGTCTTCCCGAGCCCCGGCGGGCCGATCAGCAGCACGTGGTCCATCGCTTCGCCCCGCAGCCGCGCCGCTTCGATCGTCACCGACAGCAGCTCCTTCACCTTCTCCTGTCCGGTGAAGTCGCCGAGCGTGCGCGGCCGCAGCGAGGCCTCGAACTGCAGCTCCTCGGGCGAGGCTTCGGACGAAACAAAACGCCGGGATTTGTTTTTCTCAGCCATCCGGTCCGGCACTAACGATTATCGCAACAGCTCGAGCGCCCGGCGGAAGACCGCCTCGAATCCCTGCCCGGAAAGCTCCTGCGAGGCGCGCCGCGCCGCCGTCTCCGCCGCCGCCCGCTGCGCGCCGAGATTCACCAGCGCGCTGACGGCATCGGACTCCTCGGGCGAAAGCAGCGCCGCCGGCGCCCCCGGCAGCCCCGCCGCCCGCCGCGGGCTTTCATCGATCTTGTCCCGCAGCTCGAGCACGATCCGCTCGGCGGTCTTCTTCCCGATCCCCGGCACGCGCGTCAGCTTCTGCACGTCGGCCGAGCGGATCACCCCGGCCAGATCCCCTGCCGCAATGCCGCTGAGCACTGTCAGCGCCAGCCGCGGCCCTACGCCGCTCACCGTGATCAGCTTCTCGAACAGCGTCTTCTCTTCCGCGGTGATAAACCCGTAAAGCTGGATGGCGTCTTCGCGCACCACCGTGTGGATCTTCAGGCGGACTTCTTCACCGGGCGCGGGCAGCGCCGTGAACGTGGAGATTGGCACTGCCACGTCGTAGCCCACGCCATTGGCTTCCACGATGACCTGGTTCGGATGTTTCTCGAGCAGAACGCCGCGCAGGTGAGCGATCATGGCAAAACTCCATTTTCGCAGCCCCGCGGCCCCTGTGCCGCGGCTTGCTGGCATGCCCGCCGGCGCGTTTCCCGCTGGCGCAGGAGGGCGGCGGCAACCCAGCCCGGGTTCAGACTGAAGTGGGCCGTAACGTCTCCCTCGTCGAGATTTGCCTGGCCCGGAGGCCGCTCTCCCGGCACGCGTTTCCGTCGGCGGAACGATTCCCGGACTGCAACCGCCGGGGCCGCTCTTCCTTCGCCTCTGGCGCTCCAGCCGCGGTCTCTTCGTGCAGTCCTTGCCGGCCCAGGCGATATCCTGAAGCGGGATGGCACGCCGGCTCTTTTATGCCCAGGAGTGGAAATCGGGAAGGGCTTTCTTGCGGGGTGAAACGGCGGAGCACCTCCGCCGAGTACTCCGCGCAGAACGAGGCCAGCTTTACGAACTCTCTGACGGCGAGCGCTTGTGGCTCGGCCGCATTGAGGGATTCGCCAAGGGAGCCGTCGAGTTTGCGTTGATCGAGGAGCTGCCCGCCGAACGCGCCCCCATGCCCGTGCACCTTCTGGCCTCGCTGTTCAAGTTCGACCGCTTCGAGTGGATGATCGAGAAGGCAGCCGAACTCGGCGTCGAACGCATCATGCCCGTGGCCAGCCTGCGTTCTGAAAAAGGACTCGATGCCGCAGCGGAAAAGCGCCGCTCGCGCTGGGAGAAGATTGCACGCGAAGCCGGCCAGCAGTCCCGCCGCGTGCGCCCCCCGGAGATCGGCGCCGTCATCCCGTTCAAGGACGCACTCCACTCGGAAGCCGAAACCCGGCTCTTTCTCGACGAAGCCGGGAGCGCCCCCCCAATCCTGTCCGCGCTGGAGAACCCCGCCGCCTCCGTGGCCCTCTTGTGCGGCCCCGAGGGCGGCTGGGACGAGCGCGAACGGCACGCCGCGAAGCAGGCTGCATGGCAGCCGGTCTCTCTCGGCCCCATGATCCTCCGCGCGGAAACGGCCGCCCTCGCCGCCGTGGCCATCCTCTCCGCCGCCAGAACTTCTGCAACCCGCCCCCAATAGCGCACCCACCGGCAGGAGGGTCCCACGCCATCTTTACCGCCCCCCGCGGCGCCCGCATTTGTCGCTGATGGGCTTCAGATTCCTGCTCCCGAGACTTTTCCGGTGAAGGTGAACGCGAGCCTGGGGTACCCGGGTGTTCCGCCGCAGTCCGATTCTGCCTGATCCACATGCACATGGACTTATCTGGCGCTCGGGGCGTGCCAGGGTTTTCCGCCGCAGTCCGATTCTGCCCCCGATTCAGCCGCCCTCCGTGTTCCTTGTGCCGCTCTGGAATCCCGTGGCTATGCCCTGGAATCCCGTGGCAATGTCCTGGAATCGCGTCAGACTGTCCAATGCAGAAAATCACCGCCCGGAGGAATCGTGGAGTGGAAAATCCTGAAGGCCTGAAGTGCGTGGGATTCAGAATCGGAGGCGCCAAAAAGGCAAAGGCCCCGGCCGATGGCCGGGGCCTTTGTCATAATCGGGCAACGTCCTACTTTCCCACGCACTTGCGCACGCAGTATCATCGGAGCTGAGGGGCTTAACTTCCGTGTTCGGGATGGGAACGGGTGTGTCCCCCTCGCTATGGTCACCCAAAGCTTGGAGAGCCTGAAGTGACTGAATATTGACGGGCAATCGCAGAAGCCACAGAGCGGAATCGGTGTACAGGGTAAATCTTATGGTCAAGCCGAACGGGCTATTAGTACCGGTAAGCTCAACGCATTGCTGCGCTTCCACATCCGGCCTATCAACCTGGTCGTCTTCCAGGGCCCTTGTTACCTTACGGTTGGGAGATCTCATCTTGGGGAAGGCTTCGCGCTTATATGCATTCAGCGCTTATCCCGACCGAAGTTCGCTACCCAGCTATGCCCCTGGCGGGACAACTGGAACACAAGAGCTTCGTCCACCCCGGTCCTCTCGTACTAAAGGCAGACCCCCTCAAATCTCCTACGCCCACCACAGATAGGGACCGAACTGTCTCGCGACGTTCTGAACCCAGCTCACGTACCGCTT
>DYJN01000129.1 GCA_020723085.1 Arcobacter sp.
CACCACCCCCCAAAACGACATGCCGATCACATAAGCGATGTGCTTATTCAGGCGGTTCGACAACCAGATCCAGAACGGCAGCACCAGCACCGAAGTGATTAGCAGCAGCGCAAAGACGGTCGACTCGATGGGCAGGCCGAGCGCTTTCTGGAGCAGATTGCCGCCCGAAACCCAATACGAAATGAAAAAAGGCAGCGACAGCGCTACCAGGTCGAAGGTGATCCAGTTCAGCATGTACAGGCCGGTGGCGAAGCGGAAGGGGACATTCGACCAGGCTGCCCTGACGGTTTCGAAGAAGGATATTTCCCGTTCTGCGCGGATTTCCTGCTGGCTGCGCGGTCGCTCGCGGATGGAGAAGAAGATCAGCAGAAGCGGCAACACAGACAACCCGCCGAACAGGGCTGCGACGATCATATAGCCTTGTTGCTGGGTGGCGCCCGAAGCCAGGGCAGAATCGACGATAGCGGGAGCAGCCACAGCCGTCACGAGCGAGGCGAGCAGGTTGAAGAACATCCGGTAGCCGGTCAACGAAGTCCGCTCGTCATAATCCAGGGTAATGTCGGGGGTCAGGGCGTAAAGCGGGACGTCAACTAAGGTCTGGAGGGTGTCGCTGAGCATGAACGCCAGTGTAATGACGGCCGCCAGCGCAACCTGGTTCGAGAAAGGCGGCGGCCACCACAAGATGACGAAACCCAGCCCGTATGGGATGGCAAACCACAGCAGGAACGGGCGGCGGCGACCCCAGCGGGTGTGGACGCGGTCGCTGAGTACGCCGACCAGCGGGTCGTTGATGGCGTCCCACAGGATACCGACCAGCGCAGCGATGGAAGCCAGGCGCGGTTCCAGGCCTACCACGTCGGTCAGGAAGATGGCGTAGAAGATCTGGCGCAATGTCCCAAAACTGGACATGCTCCAGTCGCCCGAGCCGAAAACCAGTTTCGTCCAAAGGGAGAGGCGGGGTTCTGCGGGGGTCGCGTTCATAGTCGCTCCGGAAGTCAGTCTATATATCGAGTGTAACACCAATGGGAGGAATTTTCCTCGAAAGAGGGATGAATGCTTGCCCCCCTTTGGTTATAATCGGGGGCATGACCGATCCCGCTCCCAAAGCCTCCCTGCGCGACAAACTCAAAGCCCTGGGCGTCAAGGTCGGGACGCTCGACCTGCCCGCGCCGCAGCGCAAGCCCAACCCTGCCGGGGATGGGCTGGCCGGGCTGGACGGGCGCTTCGTCCCCACCGCGCGCGGCGAGGTGTTCGTCCACGAGGAGACCTATGGCGCGGACTACCGGCACGGGCGCGCGCCGCTTGCCAGCGACGTTCCGCTCGACCTGCTGTCCGCGTGGGCCAGGGAGCCCCGCCTGCCCGATATGCCCCTTGAGTCCTTCGCCTTCCTGGATACCGAGACCTCCGGCATGGCGGGCGGCACGGGGACGTACGCCTTCCTGGTGGGCGTCGGGCGCTTCGAGACGGACGCTTCGGGACGCACCTTCCGCTTGCTCCAGTTCTTCATGCGCGACCCCGGCGAGGAGGCGGTCCTGCTCGAGGCCCTGGCCGGTTTCCTGGCGCCCTGCGCGGCGCTGGTCACGTACAACGGCAAAGCCTTCGACGCGCCCCTGCTTCGCACCCGCTACACCCTGCACGACATCCCCTGCCCTTTCCGTGACTTCGCCCACGTAGACCTGCTGCCGCTGGCGCGCCGCCTGTGGCGCGACCGGCTGCCCTCGCGCACATTGAAATTCATAGAAGAGAACGTCCTCGGCGCGCCGCGCAGCAGTGAAGAAGTGCCCGGTTACGAGGTCCCCTGGCTGTACTTCGACTACCTGCGCACCGGCGACGCTGCTCCCCTCAAAGGCGTTTTCTACCACAACGCTATGGACGTGGTGGCGCTGGCCGCCATGTTCGGACTGACCGCGTCCATGCTGCACGATCCGTTCGACGAGCGCATCCAGCACGGGCTGGACGTGATCGCGCTGGCCAAACTGCACGAAGACCTGGGAGGCTGGGACACAGCCGCGCGCTTGTACGAACGCGGGCTGGAGATGACGCTCGAGGAAGATGACTTCTGGGAAGCGGTGCGCAGGCTCTCGGTCCTGCAAAAGAGGCGCGGCGACCTGGAGCAGGCGGTCGGCTGGTGGGAGCAGGCCGCCGCGCAGGGTCACATCTACGCGCATGTCGAACTGGCGAAATTCCACGAGCGCCGCCGCCGCGACATCTCCGCCGCCCGGCGCTGGGCGCAGTCCGCGCTGGACCTGGCCGCCGCGGGCGACCTGCCGCCCTACGCCCGCGCCCACTGGCAGGCCGAACTGGAACACCGCCTGGCGCGCCTGGAGGCGAAGTCGCACAAACCACCGGCGCGGCGGGAAAAGCGCGTATAATACGATATATTTGTCTGCATTAGTATAATAGCCCCATGACCACCGCCTACGCCTTCGTCCCTGCGCCCGGCCACGAGTACCCCGACCACCCGGAGCATCCCGGCCGGCTGGACGAACTGGCCCGCCGCCTGGAAGCAGCGCCGGCCGAGCGCCTGCCGGTCGCGCCCGCCGAGCCGGGCGAGGTGGCGCGCGTCCATGCGCCGCGCTTGGTCGCCGGGCTGGAGCGCGTCTGCCGCGAGCAAGCGCCTGGCGTCATTGATTACGCCCCTACCTTCGTCACCCAGACCTCCTACGACGACGCCCTGCTGGCCGCCGGGGCCACACTGGCCTGCGCGCGCGCCGTGCTGCATGGGGATGCCGACAACGCCTTCGCCATCGTCCGCCCGCCGGGGCACCACGCCGAGCCGGAGCGCGCCATGGGCTTCTGCCTGTTCAACAACGTCGCCATCGCCGCGCGCGATTTGCTGGCCAATGGCCTGGAGCGCGTGCTGGTGGTGGACTACGACGCCCATCACGGCAACGGCACCCAGGCGGCCTTCCTCGACGATGAACGCGCCGCGTACCTCTCCACCCACCAGTGGGGCATCTACCCCGGCAGCGGCTGGATCGAGGACGCGCCGCAGGCCCGCAAGCGCATCGTCAACGTGCCGCTGCCGGCCTATTCCGGCGATGGGGTGTTCGGGCGCATCGCCGACGAGATCGTCCAACCGCTGGTGGAATCCTTCCGCCCGCAGATGCTGCTGGTCTCGGCCGGCTTCGACGCACATTGGAGCGACCCGATCACCACGATGGGGCTTTCCTCGGCCGGCTTCTTTGCTTTCTCGAAGCGGCTGGTGGAACTGGCGGGGGAACACTGCCAGGGCAAGATCGTCTTCGCGCTCGAAGGCGGCTACGACCCGCGCAACCTGGCCAACGGCGCCGAAGCGGTCTTTTTGGCGCTGGCAGGCCACAAGTCCGGGAAAGAAGCCGGCGACGCCTGTCCGCATCGCGAGCCGGAGGCCGAGTCCCGCCTGGCGCAGGTGCGGGCGTGGCATGATTTTTAACGAGGAGAACCTATGGCACGCAAAAGTCTTGGTTACGTAAAGACCGAATGGACCTGCCCGAATTGCAGCACGCGCAACCCCGGCCCGCAGAAGACCTGCGTCAACTGCGGCGCGCCTGCCATTGGCATTGCCGCCGCGTTTGGGCTGTACCTTGCCGCAA
>DYJN01000130.1 GCA_020723085.1 Arcobacter sp.
TTGCGCGCGGAGAACCTCGTCCGCGCCGCCGACATCGCGGGCGCGCTCTCGTTGGAGGCGCTGCGCGGCACGGTCGCCGCTTTCGACCCGCGCATCCACCTCGTCCGTCCGCATCCGCGCCAGGTGGACGCCGCCGCTTACGTCCGCCGCCTGCTGGAAGGCAGCACGTTCGTCCGCCCGCACGATCCCCGCGACATTCAGGATGCCTACAGCTTGCGCTGCATCCCGCAAGTCCATGGCGCAGTGCGCGACACGGTCGCTTACGCGCGCTGGGCGTTGGAAATCGAGCTGAACTCCGTTACCGATAACCCGCTCATCTTTTTCGAGCCGGACGGCCGCCCGGTGGTGCTTTCCGGCGGGAACTTCCACGCGGAGCCGGTGGGGCTGGCGCTGGATTACCTCAAGTTGGGGCTGACGGATTTGGGCAATATCAGCGAGCGGCGCATGGCGCGGCTGGTGGACGAGGCGTTGAGCAACGGGCTGCCGCCATTCCTCACGCGCCACGGCGGGCTGGAAAGCGGCTTTATGCTCGCGCAGTACACGGCGGCGGCGCTGGCTTCGGAGAACAAGGTGCTGGCGCACCCTTCGACGGCGGACACGATCCCGACTTCCGCCAACGCCGAGGATCACGTGAGCATGGCGACGAACGCGGCGCACCACGCCCGCCAGGTGGTGGAGAACGTCGAGCGCATCATCGCCATCGAGTTGCTGGCGGCGGCGCAGGGTATCGACTTCCGGCGCGCGCAGTTGGGCGCATCCGCCCGTCTGGGGCAGGGCACGGCGGCAGCCTACGCAGCGATCCGCGCGCGCGTTCCCTTTCTGGAGCACGACGCGCCGCTGTCGCCGCTGATCGAGGCGGTTCATAAGCTGGTGGCGAGCGGCGATTTGGTGGCGGTGGTGGATAAGTGAGGTTGTGGGTTGTGCGTTGCGCGTTATTTGTGCTTGGGCCGGTCTCTGACCGTGCCCGCCCCAAGCCTGAGCTTGCGGTGGCGCGGTCGGAGACCGGCCACAGCCTCTCGTTGATTCTCGATTCGCTGATTCTTGATTCATTATGCGTGCATTAGTCACTGGAGCTACCGGATGCGTCGGCGCGAATATCGTGGAGGCGCTGCTGGCGCGCGGATACGCTGTGCGGGCGCTGCGGCGCGCTTCGTCGAGGCTGGACGCGCTGGCGGGACTGGATCCCGAGTACGCGGTTGGTGATGTGCTGGACGAGGCGTCGCTGTCCGCGGCGATGGCAGGCTGCGCTCTGGTCTTCCACGCGGCGGCGGTCTCGCAGTATTGGCGCAACAAGCCGGAGGCGATCTACGCGGCGAACGTTGAAGGGACGCGCAATGTGCTGCGTGCGGCGCTGGCGCAGGGCGTGCGGCGCGTCGTCTTCACCAGTTCCGTGGCCGCGTTGGGCGTCCCCACGGAGCGCGGGCAGGTATTGGATGAGTCCGCCACATTCAACCTGCGTCCGGCGCAATTCCACTATGGGCACAGCAAGGTGTTAGCCGAAGCGGAGGTGCAACGCGCGGTGGCCGAGGGGTTGGACGTGGTTATCGTCAATCCCGTGTCGGTGATTGGACAGCGCGACGTGCACTTTGTGGGCGGCGAAATCCTGCGGACGGCGAAACGCGGTTGGCTCATCGGCGCGCCGCCGGGTGGGATGGGCATCGTCTCGGCGAGGGCGACCGGCGAGGGCCACGTGCTGGCGGCGGAGCGCGGGCGCACGGGCGAGCGCTACATCCTCAACGGCGAGAACATCTCGCACCGCGCGCTGATGGCGCTGGCGGCGGAGGTCACGGGCGGGCGTGCACCGTGGTTCACCATCCCGCGTGTGTTGATGGCGCCACTCGCCGCACTCGTTGATCTGGCAAACCGCGTCCGGCGCGCAACCCCGTTAGTGGACGGCAGCCAGTTGCACTTGAGCGCGCGCGATATGTATTTCGACGGTAGCAAGGCCGAACGCGAATTGGGCTTCGTCGGCGGCTCGGCGCAGGCCGCAGTGGTAGAAGCCTGGGAGTGGTATCACGAACACGGGCTATTGTAAAAGGAACGTATGTTGTCCATGAAATCCTGTCCTGTCTACCGTCTACGGTCTACCGTCTACCTATCAGGAGCGCAGCGATGTACCTGAAATCCGACCGCGACCTGTATCGCCGCCGGAGGCGCATCCCCTGGTTGCACTTGTTGACATTGGTCGCATTGATCGGGGCGGGCGTTTACGTGGTCAATACCATTATGGACGTGATGCAAGAGCGACCCGGCGGCGTGGAGTCTGCGCCCACGCCTATACCTTCACCGACGCCCACACCCTCTCCCGCCATCTACGTCGCCAGGGCTGAAGACGCTTACTGGGCCGGCGACGTGGAAGGCGCCATCGACGCCTACCAGCGCGCGTTGGACATCGAGCCGAACCAGTTTGACCTGTACGTGGCGTTGTCGCGCCTGCTGACGTTCCAATCGGAGCCTGAGCGTGGCCTGGAAATGGCCCGCGAAGCCTTGCGCCGCCAGCCGGAGAACGCCCGCGCCTGGGCGGTGTTGTGTCTGGCCTATGATTGGATTGGAATGCCGCTGGAGGCGGTGTCGGCGTGCGAGAAGGCCATCACATTTGATCCCACTCTTCCGGAGGCGTATGCCTATCTGGCCGAAGCCTACATCGACGCCGGAAACTGGTACGTCGCCAACAGCACGATCGCCACGGCGGTGGAATTGGGCGAGAACAACGTCGATGTGATGCGCAACCGCGCCTACGTGCTGGAAACGCAGGGGAATTATTACGGCGCGATTGGCGCGTATCGTGAGGCGCTGGAGATTCACGACAAGCTGGTTCACCTGCATATGGCGATCGGCCGCAATGCCAATGTGCTCGGCAACTGGACGCTGGCGGTCGAGGCGTACACCGACGCCGTGGAAGCCGACCCCAATCATGTCCCGGCGCTCGCGCATTTAGGACTGGTGCTCCTGCTTACCGGCGACTATAGCAAAGCGGAGACGCAGCTCGCTAAAGCGATCACGCTCGATCCCACGTTCGGCGACGCGTACGCCCATCTAGGGACGCTCTATTTTCAGCAGCGCAACTACGAAGATGCCATCGAGAACCTGAAACTCGCCGTCCGCTACGGCGAAGCGCGTTCCCGCAGGCGAACGGTCTATCTGGTCGTCACGATAGAGGATACGAATGCAGTCGGTGTGGAGCCAGGGGGGACAGAGGTGGCGCGGGCGGAGTTTGTCCACCCGTTTGACTTCGAATCGCCGCTGCGCGGGATCATCGTGGGGGATATGGTCGGTACAGACATCACCGGACACGTCCGCTTCGATGTGATGAGCGGTCGGTATGCGCTGGAGATGCAGGGGCTGCCGCCCGCGCCTGCCGGAAAAATCTATGTAGGCTGGTTTCTGCCGCTGCGTTCATTGGAACGCCAACTCGTGCGCACCGAGGCGATTTTCCCCGCGCCCAATGGCCGTGTGCAGGTTTCAGGGGATATTGGGCGCGTCGGAGGCCCATCGATTGAAACCTATTACACGTTG
>DYJN01000131.1 GCA_020723085.1 Arcobacter sp.
CTACGCAGGGATGGGCCTCTGGCTTCGAGGCGACGGCAACAGCGAGGTCATCCGCATCCAGTTTCGTGACGCCCGGGGGAGGTCAGCAGACTTCCTACCCGTGATCAACTTCACGGGTTGGCGCCTTCTAACGTTTGCGCTGCCCAAAGGCCAGGGCTTCGACTGGACGCAGACGGAGTATCTGCTGTTCTACTTCAATGGGATCTCCGCGAAGTCGTCAGTGGAGATTGCGCTGGACGACCTGCGGATGCTGCCTGCGTTAGCGTCTCTGGCGCCGATGTCTGAGCCGGCACTGACCGTAAATGGAGCGCGGGTCGTGTTCCCGGTCTCGCTGCAGCCGGGCCAGGCGATAACCTGCGAGGCTGCCCAGGGTGTCCACCTCTGGCCGGGCGGCATGGCACCGGGAGAGCCGCTCCCGCACCGGCTCCGGCGGATCCCAGCACGAAAACAGAAAGACCCAATTATGATTTTTCCGCGCGGATCCATGGGCTTGCCTGCAACCGTGCGCGGCGCAGGCGCCCTACCGCCGGTACGGATACGCCCCGGCGGTGCGCGCCTGTTCCGCGCTCCACCCGAGAAGCTTACGGATATCCTCTGGCAGCGGCTCGACGGCAGGGATTGGCTCGACGAGCTCGTACCTGCCCAGTTCCGGGCTGCGGAACACGCTGCGGATGGTGCGGTCGAGCTCGCGCCCCGTCTTTTCAAACTGCGGCGCATGCTTGCGGAAATGCTCGAGCGAGGCAAACCGCAGCGCACAGGCGTCGTTCGGCGCCGGACTCCAAGCGATCAGCGGAGGCAGCGCCGCGCCGTCGGGACGGCTGGCGCGCACGTAGACGTTTCCCGCCACCTGCGCCGCCTGCGGGCGCGGCAGCTTCGAGCACAGGGCAGGCGGCTGCCCGAAGTCCAGCAACGGCCGGCCGAACCCGTCCGTGCCCGCGAGCAGGTTGTTGACGAAGATGTGGCCCTCGCGCTCCTCGAGCCCCGGCCCCGTTGCGGCGTGCCAGCCGAACAGGTCCCCGGAAGCGACACGCCCGTTGCGTTCGAACGATGCCGGGGCATCCACGAACGTGTTGTTGTAGATGCGAGCGCCGGCAGCGTTCAGCGCCCATAGCCCACGGCCGCAGCGCGCGAACACGTTGCCCGTCACCACCGCGCCGCGCGAGATCTCAAAGAAGAGCCCGATCTGCGCCTGTTCCACGTAATTGTTCACAAACACGGCGTCGCGGATGCCCACGTCGAACCAGACTCCGTTCGAGGTTGGATTGTCGAGCACCAAATTGTCCCTCACGGTGACGCGCCGGGACTGATTGAAGATCTTCACCGCCGCCGGGTAGTAACCCGTCAGCCGTTCCACGTTGTTCCTCCGGATGATGGTGCGCTCGATCAGCACGTCCGACGAGCCGATGACATAGATCCCCTCCGTGCTCGTGTCGCTCACCAGGCAGTTCCGGATCACCAGGCCGTCGCCACGGAAGTAGCCGGCTACGCGGGAACAGAAACTGATCGTTACGTTTTCGAGCACCGTGCCCGTCACTTCTTTACCGAACGTCGCCGGATCGGATGGTCCCACCGGCTCGTCGGTCGGCTCGTCGTTTGGCCCGAACTGCCGCTTGCCCTCAACCTCCAGCGCGCGCCGGGCGTACTGCGTGAATGTGATGCCACGGATCACGGGTCCCTTGCGGTCATTCTCCTTGCCGTGCACGCTCCGGCTGGTGCGCACGAGTGCGCTGTCGTGCGCCGTGATCTCCACCAGATGGTTGGCCGGGTTCACGCCGATGTACACCCAGCCGCCGTCGTAGTCGATGTAATAGGACTTCGCGTCCAGCTCGCCTTCCCACCCGGCGGAGTTCAGCATCCCGCCATCGAGGAACACCATGTCGTTGTTGAAGCGGTGCAGCGGCGTTTTCATCCCCTCCCGCGCGCGCTGCCACCAGCCCAGCGGGCGCGCCGGGAACAGCCGCTTCCAGCGCGTGCGCCAGACGTTGTTCGGCAGCGCCTGCCACCCGCTGGCCACCTGCGTGCCCTTCAGCACCGGGCGCTCCCGCCGGTAAGGCTGAAGCGTGATGCCCTGGTTGAGCACCAGAGAGCCGGTCCGGTACACGCCGCCGCGCAAGACGATGGCGTCGCCCGTCACCACGCGCTCGATGGCCGACTCAAGCGTGGTCGGCTGGTCCGGCGTCGCGCCCGGCGCGCCCGGCGTGCCGTTGGGCGCCACGAAATACACGCGGCGCGCCTTGGGCACTTCATAGTCCACATCGACAGGTCCATACGGCCCTCCTGAAGGCTGCGCCCCGGCGGGCGCGATCCCCGACAGAGCGGACAGCAACAGCGTCAGACGAACGGATCTCCGGAAATCAGTTGCAGAAGACATGGGAATGCATCTCCACTCTCGCGCGGAGCGGGCCGAGCCACGCGGCTTCGCATCCTGCGCCACGACTCAGATAACCCTCTCCCGGCCCCTGGCCGTGCCACCCTCCAGAGCGCGGCTGGGAACGGAATACGCCACTCGCAGCCGGCATCAGGCATTGCCTTCCGCCGCGCGCCGCGCAAAGGCCCGGCGGCGTTCGGCCAGCTCGTCCTGAATCTGCAGGTTCAGCTTCTTGCCGATCTCATAGAACAGCAGGCAGCCGATCACGACGACAAACAGCAGCGCCGGATACACGCTCACCGTCATCCGGATGCCCCGCAGCGCCTCCGCGGTCTGGTCCACGTTCGGCTGGTATCCGTAGGCGGAAAGCAGCCATCCCGCCAGCGCGCCGCCGAGGCTCAGCCCCGCCTTCAGCGCGAAGATGATGGTGGCGAACACCGTACCCGTGATGCGCCTGCCGGTCTTCCACTCGGCGTAGTCAGCCACGTCGGCGAACATCGCCCACAGCAGCGGAATCGTCGGCCCGTAGCTGAGCACGCGCAGATACTCGAGCACGAGCATTGCGCCAATGCCGTCTGCCGGCACGAGCACGAAAGCCGCCATGAACAGCGCGGTCAGCGAGAAACCAGCCAGAGCCACCGCCTTCTTTCCATAGCGGATGGCCAGATAGGTCGAACACAGCACGCCGATGACCGTCACAACCTGGCTCGACATATTGAACAGGCTGTATCCCACGGAGGCGACGTTCGTCCGCTCGGCGTTCACCAGCAGCCCGAACGAATCCAGCACCCACCGCCAGGCTCCGCCAGCCGCCCGCTCACCCGTCAGACCGAGCCCGGCGAGGACTTCGAGCAGCCGCTGCCTGTCAACGAAATACTGGAAGTAGTAGTAGAGTGTTCCGCCGCGCATCGCCAGCACCGCGAAGTGCACCAGCGTCAGCACGAACATGGCGATCCACGGCCTGTTCCGCAGCAGCCCGGCGAAATCCGCCCGCGGGTTGAACTTCTGCTTTGGATCGGGCTGGATGCGCTCGCGCGTTGACAGAAACGTGATCAGGAAGCACACCACGCACACTGACGCCCAC
>DYJN01000061.1 GCA_020723085.1 Arcobacter sp.
GCCGCCTTCAGGCGCGGCACTCTTTGACGCCGCCTTCAGGCGCGGCACCCTACTTTGTGGCGCGGCACCCTACTTTGTGGCGCGGCGCCCTACCTTGTGGCGCGGCGATTGCCGCAGTGGCCTATGATCGAATCAGGATGCGCGGCAAGTGGATCCTGATCACCGGCATCGTGCTGCTGGGCTCGGCTGCGGGAGGCGCGCTGGTGTGGTATCGCAAGCACGCACCCGCGCCGCCGCCCCCACAGGCGCGGACCGAGCCGCCCCCGGGCACGGAGATCACGCTCGAGGGACTCATCCGCGCGGTGGAGAGGGTGCCCGTCAACGCTCCGGTTTCCGGCGTTCTGGAAGAGTTCGCCGTGGCGCCGGGCGACGAAGTCGTCGAAGGACAGGTGATCGGCCGCATTGCCAATGATGCGATCCGCGAAGACGAGGTGGAAGCCAAGCTCGAACTGGAGCGCGCCGAAGCCCGCGCGCGGGCGGCGGAGGCGGAACTGACGGCGCTGCGGCTGGAGGAATCCCGGCTGTCGGCCGAAGCCGCGCGGGCGCGCGCTGAGCTGGCGCGGGTAGAGAAGAGCTATCAGCGGCAGTCGGTGCTGATCCGCGAAGGCGCCACGCCCAGGCTCGTGTTCCAACGCGCCGAAGAAGAGTACAAACAGGCGGCGAGGGAGCGCGACCGCGTGGAGGCGCTGCTGGCGGCGGCGCAGGACCGCGTGAAGGATGCCTCGGGCAGCCTGGAGAGAGCGCGCAAGGCGGTGGCCGAGAGCCAGGCGAAACTCGATGAGGCACGCAGCCGCTCGGCCGACTGCAACATCGTTGCGCCTGTGGACGGCATCGTGGTGCAGATCCGCAAGAGCGCCGGCGAGACGGTGGAAGAAGGCTTCGAGGGGCTGGTGGAGATCGCTTCGGAGTGGAGTCAACTGGAACTGGCAGCGGATGCCCCGGAGGCGTACACGAAGCGGCTTGGGCCTGGCGATGCGGCGCTGATCGTACTGGCGGAGCTGCCGCAGGGCGCGCTCGAAGCTCAGGTCAAAACCGTGGACCGGCAGCAGGTGGTGATCGCCTTCACCAGTCCTTCGACGCTGGTGCGCCCAGGCATGACGGCGGTGGCGCGGCTGAAGCTGCGCTGAACCGGCCCCCACAATCGCGCCCGGCGGGGGCGCTAGGATGGGAATGTCGAAAGGAGCCGCCTTCATGCAATTTCTCAAGGACAGTCTCATCGAGCTGGTCACGCAGACATCAGTCAATCTGCCTCCGGACGTCCGCGCCGCTATGGGCTTCGCGCTCGAGCGGGAGCAGCCGGGCACGCAGTCCCATCAGGCGCTCTCCATCATGGCGCTGAATACCGACATGGCGTATGAGGACGAAGGTCCGGTCTGCCAGGACACGGGTATGCCCACGTTCTTCGTGCACACGCCCGTGGGCGTAAGCCAGATGCAGATTGCGCAGGCCATCCGCGAAGCCTTGGCCGAGGCCACGCGCCGCGGCAAACTGCGGCCGAACAGCGTGGATTCGATCACGGGGAAAAACTCGGGCAACAACCTCGGCACGGAAACGCCGGTCATTCACTTCGAGCAGCATGAGCGGGACGACATCGAGATCCGGCTGATCCTGAAAGGCGGCGGCTGCGAAAACAAGAGCATTCAGTACTCTCTGCCTTGCGAACTGCCGCGCCTGGGACGCGCCAACCGGGACCTGGAGGGCGTGAAGAAGTGCCTCCTGCATGCGGTGTGGCAGGCGCAGGGACAAGGCTGCGCGCCCGGCGCGCTGGGCGTCTGCATCGGATCGGACCGCGCTCACGGTTATCACTTGGCAAAGACGCAACTGCTCCGGACGCTGGATGATGTGAACCCTGATCCTGCGCTGGCGAAGCTGGAGGCGGAGATCGTGGAGGAGGCCAACAGGCTCGGCATCGGCGCGATGGGACTGGGAGGCGGCGTGGCGCTGATCGGCTGCAAGATCTGTGCGGCGAACCGCCTGCCCGCCTCGTTCTTCGTTTCGGTGGCCTATGACTGCTGGGCCTTCCGGCGGCTGGGCGTGCGGCTGGATGCGGCGAGCGGCGCGATCACCGAGTGGCTCTACCGCGATCCGTCCCGTCCGGTGGAGAAGCTGGCAAAGGACAGCGGCTTCCCGCTCACCGGGCGCGAGATCGTGCTCACTCCTCCGCTCACCAGCGAGCAGATGCGGGCGTTGAAGGTGGGCGACGTGGTGCTGATCCGCGGCGAGATGTTCACCGGGCGCGATGCCGTGCACGCGCACCTGATGAAGAACGAGCCGCCGGCGAGCCTGCAGGGCGCGGTCCTGTATCACTGCGGTCCCGTCATGCTCAAGACGGGCGAAACGTGGCAGGTGAAGGCCGCCGGACCGACGACGTCGATCCGCGAAGAGCCCTATCAGGCCGAGATCCTGCGCCGCTACGGCGTGAAGGCGGTGGTCGGCAAAGGAGGGATGGGCAAGAAGACGCTGGACGGGCTGCAAGAGTGCGGCGCGGTGTATCTGCACGCCATCGGCGGCGCGGCGCAGTTTTATGCGCGCACGGTGAAGAAGGTGATCGGCGTGCACCTGCTCGAGTTCGGCATCCCCGAAGCGATGTGGCACCTGCTGGTGGAGGACTTCCTCGCGGTGGTCACCATGGATGCGAACGGCAACTCGCTCCACGCCGAGGTGGAAGAGGCCACAGGAGCGAAGCTGGCCGAAGCGAAGATCTGAATCCGGCAGGAAGGCACAAAAAGAGGGCCGGTCTGCGAACAGCGGACCGGCCCTTTCTGCATGGAGCGCAGGAGTGGCGGACGAAATCAGAACTCCAGCCGGAGCGAAACCTGGCCGGTGCGCCCGCCGCCGAAGTCGACCCCGCGGCTGCCCGTAATGCGGCCGAAGTTGTTGTCGGCGATGTTCAGGTTCGGGTCGCCGAGGTTGGTCCAGTTGGGCAGGTTGGTGAAGCTGCCCTCAAGGCGGAAGCTCACGGTTTCGCTGAGCAGGATGCGCTTTTGCAGGCCGGCATTCCAGGAGAACGTGCCGGGACCGGTGAGGATGCCGACGCCGGAGTTGCCGAAGCGGCCGATGGGATTGGGGTCGCGGCCGGGAACCGCGCCGACCCGGCAATCGAACTGAAGCGCGCCGGGCGCGCGTCCCGGACAGGCGAAGGCGCCGCGGTCGGCCCACTGATCGCGGTTGGGATTGGAGACGCTGCCGTTGGCGGCGCCCAGCCGGTCCGGGCGCTGCGAGCCGCGGCGTGGGGCGTTTGTGCCCGAAGGATCGCCGCCGGAAAACACCGGAGTCAGGAACGGACCGGATTGCAGGGTGAGGATGGAAGAGATCTGCCAGCCGCCAAACAGCAGATCCACCGGACGGGAAGCCTGCGAGAGATAGCGGCGTCCCCTGCCGAAGGGCAACTGGTAGACAAGCGTGCTGAGGAAGCGGTGGCGGCGCGTGGCATAGACATCGCCGCGGTCGGCGCGGCGGTCGAGCGAATTGGTGACACGCCCGCCGCCGGTCTCTCCCGCGAAGCTCGCGGGCGCCGGACCCGCGTTGTCGGCGAGGTTCTTCGCGAGGGTGTAGGCGTTGGTGAAGGCGAGACCGGAGGCGAGACGGCGGTTCACCTCGATCTGGAGCGAATTGTAGAGCGCGTTGGCGCCGGCGTCGCGGCTGAAGATGAGCCCCCAGTTGGGGAACGGGCGCTCGAGGTTGCTGCGCTGGGAGAAGAAGCGGTCCGAGGGCAGCATCTGGTTGATGTCCGGCGCCCACGGCATCTGATACGAGCGGCTGCCGATGTAGGAGGCGCGCAAGCCTGTGTTGGCATTCAGCTCGCGGTCGATGGACAGCGACCACTGCAGCATCTGCGGGGGGCGGAAGTCGATCTGGTTCGCAGTGCGGAACTCGAAGGTGCCGATGGAGCCGCCGCGCACGCCGCTGCCGGGGGTCCGGGTCTCGGGCAACGTGAAGATGGGCCTTCCGTCGGCGCCGACGTTATTGAAGCTGCGCACGTCGCTCTGGACGGTGCCCGTCAACGAGTAGAACACGGAACCGAGGACGATCATGTTGTAGAGGCCTGCGCTGCCTCGCACCGTCGTGCGGTTGTTCAGCCGGTAGGCGAAGCCGAGCCGCGGCAGGAACTCCGTCTTGTAGGTCTTGCGGAGCCCCTCCGGCAGACCCGCCTGCTGAGCGGTGACGATCGGCGTGCAGGGAATGCCGTTGACTGCCGGCGCGGGGCAGGCATTGAACGAGAGCGCCGCGCCGGGCGCCACGAATTCGCGCGCCTTGGGATCGGACATGATGATCACGCGGCCGGTGACCGGGATGGAGCGGTCGAAGTTGGCGATATTGAGGCCGTTGTCTTTGTAGCCGGGGTGCAGTTCGTAACGCAGGCCGAGATCGACGGTGAGCCGGTTGGTCACGCGCCAGGTATCCTGCGCATAGAACTTGTAGTGCCAAGCCTGGCCGTCGTTGTCGCTGCCGAGCACGGCGATGGCGCTCTGAGCAGGCACGCCGAGCAGGAAGTCGGCGAATCCGTAGCCGGTGAAGGTGGGGCCGAAGGCGAAGTCGCCGTAATTGTTGCCGGTGGTGAAGCCGAGATCGGAGCGCGCCCGCAGTTTGCGGATATCGCCGCCGTACTTGAAGGTGTGGCGGCCGCGCGTCCAAGTGAGGTTGTCGATGATCTGGTAGTTGTCCGAGACGCTGAAGCCCGGCCTGCCTTTGCTGAACGCCGTGTAGAGGTCGATGCTGAAGTTGGGCAGTCCGTTGAAGAAGATGTCGCGCTGAATGTCCTTCAGGTTGAGGCTGTTGGTGAAGGAACGGCCGTCGAAGGGGAAGACGCGCGAGGAGTCCGAGCGGACAAAGCCCATGCGCAGCTCATTCAGCAGCCAAGGGGTGAGCGTATAGGTCCAGCTTCCGGTGGCCTGCCAGTATTTCTGTTCGATGGTGTCGGAGGGCAGCGTCAGGTTGTTCAGGGCCCGAGACGGGTTGTTCTTGTAAAAGAAACGCCCGAAGATACGGTGGCTGGAACCGAGGTTCTGGTCGCCGCGGAACTCGAACTGATCCGAGTCGATCGAAGTGGAGCGGTTTTCGCGGTAGTTCGCCGCGGCGCGGCGGTCCGTGGGGCCTGAATTGGGATCGGGATAGAGGGGCAGGACCGCTTTGGCGACGGGGTTGATGCGCGTGGCGGGGATGACGTTGCCGGGGAACGGCTGGCCGGTGAGCGGGTCGCGGATGGTGACGCCTTCGCGGCTGAAGTCGCCCTGTTTGACGAACGTGGTGGGCACGGTGTTCTGGATGGTTCCCTGGCGGGGAAACCGCAGCGACTCCCAGGTGAAGTAAAAGAAGGTGCGGTTCTTGCCGTTGTACAGCCGGGGAATGGAGAGCGGACCGCCGGCGGTGGCGCCGAAGGTGTTGCCGATCTTGGCAGGCAGGACGTTCTGGCCGTAGGACCGGGCGTCGAAGGCCTTGTTCTGGTGATACCAGAAGAGCGCGCCGTGATAGTCGTTGGAACCGCTCTTGGAAATCACGGTGATGTCGCCTGGCTGGCCGTATTCCGCGGTGTTGCCGACGCCCTGCACGCGGATCTCGCCGATCGATTCGACGGAGGGGAACTGGCTCCGGTTCGGGCTGTTGCCGGTGACCTGGGTGATGGAGATGCCGTCGACGCTCGATTCGCTTTGCGCGGGCAGTCCTCCCTGCACCGACAAGCCGAGGCCGTTGTCCGCCTGCACGCCGGGCAGCGTCTGGAGCAGGGCGTAGGGGCTGGTGCTGCCCGCCCCGCGGACATTGGAAGGCAGATCGAGAACCTTGTTCGCCGTCAAGTAGGAGGCGATGGCAGGCGAGTCGGTGGCGATGACGCCGGCCGAGGAGACCACTTCGACGGTTTGCGTCAGCTCGCCGACATCCAGCCGGGCGTCCACGCGGAGACGCGCTCGCGCCTGCAGATGCAAGTCCGCAGCGCGGAACTGCCGGAAGCCCGGCGCGGCGATGACAACGGAATAGGCGCCGGGTTTCAGATCGAGCGCTTCATAATTTCCCGCGCTGTTTGTGCGTACGGACAGTTCGAGGTTCTCCAAAGTATTGCGCACGGAGACCTGCGCGTCCTGTACGGCGGCGCCGCTCGGATCCGTCACCGTTCCGAGGATTGCGCCCAAAGTGCTCTGCGCCACAGCGGCGGGAGCGAGCAGCAGTGCTGCAGCGAGACCAGAAAGCCTGAAAAGGAACAAGCAAATCCTCCAATGAAAAGTTGCGCTGGAGCCCGCACTTCGTGGAGGGCCCGAGCCTTCTCAGGCTAGAGGAATATCGTGTCTGCCAGATAACGGGCCGGTCACGGTTGGGTCAACCCGGCGGACTCAGCCGGATCCAGGAACCGGCGGCGTGGAGGGGCGCGTCAGAACGGCACGTCGTCGTCGGTGACGGTACCGGAGAGGCCAGGTTCTTCTGCGGCAGGTTCCGGACGCGGCTTTGGCACTCCCGATGCACGGGAACCGCCTTCAAAGGATTCGCCGCCGGCGTCACCGCGCGAACCGAGCAGGAACACTTCTTCGGCGACGACCTCGGTGATGTAGCGTTTCTGTCCCGATTCCCGGTCGTCGTAGCTGCGGGTCTGGAGCCTCCCCTCGACGTAAACCTGCTTGCCCTTGGTGAGGTACTGCGCGAGATTCTCCTGGCGCCAGACGGTGATGTTGTGCCAGTCGGTTTCGTCCTTCCACTCGCCGGTGGAAGCATCTTTCACCCGCCGGTTTGTAGCGAGCGTAAAACGGGTCACAGGCACGCCGGACGGCGTGAAGCGGGTTTCGGCGTCGCGGCCGAGATGCCCGATGAGGATGACCTTGTTGACGCTGCGGTTGGCCATACTTCAGCCAAGCGTAGCACAAGACGCGCGCGCCGGCGCAGTGCACCTTCGAGAGGGCAGCGGCGCGGTCCGCCGCCGGTTCAATCCGAGGTTGTTACCTGGAAGGAAAACAGGCGCCCGGCGTATTCCACCTGAAAGGTATTCGGCCCGGCGAAGGGTCCCGTGATCACCTCGACGCGCCAAGAGGCCGGATAGATGTCGTCAGCCGGCTCCACTGACTGGACGCTGCCCCCGCCAAAGCTCGGCGCCACCGCCGGCGCGACTTCAGTCATCGGCAGGCCAGCCCCGTCGTGGATGCGGATATAGATGCGCACCTGCGAGCCCGGCCGGGGCGTTTGCGGGAACGTGCGGACCACGATCAGCGACTCCGGCTCAGTCCCGCGCACACCATACCAATACGGCACCCGAATCTCAGGCGGGAGAGGAGCGGCAGGCGCAGGCGGCTCGGAAGGGGGATTGCTTTCTCCCTCGCCCTGGCCTTCTCCCTCGCCCTCGTTTGGCCGCTCCACACCCTTGTCCGGCTCGACCTTCGCCGCCGTTCTTCCTTCCGCCGTCTTGCCGTTTGCCGGCTCACCGCCCGATTCGCCATCTCCGCCGCCGGACTCGGCCGGCTTTTCAACCGGCTTCACCACGATGAATCCCTGGTGGACGCCTGGGGCGAGACCCGCGGCGGAAAACCGGACCTTGACGGCAGCCGATTCGTGCGGCTCGACCGTCAGTTCGGCCGGCTCGGCCTGCGGCTTGGCCTCGCTGACCGAATCGACTGAGACAGCGAGCGTAAGCGGCTGGTCCGAGAGGTTGCTCAGCCGCAGCTCCTTTTCCGCCTCCAATGTGTCGCCGCCCGCGCCGAAACTGATGGACACAGGATCAGCCGCCACCATGGACTTCATGGCCTGCGCCACATCCAGAAGCCCTGCGCCGGCGGAGTTCACCGGGGCCGTTTCCCCGGTGGAAAACAGGAAAGGATGAGCTGCATTGATCAGAAGCGAACGATACGCATCGACGCCGAGATCCGGCCGCGCCGCCTTCAGCACCGCAGCCGCGCCCGCCACCAGCGGGGCGGAGAAGCTGGTTCCGGACAATGTGGCATAGCCGGAAGCATCGCAGATATCGCACATCGACCACTCGTCCATCACCGCCGCCGTGTAGATGCGCGATCCCGTGGCCAGCAGGTCCGGCTTGATCCGCAGGTCGACGGAAGGGCCGCGGCTGGAGAACGAGGAGATGCGGTCGGGCAGCGCGTCCGGGGACTGGAACCGTAGCGTCACCTGAAGGTCGTCCCAAAAGGTGAGGTACTCCTGCAGGCGCGTGCCGTCGCTGTTGCGGATGAACATCCCCGGGATCGTCGGATTGTCGTCCACATTCATGACGACGAGATCTTCCGGCGTGCCGCTGGCCGGGTTGGCAGTATTAAACACGACCGCCGCAGGCGCGCCCGCCGCCGCCGCGAAGGCCAGCTTCTCGTGGAAGAAGCACACGCCCCGCTCGATCAAAGGGATCTTGTTGCTCAGCGCCCCTTCCGGATACGGCTGGCATCCGTAGCGGTCGCCGTACCAAGCCGCATCCACCAGCGGCCCCATCACAGGTTCATGCGATACGACGTTGCTGGAGGCCTGCGCCGGGGCGGGCAATCCGACCGTAGGGATGACCTGAGTCTCCGGAGCCGCTTCGTTCGAACCCGCCGCGATGACTTTCTCCGCCGAGGCCGTATCATCCACGGTCATGGGGCCGGAAGTATTTCCCGCGGCATTGACCACCACAACCCCGGCCGCAATGGCATTGCCCACGGCCTCGGCCAGCGGATCGTCATCCGGCGGGAGAGCCCCGACCGAGCCGAAGCTCATGTTGATCACGTCCATGCCGTCCTTTACGGCGTCGTCCAGAGCCCGCAGCACGATGTCGCTGTAAATGAGCCCGTCTTCGGGATCGCTGACCCGGTAAACGCCGAGCCAGGCACCAGGAGCCATGCCGGAGATCAGTCCGCGTGGACTCTCATGCGGCACACCGGCGGCCACCATCGCCACCGCCGTGCCATGGCCCTCCATGTCCCGGGCCGACTGTCCGTCGTAGCTGCGTGCAACGATGATCTTGGCGTTGGTGAGCGCACGGTTCTCTTCGCTCAGATCCTCAGGCGGATACCCCTCTGGCATTTCCCATCCTTCGGGGGGCTGGAACCCCGGATGCCGCGGATCGATGCCCGTATCGAGAATGGCGATTTTCGCTCCCTTGCCCGCCTGTTCCACGCCTCCGCTGAGGTCCCATGCCTCGGCCGCCTTATGGTTGACGAGAGCCCGCATCAGGAACAGCTCGTAGACGCGCACCGGCGTCACCCGCCGCACGCCCGGCAAGCGGCGCAGTCCGGAGCCATCCCGGGCTTCCACCACCGCCGCATTCAGAACCGTGTCGAGCCTCGCCCTCAGGCGCGCGCCGCGCGCCCGCAACAGCTCTTCCATGTTGCGCTGCTGCTTACGGATCTCGGCGCGGCGGCGCTCCGGATGTGCGTGCCGGATGGCTGGCGGGCCGGCAAATTCCACGATGAAGCGGCCCGGCACAGCTTCCTGCCCGAAGACGGGCGAAAGGATCGCCGCCAGAATCCATGGGAAACAGGTCCGAAAAGGCATCACCAATCCATCCCGGCTGGAATCCTCCCGCTCCCGGCCGGCGGGCATCTTCCACCCGAATTCATCGGCAGAAGACCTCGCCTCCAGCATATCCCCGCCGGAGGCGCGGAGGGAATCCTCCGTTTCGCCTCAAATTGGCGCCTGAAAAGGCTGAGGGGCGGCCAGAGCCGCCCCCCGTGGCAGACAGCGCGGTCCCGTCACTTGGGCAGTACGCCGGACAGATAGGCGCCGCTCCACCGCCGCTGCCCCCGCGCTCCCGGCATGGGACGCATGACCTTGAACGCCACCGCATCGCCGCGCTTCAGCGAAGACTGAATCCGCTTGACGTCCTCGAAGGCGGCCACCGGCTGCCGGTTGATGCTGACGATGATGTCGCCCGTCCGCATGCCGATCTCCTCGGCGAACGACTCCTCCTCGACCACGGTCACCTCGACGCCCCCCGCCTGCGGGAAGCCGAGCTGCTTGCGCCGCTCTTCGGAGAGAGGCCGGATGCCGATGCCGAACCTGGCCGAGCTCTCGTCCGCCTTGTCCGCGTCGGGATCCACCATATCCCGTCGTCCGCTCAGGGCCGCCAGATCGTCCTTGAACACCTTGTCGCGCTCTTCAATCGTCACCTTCTTGGTGATCCGCTTTCCGCCGCGGTCGATTTCCAGCGCGGCCTCTGAGCCGACGGGCATCTCCGAAATCCGGCCCACCAGATCATTGCCATCCTTCACGGGCCTGCCATTGAGCGACAGGATCACGTCGTCCGCCAGCAGGCCGGCTTTTTCGGCCGGCCCGCCCGGAGCCACGCTCTCCACGATGATGCCGTGGTCGAAGCCGAGAGCCCTGAGCGTATTCTCGATCTGCGCCTCGTCGCGGGGGAAGCGGATGCCGATGGAGCCGCGCACCACGCGCCCGCTGCGGATGATCTGGTTGTACGACTTGACCACCGTGTTGATCGGCAGGGCGAATCCGATGCCTTCATAGCCGCCGCTGTTGGTGGCGATCATGGTGTTGACGCCGATCACTTCGCCGCGGATGTTGACCAGCGGCCCGCCCGAGTTGCCCGGGTTGATCGCCGCGTCGGTCTGGATGAAACGCTGGAACTGCTGCGTGGTCGCGAGGTCGCGGCCCAGCGCGGAGACGATGCCCACGGTGACGGTCTTCTCCAGCTCGAAGGGCGCTCCGATGGCGATGGCCCACTCACCCACCTGCACGCCGTCGGAGTTGGCGATCTTGACGGGCTGCAGCGGGCGCCCGGCGTCGATCTTGATCACGGCGATGTCGAGCTCCGGATCCGAGCCGATCAGCTTCGCCTTGTACTCGGTCCGGTCGCCGCTCAGCCGCACCTTGATCGCCGTGGCGCGGTCCACCACGTGCAGGTTCGTCAGGATGTAGCCATTCTTGTCGACGATGAAGCCGCTTCCCGTGCCCTCAGGCCGGCGCGGAGCGGGCATTTGCCCGAAGGGCGACTCGAAGAACCGCCGGAACGGACCGGGAATGAGGCTGTCGCCCGGGTCCTGCCCCTCTTCTTCCTGCCGCGGAGCGCGCCGTTGCGACGTCGGCCGGATGCGGTATTCGGACGTGATGTAGACGACCGAAGGCTCCAGCATTTGGGCGATCCGCGTGAACTCGTTGCTCGCCTTGGCGACAGGAGGAATGGCCAGCGGCGCCGCGTCAGGCGCCACCGCCTGGCTGCGCGCCGAAGTCACGCTGGTGGTCAGCGCCGCTCCCGCCACAATGACCAGCGCCGCAGCGAACAGGGCGGCCGAAGCCGCGAACCGCCGATCGCCGGCCAGGCGCCGGATCCAAAAAGAAACTGCTTTTTTTGTCATGGGAATTCAGGCTCCTTGTCTCACCCCGATTCAGGCCCTGTCCTGAGGATGTCGCGCAGCGGCCGCGGGTTTCAGCTCCACCAGGACGATGGCGGCGAGGATCAGCGCCGCACCCCCGAGGGAAGCGGCCGTCCATCGCTCTCCCGCCGCCGTCCACGCCACCAGCCCGGCAAAGACCGGTTCCAGCGCGAAGATGAGCGCGGCGCGAGCGGCCGAGGTCTGCCCCTGAGCCCAAGTATAGAGCACGAAGGAAACAGCCGTCGCCAGCACGCTGGTCGTCAGCAGCGCCGTCCATAGCCGCGCCGACCAGACGATGCGCGCAGGCTCGATCCATGCCGCCGCCGCCCAGGCGAGCGCCGCCACCACGGCGATCTGCATCAGGCTCAGCCTCTCGAAATCCATCTGCCGGGAATACCGCTCCACCGCCAGAATGTGCGCCGCGAACGCCACAGCGCAACCCGCCGTGAGCAGATCGCCGCGGCTCCAGGCCGACGGCAGACCTCCGCTCAGCAGCGCAGTGCCTGACGCCGCCAGCGCCGCACCGCCCAGCTCCACTGGACGGGGCCCGCATCTATAGACGAGCGGGGCGAGCAAAGGTACCAGCACGACGTACAGCCCGGTGAGGAAGGCGGAGTTCGACGCCGACGTCCACCGCAGCCCAGCCGTCTGGAGCGCGTAACCGAGAAAGAGGAGCCCGCCGCAGAGCGCGCCGCCGCCCCAGGCGGCGGGCGTGCCGCGCGCCAGCCGGTTGCGCAGCCAGAAGGCGAGCAGGGCGGCGGCCAGAGTGAACCGCAGAGCGAGGAAGAGAAATGTCGAAACGTCTTGAAGCGCCTCCTTGACAATGACGAACGTGGCGCCCCAGATGAAGGCCACCCCCGCCAGGGCCAGTTCGGCCCGCGCGCCCGCAGCCGGACGGCTCATGGCCGGGGAAGGCTCTCCAGCGCGAGGGCAGCCAGCAGCGCGATCCGCCGCAGCCCCAGATCGCGGCCTTCGGGCGAATACCACTCGTTCGGAGTGTGCGCGCCGCCGCCCGAGCCGCCGGCGCCGATCGAGACCGCCGGCAGGCCCATCGAGAGAGGGACGTTGGCGTCGGTGGAGGCGCAGTCCAGCTCAGCGCGGATGCCGAGGAAGGCGTCCACGCTGCGCACCGCCGCCAGCAGCGGGCTGTCGGCCAGCAGCGCCCCGCCGGGGCGGGAGCCGGTTTCCCGCATCCGCAGTGTGACGCGCCCGGCGCGGGCCTGCTCGTTCTCGGCTTTCGCCGAGCGCTCGAACGCATCGGCCAGCGCCGCGGCCAGCTCGTCCAGCGCCGCCGCGCTCTGGCTGCGCAGATCCACCTTGACGCGCGCCGACGAGGGGATGGCATTGACCGTAGCGCCGCCTTCGATCACGCCGAAGTTCCAGGAGCTGGCCGGATCTGGCGGCGATGCGGCGCGCTCTTCGCAGAACCACGCCACGGCGCGGGCCAGGGCGTGGACGGGATTCGCCATGCCCCGGTCGGACCAGGAGTGTCCGCCCGGACCCGTCATCGTGATCTCAAAACGGCGGCAGGCGAGGGCATGGGCGGTCACGTGGCTCACATCGGGGCCGTCGAGCACGATGCAGGCGTGGAGACGGCCGGCCAGCGTGGACTGCTGGCAAAGATAGCGCATCCCGCTCAGGTTCCCCTCTCCCTCTTCGCAGACGTTGGCCGCCAGCAGAAGCTGGGCGGAGGGCAGCGCCGCGGGCAGCTCGGCGAAGGCGCGGGCCAGGGCGGCCAGCGCCGCCAGCCCGGCGCCGTTGTCGCTGACGCCCGGGCCGAGCAGAATGCCGGAGTCCTGCAGCCGCACGTCTTCCGGGCGGCGCGGGGCGAGCACGGTGTCCAGATGCGCCGTCAGGGCGACCACGGGTCCCGGCTTCGACTCGGGCCGCTGCGCCACGACGTTGCCCGCCCGGTCGATCCTCGCCATCCAGCCGAGCGACGCCAGCAGCGCCGCCATCGCCTCCGCCCGCGGCCCTTCCTGGAAGGTGGGCGCCGGGATGCGGCACAGCGCCAGATGCTGCTCGTCGATCCACTGCCGGCGCCGCGCAAACCATCCCAGCAACTCGGCCATCGCCTCGCGCGAAGCGATCCGCTCCACGCGTGAGAGGTCTTCGGCCGGCGCCGGGGCTGCGGCTTTCATTCGGGAGGCCAATTCAAAAGGCCCGGGCATGCTTCCCTTTCAGTGTACCGCCCCGCCTCCGGACGTCCCCGATTCACCCTAAAATCGCCTCAGGGCTCGCCGATACGGATAGCGGGCCCCGCAGCGGCGGGCGCATCATGGCATGTACATCATCGTCGGCGTCCTCGTTGTTCTTGGCTCGATCATCGGCGGTTATCTGCTCGAGCACGGCAACCTGATGGTGCTGTTTCAGCCCGCCGAGCTGGTCATCATCGGCGGCGCGGCTCTGGGAACCATCTTTATCGCCAATCCGCTGCACACGATCCTGGCGATCTTCAAGGGGGCGGTTGGAGCGCTCAAAGGCTCGCCGTACAACGCGGCGTTCTACCTGGAGCAGCTGAAGCTGCTCAACGACGTCTTCGTCTACGCCCGCAAGCATGGCATGGCGAAGCTGGAAGGCGATCTCGACGAACCGGAGAAGAGCCAGGTTTTCAGCAAGTATCCGAAGTTTCTTGCCGACCACCACGCGCTGCACTTCTTCTGCGACACGGTGCGCATGGCCATCTCCGGCGGCGTGGGGCATCTGGAGCTGGATCAGCTGATGGAGCTGGACATCGAATCGCACCATCACGAGGGCGGCGAGCCTGTGGCGGCGCTCACCACGGTGGCCGATTCGCTGCCCGGGCTGGGCATCGTCGCCGCCGTGCTCGGCGTCGTGATCACGATGGGGTCGATCGGCGGACCGCCGGAGGAGGTGGGCCACAAGGTGGCGGCGGCGCTGGTCGGCACTTTCCTCGGCATTCTGATGTGCTACGGCTTTTTCGGGCCGCTGGCCTCGAACATGAGCAAGATCAACGAGGCCCACGGCCAATACCTGAACATGCTGCGCATGGGCGTGCTGGCGTTCATCAAGGGGATGCCGCCGTCGCTGGCGGTGGAGTTCGCCCGCCGCTCCATCCCGCCGCACCTGCGGCCGTCCTTCAAGGACACGGAAGCCACGTTGAAGGGCGCGGCCAAGGCCGCCGCCTGAAGGGACAGCGCCTATGGCCACGCAGCCCAATCCCGCGCCGGTCATCGTCATCAAGAAGAAGAAAGGCGGCCACGGCGGCCATCACGGGGGCGCCTGGAAAGTCGCCTACGCCGACTTCGTCACCGCCATGATGGCCCTGTTCATCGTCCTCTGGCTGCTGTCGAGCGACGAGAAGGTCCGCAAGGCGGTCGGCGGCTATTTCCAGGACCCCACCGGCAAGGGCAACCTCATGGGCACGACCATGAGCGGCGCCGGCGAGGGGCTCCTGCTGTCGCAGGACGACATGAGCAAGCTGAAGGAGAAGCTGGAGCAGGCCATGCGGGAGCTGCCGCAGTTCGAACAGATGAAGCACAACATCGAAGTCACCGTGACCGGCGAAGGTCTCCGCATCGAACTGCTGGAAAAGGAAGGAGGCATGTTCTTTGAAAGCGGCAACGCCCGCCCGACGGAGAAGGGTTCCGAGCTCATCCGCATGCTGGGTGAACAGCTCAAGGGAGTCCCCAACAAGCTGTTGGTGGAGGGCCACACCGATGCCAAGCCCTACTCCACCGACCGCGGCTACACGAATTGGGAGCTCTCCGCCGACCGCGCCAACAGCGCGCGAAGGCTGCTCGAGGAGAGCGGCGTGCCGGCGGCGCACATCGCCCAGATCCGCGGCTTCGCCGACCAGAAGCTCCGCAACCCGAAAGACCCGTTCGACCCCGCCAACCGCCGCATCTCCGTGCTCGTGCAATACCGGGAGCCGCAGGAGGTGAAGGCGCCGCCCGGAGCCGCCGGGCACGAAGCGAAGCAGCCCGCTTCGCATGGATGACGCCCGCGCCGCCTTCCCCGGGCGGCATCCCTTCATTCGGCGGGAGCGCCCGCCCCAGCCAACCGCCTCACCGCGCGCTTCACCGCCCGCTTGACTCCCCATCTTTCAAGAACCCCGCCAGCCTTCTCGTTGCCCCTCTCCAGAGCCCAGTGAAGGCGGGCAAGCACATGGTGGCGCCATGTCGGCTTAAACACAATCGCGTCGACGAAGGACTGCACGCCCGTCGAGAAGTACTCTTTGTACCAAATCCCGCCCGTCCCAAAGCTGAACGTCCGGAACACCTTTTCCCGGAAGACGTCCTCGAGAAGCAGGCACAGCAGCGCGGTGCCCGGCGAGAGCCGCGCGTGCCGCGGCAGATACCCCGTGACCAGGTAATTCAGCTGACTGCCCTGCCCCGCGCACCAGCCAAAGGCGACGGGCGTGTCCTCAAGCCACAGAAGATATCCCCGGGCAAGTCCATGCGCGGCCAGTTCCTTCATTTTCTCCAGGTACTCGCGCCCCTCCGGCATTCCCGCCCGAAAGAGCTTCTCCTGGTAAGTCTGGCGGGAAATCTCCGCGGCTCTGCGCTGGAATTCTTCCATCTCTTCCGGCAGTTTTGCCACGGTAAGCGCGGGGCCACGATCCGTTGCCGGAAAGTGCCGGATGATTCTCTTCAGATCTCTTCTCTTTTTCGCGGAGAACCTGTTGAGGTAATCCTCGAACGACCCTTCGACTTCGATAAAGAAGGATTTTTCCTCCCCCCGGACGTAGCCCAGCCATCCACTCTGGCGGTAGACTCCGGCGCGCTGATTCCCCGGCGCAACATGCTGACAGAGGAAGCCGTCCGCCTCCGGACCAAGGCGCCTGCGGGCAAGCTGCCCCCAATCGATCGCCCCGCTATTGGAGCATTCGATGGGAACCAGTCTGGGCCTCCAGATCCAGAAGGCATACTCGCCGATGCGGAAGCGGAGGGGTGGCGTGACAATCTGTGTATCTTGAGCCATTCAAGAATCTTCCGATTGCACCCATCCATCGTAGCCCGCGATGGCCCTTCCCCTCCAGCCGGCAAACACGAATCCGGTACTCCACCGGCGCCAGAAACGAAGCGGCCCTCCTTGCCTTTGGGACCAGCCGGCGCGTCTCCGATGCCACAGCCTGGTTGGACGATGAGCCGCACAGACACCCCGCAGGGAACGCAAGGCGGTGCAAGCGGTACTATGACTTTCCCTTCAAATTGAGGACCGGATTTGCGCTGGGTACTAGGCAATTCCGCCCTACCGGCATTCAGAATCCCCCATTACGATTGATACCGTCAGCCAGCAAGGCTCGCGCCGCCCTGCGTATGGGAGGAAGGGCATCTTGGCCGAGAGAACAAAGGTCTACCTGACCATCGACACCGAAAGCAGCATGGGCGGCGCCTGGCAGGATCCTGCCCTCAAGCCCGTGCCGGCGGAACGGCGGATCTTCTGCCGTGTTCAGGGGCGTGACTGCGGCATCGGCTGGCAGTGCGAGCAGCTCCGGGAGCGTGGTCTGAAGGCCACGTTTTTCTGCGAGGTCCTGTCGTCGCTCGTGCTCGGCGAGGAGGATGCAAGGCCTTATCTCGAGTTTCTGCTGGAACAAGGGCAGGACGTGCAGCTGCACGTGCATCCGAATTTCTATTTCTATTCCGAAAAACTGTGGGCCCAATCCCAGAATGTCGAGTATTTCCCGCCACGCCAGCCTGACTCGCTTTCCGCGTTTCCAGCGGAGGAGCAGGCGGCGATTCTCCGCACGGCAGTGGAGGTCTTCCGCTACCTGACGCGCCGGCAGCCGTCCGCCTTCCGGGCAGGCAATTATCAGGCTAACGCCACGACGCTGGCGATCCTGTCCCAGCTCGGCTTCCGGATCGATAGCAGCTACAACCCCGTCTACCGCACGGCGGGTTCCTTCCCCGGCGAAATCCTGCCCTCCAACCGTCCCTTTGCCCTGGAAGGCATCCTGGAACTTCCCGTCACTGTAGTCCGGCAGCAGCTGCCTGCCCCGAACAAGCCGGGCGGGCTGGTGCAAATGGAGATCTGCGCCCTCTCCGCCGCGGAGATGCGCAGCTCTCTGGATCAGCTCCAGCAAAGCGGCGTCCGTGACGTGGTGATTGTCCACCACAGCTTTGCATGCGTCAAGGCGAAAGACGCCCAGTACCGAGTCCTGCGGCCCGACCGCATCGTCCAGCAGCGCTTTACAGCGCTGCTGGACTACCTCGCGTCGAACGCGGACCGGTTCGAGGTGGCCACGATGGGCGATCTGGCCGGCGCCGAGCCGCCGCGCGGCGCGGAGGATCAATACCCGATCCCTTCTCTCGGCTACCTCAAGCCTCTGGTAAGAACCTTCCAGCAGGCGGTGAATCAGATCCTGTAGCCGCGGATTCGGCCCGGCGTGATACCGCAGCCGCCTGCAGCCTGAGGCCGGCTTGTCTCCACCGCTCTGGAAGCTGGATACTGGAATTACACTCGCCAAAATCAAGGCTAGGAAAGCAAGTTGCTATGGCTCAGGATCAGAATATGGCCCTGTCGCCCGAGCGGCAGGCTCTTCGCGCCCGCGCTCAGGTCCGGCTCATTCAGCCAGAAGAAGAAGGTCTCGGCGTGCGCCGTTTGCCCGAAGGAATCTACGACTTCTCATCCTCCGCATCGAGCGATGAAATTCCGCTTTTCGCCAAGCCGGTCTACGGCGCCTTTGAAGTCCACAAACTCCCTGGCGGCGAGGTGGCGTGGGTCGGCTACGTCCGGGAAAACGACCGCCAGCGGTTCGAGCAGGGCAGCGAGGCCTTCGCCATGGAGTTCTACCCGGAGCCTTACGGCGACGCGACAAGGCTGGTCAGCATTCCCGCGTCGCGCGTGGACCGGCGCAAGCCGCAGGCGCGCGAAAACGGCATGCCGATGCGGGTCGAAGTCGCGTCGCGGATCGGGATGATGGATCTCGCCTCGCAGGCGTGAGAGCGCACGCGCGCCAGCGCGGCCACAGGCCGGCAGCCCGCGGAACAGATCGGGGTTCAGTGTCCCCGCAGCCCCAGACGCGCCAGTTCAATCCGCAAGCGAGAACCGGAGACTGCGCCCACGAGTTCGCCATCCTCCATCATGGCCGGCGCCAGGCCGCAATGGCCCAAACAGCGCGCGGGAGCGATACGCACATCGGCGTCGCCGTATTCACAGGCGGATTCCAGCTCGCGCAACAGGTCGAGCGCCCCCCTGCGGCGGCACTCTTCGCCTGTGCAGACGACGAACACATGGCGGTCGCACTGGCAGCGCTCCGCCTTCAGCCTTGCGCCAGTTGTGGCCATTGGTCATTCCCCTCAGAATGAGCAACTTCTCCTGTAACCTCAGTTCGCGTGAGCCGTTCGCGGTTCGTAAATGCAGAAAGGCTCCTCATCGTGATAGTCGCCGGTGAAGCCGAAGGCTCTCGCCCGGCAGCCCATGCACACGCGTTTGAACTCGCAGATGCCGCACTTGCCCCGCAGATTGTCGAGGTTCCTCATGTCCTCGAACAGCGGCGAGCGGCTCCAGACCTCCTCGAACGTCTGCTTGCGCAGATCGCCCGCTTCCAGCGGCAGGTAGCCGCAGGGCTGCACCTTGCCCTGATGCGAGATGAAGCATACGGCGGAGGCCGCCAGGCAGCCGCGCGTCATCTGGTGCAGCGCCGCCGGCTGACCGGAGTGGTTCGGATGCGGCATCTGCTCCGGCACGGCGCCTCCTGCCCGCCGCGCCTCGGCGCGCCGCTGCCGCGCGATGCGGTAATACTGCGGCGCGCAGGTCGCCTTCAGCTCCATGCCCGAGTCCAGGCTCCGGTCGTAGAACCAGTTGAGAATCCGCTCCGCCTCCGCACCGTCTACAGACTGATCTTCGGCGATCGTCAAGCCGCACCCGACGGGAACCAGCAGGAACAGATGGAAAGCATCCACCTTCAGCCGCTCGGCCAACTCCAGCATTTCCGGCAGCTGATGGGAGTTGTGCCGGGAGACGGTCGTATTGATTTGGGTGGAAATCCCCACCTCCTGGAGGCAGTGAATCCCGCGCAGCGCGGCGTCGAAGGCTCCGTGGTGCCCCCGGAAAGCGTCATGCGTGGCTGCGTCAGCCCCGTCCAGGCTAATGGAAACACGCACGATACCGGCTTCCCGGATCCTCTCCGCCATCGCTTCGTCCACGAGGGTTCCGTTCGTCGCCAGTGCGACGCGGATCCCATGCCCCACCGCATGTTTCGCAATATTGAAGACATCCCGGCGCCAAAGCGGTTCGCCACCGCTCAACACGAGGATGAATGGGGCATATGGCGCAAGCTGGTCGACGATGTGGAAACATTGCGCCGTGTTCAGATCATCCGGGCTCATCAACTCCGTCGCGCTGGCGCGGCAGTGGATGCACCGGAGATTGCAGCCGGTTGTCAGTTCCCAGAACACCAGCCGGGGGCGGAATTCCTGATGGGTAGCCGCCATGTTCATACGAAAGTGTAAGCAATTCGGCAGCCAACCCGGAAGGGAGTGCGGAATTGCGCGTGAGAGAGATTATGTTGCTGAAAAATAATGACTTGAGCCAGAGCTGGCCAGATCCGGGTCAGAAGCTGAAGGTGAGGCCAAAGGTCGTATTCACCCACTGCTCGCGGGTGAAGATGGCAGGGTTGGCGCCGATGGGTGGACCCGAGGTCTCCGCACGGTAAACCCGGGTAATGACGGTGAGACGCACCGCCTGCGACTGCGTAAGAGCGATTCCGGTACCGAGCAGGGCATAGTAGCCCCAGCCGTCCCGGGACACGCAATCCGGGCACTCGAAGCGCACCCAATCGCTGGGCTGCCGTAGAGACTCCGCCGTCCGCACGTACGAGGCGCCGCCGCCCCCGTAGAACTCCACACGCCCGCCGCCGACGGGCGCCACGACGCGGGCGCCGAGCGGCAGGTAGGTCTGGAAGTCCCGGATCCGCAGGTAGCCCGCCGAGGGATTGTAGATGTAATCCTTGACTCGCGCGGCGTTGTAAGCGCCTTGGTAGCCGAGATCGATCTGAAAGAACTTCACGGGGCGGTAGCCATAGCCGAAGCTCCAGGCGAAGGCGTTCTGATAGAACGTGGTCAGGTCCTTGCCGGGGACGGCGAAGCCGAGTCCGGCTTCAAAGTGATGCCGCGGGTGCCAGCTCCTGCCCCATTGCCCCGCTGCCGGAAGCGCCGCTGCCAATCCCAACAGAACCGCGACCGCCCGTTTCATACGAACCTCTGGACGCTTCCTTCCGCCGCTCCGTTTCCGCGGCTTCAGTCCTCCACGGTGATCGTGGGCGCTTTGCGCGCCAGCGACTCGGTGCGTTCGATCACGCGCCGTGCCAGCTCGTAGAACGGCGCCGCGTGCGGGTCGTCTGGAGCGAGCAACGCCACTGGACGTCCGGTGTCGCCGCCGACCCGGATCTGCGGATTCAAGGGCAGTTCGCCGAGGAACGGCACATTCATCGCTTCCGCGGTGCGGCGCCCGCCGCCCTCGCCAAAGATGTCCATCTTCTTCCCAGTCTCCGGCACGATGAGGTAGCTCATGTTCTCGACGATGCCAAGAAGCTCGACCTTCACCTGCTGGAACATCAGCACCGCCTTGCGGCCATCCTCCAGGGCCACTTCCGAGGGCGTGGAAACGACAATGGCGCCCGTAACCGGGACGGTCTGAATCAGGCTCAGCACCACGTCGCCCGTGCCAGGCGGAAGATCCACCAGCAGATCGTCCAGCTCGCCCCAGTCCACCTGGCGGATGAAGGACTGCATGACGCTGTGCAGCATGGGTCCGCGCCAGATCAACGGCTTGTCGCCGGGATTCAGAAAGCCCATCGACATCAGCCTGATGCCGTGCTGTTCCAGTGGTTGGATGCGGTTGTCGATCGCGTACGGAGCTTCGCAGATGCCCATCATCAGCGGCACGTTCGGTCCGTAAACGTCGGCGTCGAGCAAACCCACTTTGCGCCCGAGACGCGCCATCGAAATCGCGAGGTTCACGGCGACGGTGGTCTTGCCGACGCCGCCCTTTCCGGAACCAATGGCGATCAGGTTCTTCACGCCTTCAATCGGCTGTTTCGGCATCTCTGCCTGCGGAGGAGCGCCCATATGTCTTCAGTTTACCGTTTCGTCACCGTGTCCCACAGTCCGCCCGCGTGCCGCTCAATGCGTTTCAGATCCGCCTCCAGCAGAAATCGTCTCTTTACCAGCCCGCGCGCGGCGTCGCCGATGCGCTTCAGGTAGTCCTCTTTGCCCGCATAGCGGCGGGCGATCTCGGACGCATCAAATGCGAAGAACGAGCCAGCCGTGCCGCCGATCTGCCGCGGCGCGCCTGTCTTCGGGCGCCGCAGGTTCCATCCCGTGAACGTGCCCAGGGGGACGGCCACCACCGGCATCCGGATGCCCCCCAGATCGATGCCGTCCTCGTCCACCTGCGGTACGAGCACGGCGAAGCGAGCCCGCACGCGCGGCGGCTCCACGGTGATGATCCCCCGCGAAACGAACTCTTCGCCGAAGTCGAGGTCGTACGCCTGCTTCGGAAGTTTCGGCGGAGCGGCGGGAGCTTTCTTCGGCCAGCGGATTCTCGACGGCGGCGCCAGCTGCCCGTCGGCGAGCGTGGGAAACTGCGACGGCGGCGGCTGCCTGCCGTTCTGGACCCACTCCTGCATCGCTGCCAGCAAGGCTCGAAAGAAGGGCCTCGTGTCGTTCGGATTCGCCGGGTACTGGAGCTCGGGGGCCATCGCCGGCAGCCGCCCC